>NZ_OY829290.1:2400000-3000000 GCF_963691685.1 Thalassovita sp.
TCAACACTTATTCGCGCCCCAGCTCAGTTTCAGCCCTTTTTTCTTAGGCCCAAACCGGGTTCAGAGGGACTCGCCCTCCATCTGACGCGCCAGCGCCAGCCCCAAAGACATCGACACCGTGCCATACATCCGGTCAAACCCGGCAAAGAGCGCCCGGTTCAACGCCTGGCCTTCGGGCGTGCGCGACAGCGCCACATAGGCCTGCACCTCTTCGGTGCTCAGCGGCTCATAGGCCAGCATCAGGAAGGAATAAACCCATTCATGGGTGTCCATCCGCGTTGTCGGCTCCTGCGCCCAGACATCGGACAGCACATCCTCTTCGCTCATTTCAATGGCGCCCCCTTGGATGAGGCCGCGCATGAACATGATATTGGCGTTGAGCGCCCCCACCACATTCATTTCCACCAATTCGTTTTCGACGATGAACGCCTCAATCGCTGCCAGATGCGCCTCATAGGGTTCCTGCACGCCACGGAACTGGTCACGGGCGGCTTCTTCGGTGCCTTCTTCCATGAAGGCCCGGCGTGCCGCCAGTTCCAGCTCAATGATCCGCTGTCCGCTTTCGCTCTGGAAAAAGCTCAGCAGCGGCGCGATCTCGGCATTGCCAAAGCTTTCCTCAAAAGCCGCCCGCATAATCTCTTCCAGACTGTCCGGATCATGCAGCCGCCGCACCACCGCCTGCCAGCCAGGCCCAGTGCCGCCGGGCAGCATCTCCTCGGCCAGATCATCGCCGTAGGCTTCGCCCTCTTCCTGCAGGATTGTGAACATTTCGGGCATGTTGAGCGCCTCAAACAGCGCGTCTATCTCAGCCGCACGCGGGCCTGCCGCCGCCGGGATTCCCAGCAAGACCATCGCTGACAGGGCCATCAGAGCAGAGGCACAGGATCGCGAAATTGAAGTAAACACTTGGTGCAAAACATGTCCTTCCTGCAGCGCGCAACGTCACGAGGATCCCGCCTAACCTAGCCGAGACACCCCATAGGCCTCAAGCGCCGCCTTGAGCCACTCTATATAACGTCGTGTTGCCCGGTTCATTTGAGTCCGGTCCAGCCCGTTCCAAAAACGCTCCCCGTCCTTGCAAGCTCGCCACCGGGAGGTTTGCACAAAAAGTTTCACAAAAGTCGAAAATCCCTCTTGCCCCCCCCCGCAATTCTCCTTAAACCGCCCCACACCAAGACCACGGTCTCAGTGAACGGAGAGGTGCCGGAGTGGTCGAACGGGGCGGTCTCGAAAACCGTTGTGGGTGCAAGCCCACCCAGGGTTCGAATCCCTGTCTCTCCGCCATAAAAAGCCCGCCTGAATGGCGGGCTTTTTTGGTTTCAAGGTTTGCTGGTATTTCCGCGTCGATAGGACCTTTTCTAGAGCCATCACAGGTCATCTGCCCATCCAGCAGGCAACCGAATGAGCAGAAGTTCAGTCCTTAATGTGCCTAGAAATTCACCCGATCGGCCCCTTTCAGCGCCAGGATCTCGCGCGCTTCATCTGGGGTGGCTACGTCGCAGCCCAGATCTTCGACGATGCGGCGGATCTTTTGCACCTGTGCTGCGTTGCTTTCGGCCAGTTTGCCGCGGGAAATGAACAGGCTGTCCTCCAGTCCGACCCGCAGGTGGCCGCCCATCTGGCTGGCACTGGTCGCCAGACCCATCTGCGCGCCCCCTGCACCCAGCACCGACCAGCGGTAATCATCACCAAACAGGCGATCCGCGGTGCGTTTCATGAAGACCAGATTGTCAATCTCAGGGCCTATGCCGCCCAGGATGCCAAAGATAAACTGGATGAAGATCGGCGCCTTGAACAGCCCGATGTCCATACAGAATTTCAGGTTATAGAGATGGCCCACATCGTAGCACTCATGTTCAAACTTGATGTCATGCGGCGCCAGGGTTTCCGCCGCTTCCTGAATGTCGCGGAAGGTGTTGCGGAAGATGTTCTGATCCGAATTGGCGACATAGTCCTTTTCCCAATCAAACTTCCAATCGTCGTCGCCGTAACGCTTTGCCAGCGGATGGAAGGAGAAGTTCATCGACCCCATGTTCATCGAACACATCTCAGGGCTGAAGGTTTTGGCGGGCGTAATACGGTCCTGAATTGACAGGGTCAGCGAGCCCCCGGTCGACAGGTTCACCACCGCATCGGTGGCCTGTTTGATGCGCGGCAGAAACGGCGCGAAATCCTTGGGATCCACCGAGGGCGCCCCGGTTTCAGGATTACGGGCGTGCAGGTGCAGGATGGATGCACCAGCCTCGGCCGCATCAACGGCCTGCTGGGCAATGTCATCATAGCTGTAGGGCAGCGCATCCGACATGGTTGGCGTGTGAATGGCCCCGGTGACCGCGCAGGTTATGATGGTTTTCTTTTGACGTGCCATTAGTCGTTTTGTCCTTTGTGTTCAGCGCGTTTCACCACGCGATATCCTAGGGGGAAGAGCTGCAGATCGAACCGCGTCCGGATCAGACCCCAGACGCCTTTCGGGGCTTTCAGCATCATGACAATCGCCACGGCGCCCAGCACGATCAGATAGGTGGTGCCAAGATCGGCCAGCGTTTCGCGCAGCGCAAAGAACAGCAGCGTGCCGATGATCGGGCCTTCGATGGTGCCGATGCCGCCGATCACCACGATGAAGATCACAAAGGCGGTCCAGTCATTCACGCTGAAGGCCGCATCGGGCGAGATCCTAAGCTTTTGCAGGAAAATCAGCGCGCCGATCATCGCCGTCATGGCCGAGGTCACCACATAGACGGTGAATTTGGTGCGCCAGATGTCGATGCCCAGACTGCCCGCGGCCAGTTCATTGTCACGGATCGCGGTCAGGGCCAGCCCTTTGCGCGAGCGCAGGAACAGGTAGATCGTTGCGATCACCAGAACCGCCGCCCCAAGCGCCAGCCAGTAGCTCAGCGCCTCGCGCATGGCCCGTTTGGAGGCCAGCGATTTGACGATGGCAACCGGCAGCGAGGATCCCGATCCACCGCCAAGCGCTGAAACCTGTGCAAAGCCCAGGCGGAACACCTCCGCAATGACCCAGGTGCCGATGGCGAAATAGGCGCCGCGCAGGCGGAAGATCAAAACCGCCACTGGGACAGAAACCAGCGCCCCCAGCACACCCGCCAGCGCAATCGCGGCCAGGGGATGCAGCCCGGCAAACATCGTCAGCGCGAAGAGCATATAGCCGCCAAAGCCAACGAAGGCCTGCTGGCCCACCGAAACCAAACCGGCGTAGCCTGCCATCAGGTTCCAGAGTGAGGCCAGCGAGAGATAGAGAAACAGCTCCCCCATCAAGCGCAGGTCAGCGCGGCCGGCCCACCATGGGGCGGCGATCAGCAGCGCCAGACCAACAAGGGCGCAAAGCGCCGCAATCCGGGCAGCGGGTGAGGAACGGGTGACGGAATAGTCCTGCAGGCTCATGCGGAAATCCTCGGGAACAGGCCGTTGGGGCGGATGGCAAGAATAAGAAGGAAGGCAAGGTGACCTGACAGGATCTGCCAGCCGGGATCGATCTTGGCGCCGACGGTCTGGGCCACGCCCAGAATGACGCCGCCCGCCAAAGTGCCCCAGAGGTTGCCAAGGCCGCCGATGATCACGGCCTCAAAGCCAAAGATCAGCCGCCCACCGCCGATGGCGGGATCAAAACTGGTGCGGATGCCCAAAAGGATCCCCGCAATCGCCGTGACCCCCAGCGCCAATGCCATGGCAAGCCCAAAGACGTGACGGCGGTTCAGCCCCATCAGCTGCGCAATGTCCTGATTGTCAGACACCGCCCGGAACGCGCGCCCCATGGCGGTGCGGTAAAACATCCATTGCAGCCCCCAGATGACCGCGATGGCCAACCCAAAGGTAAAAAGCGGCAGCACCCCAAGGGACAGGCCGCCCAGTTGCACACTGGCCGTTTCCAAAGCGCCCGCGCTGATCTTCTGCGGGTCGGCGGAATAGACCTCCAGCAGGGTGTTTTGCAGGATCACCGACAGGCCGAAGGTCACCAAGAGCGGCGGCAGCAGATCATCGCCAAGGGTTTGGTTCAGCAGTCCACGCTGCAGCACATAGCCAATCGCCGCCATTGTCGGCACCACCAGCAAGAGCGCCAGCAGCGGATGCAGACCCGTGGCCGCGGTGACCGTCAGCCCCAGATAGGCACCCAGCACAATCAGATCGCCATGAGCGATATTGACCAGCCGCATCACCCCGAAAATCAACGACAGCCCCGCTGCAAACAGGGCGTAAAGCCCCCCCAGCAGCGTGCCCTGCACAATTGCATTCACCCAATCCATTTATTTGATCCCGAAATAGGCGCGCGAAATCTCATCGCGCGAAACAGTGTCAGAGGCGCCTTCCAGTGAAATGCGTCCCTCTTGCAGACAGTAGAGGCGGCTGGAGACAGACAGCGCTTTGGCGATGTCCTGCTCCACGATGACTGCGCTCATGCCCTCGCCAATGATGCCCGGCAGGGCGTCATAGATGTCTTTGATGATGATCGGCGCCAGGCCCAGACTGATTTCGTCAAACAGGATCAGATCGGGATTGGCCATCAAAGCCCGCCCAATCGCCACCATCTGTTGCTGCCCCCCCGAAAGGGAGGTTGAGGGCTGGTCCTTACGCTCATTCAGGATGGGGAACAGGCGATAGACGGCTGCCAGATCCCACGGACCCTTGCGCCCCACCTGCGCGCCGATCATCAGGTTTTCCTTGACCGAAAGGGAAGGAAACAGCTGCCGCCCCTCGGGCACCATGGCAAGGCCTAGGCTGGCCACCTGATCGGCCCGCAAGGTGCTGATATCCTGACCGTTATAGCTGATCTGCCCCGGCGCGTTTCGGATCAACCCGGTGAGGGAGCGCATCAAAGTGGTCTTGCCCGCCCCGTTGGAGCCGATGATCGCCAGTACCTCACCCTGATGGATTTCCAGATCCAGACCGTAGAGGGCCTGAAAGTCCCCGTAGTGGGCCGCAAGGTTATGGGTTTTCAGGATGGGTTCAGGCATCAGCTTCGATCCCCAGATAGATTTCCTTAACCTCGGAGCTGTTCATGATGGCTTGGGGCTCGCCCTCGGCGATCTTCTTGCCGAAATCGATGACGATCAGCCGTTCGACCACCGCCATCAGGGCGTGGACCACATGTTCGATCCAGATGATCGTGACGCCTGAGGCGTGAATATCCTTGATGGTCTGCACCAGCGACTGACACTCATTCTCGGTCAGCCCGCCGGCGATCTCATCCAGCAACAACAGCTTGGGTTTTGCACAAAGCGCGCGGGTCAGTTCCAGCCGTTTGCGATCCAGCAGCGTAAGCCCGCCAGCCTCGATATTGGCTTTGCCCAACAGCTCGGTTTGGTCCAGAACCTCCAGACAATGGCGCGCCGCCTGACGCCCATTCAGGCCTGCCGCCTGCGTTGCGGCCACCATGGCATTTTCATAGACCGTCAGCCCGGAAAACGGCTGCGGCACCTGAAAGCTGCGCGCAATCCCGGCGTGGGAGCGCCGCGCGGCAGACCAGCCTGTGACATCACGTTGGTTAAACTCAATCGTGCCTGAATTTGCCGCCATCGTGCCGGTGATCAGGTTAAACAATGAGGTCTTGCCAGCCCCATTGGGGCCAATGATCCCAACCGCCTCATTCTCTTTCACTTCAAAACTCTGCTGATCGGCAACCTTCACCGCCCCGAAGGCTTTGTTCAGGCGATCCAGCTTTAACAATGTGGTCATGGCACTCTCTTTCCCGGGGCGGCGCCATTGCTGGCGCCGCTGTATGTTCAGGACAGCAGTTTCAGGTCTGCGGTTTGTTCGATCCCCTGGATGCCGTAGCTTGCCACCACTTCCAGATTGAACGTGTCACCGGTTTTCTGCCACTGGCCGGCCGCCAATGGGGTTTTGGTCACGTTGTTCATCGGACCATCCGACCAGTCGACCTTGCCGACAATCGTCGACATCTGCGTGGCCGCAATGGCCGCAACAATCGCTTCGGGATCTTCCAGATCCTCAGCCCGGCGAATGACGTCCGCGGCCACTTCAAACAGCGCGTGCTTGAAGCCAATCGGCTGGGTCCAGGGACGGCCGGTTTCGGCGGTGTAGCCCTCAGCAAGCTGGCGTGCGGAGGCCCCGTTTAGGGAAGAGGAGAACGGATGGTTCGGAGTCCACCAGACCTCAGACGTCAACCCGTCACCACGATCGCCGAGGCTTTCGATGAAGGAGGGGAACAACAGCGCCTTGCCGATGGTGACCACCTTGGGGCGGAACCCCTGCTGCGCGGCCTGCGCCCAGAAGGTGGCAAAATCCGGCGGGATCATATTGCCGGTGACAATCTCACAGCCGGCCTCTTTGAAGGCAGAGATGTAATTGCTGAAATCATCCGACAGCGGCTGATAGCGGCCGGGATCAATCAGATCATAGCCGGAAATCCCCAAAGGTTTCGGCAACCCCAGTTCCGGATGGCCCCAGGCGTTGCCATCGGCGTCATTGGGGAACAGCCCGCCCACAACCGAATTGGCCCCGGACGCATCCCACAGCTCAAGGAAGGAATAGATCACATCCTCCAGCCCCCAGAAGAAGTGGTAGGTTGACTGGAAGCCCTCACCCGGAACCCCGTTGCGCCCGAAAAAATAGGGCTGCCAGGGGCAATCTGTGGTGATGCAGGGCACCTCATTCACCTCAGCCTGATCGGCCACCGGGTTCACTGTATCCGGGGTCGAGGCGGCAACGATAATGTCTACCTCTTCGCCCAGGATCAGGTCTGCGGCCACCTCAGCGGCGCGGTTTGGATTGGATTGGCTATCTTTTGAAATGATCTCAACATTCCAGGACTTGCCGTTGTTTTCCAAACCGGCAGCAAAGGCCTGTTCGATGCCTTTCAGCACATAATCATCCGCTTCGGCAAAACCGGCCAGCGGCCCGGTGCGCGGGCTGACATGGCCGATGCGCAGGGTCGGTGTTGCGGCATAGGCACGGGTGCTTTTCAGCAGCGCAGGGGCGGCGAATGCGGCGGCGCCCGCTTGTAAAAACCGACGGCGCGGCAGGTGTTTCAGTGTCTTGGTCATATCGTCCTCCTTTTGCCAGCCTCCCCGCTGACAACGCTTAAACTTCAGTTGCTTTGCTCCAGAATTCCCTCGAGTTCCTTGAGATGATTGGCGACCGTCAGGCGCACGGCGTCGGCCTCTTCTGCGGTCCAGTGACGAAAGCCCTGGCCCGATTTCATGCCCAGCTGCCCGGCGTTAAACAGCTGTTCCAGATAGGGGGATGGGCCTTGGCGGGCCTCAATGTCATGCAGAACGTTCTGATGGATATCGAGCGTCAGGTCGGTGCCCACGAGGTCTGCATTTTCCAGCGGCCCCAACACGGCCAGACGCCGGCCGAAGCTAGATTTCACAACGGTATCGACCGCTGCAGCATCACAGATCCCGTTTTCCACCAGGCTGATCGCCTCGCGCCACAGTGCATGTTGCAAACGGTTGCCGATGAACCCGGGCACATCCTTGGCCACCATCACCGGTGTCTTGCCCGCCGCCGCCAGGAGGTCAAAGACCTCCTGCGCCAGATCGGCCCGTGTCCATTGGGTTTTGACCACCTCAACCAACGGGATCATATGCGGCGGGTTCCACCAATGGGTGCCCAAGGCCCGGTCCTTATGTTTGAGGCCGGACATGATTTCCGTGATCGGCATGACCGAGGTGTTGGAGGCCAAAATGCAGCCTTCTGGCGCGTGGGCCTCCACCTCAGCAAAAATGGCCTGTTTCAGCGCCATCTTTTCCGGCGCCGCTTCAAACACCAGATCTGCCGCACCAACCGCAGTTGCTGTGCTGTCCGCCACCGCGATCCGGGTCAGGGTTTCAGAAATCTCAGCCTCAGCGCAGCCCATCGCCGCCATGCTGGCGCGCACCCGTGCAGGCAAGGCATCGCGCGCCTCAGCCATGGGATCGGTGACCGTCACCAGATGCCCGGCCCGCGCCAGGGTCAGCGCAATGCCGTGGCCCATCAGGCCGGCGCCAATGACGGCGATATTCTTTGTCTTAGCCATCAACGCTCACCCCGCCGTATAACCGCCGTCGGCATAGAGGATATGCCCAGTGTAAAAATCAGATGCCTTGGAAGCGAGGAACAACAGCGGCCCCGCCAGATCCTCAGGCTCACCCAAGCGGCCCTTGGGCACGCGCGTCAGGAAACCGTTGCGCACCTTTGTGGCCTCTTCACTGTCTTCAAACATCCAGGCCGTCAGCGGGGATCTAAACACTGTGGGGGCAATGGCATTTACGGTGATCCCGGTCGGCCCCAATTCGCAGCCAAGCGATTTGGTGATGCCATCCACCGCCGCCTTTGAAGCGCAATAGGCGGTGTAGCCCGCCGGATGGCCCAGCAACCCGCGGGCTGAGGAGACCAGAACGATCTTGCCGCCCTGCCCCTGTGCCTTCATCTGACCTGCCGCAGCTCGGGCCAACAGCCAGCTTTGGGTGACATTTGCATCCATCACATCAGTGAAGGTTTCCGGCGCCATGTCGTTGATCAGCGCCACCTTGTTCATGCCCGAGGCCACCACCAGAATGTCCAGCTGACCAAAACAGGCGACCGCCTCATCAATCAGGGACTGGCAGGCCGCATCATCTGACGGCCGGGTGTTGAGCGCCAGAACCTCAGCCCCCATGCCCTGACATTCCTCAGCAATGTCCTGCAACGCATCCGCATTGCCCGCGGCCAGCACCAGTTTACAGCCGGCACCGGCCAGAATGCGCGCGGCCACCATGCCAAAGGCGCCAGAGGCCCCCGTGATCAGGGCCACCTGCCCTTTCACATCAAACATTGCGAGGGGGTTCGCCATTGCAGTCATGTTCAAGCCTCCGGCGGATAGGGAATGACGACCAGCATCTTTGCGGTCAGGTTTGATTTGTTAATCAGCGTGCGCACTTCGCCCGGGGCGATGGTGCAGCTGTCCAGTGGGGTCAGCACGGTCTCTTCTTCGTCCACGATGACGGTCATTTCGCCCTCCAGCAGGACGTAGACCTTTTCAAACGGTGTGCTGTCCGGCCCCGCACCGCCGCCCGGCAGGAACTGGCTGAACCCAACCCATTGATTGGTGGGGCCGCCGGGTTCAAACCCCTGCAGCCGCAACCCGAAACAGCCAAAGTGGTTTGGCGCCTCATAGGGGGTTGCGTCGGTAAAACGTTTTAGGTGCATGGCACGGACCTCAGGATTGGGGGATTTTGGCCCGCACCGTGATGCGGGCCACAGGGGTGATGGCGGATCAGAACGCCTCACCCGCCTCAATGCGGTAGCCCTGACCTTTGTCGATCATGGCCACCAGCCGGATGATGCAGCCGTCACCGCGATCCCAATTCCACGGGAAGAAAGCAAAGGTGCAGCGTTTGCCGGTGACCGCATCCAGATCGCCACCCACATTCTCAATCCCGAGAATGCCGTTTTTAAACAGAATGTTGTGGCACGGCTCCCACTCGGGGAAGTCATCCTTCCAATCGCGGCCGCCGGACCATTCCTTATATTCTTCTTCCAGATGCGGCAGCAGCGGGCCATTGCGCTGCGGGCCAATGGCGGTGGCCAGCGGGTGGTCATTGGCCTGGGTGTCATGACCCACGACCTTCACCCCTTTTTCCACCATCCATTCGGCGGCGGAGGGCACGAAACCGGGGCAATAGGCGAAGTAGTCGCCATCCTCATATTCCTTGTGCCAGCCGGTGTTGATGATCAGCACATCGCCGGGGCGGATCGCGTGACCGCAGGCTTTTTCCAAATCTTCACCGGTGATCGGCTCCCATTTCTTTTTGGGCAGCGACACCACGATGCCGGTGCCAAAGAAATGCGGCAGCGGCACCTCATCGATGAAGGGCGTGCCCGCAACCACATGGGCCGGCGCGTCGATATGGGTGGTGGCATGCATCGTGGTGGTGATGCGCTGGCTCAGCACGCCAGATTTGGCCATATAGTGGATACGTTCGATTTTCGTATCCTGAAAATAGGGCCAGTTCGGGTTCTGAAACCCAAAGCGATGGCTGAGGTTGTAAAACTCCAGCCCCATGTCGTTGTCAGTGTTCCCCTGGAACTCAATGCCGCGGATTTCGACCATCAGGCACATCTCCTCTGTTCGCCGGAATCCGGCGTTAGTCACGTCCAAAATGTCAGGGTGGCTCCTCCACCTGTCCCGCATGATGATGCATATGCACCACAATGCGGTCAACAGCAAAACTCACGATATGGGTTAAGCGTACCGTATTGCGAAACACTTTTTTCTGGTCTATGGTCAGGGGCACCACGGAAACACAACGAACGGGTTCCAATCAAATGACTGAAAAACAGCCTAAAAACGAAAAGGCAGGCATTCAGGTCATCACGCGGGCCGCTGCGATTCTGCGGGTTTTGAAGAACGCCCAATCCGGGATGAGCCTGGGACAGATCGCAGAACGGGTCGGTTTGCCCCGCTCTACGGTACAAAGAATCACAAGCGCGCTGGCAGAAGAAAAGTTCGTGATCAGCGATGTGAACGGTGGCGGCCTGCGATTGGGCCCGGAACTGGGCGCGCTTGCCGGCAATGAGCCCTACAATATCGTGGAGCACTGCCGCCTGCTGCTGACCGAGCTGACACAAAAAACCGGGGAAACCACCGATCTGGCGGTGATGCGCGGCATCGGTATGGTGTTTCTGGATCAGGTCCCCGGCACCCACCGGCTGACCACCGTTTCCAAGGTGGGGGAGGTTTTTCCGCTGACAACCACCGCCAATGGCAAAGCCTGCCTGGCGCATCTACCTGCCGAGGAAGCGATCAAACTGATCCGCAATGAATGGGACAGAAACGGCGTGCAGTCCGACCTGAACACCTTCCTTGCGGAACTGGCCCAGATCCGCAGTGACGGCCTGGCCTATGACCTTGATGAACACTCAGGCGGCGTTTCAGCGATCGGTTTCTGCTTCACCGACTGGGGCGGCGGGCTGCACGCGATTTCGGTGCCTGTGCCCTCCTCCCGGTTTGAGAGCCAGCGCCCGGTGATCGAGGCCGCCCTGCGCGAAACCGCCGCGCACATTCAGGATACCTTCGTCTAGGCGGCAGACCGAACGCCCGCCCGCCACCATGGGGGGCTGCCTAGCCGTCCGCGACAAGCGCCAGGATCGCCTGCGCTACATAAAGGTCCTGAACCGACAGGCCAGAGCTGTCAAAAACCGTGATCTGCTGCGCCGATGTGCGCCCCTCAGCGCGGCCCGACAAAACATCGCCGATCGCGGTCAGATCCGCGCCCTCTGTGGCATGTTGAAACTCGCCAATCACCCGGGACTGCGCCGGCAGATCACAAAACAGCCGCGCCCGTTCAAACAGCTCTGGCGGCAGTTCTTGTTTTCCGGTTGAGTCTGATCCCATGGAGGCCACATGGGTCCCCGGCTGCACCCAATCGGCCTGAAACAGGGGCGCCCGGGCGGGGGTGACGGTGACGATGATATCGGCCGCGCGGCAGGCTGCCTCGGCCTCCGCCAGCTCGGCGTTGATCCCCTCTGCCTGCAGGTCTGCGACAAACTTCTGGCCTTTACCCGTGTTGCGCGTCACCACCAGAACCTTTTGCAGATCGCGAACCCGTGCCAGCGCCCGCACCTCATATTCCGCCTGATGACCAGCGCCAAAAATCGCCAGTGTTTTGGCATCCTGCCGCGCCAGTTGCTGCGCAGCCACGGCATTTGCAGCGGCGGTGCGATAGGCGTTCAGCTTACCCGCCTCCACCGCCGCACCGATACGGCCGCAAGTCTGATCAAACAGCAGGATCAAGGAGTTATGCCGCGGCTCCCCGCGGGCCTCATTGCCCGGCCAGAAGGATCCAACCTTCAGCCCGGCCAGATCTGCTACGGCTGAGGATTTCACCGCATAGGTGTTTGACGGATCACTGCCATGGCCCAGAACCACCGGGAAAATCGCAGCACTTTCACTGGCGGCGATCAGGGCCTTTTTCACCGCGTCATAAGCCAGTTCATGTGAGGCCAACCGGGCCGAGACCTCTTCGGAAACATATTGCATTTCAGATCTCCTACCAGCCGCCAAACCGGGGCCAGGTCAAAAGCGGCGCACCGGGTGCGGACGGGATAACGTGATAAGCGCCATATTGCGCGGCGGTGGCACAGGCGTGGTTCGGCAGGATCCGCAACCGTGTGCCAAGCGGCAGATCAGGCACCTCACCCTCATAGCCCTCCCGGGCGGCAATGATGCCGTGTTCCTGATTGGCCTTGATCACGGTGAGCCCCGGGATCGGCTGCCCCGCCTCATCGCAGACCACACCGTAACCCTGATCCACCGCGTGCGCAGCGGTGCCGCGATCACGTGACATCGCCATCCAGCCGGCATCTGTGATCACCCAGCCTTTCTGCTGCTGATGCCCGATCACCGTTGTCAGGACGGAAAGGGCAATATCATCCTGCTGACAGGCCCCAATCCCGGCCTGCACCAGATCAAAGAACACATAGACCCCGGCGCGCACCTCGGTCACGCCGGTCAAATCCTCAATCGCATGGGCGGTGGGGGTGGAGCCGATGCTGACCACCGGACAGGGCAAGCCTGCCGCGCGCAGGGTTTCCGCCGCACCAACGGCGGCGGCGCGCTCCACCTCGGCCAGGGCGCGATGGACGTCGCGACCCGTCATCTCATAGCTTTCGCCGGCATGGGTCAGAACCCCGCGCAGCTCAGCCGCGCCTTCGTGCAGTATGCGACCGATCTCGACCAGCACCGGATCCCCCGGTGCCACACCGCTGCGATGGCCGTCACAGTCCAGTTCAATCAAGGCCGGGATCGCCTGCCCCAATCGGGCTGAAGCCTCGGCCACCGCCTGCGCTTGCGCCACGCTGTCCAGCAGGACAGACAGATCACAGCCCTTGTCGCGCAGAGCAGCCACCCGGCCCAGCTTGTCCGGGGTGATCCCGACGGCATAGATGATGTCCCTGACGCCCATTTCAGCAAACACCTCGGCCTCCGCCAGGGTGGAGACCGTCGCCGGCCCCGTCCCATCGGTCAAAACCCGACGCGCCACATCGGTGGATTTCGCCGTCTTCAAATGCGGCCGCAGCATCACGCCCTTTCCTCCAACATGCGCCGCCAGGCGGTCAATGTTGCGGGTCATTTTGGCCTCATCCAATAAAAGCGCCGGCGTTTGCACCTCTGCCAGCCGCTGGTCCTGCACTGTCATCGCGCAATTCTCCTCACTGTTTGGGGCCACTATCGCTCAGCGCGGCGAAACTGCACATTAACAATTATGAACTGCAACATTAACTTCAGCTTAATGATTGAGTCTCCAGATCTACGTTTCTTCGCCGTCTTGGCGCGCGCGCCGTCCCTGGCTGCGGCGGCCCGGATGCTGAATGTCAGCCCCCCCGCCGTGTCGCAACGCCTGTCCCTGCTGGAGCAGCGCCTGGGCCTGCGGTTGCTGGAACGTGGGCGCGGCCCACTTGTGCTGACCGCTGATGGTGAGGCTTTGTTGCGCCGGGCGGATGGGCTGTTGCAGGATCTGGCGCTGTTGCATGAGGATCTACAGGCGCAGCGGCAAGACATCAGCGGCCCGCTGCGGGTGATTGCGCCTTTCGGGTTTGGCCGACTGCATATTGCCCCGGCCATCGCCCGGCTGATCGCAGATCATCCCGGGATCACCCCGGATCTGCTGCTGTCCGACGATCCGTTTGGCGCCTCGCGGCAGGACAACTGGGATCTGATCATCCACATCGGTCAATTGCCAAACTCTTCTCTGACAAGCAAAAAACTGGCCCCGAACCGGCGTTTCCTGCTGGCCTCACCAGACTATCTGGACCGCAGCGGCAGGCCACAAACGCCGGAGGATCTGAAACACCACGCCTGCGGCGTGATCCGCGAAGATCAGGCTGATATGACGATGTGGGGGTTTCTGGGGCCAGACGGTCAGCGCCACACCACCCGCATCAACCCTGCTTTTTCCAGCAATGACGGGGAGGTCATCAAATCCTGGGCCCTTGCCGGGCTGGGCATTGTTCAACGGTCTGAATGGAACGTGGCGACAGAGTTGCAAGACGGGCGGTTACAGCAGGTGTTGCCCCCCTACAAAATGCCCGACGCTGATATCATTGCCCTGCTCAACCCGCGCACGCTCAGAACCGCACGGGTGCAGCGCGCGCTGGACGCGCTGACCGCATATTTGACGCCGCCCCCTTGGGGGTGAGGCCGCTTAACATTCGTCAGCTGGCTTTCGCCCCTTGTGGCAGCTGATCTTTGAACGTCACAAGCCACATCGCCGCCAGGATCAACGCCGTCGCGCCCACAAAAGCCAGCCCCGGCACCACGTTGAACAGCGTGTAATCCGCGATCACCGCAAAGATTAGCGACAGGTATTCAAACGGCGCCAGTTTGGAAACCTCGGACTTCTGCAAGGCCAGCGTCATCATGATATGGGCGATCCCCCCCGTCAGCCCCGATCCGATCAGCAGCAGCCATTGCATGGGATTTGGCTGCACCCAGCCCAGCCCGGCGGTCAGCAAGCCCGCCAGCGCACAGGTCAGGGCAAAGTAGAAGGCAATCGCGCCCGCGTTTTCCGTCAAAGCGAGCGAGCGGATCTGGATCTTGGCCCCGGCGGTGAAGACCGCCATCACCAGCGCCAGCGCCAGGCCGATCATATAGGATTGATCCACCGTTGCGCCGGTTGCTTTCGGCAGCACCAGAACCAGCATCCCCAGGAAGCTGAGCACGACCGCAAACCATCTGATCGGGCTGACATTTTCGCCCAGGATAAACCGCGCCAGCACCACGGCCAGCATCGGCGCCAGATAGCCAAGGATTGAGGCATGGGCCAGCGGCAGGTATTTCAGCGACGCAAAAGAGGCAAACATCGCCGCACAGCCCATCAGGCACCGCATCACATGGCCCATCGGCCGCTTGCTGCGAAGCCCGCTGGGGAAATCCTTGGTCCACATCAGGAACAGAACCAGCGGCACCAAAGCCACGGCGCTGCGGAAAAACACCACCTGCCCGACAGGCACAGCCTCGGCCAGAAACTTAATCAGAATGACCATCAGGGTGAAGAAAAACGTCGCGCCAATGCGCAGGAAAATACCAGTGGTGTCCAAGGTCAATCCAATCTTAATCAAAATTCATCAGCCAGCCGATCCCGCAAACGGTCACCGGTCAGGTTGATGATGAGGACTGCGATCAAAACCGCAAGCCCGGGAAAAATCATAATGTGCGGTGCGGTGTGCAGATAGGCCTTACCATCCAGCAACATCGCCCCCCATTCGGCATTGGGCGGCTGCACGCCAAATCCCAGAAAACTCAGCCCTGAAATCGCCAGAATGGTGCGTGACCAGCTGTTGGTCCACAACACAAACACCCCCGGCAGCACATTGGGCAGGATATGGCGCCACAGAACCAGATGCGCCGGCAGCCCGTTCAGCCGCGCCTGCAACACATAGTCCTGCTGCACCACAGCGACCGCAAGGCTGCGCACAAGGCGGGCGAATTTCATCCAGCTGACCACGATCAGCGCCAGCACCAAATTCATCGTGCTGGGCCCGAAAAGCCCGGCGATGGTGACGGCGGCAATCAGCTCGGGGAAGGCAAAGAAACTGTCGGTGACCCGCATCAGCAGCATATCGGCCCACCGCCCCCGTTGCGCGGCAATCAGCCCCACAATTGTGCCGATAACAGCCCCAATGCTGACCACGCAGAGCGACAGGCCCAGGGACCAGAAGCTGCCGTAAAGCACCCGGGTGGCAATGTCGCGGCCCAGATGGTCGGTGCCGAACCAATGCTGCGGGCTTGGCGGTGCAAGCCGGTTCAGAAAATCCGCTTTGGTGGGATCATAGGGGGTGCTCAGGAACGCAGCGATGACGACCAGAACCACCGCCATCAGCGCCCATAGCGTCGCTGATGGTTTTGCGGGGAGGCGCATTTTGGTGCCTGTCAGGATCATACTCATGCCTCAGCCCTTTCTGCTGCGCGCTGTCGGGGGTCCATCACGATCTGCAGCAGATCGATCAGCGTGTTGATCAGCACGTAGGTCAGCGCAAAAAACATCACCAGGAAAACGACTACCGGCAGATCCCGCGCCAGTACCGAACCGGCCAACAGCGATCCCAGACCGGAACGGGCAAAGATGATCTCAACCACAACCGCGCCTTCTATCAGCCCCGCCAGATCCAGCCCGATCATCGTCAGCGCTGGCGGCATTGCGTGGCGCAATACGTGGGAAAAGAAGATCTCGCGCTCCGAGACACCGCGCAGGCGCAGCGTCTCCACAAAGGGTTGCGCGTAGGCCTCCAGAAGGAAACTGCGCAGCAGCCGGGTTTGGGAGGACATCACCCAGAACGCCAGCGTCACCGCGGGCAGCACCAGATTTGCCACGGTGCCTGTTCCATAGGCTGGCAACCAGCCAAGGTGGGCGGCAAACAGCATGATCAACAGGATCGACAGCCAGAAACTGGGAATGGCCGCCCCGACTGAGGCCAAAAGGATGGCAAACCTGTCCAAGAGGGAGCCCTGTTTCCAAACCGCAAGCCCCGCCAATAGAAAGGCGGCGGTTAACCCCAGCGTCAGGGCTGTGAAGGCCAGCGTAATGGTTTCAGCCAGATTACCGGTAAAGACATCCCAGACCTTTGACTGCGAACTGTAGGACCGGCCGAAATCCCCGGTCACGAAATCCGCCAGCCAATGCAGGTATTGCGACAGGAAGGGCCGGTCCAGATGAAACTCGGCCCGGATCCCGTCCAGCACCGCGCTGTCAAAGCCCATTTCACCGGGATAGCGCGCCTGTGCAATCGACAGGGCTTTGTCGCCGGGGGCAAAATAGGTCACCGCAAAGGTGATGAAACTGGTGCCGAAAAGAACGGCCAACAGCCCGCCCAACCGCGTCAGAAATGCGTTCATCGCGCAGCCTCCATCTGATCCAGCGCCCCAAGGGTCTGGGCTGCATTCACCAGCTGATTTGCGTAAGGAGTTGCCGGATTGGCAAAGAAATCTTCCCTGCGCTGCAGGGTGTTCATCCGCCCGTTTTGCAACAGCAGCACGTGATCGGCATAGGCCGCGGCAAAGCCAAGGTCATGGGTGACAACGATATAGGTGATGGTCTTTTCACGGCGTAGCTGATCCATCCTCAGCGCGATCTTCTTTTGCACCAATGCATCCAAGGCGCTGAGCGGCTCATCAAAGATGATCAGTGCCGGCTCCGCGATCAGCGCCCGCGCCAGACAGGCGCGTTGGGCTTGCCCCAGAGACACCTCTTTCGGCAGGCGGTCGTAGAAATCAGCGGAGAGGTCTACGGCCTCCAAAGCGGCCAATGCGGCCTTGCGCTGATCGGCTGCGGGCAGGTGTTGTTCATAGAGGCTTTCGCAGATTGATTGCCCCAGACGGCGCTTGGGGTTCAGCGCCGCCAGCGGATCCTGCATCACCCAGCGGCAGGCAGGCAGCCCCTGCACAGCTGCATCGTCCTGACGATGGGACCTGCCCTTTGGCCAATGCTGGAACGTGTCAAAGCTGCAGGGCATCATCCCCATCAACCCCTTGAGGAGGGTGGATTTCCCCGCACCGCTTTCGCCGACGATACACAGCATTTCGCCGGTCTCGACAGAAAAGGAGACATCCCGCAGCAGGGTCTTGCCTGCCACGGACACGGAAAGGTTTGAGACGTCCAACATGATCTATGCCGCTGCCGTTTCCTGTGTGGATCCACGTTGCCAGTGACGATGGGCCACCAGTTCGGCCGCATAGGCGCAGCAGGGATCGGCCAGAACGCGCTGGGTTGGGCCGGATTCGACCAGGCGTCCCTTGTTCAAAATGGCGATCTGATCCGCAAACCGCGCGGCAAGGGCCAGATCATGAGTGACCATCATCACCGCAATATTGCGCTCCTGTGCCACCCGGTGCACCTCAGTCAAAACCTGCGCCGCAATCAGCGGATCCAGCGCCGAGGTCGGCTCATCCAAAATCAGCAGTTTGGGCTGTTCCAACAGCGCCATGGCCACCAAAAGCCGTTGTTGCATGCCGCGGCTCCATTGACCGGGGTAGGCCCGATGCAACGGCGGCAGACCAAGGGCCTGCATCACCGCGTCACTGTCGCCCTGCCCGCCCAGCAGACGCTGCAGCTGTTTCCACTGCCAGCGCAAGCGCCGCAATGGATCAAACCCGTGGGCCGGGCTTTGCGGGACATAGGCAATGCCGTCAGGCTTGCCCGCGGATGCAGTGGCCAGCGCCTGTTCCCTGCCGGCAAACCGCAGATGGCCGCACTGTGGCACCGCGGGCTTGCGCAACCCCAGGATCAGTCGCAACAGCGTTGATTTCCCCGCACCGGACCCGCCGACCACCGCCATGCATTCGCCCGCCGCCAGCGAAAACCCGATGTCCTGCAAAACGGTCTGCCCACCGATGTGGGCGGACAGACCGGTCAAAGTCAGTAAATCGCTGCGATCACTTGGCAAGGTCCAGCTCCGGCGAAGCCAGATAGGTTTCGGCCGGGTGGATCTGATAGCCGATCACCTTGCCATTGCCGACGGACACTTGGGTTTTGTGAAACAGGGGAATGATCGGCAGATCTGCATTCACAATCTCCTGCACTTTTGCGTAGATCGGCTGACGCTCTTCTGTTTTGAACAGCGCGCGCCCCTCTTCCAGCAACGCGTCCAGTTCCGGATTGCTGTAGCCTGCAATGTTATAGCTGGCCCCGGTCGCCACAAGTGTGCTGGGGAAATAGTCCGGATCCCCCTGGGGCGCCGTGCCCCAGGCCTGCAGGTGCATGTCAATTTCACCGGCGGCCAGCGCATCATTGTTGGCGCCAAATTCGCCTATCGAAATCTCAGCCCCGATGCCGATCTGCTGCAGCATGGCCTGGGTGATTTCCAAGGTCGGGCGCAGGGCGGCGCGGCCTTCATAGGTGCGCAGCTTCAGCACCACATCTTCGCCGTTCCACTCACGGATACCGTTGCCATCACCGTCAACAATGCCCGCCCCGTCCAGCAGCGCCTGCGCCCCAGCCGGGTCATAGGGCAACGTAAGATCTGCGTTGACCCAGGAGGTCATATTGGCCGGGAACAGCGCGTTCGCCACATCACCGCCCACCCCGGCAAGCGAGGCCGCAACGATGGTTTCGCGATCCAAACCCAGGGAGACCGCCTGACGCAGCACATCATTGGACAGCGGGCCGGCATCTACCCGCGGCTGGTAAAAGAATAACCGCGTGGTTGCCGCTGCAAACCGCTGGCCCACCGCATCCAATTCCAGCTTGGCAAAATCAGCCTCGGGGTAGTTTGACACCAGATCCACATCGCCTGATTTCAGCGCCAGCGCCGCCACTGCCCCATCCGGGATCGCATCAATGACCAGACGATCCAGTTTCGGCGCGCCGCCCCAATAGGCGTCAAAGCCACGGGTCACATAGGTCTTCTCGGTCACGGCTTTTTCAAACACGAAGGGGCCGGTGCCAATCAGCTGGTGATCGTCATAGCCATCTTTCATCACCGCCGCCGAAGGCTCTGTCAGGGACCACAAAAAGGCCGAGTTCGGCGTCTTGGTTTCAAACACCAAGGTGTGGTCATCCTTAACGGTGATCGATTTGAGGTTCAGCAATTTTGACAGGCGCGGGTTGTGGGCCGGGTGGCCTTCAACATCCAGTTTGGCAAAGGAGTCCCGTACGTCTGTGGCCGTCATCACCGATCCATCGTGAAACTGCACCCCTTTGCGCAGGGTGATCTTCCACTGCGTTGGCGAGAGGTTTTCATACGCTTCCGCCAGCCGTGGCTGCATGGACATGTCATAGCCCAGGCCAATCAGGGTTTCCGACACGCCAGCGCGGTTGCTCAGCCATCCGTTTTGGCGCGCGCGTGGGTCCGGTACGGAACTTTTGGGGCCAAAGGGGGCTGCGATCACCATTTCTTTGGTGGTCTGGGTGTCGGCTGTGGCACTGGCTGCAGCAAAGGTGCTGAGTGCACCGATGAGTGAAAGTTTTGAGAGGTTTGAGATAAACACCGGCGAATTCCTTTGCGTTGATCGTGTGCGAATTCGCGCCTAGCATGTTATGTCATAACATTTCAATACCGTACCAAGCATTTTTGTCAGAAATTAGGGGACTTATGTTTTAAGCAGCAGAGTGGACGTTCATCCGCCTTAAAAAGCTGGGTTTCGGTCTGAAAACTATCAATATTTCAACGCCTTCACAAAAACGCACCATTGCCCTTGGCGCGCCAATCACGCAGCGCATCCTCCAGCCGATCCCGTGTTGTCAGCCCCGCTGCCTCAGCCCAGGTGGGCAGGATGTTGGTGGAGGTCATCAGCTTGTCAATCCGATCCGGATGGATGCCCAACCCGGCCCCTGAGATCGGTCGCAGGCAGTGCGCCGCAGCGCGCAGTACCGGGGCTGGCAATGAAAACACCCGCACCCTTGGGAAAGCCACGCGGCGAAACATCGTGACGATATCCTCAATTGTATAGCGGTTTGTATAGGCGGCGTTAAACAACGTGCGGCGCGCATCCAAGGCCTCGGCCTTAAGGATCCAGTCGATCAGATCCTCAACGTAGATGCAGGATTTGATCGTATCGCGGCGCCCGGGAAAGACAAAAACGCCCTTCTCCAACACTCTGGAAAGACGGGTGAAATTACCCCCCTCACCCAAGCCAAACACCACCGCGGGGCGCACCGTCACCAGATGATGCGCCGCGTTTTCTGCGGCCCAACTGTCATGGATTTGTTCTGCCATCAGTTTCGATTTTCCATAATCGGACTGCGGATTTGGCGGACTCACCTCAGATTTCGGCCGCTCATCCGGCCCGTAGACAGAGATTGAGCTGGTAAACAGGATCTGCGGCACAGAATGGCGGCGGGCAAACCGTGTCACCTCCAGCGCGCCGCGCACATTGGTGTCATAATATTCCCACGGATCATGCCCCGGCGTTGTGTGCACCGCGGCGAAATTGGCAATCCGGGCAATCGCCCCATCATAGTGCAACTGGGTAAGGTCCCGCACATCCCCCGTCAGGTAACGCACCCCGGCCACAGGGTACCGCGGCGCGCGGATATCCACACTGACCAAGGGCCCGTCCCCGCGGCTGGCAAGCCGCTGCAGAAAATGGCTGCCGATGAAGCCGGCACCGCCAAAAACAACTGTAGCTCCGGGGCGCAGCGGGGGATCTGGCAGGACTGGTTTCATCACGTTTTTTCCACTATTGTTTGTAAATTGATACCTAATTTCAGCCCAAAACTGCGGCGCGCTGCCAATTGCCGGGCGTCATGGGCAAGAAGACCCAAACATCTGTTACCAAATCACTTTTCTCACCCAAGGTGGCAGGAACAATCAGCTTCAGACGACCCGCTTCTTTTGTTTACCGGTTAAGATAAATTCTAAATGTTAAGAAAGCTTTTACTTGCTGCCGCCTCCAAAGGGGCCGGATCCGCGATTTCGGTGGTGTTCACCGTTTTGGTCGCCCGCCTCCTGGGGGCGGAGGGCGCTGGCCCCGTGCTGTTTGGCTTGACCGTGCTGACAGTGGGCGCTGCCGCTTTGCGGTTGGGCTTTGACTCCCTGCTGGTGAAACAGGTGGGCGCTGCGGGGATCGGCACGATGGCAAACACCTGGGTGTCGCGGGCGATCCTGTTGAGCAGCCTGGCCGCGGTGGCCCCCGCCCTGATCGGATTTTTCTGGGCCGAGAAAATCGCCACCGCCCTGTTCAACGCGCCGGATTTTGCCCCGGTGCTGCGCTGGATCGCGCTGAGCCTGCCACTGCTGGCCATCGCCAATCTCTTGGGATTTGCCTTTCAGGGCCTGCGCAAGCCGGGGCTTTCGGTCGTTGGGCAAAACCTCGGCTACCTGTCGCTGGCGCTTTTGGTGGTCAGCCTGCGCCACCTCTGGCTGGACCAGCCTTTGGGGGCTGAGGACATCGCCCAAACCCTGTTTCTGGCCACGGCGCTGACGGCGCTGGGCCTTGGGGTTTTGTGGCTGCGCCAACCGGGCGCGCGGTTCATCTGGCAACTGCGGATGCAGGTGTCTGAGGTGCGCGCCGTGGCAAACCTGTGGCTGGCGATGCTGATGACACTGACGGTCACCTGGTCGGGCATTCTGCTGGGTGGGCGGTTTGTGACCAGCCAGGAGATCGCCTTCACCGCGGCGGCGCAGCGCATTGCGGTTCTGGTGGTCTTCATCCTGCTGGTGACGGATCTGCTGGTGGCGCCCGTATATGCCCGCAGTTTTGCGCGCGGGGATCTGGAACATCTGCGCCAGATCGCCAGACGCTCCACCCGTGCCATGGCGCTGATTGGGGTGCCTGTGGTGGCGGGTCTGATCCTTTATGCGGAGCAGATCATGGGGCTGCATGGCGCGGAGTTTGCCCAGGCCGGTCCGGTTCTGGTGATCTATGTGCTGGGGCAGTTGGTGAATGTATGCACCGGGTCCGTTGGGCAGTTGCTGATGATGTGTGACGGCGAAGGCGATTATCGCCTGGGGGAAACGGTGGCGGCGGGGCTGACGGTCACGGCGACCCTGCTGCTGGCGCCGCATTACGGCGCCCTGGGGATCGCCATAGCCTCGGCCTTGGGGATCGCGACGCAGAATATCTTCAGCTACGTGATGGTCCGCCGCCGTTTGGGGTTTTATCCGGGTTTCTAAGGCCCTCATGACCACAACCCGTTGAAAGGTAACGGGTCACGGCGTCGCCACATAGGTCCCCATCACCCCACCGATCACAGCCTGCGCGCCGAAAATATCAACCTCAATGCTGGGGTTGCCGCCGATATCTTCAAAGAACTGGAACAGCCGATTGTCGACCCCGCCCAACCCGGTTGAGGTGCGATAGGTGCCGGTATGGCTGAAGCGCGTCCAGGTGGGCGTCAGATCGATCGACGACAGGCTTTGATCGCTGAGCCCCAGATGCGCGGAACAGCCCAGAGACGCCCGCGCCCAGATGGACACAGTGACCTGATCGAAATCCGCCAGCGGCGGTGCGCCAAAGGCGATGATGCCGCCACTGACCCCATTGGGCGAGGCCGTGGTGGTGGATGTGTTGAACCGCATCGCCGCCGTTCCGCCAAGCGGATCCGCTATACCGGTGGTGAAGGCGGGCTTGGCCCAATAATCACTCCACCAGCCGGCCTGAAAATCCTCGGAGTAGGCAATGTGGTTTACCTGAACCTGCGCCCCTGGTCGGCGATGTGCGGCCAGATCCCCCAGTGCAAACCCAAACCCCATCATGTGCCAATCCCAAAGGCGATGATGCCGCTGGCCGTGGTGTCTGTGGCGCGCACCCGCGTCACGGCAACCGGCAGCAACATCTGGTCCGGCACCGTGATGGTCCTGGTGGTGCCAAGCGCGGTCACGATCGACAGATCACCGCCGGTGGTCACAAACAGCGCGATGGCGGGAAATTCCAGATCGGTGCCGTCAGAAGGCACCACGGTGCTGACGTCAAAGGCGGGACCGTTGAGGCTGGGAACCCGATCAGAAAAGGCGTGCGGCATGTCATTTCCTTACATTGGCATATCGGAGGCAAGTCAGAAGAGGCCCTGTTTTGCCGCAGAGAGGTTGAGGAAGCCTTGCCGCTACATCCGCAGTCTTCACCTCTTGTTAACCCTTCTCAGCGGCGTTGGGATCATAGCCAAGCCGGTGAAAGTCCTCGCTGTAGTAGGAACGCACAAACGCCGTGCCCCTGGCGCGCTGGGCGGCATTGGGCTGGCGCCTGCGATCGCCGCTCTGATTGGATCTGGGCAGCGCCAGATCCGGCAGGTCCCAGTCCTGTTTCAGCTGGGCAAACTCCTGCGCCAGGGTTTCAAACCGCAGGATCCGCAGCCGGTGCTGCGCCCTGCCCTGCAGATAGGTCCATTGCGGCCGCATGTGACAGTTCAGATCCTTCAGCCGCGCCAACGGTTTACGTGTCAGGCGGATCAACAGGCTCAGCGGCAAGGTGGAGGAGACCGGGTAGCGATCCGGGGGCGGCAGGCGGCGGTAGGAATATTCACTCCAAAACCGCGAATAGGGATCGCGCACGATGGTGAAGATCCGAAAATCCGCGGGGATTTCACCGCCGAACCAATGTTGTTCGATCATCGACAGGCTGCAATGCTGATTGCCCCGTTCCAGATCCGATGATTTGTCGTTTTTGAAGATCCCCAAGGCCGCCCGGTTGCGCGGGTCCAGACCACGGATCTGCATGAAGTATTCCTCCACCGAGGTGCCGGCGCATTTCGGGATATGCACAAAGATGACCTTGTTTTTCAGATCAATCATCTGGCGTGCCCATTGACAGCGGGCTGTTAAACCGCCCCTCAGCCGCCAGACGATCCGCCACAAACGCCGCCACGCAGAGGAACAGGTAATGGCGCCAGTGGTGAGAATATATGAACATCGACGCCAAGAGATGCACCGCAAGGGTGATATGGAGTGCACCGATCAACGGCGCTGCGCTGCGTTTATAAGCGCGCCGGGCGGCACATGTGCTGCCAACGGCCAGACCCACAAAGATCAACGCCGGTCCAAATCCGGCCTCCGTCCATTTGGCAATGAACAGGTTGTGCACGTTGTTCGTGGCAAAATAGGTTTCGAAATGGCCCGGTCCGATGCCAAAGGGATGTTGCAGCGCCACCTGCAGGCCCAGCCAGATGTCGGCAAAACGTTCATTGTCATAAGCCTGCAGCCGCAGCCGCCCGGCAAATAGATCCTGCGTGCCAAGGCCCGTTTGTGACGTGCCCCACAGGATCATCAACCCGCCAAGCACGGCGGCGATCACCACCCATGGCCTGACGCCGGGATGACGCAGTGCCAGATAGCCCAAGAGGCCCAATGTGAAAAAACCCGCCGCGGCGCGGGAATAGGTCAGGTAGATCATCACGCCAATCAGCCCCCCTGCCACCAGCCCCGCCCATCGCGGCAGCCCAACCTCACGCGGGGTGACGATCAGGACGATGCCGGGAAAGATCAGGAAGGTACCCAGCACATTTGGATCTTTGAAGAAGCCTTTAATGCGCAAGCGAAATTCATCGCGGTAGATCAGATCCATCTCAGGCGCCGCGAGGAGGATCAGCGCCAGCGCCATACAGGACAGGATCGCGCCATAAACATAGGCCCTGAGCCAGATCTGCAGCAGCCGGGGCTGCGAATAAAACAGCGCAAACAGCCCCATCATCGCCAGCGCCAGATAGAGTTCAATCGCCAGATAGCGCAGCGGCAGGCCTTGCGGCGTGGTTGCGGGCTGTCCCGTGACCCAGAGCAGCGCAAATTGCGACAGGCCAAAGTAGGTCACAAAGATCAGCCAGACACTAAGCGGCAGGGCGAAAGTCAGCAATACCGCCCCCGCCAACAGGATCAGCAGCGCATCAACCGGTGCGGGCTCCATCATGACATAGGGCATCAAAAGCCCGACAAGCCCCACCATAAAATCCGCGCGTGATCCGTGCCGGGCCTCAAGCAGTGATGGGTCAACCGCCACACTCATCTGCCCGCCCCGGCAGACCCACCCTGCCCGTCCAGCGCGGCCTGGTAGACGGCAAGGGTTTGGTCCACCATCCTGTCCAGCGAATAGCGCCCCCGCAGTCGGATGGCCTGGGCGGTCATCGCGCGGCGTTGGTCTGGCTGGATCAGGGCCTCCATCGCTTTAGGCAGGGCCGTCGCCAGATCCGCGCGCGGCACGATCAGGCCGTTCTGCCCGTCGGCAATGATACTGTCCGCGGTGCTGACATCGGTTGCGATCATCGGCAGCCCGGCTTCAGCCGCTTCGATCAGCACATAGGGCATGGATTCATACCGGCTGGTCAGCACGAAGACGTCAAACAGCGGGTAATACCGCGCCGCATCGTCTTGGCCGACGCAGTGTATGACCTCGCCCAGCCCCATGGCGTTGATTTGTTGCTGCAGCTGTGCCTCCAACTCCCCCGCCCCGACGATGATGGCGCGGATATGTGTCGGGTCCTTGATCCTCGCGATGGCCTCCACAAAGGCCAGCGGATCCTTCTGGGCGCTCAACCGCCCGACAAAGCCAAAGACGATGTCTGTTGGGCTGAGGTTCATGTCTACGCGGCTCAATGGGGCGGCGGGATTGGCGGTTGGCACACCGTTTGGCACCAGATGGGTCCTGTCCAATGGCGCGCGCAGGCGCTGGGCCTCTGCCATTTCATCAGGGGATACGCAGATCAGCGCATCTGTCGCCCAGCGGGCCAGAGCACCCTCAACCCCACCGAACACCTCTCGCGCGATACCGCGGCAAGCGGGATCCATGGTGCGAAAGGCATGTGGGGTGTAAATTCTGGCGCCATATCTGGGTGGCAACAGCCGGGTCAGGGCGCCGGCCTTGCTGGAATGGGCGTGAATAACGTCAAATGGCCCAAGCCGCCGTAGGACCCGCCGCAATCTGCGCAAGGCGAACAGATCACGTGGCCCCGGCGCGCGATCCATATCCACCCGGTGCTTGCGGCTTGGGCAAATCGCACTGAGCCGCCTGGCAAACAGCGGATCCATCCGTTTGACCGAATAGACAAGATGGGTGTCATGACCGCGGCCCAACGTGGCCTCTACCAGATCCAGCGCGTTACGGCCGCTGCCACCGCCTGAGGGTTCGAGTACTATCAAGATCCGCATCTTCCCCCTTCGTCCCCAAGATCACTTCACCACCGTCAGATCGCGGTCCCAACCCTGCTGCAGGGTGCCGCGATCCCCCCGGCACCGCGCGCGGCGGGCGCTGCACGAATCTGCCCGGACCAAGACCCGAACCGACCACCACCAGCCGCTTAAGTGCGGTGCTGATGGGATGGTGCTTGGGATTGGTTAACGAATTCTAAATCCCGACAAGGATTTACCGTGCAAAGCTGTCAGAAATGCCCCGATTGAGGGCCGTTTCGGGGTACATTTTTATGGGTTTTGGAATGTGTGGCTTCTGCGCATCTACAGAAAGAATTTTTGTCAGACTTCGGGATGTGCAGCCGCCCCCGATGATGATCCAGCGGTTGCACCTCGGGCGCAAAGTATCTTGTTCTTAAGACTTAACGGGCGACGGTTAATTCGGATCCACGCGTCAATAGCGGATTTCGGTGGGCCACGTCACCTGACACGATATGTTGACACTCTCCCCCGACCAGCCCCAATATAGTGATGCTTCGGTTCCTTCGATTCCGATCGGAGGCTAAGAGGGAAGTTGGTGGAATTCCAGCACTGCCCCCGCAACTGTAAGTGGATCGCACCGCTGAAGACCCACTGAGGGAACGCCTTCGGGAAGGACAGCCTAGCCATGATCCACATAGTCAGGAGACCTGCCGCAAGCGACCGAAAAATGACCACGAACGGAGGGTTCGGGGGCGTATCAAAGGCGGCTCACACGTCTTGGCGTCCTCGGCAAAAAACTTAGGGGACTGCGACCAGATGAGCGTCATCGTTTATTCGAAACCGGCTTGCGTGCAATGCACCGCCACCACCCGTGCTTTGGATGCCAAAGGCATCAGCTATGATGTGGTCGATCTGACCCAGGATGACAGCGCCATGAGCCGCGTCACCGAATGGGGCTATCGTCAGGCACCGGTTGTCGAAGCCAATGGCAACCACTGGTCTGGTTTCCGCCCGGACATGATCGCACAACTGGCCTGAGGAGATGAGCCGCCAACTGCCGGCGCTTGTCTACTACTCGTCTAAATCGGGAAACACTCATCGCTTTGTCACACGGCTAGGGCTGCCTGCCGTGCGCATCGCTGAGTGCCTCGATGCGCCTTTGCCCGATCACAGCCAACTGACCGACGCCTTTGTGCTGATCTGCCCCACCTACGCCGATGGCCAGGGACGTGGGGCGGTGCCAAAACAGGTGATCCGGTTTCTGAATGACGCCAGCCGCCGCGAACGTCTGGTTGGGGTGATCGGTGCGGGCAACCGCAACTTTGGTGCGACCTACGCTTTGTCGGGTCGCATCATCTCTGAAAAATGCAACGTTCCGCTGCTCTACTCCTTTGAGCTGGCGGGCACCGAGACAGATATCGCCCGCACCCGTGCCGGGCTTGAAAAACTGGGGGACCACCTATGCTCGACAGCGATCTGAGCACTTTGGACTATCACGCCTTGAACGCGATGCTGAACCTCTATGATGGGGACGGCAATATTCGCTTTGAGGCGGACCGGATGGCGGCGCGGCAGTATTTCCTGCAGCACGTCAACCAAAACACCGTGTTCTTCCATTCGCTGGACGAAAAACTGGGGTATCTGGTCAAGGAGGGCTACTATGAAGAGGCCGTTCTGGATCAGTATTCCAAGAACTTCATGCGCCAGATCTGGGATGAGGCCTATGCGCTGAAATTCCGCTTCCCCACCTTCCTGGGCGCGTTCAAATATTACACCTCCTACACGCTGAAGACCCGTGATGGTCAGCGCTACCTTGAGCGTTATGAAGACCGTGTGGTGAT
This sequence comes from Thalassovita sp., assembly GCF_963691685.1. Taxonomy (GTDB): domain Bacteria; phylum Pseudomonadota; class Alphaproteobacteria; order Rhodobacterales; family Rhodobacteraceae; genus Thalassobius. Next base: position 2,428,311 of record NZ_OY829290.1, read on the forward strand.
GACCGCGCTGTGTCTTGCCCGCGGGGATGAGGCGCTGGCTATGTCCTTCATGAAGGAAATCATGGGTGGCCGCTTCCAACCTGCGACCCCGACCTTCCTGAATGCCGGCAAGGCGTCGCGGGGCGAGCTGATCTCCTGCTTCCTGCTGCGTCTGGAAGACAACATGGAAAGCATCGGCCGCGGCATCAACTCGGCGCTGCAGCTCAGCAAACGCGGCGGTGGCGTGGCGCTGCTGCTGACCAACATCCGCGAACATGGCGCGCCGATCAAAGGCATTGAAAACCAGTCCTCGGGCGTGATCCCGGTGATGAAACTGCTGGAAGACAGCTTCTCTTACGCCAACCAGCTGGGGGCCCGTCAGGGCGCCGGCGCGGTTTACCTGAACGCGCACCACCCTGACATTATGCGCTTCCTTGACACCAAGCGGGAAAACGCGGATGAAAAGATCCGCATCAAAACCCTATCACTGGGTGTGGTTATCCCCGATATCACCTTTGACCTGGCCAAGAAAAACGCCGATATGTACCTCTTCTCGCCCCATGACGTGGAAAAGGTCTATGGCGTGCCCTTCTCGGAAATCTCGGTCACCGAGAAATATGATGAGATGGTTGAGGACAAGCGCATCCGCAAGTCCAAGGTCAACGCGCGTGAGTTCTTCCAGACCATTGCTGAGATCCAGTTTGAATCCGGCTACCCTTACGTGATGTTTGAGGACACCGTGAACCGGATGAACCCGATCGCGGGCCGGATCAACATGTCGAACCTGTGTTCGGAAATCCTGCAGGTGAACACCGCCTCAAGCTTCAATGACGATCTGAGCTACAGCGAGATGGGCACGGATATTTCCTGCAACCTCGGCTCCCTGAACATCGCCAAGACGATGGACGGCAAGGATCTGGGCCAGACCGTGGGCACCTCCATCCGTGCGCTGACCGCAGTGGCGGAAATGTCGGCCATCGACTCGGTGCCGTCGGTGCGCAAAGGCAATGACGAAAGCCGCGCGATTGGTTTGGGCCAGATGAACCTGCACGGCTATCTGGCGCGGGAACGTGTGCATTACGGCAGCCTGGAAGGTATTGAATTCACGTCCGTTTACTTCGCCGCTGTGGCCTATCACGCGATCCGCACCTCCTGCGATCTGGCACAGGAACGGGGCGAAAGCTTCAAAGGCTTTGCCGAGTCCGAATATGCCTCGGGCACATTCTTTGACAAATACACCACCCGTGACTGGCTGCCCGAAAGCGATAAGGTCACCGCGCTGTTTGACGGTGTGGACCTGCCGACCCGCGATGATTGGGCCGCGCTGAAGGCCGATGTGATGAAGCACGGTCTTTATAACCGCAACCTACAGGCGGTGCCGCCGACCGGGTCGATCAGCTACATCAACAACTCCACCTCTTCGATCCACCCGATCGTCTCCAAGATCGAGATCCGCAAAGAGGGCAAAATCGGCCGCGTCTACTACCCCGCCGCCTATATGGATAACGAAAATCTGGAGTATTACCGCGACGCCTATGAAATTGGCCCGGAAGCGCTGATCGATACCTATGCGGCGGCCACGGAACATGTGGATCAGGGCCTGTCCCTGACCCTGTTCTTCCCGGCTGAGGCCACCACGCGGGACATCAACAAAGCCCAGATCTACGCCTGGAAAAAAGGCATCAAAACCATCTACTACGTGCGTCTGCGCCAGGAGGCCCTTGAGGGCACCGAGGTTCAGGGCTGCGTGTCCTGCACCCTGTAATCGCGACTGAGATCGGAGAGAGACAATGAAAGACAGCGCCCCCACCCGCATCCCGCGCGCGATCAACTGGAACCGTCTGGAAGACGAAAAAGACCTGGAGGTCTGGAACCGTCTGACGGTGAACTTCTGGCTGCCGGAAAAGGTGCCACTCAGCAACGATATTCCCAGCTGGGCCACCCTGACCGACCACGAAAAACAGCTGACCATCCGCGTTTTCACCGGCCTGACCCTGCTGGACACCATCCAGAACTCGGTTGGTGCGCCGGCGCTGATGCCCGATGCAATCACGCCCCATGAAGAGGCCGTGCTGACCAACATCGCCTTCATGGAGGCGGTGCACGCACGCAGCTATTCCTCAATCTTCTCAACACTTTGCTCGACAAAAGAGATTGATGAAGCGTTCCGCTGGTCGGATGAAAACCCGCATCTGCAGGCCAAAGCCAAGGCGATCCTCGACACCTACGCGCCGGGCAATGATCCGCTGAAGCGCAAGATCGCATCGGTGTTTTTGGAAAGCTTCCTGTTCTATTCCGGCTTCTATCTGCCGATGTACTGGTCCAGCCGCGCCAAGCTGACCAACACGGCTGACCTGATCCGTCTGATCATCCGCGATGAGGCGGTGCATGGCTATTACATCGGCTACAAATTCCAGCGCGGCTATGAGCAGCTGGATGAGGCCGCCCAGCAGGAGCTGAAGGACTACGCCTTTGGTCTGATGTTTGAGCTTTACGGGATTGAGAACCAATATACCGAAGAGCTCTATGATGAGATCGGCCTGACCGAAGATGTGAAAGTCTTCCTGCACTACAACGCCAACAAAGCGCTGCAGAACCTTGGCTTTGAGGCCCTGTTCCCGCCGGAAGTGTCCGAGGTGAACCCCGCCATCCTCGCCGCGCTCAGCCCCGACAGCGAAAACCACGACTTCTTCTCAGGCTCCGGCTCATCCTATGTGATCGGCAAAGCCGTCGCGACCGAGGACGAAGACTGGGATTTCTGATCCCGGAACCGCTGAAAATCACAAAGGGAGGCGCGCCAAACGCCTCCCTTTTTTTGTTGTCAGAACAGTTGCCTGCAGAAATAACAGTACCAACGGGGGCCCGGTTGCGGGCCCCTGCGCTCTGGAGAAGATCATGCCCGATATTGTCATCCTGAACGGCCGCGTCATTACCTTTGACGGTCCGGACGCCGAAGCCCTTGCCATCACCGGCGGCACCATCACCGCGGTCGGCAGCACCGCCGAAATCCGCGATCTGGCAGAGGGCGCGCGGGTGATCGATGCCCAGGGCGGCACCGTGCTGCCCGGGTTCATCGACAGCCATGTGCATCTGTTTGGCGGCTCTGCCGAGTTGGATTTCCTGAACCTCACCGGCGTTTATGGGGCCGAGGCCCTGGCCGCTGCCGTGCGCCCCTACGCGGCGTCGCGGCCCGATGATGCGCTGCTCTTTGCCTGTTCGATTGACTACGGTCTGATGGGCGATCGCGGCATCACCCGCCACGATCTGGATGCTGCGATGCCGGATCGCCCCTTTGCCGCCTGTACCGCCGATCACCACACCATCTATGCCAATACCAAAGCTCTGGAGGCGGCTGGGCTACTCCATGGCAAGGAGGTTGCGGAAGGGTCCGAGGTGGTGATGGGGCCGGATGGTCTGGCAACTGGGGAATTGCTGGAGGCGGATGCGTTTGGTCCGATCATGGCGATGACCACCTTCGGCGGGCGCGAAATGCTGGGTATGGTCACCGGCGCCGATCCGGTGCCTGCCCCGGATGCCGCCACCCGCGCCATTGACAAGGCGGTTCTGGCCAAGGGGCTGCAACACTGTGCCTCCAAGGGGATCACCGGGCTGCACAATATGGATGGCAACTTCTACCAGCTGGGCCTGCTGTCTGAGATGGAGGCCGAGGGCACCCTGTTGTGCCGGACCGAGATCCCCATGCACCTCAAACACACCGATCCGGTCGAGCGGGTGCGCGAAGCGGCTGAGATGAATGCGCAATATAGCAGTGACATGCTGTGGTCGCGCCGGGTCAAGATGTTCATGGACGGTGTCTTGGACAGTCGCACCGCCTTCATGCTGGACCCCTACCCCGGCACCGACATCTGCGGGGAGCCGCTGTTTTCGGACGCGCAGTTCAAACAGGTCTGTGTCATGGCAGATCGCATGGGCCTGCAAATCGCGGTGCATGCCATTGGCGATGCCGCGGTGCGCCAGACGCTGGATGGCTATGAAGCCGCCCGTGTGGCCAACGGCGTCCGCGACAGCCGCCACCGGATCGAACATATTGAGACGATCCATCCCGATGACATTCCCCGGCTGAAACAGCTGGGTGTTGTTGCCTCCATGCAGCCCTTGCATTCGCCGCGCGGCGGGTTCTTCCTGCCGCCCTATGCGCCGGGTGAGATCCTGCATGCGCATCAGTTGCAGACCGCCTTCCCCTGGCGCGCGGTGCAGGACAGCGGCGCGGCGCTGATCTTCTCCACCGATTGGCCGGTGGTGCCGGTGGACGTGATGCCCACGATCCAAGGCGCGGTGGCCGGGGTTGATCTGCCCAGTGACTGGCCCGATCAACGCATTGGTCTGCGTGACGCGCTGGCGGCCTACACGCGCGACAATGCCTGGGTTGAGTTTAATGAGACCCGCAAAGGGCGCTTGCGGGTCGGGATGATGGCCGATGTGGTGGTTCTGGACGCAGATGTGGAGGCCGTTGCCCCCGATCAGATCGGAGCGATCACTGCGGCCGTGACCATCTGCGGCGGGCGCATCACATATCAGGCCTGAGGCACGGCGCGTAAGGACAAAGTGCAAAGGGGGCTGCCGGAAACGGTGGCCTCTTTGCAATTTTGCCAGCGCCTTCTCATCGGGTTGCCCCTGGCAATCACCGCCACCCACACTGTCATGGTTTTGCCGTCAAATCGGATTACCTTTGGGCCATTGATCTATTCATTTTGCCCCAAGGAGATTTGTCATGGCAGAGCTCAAAGTTGCGACCTGGAACCTCTATCAATTCGCCGCCCCCGGGACCTATTGGTACGAACGTGATGAACGCAATGATTATGAACCCGATCAATGGGCCCGCAAACAGGCCTGGATCCGCGATCTGATCGGCCAACTTGATGCTGATGTGATCGGCTTTCAGGAGGTGTTCAGCGTCGCCGAGTTCAAAACCTTCCTCACAGGATTGGGCTATCCGCATGTGGCGGTTGTGGATGATCCGGCGGTCGATCCTGAGGACGCGGATGTCTTTGTCGGTCCGGTGACCGCCATCGCCTCACGCCATCCTTTTGTCAGCCCGCCAACGGCGCTGGCCTATCCGGGGGAATTTATCGACAATGCTGAGGTGGCGGAGGATTTCACCTTCCGGCGGGCGGTCACGCGGGCCGAGGTGGATACGCCGCAGCTGGGACCGATGTTGTTTTACGTCTGCCACCTGAAATCTCAGGGCGCCTTTGTCGACAGTGACGCGGTCGCCGCCCTGCCCGATTGGAAGGCCCGGTTTCGTGAACATCTGCGCCAGCGCGCCACCAAAGACGCCGATCAGCTGATCCGGCGCAATGGTGAGGCGGCTGGCCTCTATCTGGCAGCAATGTCGGAACTGGATGACCGTGTAGATGCGCCGATTGTAGTGATGGGCGATATGAACGCGGGCCCAACCTCCAGCGCGCTCAGGGTGCTGACGCAGCAGGATTGGATCGACAATATCGCCAACATTCGCCGCAGCGGCATTGAGGACGCTGCGGATCGGGCGTGGAATTTCACCTGGCAGCTTTATGATGCCTATGGGCTGCTGCCGTCGCAGAATGTGGCGGACCGGCCAGTGACCCATGCAGCCGGCTGGCGCTACCCGGCTGAAACGCTGGATTACGTGCTGGTCACCAATGCGCTCAACCCCAAGAACCCGAACCGGATGGCGGCGGTCAGCGACCTTAAGGTGTTCAACGCGCATTTTCAGGAGGAAAACAAGCTGGAAACCACCGACCATGCGCCGGTTCTGGTGACGATCACCCCGGTGACTTAACGGATACGCACTCAGGTTTGGGGCGGCTGCGCCCCAAACCGCCCCCGTCAGACGTAGCGCGGGGGGTGATCCGGGCGGCCAGGACGCACAGGACGCACCGGGCGCACGGCGTCATCAAAGGGCACATGGCGGCGGCGGAACGCAGGGCCATCTAGGATTTCGGGGGCGCTGATCCGGTCCATTCTGAAATGGCGAAACGCCACGCGTGCAGGATCCCAGGCTACCAGATACCACAGCGGCGGCAGGATCAGCATCGCCTGAGGCTCTACCGCGCGCTGGGTTTCCGCGCCCTTGGCATCGCGGTAGCGGAACTGCAGCAACTGGCGCTGCAGAAACGCTGTTTCAAAGGCCGGCAGCAAATCCGCATCGATCCCGCCAAGGTTTGAGGTATCGACCTGCGGGGCCAAGGGGCCGATGTAAAGACAGGCCAAAAACCGGCGCAAATCCTGCACCTTATCGCGTGGCAGGGCACGTTCGATCTTCGCCAGCCCCGCATCGGCCAGACCCGCAAAAGGCAAAGACCCCGCCGCCCGCATGCTGGCCACGCTGATCACCAGCGCAAAAACCTCTGCCACAGACAGGCCGGCCGTCGCCTGGACGGAGCTTGCATCAAGCGACACGCCCCCGCCGCGTCCCGGCTCGGTGTGGATCACAAAGCCCTCATCGCGCAGCGCCGCAATATCGCGCAGCACAGTGCGCCGCGACGCGCCTACATCCTGCGCCAGCCCGGCCACAGTGGCCGTACCGCTGCGGCGCAGGTGGCGGACGATGGCATCTTGTCTCTCACGGGTTTTCATAAAGTCATCTCAACACAGATAGGTGACATATTTTGGCACCGTTTCCTTTTAGCGGATGCAGCACATCGAAACCACAGCGATGACACCAAGACCCAAAGGAGATGTGCCATGTTGCAATCCACCCCAACCACCCGCTTTCCCAGCCCCTTCCCCTCGCCTGAGAAAATCGCAGTGAACGGCGTCACGCTTGAGGTGTTTCAAACACCCCAAAGCGGCACACATACCCCGATCGTGCTGTGCCACGGCTGGCCGGAACATGCCTATGCCTGGCGTCACCAGATCCCGGCGCTTGCGGCGGCTGGGTATCATGTGATCGTCCCGAACCAACGCGGCTATGGCAATTCCGACTGCCCAAAGGACGTCACCGCCTATGACATCACTGCCCTGACCGGGGATCTGGCCGCGCTGCTGGATCATTTTGGCTATGAGGACGCGGTGTTTGTGGGCCATGACTGGGGCGCCAATGTCGTCTGGAGCATGGCGCAGCTGCATCCCCAGCGGGTGCGCAAGCTGATCGCACTGGCGCTGCCCTATCAGCAACGCACCCCGATGCCCTGGATTGAGTTCATGGAGCAGATCTTTGGCCCGGAAAATTACTTCGTGCATTTCAACCGCCAGCCGGGTGTGGCCGATGCGGTGCTGGACGAAAACACCGAGGCGTTTCTGCGCAATCTGTTTCGCAAGGATCTGCCCGCCACCCCACCGGCGCCGGGCATGATGATGATGAACCTAGCCACCGCCCCTGCCCCCTCGGGCCAACCGGTGATGTCTGAGGCGGATCTAGCGGTGCTGGCCAACGCCTTCCGTCAAACGGGGTTCACCAGTTCGATCAACTGGTATCGCAATATGGATCGGAACTGGCACCTCTTGGCTGATGTCGACCCGGTGATCCACCAGCCTGCCCTGATGATTTACGGCACGCAGGACATGATCCCGCCCGCCGAAAACCTGCAGGACCTGGTGCCAAATGTCACCGAGATCAGCCTGAACTGCGGCCATTGGATCCAGCAGGAACTGCCTGCTGAAACCACCACGGCGATGCTGGAATGGTTGGGCTAAGCAACAGGATCACAGATACAGTCGGATCCAGTGATGCACTCGGGCGAAGGCCTCTTTGGCAGCGCTTTGCATCTGGTTTTCGTCTTCCGGGCACATCTGCACCGCTTCCAACGCGGCGGTGAACTGTTTCCAATGCCGGCCCCTGCCACCATCGGCGGGGGCAAGGTGGCGCGCGCCAAATTCAGCCGAAAGATCCAGTTTGCGCGCCAGTTTCAACAGAACCGCCGCGCCCAGGTTTGATCCCTCCACCACATAGAGCCACCCCAGCGCCTGCGGCAGGGACCATGTGGATGCGGCATCGAAATAGGCGGGTTGCGGATCGGCACTGAGGCCCAGATCCGCAAGATCCTGTTGCACCTGACGCAGGCGCAGGCGTTCCGCCAGATCCGGCACGATCTGCGCCAAAGCGTGATCCTGATAGAGCGCGGCCACATCGCCGTGCAGGGCCAGCTGCATCCGCAAAAAGCCCGCGTAGCGGTCCAGATCCGCAAAAGGATTGGCTGCCATAATGGCATCATCAACGGTTTGGTGGGTGGATTGCGTCGCCAGTTTCAGCGCCCGCATCCGAGGTATGGCAGCCTCGCATGGTTTTAAATCTGCGTCAGACATTGCGCCCCTCTTTCTTCGTTCATGTCCGGGCCAACTGCTGGCCGCAAAGGTCCAGGGCAGCCGTGGCCGCCCCGGAGGATGATCAGAAATGCGCCGTCAATGAAACGTTCAGCGTCCGGCCCGGGGCCGGCTGTTGGGCGCTGCCCAGCGGGTCCACATAGTAGACGTCTGTCACATTCTCGATGCTGAGGTTGCCGGTGATATTCTCGGCAAATTTATAATCCGCAAAGAGATCGAGCGTTGTGTAAGGGTCCCACTTCACCTGCGAGATAAACAGCGCCAGACCCTGACCGGTGACCGTCCCATGGCTGGCAGCGCGTGGGCCGACGTGCAGCACCCGGCCGCCAACAGTCAGACGATCCTGCATCAGCTTTTGCGACAGGGTCAGCGACAGGCTGTATTCCGGCGGGATCTGGTTGGTGGCGTAATCGCCATAAAGCGATTCATTCTTACAGGCCTCGCCCTTTTTACAGAAGGACACATCAGTGTAGTAATTGGCCGCCAGATCAGCCGCAAAACCACCGCGTTCGTAGCGTCCTGCCAGTTCAAAGCCCGAGAATTTGGCCTTGTCCAGGTTCATCAGGTAGAGGCCGGAATAGCCCTGCGGCGTGTCGCCAAATTCACGGGCCACGTAGCCGTCCACTTCCCAGTTGAAGTAGCCAAGTTTCACAAAGGCCTGATCTTCTGCCGCGAAAAGACCGCCGCGGGTGTGGTTCACGCCCAGTTCCCAGCTGACATTGCGTTCGCCATCCAGCTCATTTGGCACGGCCAGACCGGCGGGACCGGATGAGGTGGCTTCGCTGACACTGGGGGAGCGCAGGGCGTTTGCGTAATTGGCATAGAAGGTGCTGGCATCAGTGACGTCATAAGAAACGCCTAATGAATGCCCCCAGCCAGCATCTTCCCGCGCCGGCCATGCGGGGAAATAGGGATTTTCCGGGCGGGTGTCCTCAATCTCATACGACAGGTAGCGCAGACCGGCGTTCAGCGTCAGGCGGTCGTTCACCTCTAATGCACCTTTCAGGAAGGCCGCATATTCGCGTTTTTCACCAAACGAGGTGTCCACATCCGACTGCGAGATCGGATCATCCGCCGGGGCGTTTTCCTGTGCCAGATAGGACAGGCCCGCATCCAGCTGCAATTCGCCCAAGCCGGTGCTCAGCCGCGAGGTGTTGATGATGTCCCAGCCCCACTGTTTGTTGATCTGAATGGCTTTGTTGTAGGTGGGTGAGCCGGTGCCATAGGCGCGGAAATGTGGGCCGGTCCGCTCCATCTCCGTGCCCCAGAGCGTGGCGGTGAGGTCAACAAGACTGTTGTCTGCAGGCGCCCAGCGATATTCCAGACTGGCGTTTTTCAGATCGGTTTCGGTGACGGCCCAGCTCTGCGTGGCTTGGGACATGTTATCCTGCAGCAACCAGGACGGGCTATCACCCGCCTCCCCCAGATAACCGTTGTAGGTCAGCTTGACGCTTTGATTGTCGCCGAAGGACCATTTGGCTTTGGCCAGCACCGATTTGCTTTCCAGCGACGTGTTCAGCACCTCTTCGCCAGCGCGGTAGTTGGCAATGCCGCCCGCTTCCCAATAGTTGTCGACCGTGCGGCAGGTGCCGAAGCTACAGACATCGCGTGCACCGGTATTCACCGGATCCACATGCGGCCCGTTGGTGCCCGCGTGGTAATTGCCACGTTTGCGTTTTGAATAGCCCAGCAGCAGCTCCAGCTGATCCCCGTCATAGGCAAAGATCACGCTACCGTTGCCACCGGTGGGATCAAACGTGCCGGGGCGGTCCATCCCATCCGGGGAGGCCACCGGCGTTGTGTCGCCCCAGGGTGAGTTGTTGAACTCATACCCGGCCGAGGGCAGATTGCTGGGGTTGTCCGGGTCCAGCGCCGGATCAGAGGAATTGGTGCTGAAACCGCCCTTGATCTTGAAGCCCACCTTCTTGCCCTCTTGCACGATATCGCCCGCCTCAATGGTGCGCAGTGCCACACTGCCGGCGATCCCGCGCGAACTCATGTCACCGCCTTTGGTGATATCGACCCCGGCAACAAAATCCGTGTCGATGTAGGACCGCGCAGACATGCCCTGATAGGCTTGGTTCACTTCAATGCCGTTGCTGGTGCCATCGACCGTCACGGCAACACGGCCCATGCCCTGCATGCCGCGAATATTCACATCCACCGCACCCGCATTGTTGCGCGCATCCCCCGAGGAGACGCTGGGCGTGCCGCGAAACAGATCCGCCGCATCCGAGCCGGGGAAACGGTCCAGCACGTTACCGTCAATGTATTCCACCGCGCCGGGGGTTTCGTAAGGCGAATAGACCGTCATCGCCAATTGATCGGATTGCAGCAGGATCGGCGCCAGCGGCACCGCATCGCCCGAGGCCTGCGGCAAAGCCTGATCTTCGGCCGCAATCGGGGTGATCACCACCGCCTTGGGGCTGGTGAACTGAAACTCCAACCCGGTGTCAAACAGGATCCGGGCCAATGCCGCCTGCGGTGACAGTGCGCCGCGCGCACCTTGTGAGGTTTTGCCGCGTGTCAGCGCGCTGGGATACACCAGCTGGAGGTTGGTCTGTTGCGCCAGCGTCAGCAGCGCCTGTTCCAGCGGCCCGGCGCCGATGGCAACCTCAACAACCGCGGCGGGGCTGCTGGCTGTGGCTGTCTGCGCCTGTGCCCCGGCGGCAAAGGCAATCAGCGAAATCCCCGCCATCATCGCGCTCAGCAACGGTGTGCGGGTGTTTCGGTTTGGTCGTGCAATGGTCATTCGTGTCTCTTCCGTCCCGTTTTGGGGCGCCGCCTGTCCTTTGCGGCGCCCTTCGACTGGTTAAGAGTCGGGAAAACGGAACCTCCTGACGTCGGATCTGAAATTATTTTCGCACCACCGCCAAAGCACCGCCCAAACGGTGCACCTGCAGGCTGAGGCTGAGCGCCAGCGTGTCGAGCGCCGCCTCCACATCGGTGAGGTCAAAAGCGCCGGAGACATGCATCGCCGCCAGTTCCTCCCCCAGCACCATGATCTGCCCGCCACGGTAGCGTTCCAGCACCGCCAGAACGTCTGACAGCGCCGTGTCGGAGAAGACCACCGTGCCATGACGCCAGGCCAGCAGCTGGTCCACATCGCCAGACACCGGGGGCAAGGTGCCGGCATCGCTGTCGCGGGCACTGTCGCCCGCACCCAGAACGCGGCGGGCCTCACCGGCACTGACGCGCACCCGGCCCTCGGCCACCAGCACCGCCTGATCCCGCGCTGCGCCCATTTCGCCAGCGCTGAATCGGGTGCCCAGCACCGTCGCCGTAAGGCCTTGCGTGTCGACAACAAAGGGCCGTTCAGGGTCTGAGACCACATCGAAGTAGGCCTCCCCGCGCAGAACGGTGATCCGGCGTTCCCCGGCGCCCATCGCGATCTGAACCGCGCTGTCGGTGTTCAGCGTCACTGCGCTGCCATCCGCAAGGGTGATCTGGCGCACTTCGCCGGTGACGGTGAAATGATCCGCCCGCCAACGGTCCAGATAGGGTGTCTGGGCAAAGAGGTAGCCCATGCCGCAGACCGCCAGAACCGTCGCGATACGGCGCGGTAAGGCGCGGCGGCGTTGAAGCTTCTGCAGGTGGCCCTCGGGCAGTTCCACCTCAGACAGGTCACCCCACAGGCGGGAAAATTCCCCATAAAGCGTCTGGTTCTCCGGCGCCTCTTTCAGCCACAGCCGAAACCGGTGACGATCCTCAGCACTGGCATCACCTGACTGCAGCCGTGCCACCCAGGCAGCCGCCTGATGCTGCCGGTCCGCGGCGTCTATCTGCATCTGCTCAGCCATCCAGCGCCTCCAGCAGGGTGCGGCATTGCAGCAGCGCCCGAATGATGTGTTTTTCCACCATATTGCGTGAAATCCCCAGCTCCTGCGCGATTTCGGCGTTGGTCATCCCATGCAACCGGCTGAGGATAAACACCTGCTGGCAGCGATTGGGCAGACGGCAGATCTCCTGCGCCATCCGTTTCAGCGCCTGCCGGCTGTGAACGATCCGTTCCTGTCCGGGCAGATCATCTGCCACATCCGGTGCCAGCGCCCCGACATCGAACACCTCACTTTGCCGGCGCAACTGATCATTGTTGCGCTGCACCACCGAACGGGCCACCTGAAACAGATAGGCCTGCGGGTTTTCAATCGCCTCACCGCGTGCGCGTTTCAGCAACCGCAAGAAGGTTTCCTGCGTCATATCCGCCGCCTCATCCCGGCGCAGCAATTTGCGGGAAAAATAGCGCAGCAAGCGACTGCGATGAGATGCGTGAAGGGATAAGATTAGATCGTGTTCGACCTGTGACATGTCAGACCACCGCCCAGTAAGGAATTGGTATTCGCTATGGCTGGCGCGGCTGACATCCGACGCGGCTATTGCTTGGAGTGGCCCACCCGTTAGCAATCTCGCCGGGCAAGTGCAAGGGCATCCGACGCGTCGTTTGACGGGGAAGCTGGGCGGGAGGCGTGATCAGCGGGGTCGACTAACGTGGGCCTTTCTGGCGGATTTTCTTTTAAAAACAAGGGTAATAACCAAGGCAACAGACAGGGCTGCCCCCAACCAAAACGGTGCGGCGGAGCCGAAGCTGAACCAGATCCACCCCGCCAGAGCATTGCCGATCAGCAACACCAGACCGGTGACCAGATTGAACGTGCCAAAGGCGCTGCCGCGCAAATGCTCTGGCGTTTGTGCCGCGATCAGGCTTGCCAGAAGGCCCTGCGAAAACCCCATGTGCAGCCCCCAGAGCACCGCCCCCAAAACAAACATCGCCGTGCCTGACGCCACTGCGATCACTGCATGTGCGGCGGCCAGAAACGCCAGGCTGATGGTCAGCAAGCCCCGGCTGCCCATACGGTCCGACAGGCGCCCAACCGGGTAGGCCGTCAGCCCATAGGCCGCGTGCAGGATCACAATCACCAACGGCACCCAGGTCGCGGAAAACCCGGCCTCCAACGCTTTGAGCAGCACAAAGGCCTCACTGAAGCGGGCTACCATCACCACAGCGGCAAAGCCGATGACAGCCCAGACCGGACGGGTCAGAAGCAGCGCGTCACGCAGTTTGAACCGTTTCTTTTTACGCGGTTCCGCGCTTTCAGGGGCCCGGACGAAAAAGATCAGCACCACCATCGCCAGGGCGGCAGGGATCGCCGCCAGCCAGAACACCTGGGTGAAAGACCCGGCAAAAAGCATCATCGCACCAATCGCCAGCAGCGGCCCGGCAAAGCCGCCCACCGTGTCGAGGGATTTGCGCAAGCCAAAGCTGGCGCCGCGTATCTCAGCCGGGGCAGCGGCAGCGATCATCGCATCGCGGGGCGCGCCACGGATACCTTTGCCCACACGGTCCACAGATTTGGCCAGCACCACTTGATCCACGCTGACCGACAGCGGAAACAGCAGGCGTGACACAGCGGCCAGACCGTAGCCCAGCACCGCCAGCAGTTTGGCGCGTTGGCTCAGATCGGCCAGCAGTCCCGACAGGAACTTGGTCAAGGTCGCCACCGCCACCGCCGCGCCCTCAATCATACCCACGGCAAGGGCCGATGCCCCAAGACCCGTTGTCAGGTAGAGCGGCAGCAGCGTGTTCACCATCTCACTGGAGACATCCATCAACAGGCTGACAAATCCCAGCATCCAAACCGTCACCGGAATCGCCGGACGGGTCTGAAGGGTCTGCGTCATCGCTGGCCACCCCGCATTTGGTGGTGCCGCCGCCTGCCGCGATTGCCCTGTTCGTTGCGCATAGCTGTGTCGCCCCTGATAGCCGGGCGCCTCAGTTGCCCCGGCAGTGCCCAGATCCTCGGGGGATCGGGCCTACAATTCTAGCGCGACTATAGGGGCAGCGGTTTCAGGTGCAATGGGCAAGCGCTTGATGGTTGCGGAATCGCAAGGGATCAGTCCAAACGCAAAAGGGCGCAGCCGGCGCCGCGCCCTTCTGACCCCGAGGGGACGGGATTATTCTTCGATGTCGTTTGCGGAATCCGCGTTCAGCTGGTTGTAGTTGGCCGAGCCGATGTCATCGAGCAGACCGATCTGGGTCTCAAGGAAGTCGACATGGCCCTGTTCGTCCATGATCAGATCCTGGAACAGCTGCATGGAGGCATAATCGCCCACTTCATCACAGTATTTGCGCGCCTCGGCATAAAGCGCCACCGCTTCCAGCTCGACCTCCAAGTCGCAGGTCAGTGTTTCGCGCACGTTCTCGCCAATTTTCAGCGGGTTCAGGCTTTGCAGATTGGGCATGCCTTCCAGGAAGATGATGCGGTCGATCAGCTTGTCGGCGTGCTCCATCTCCTCGATGCTTTCTTCCCGCATCTTTTTGGCCAGTTTGGTCACACCCCAGTCGTTCTGCAGACGATAATGCAGCCAGAACTGGCTGACCGCGGTCAGCTCATGTTTCAGTGCTGCGTTGAGATATTCGATTACCTTTTTGTCACCTTTCATGGGGCGTCCTCCTGTTCTGGCTGTCCGCGCCAAGGGGCGCAGCGCTGCTGGTCACCCAAGTTTAGAACCTCTCTAAAACGAAGCAATATGCGGGGGTGAATTTTGTTTGACGAAACTAGTAATTATCATCTCAATTTCGACTTTTAAATATCTGATTTCATGGCATAAAATTTATCTTATCAAAAATTTCATCTGACAATTTCTGTCTAGAATTTTGCTGCCGAAATTTCCCCAAAATCCACGCCAAATTCGGCAATTTTTCCGAGATAATTTCTCGACGGAATCAATCAGTTTTTCTGAAACGCTACCGATTGCCCACGGACTGACACCCGACACACAGCCGACCTTAGGCGTCCCGCAGCGCCTTGTCGGGATCGCGTTCACGGGACCGGCGGGAATAGAGGTGACGCCCCTGCCCTTTGAGGACAATCGACAGATTGCTTTCGAGGGTGAAAAAGGCCCGCAACACCCTAAACACCAGATACTCCGGCAGGTACAACAGCGCCTTTGGCATGCCATTGATCAGCACGCAGATCACCGCCAAGCAGGCCGGGGCGCCGATCATCACGGCCAGAATTGCCTGATAGGGAATTTGGCGAAACTCCTGACTGGGCATGCGAAGAGCAGCATACCAAACAGGATCAGCGGCACCATCATGGCGCGGAGCGCGGAGTTGATTAACATGTAGGGCAGCATCACCTTGCCCCGGACCGACAGGCGCCGCGAATAGATCAGATCCCGACACCGGGCGGAGATATGATAGACCGAGCGGAACCAGCGCATCCGCTGTTCGCGCATATGCGCGTAGGTCGCGGGCACTTCGCTGATGAACTGAATGCGCGGATCCACAACCAGCTTGTAGCCCAATTCGCCGATCCTCAGCGACATGTCGGTGTCTTCGCCGTTCATGCCCTGTACAAATCCGCCCAACTGGCGCGGCAGTTCCGTACGGTAGAGGGCAAACATCCCCGGCACCCCAACAACCGAGTTCACCGCCGACAGGCCGACGCTGTAAAACCCGTGTTTCACCAGCAGTTCCAACATCCGCGCGCGATCAAACAGCCCGCCGCCGGGTGGGATCGGCAGGCCGCCCACCACCCCCACCTCAGGGTCGCGCATCCGCAGCATCGCATGGCTCAGCGCATCGGGGCCGACCTGCGTGTCCGCATCGATGCGGATCACAAATTCCGTCTCGGTTGCATCGATCGCGGCGTTCAGCGCATGGGCCTTGCCGGGGGTTTTGACCTCAATCACCCGGCCGCGCGCCTGCACACATTTGGCCAGCGCAGCGCGCGCAACCGCATGGGTGCTGTCGGTTGAATTGTTGTCCATAATGAGGATCTGCACCGATCCGCCGTAACGCGCCGCGGCCTCATCGATGTGATGAATGGTTTCGGTCAGGATGTGCATTTCATTATGCGCGGGCACAATCACCGTCAGTGGCGGGCTAAAAGGCGTGGTGTCCAGCCGCACATTGTCGAGACGCGCCAGATTGTAGAGCAGCAAAAAGGTCAGCGGCAGGAACATCAGCACACCCGGCCCCACACCGCCCAGCATCGCAAAATTCCGCGCCCAGAGGATCGGCCCCTCCATATAGTAGGCCACCATAAAGGTGATCACGCCCGCCACAGTCAAAACGCCAATCAGGCGGAAGATCAGATCGAACCGGCGCTTGCCGCGGAAGTCGACGACAATGCGTTCAGGCATGGTGCCGCGTTCCATCAGCTTGAAGGAATAAAGCGCATAGCCCACCAGACCCGACAGGATCTCAATCACGGTCAGGTTGATCCAAACGTCGTAGAAGATCTGCAGGATCACCGTCACCAGATCGATCAGTGAACAGGTGGCCAGAAAGGTGATAACCAGATCCGCCAGAAGCCCCAGACGCGCGCCCAATGTCCCCCTGCTGAACAGGCTGAAGGCGATGAAGTAGCACAGGAAGAATAGCCGCAGCGGCACCGAGTGGCTGCCGGAATACGGGGCCAGAACCAGATCCGCCGCCGGAAAAAACGCCTGCACCGCGGGCACCATGCGCAGGGTCCATAGCCCTGCCGCGGCAAGGCAGACAAAAAGCGCCAGAACCGCGAGGCCCCGCCAGCCCGCCACAGGTCCGGCAAACTGGCGCGGGGCGGAATCGATGGAGGTGAACTCATGCTGCGAACGGCCCGTGGCCAACGGCGCGCCTTTGGCTGTTTTGCCCTTTTTCGCTGCGGTCTGGGCCGGGCGTGATGTGTCAGACTCCGCCATATCGCCTCATGCCGTCAAATCTGAAACCCGGGCGGCAAAAACAGCAAAACCCCCGGCGGCTGATACACCTCCAGCGCTGTTTGCAGCGCTGGATCATCGCCCCTGTAGGTGAAGGTTTCTGGCGCCGCCGCATCTGTCACCGCAGAAAAGGCCACCCAGACCCGCCAGGGTTCGGCCCCGGTTTCGGCCATGTAGCGCGCGATCCGATCGGGCGTTGCCACCGCCACAAAGCCGCGTTTCAACGGGGCTGCGGCCACCTCGGCGGTGGCTTTGTAAAACAGGTTTTGCCGGAACAGTTGTGAGATCGCGTAGAAGGCTGAATTGGCCTCACTCGTACCCACCTCGGGGGCGATGTAGACGTCAATCTGATTGGTCGCCACATCCAGGAGGGAACTGTAGACCAGCCGCACCGCCTCATCCCGGCGATCTAGGTTGGAACTGGGTTCCAACTGGGCGGCGGCCGGGCGGCCTTGCACGCAGCGGCCGATCTTTTCTTCATCGCTGGTCAGGGTGATCCGCAGATCGTTGATCTGTTTCTGCGCCCCGCTGGGCAGCGCAATGTCGCGCGAAATCCGCGCCTCCTCCGGGGAAATCCGTTCCGAATGCAGAATGCGGCCGTTCAGGATCACCGCCAGCAGCCAGTTGATCGTTGCATCTGAGGAGGTGACGGTGAGGTCGAAGTGAAACTGATCCGGCAATTGCTGATCCGGCATCAGCGCCTGATCATAAGTGATCTGCCAGGTGGCGCGGTTGCGAAACTCACGTGAGGCGCTGGCGGTATCAGGCAGCAGCCGGTGGACCGGCCAGACCTCCTCGATGCCGCCGGCCAGTTTGCGTATCGCAATGTCGCGTTCCCGTACGAACTGCGACAGCTGCAACAGTTCCTCTCCGGTGGCGCGCACATCAGTATCCAGCGCCTCGTCAGGATCCACGAAAACCGCGCTGCCGGGCATGCCGACCACCGGCCATGGCACCTGCGGCGTGGTCGAGGAGATCTGGCCGTCTGTCTCATGCCCCCAGACGATCCGCACCGGAGAGCCAGAGACCAACAGCCGGTCCACCAGGTTGGTCACTGGTTCGTCAATCCCCACCACGATGCGCGAAGTTGGCTCAACCGTGACGACCACACCGCCGGTCCAATCAGTGGTGCATTCTGCCTTGGGATTGTTGCCAATCGCCGAGACCGAAACCGAAACCCAATTGCGCAGCTTGTCGATCGGGCGCAGCGGGATGCGCACCTTATGGGAACTGATCCCGGGGTTCAGCACGATCTGGCCGCGATCCTCACCATTGACGCCGATGCGCAGACGACCGGTGGTGCCCTCCTCCAGGGTGGCGGTGACATCCAGTTCAATCACCGCATCGCTGTAAGGCGTGCGTGCCGGCAGGGCCAAATCAAAGGTCTGCCCATCAGCAAACCCTGCCAAAGCAATCCAGCGGCCATATTCCAGCACCGGTATTTCAACCACACCAGCAGCCCCGGCAACCCGATCCGGCAAAGGTGCATCGCCCGTTTCAAACACCGTTTCCGTTGCCCGCTGTTCCAGACCTGCCAACCCAAGATTCTGCAACAGGCCTTCGCGGTTTTCCACCAGTAGCGCCACCAGCGCAAAACAGATCAGAGCAACAACTGTCAGGCCAATAAGTCTCACCACGGTCCTCCGCACTTATGTGCCGCAGGCTGGGTCTGCGCTGCGCGCACTCGTGTTTCAGAGACATGGTCACACATCATTGCATTCAATTCCACTGTGACACCGCCGGGATCTTGGAATGATCACACCGATCCGCGTATTTCTCTGCGATTTCTTTGACCTCCAGCAGCAGGCCGATATCCAGTTTGATCGGATCCAACCCCATCCCGAGGAAGTGGTCATTGGCCACATCCAGCTCATTTTCTGCCGCCTCATTGCGGGGGTTGTCGACGTAATCGATCTGCGCCCCGGTCTTGTCAGCCACCATCTTGGCCAGATCGCGCACCCGGTGGGTTTCCGTCATCTGGTTCATGATCTGCACCCGCTCCCCCGTTTTGGGCGGGTTTTCCAAGGCAAGGGTGATGCAGTCGCAGGTGTCGCGGATATTGATAAAGGCGCGGGTCTGGCCGCCGGTGCCATGCACCGTCAGCGGATGTTTCACCGCCGCCTGCATCAAAAACCGGTTCAGCACTGTGCCGTAATCACCGTCATAGTCAAACCGGTTGATCAGGCGATCATCCAGCCGGGTTTCTGGCGTCTGCGTGCCCCAGACAATGCCCTGATGCAGATCCGTAATCCGCAGGCGATCGTTCTTGTTGTAGTAAAAGAAAAACAGCTGATCCTGACTCTTGGTCAGGTGGTAAACCGACCCCGGATTGGTGGGATAGAGGATTTCCTGCTCAACCTCCCCTGCGGGCGTGTCAAAGCGCACCTTCAGATAGCCTTCGGGGATCTGCATGCCGGCGGTGCCGTAGCCATAGACCCCCATCGTGCCCAGATGCACCAGATGAATGTCCTGACCACTTTCCACAATGGCCGCCAGAATATCGTGGGTGGCGTTGAGGTTGTTGTTGACCGTTTAGCGTTTGGTCTGATCCGTCTTCATCGAATAAGGCGCCGCGCGCTGCTCGGCAAAGTGGATGACCGCATCGGGCCTTTCGTCTTTGAACAGCGCCAGCAACTTGTCGTAATCCTGTCCAACGGTGAAATTGAAGAACCGGATCTCCTTGCCGGTGAGTTCCTTCCAGGCGGCCAGACGTTCCCCCATCGGGCGGATCGGGGTCAGGCTGCTGACCTCAAGCTCAATATCAGTTTTGCGACGGCTGAGGTTATCAACAATGATCACCTCATGGCCAAGCTGCGACAGATGCAAAGCATTGGGCCAACCGCAGAACCCGTCGCCACCAAAAACGATTACCTTCATTGAAATTCCCCTTCTGGGTTCCACTCAAATCTTCGTTTCAGCGCAAGGTCCTGTTTCAGTGCTTAAAATAGATGTCCTGAGGTCAGGCTTGCTCAACCGAATGACGCGACGCCTGCTGCACCGACACTATCAAGAAGGTTTTAGGTCTCAGAAATCCCAAGGCAAATTCTGCCCGGGTGCTGGCGTTGGAACGTCACTGCTTTGCATCAGCGATTTTCTATCAAATCCTTAGATCCACCGCGGTGCTAACGTCGTGAACACACCAAACAGCTAAGTTCAAAAAGCCACCTACCGCCTTGCGTGCCGAAATTTGATCAAATATATTTTTGATCAAATTCAGGAGGATTCGATGCACACCCCCAGCTATTATGCCGCCACCGCCCGGGACACCGCGGGCTTTGAACACCTTATTGGTGAGGTTGATGTCGATATCGCCGTCATCGGCGGTGGCTTCAGCGGCGTAAACACGGCGCTGGAACTGGCTGAGCGTGGTCATAAGGTCGCCCTGCTGGAGGCCAAGCGCATCGGCTGGGGCGCCACCGGGCGCAATGGTGGTCAGATCACCGGCTCCCTCTCAGGCGATCGCGCCATGCTGCGGGAATTTGCCAAAACCAATGGGACCGAGGCGCGCGATATCGTCTGGAACACCCGCTGGCGCGGCCATGACATCATCAAATCCCGGGTGGAAAAATACGCCATTGCCTGTGACCTCAGCCACGGCCACCTGCAAACCGCCATGAAACCCGCCCATATGGCGGAACTCACTGCTCTCTATGAAGAGGCGGATATGCGCGGCATGGGCGATGCGCTGACCCTGGTGCAAGGCGCTGATATCCCTAACTATCTGGAAACCGATATCTACTGTGGCGGTCTACTGAACCGGCGCAATATGCATGTCCATTCGCTGGACCTTTGTGTGGGTGAAGCACGTGCAGCGCAAAGCCTTGGTGCGCGGATTTTCGAAGGAGCTGAGGTGCTGCGCATCGACCACGGCGCGCGTCCCCGGGTGGTCACCGCGAACGGTGGCGTAACAGCTTCAAAGGTGGTGATCGCCGGCAACGCCTATCACCTGCTGGAACAGCCAAAGCTTTCCGGCAAGATGTTCCCGGCCTCGCTGGCCAACATGGCCACCGCACAGCTGGGGGCCGAGGTCGCGCAGCAGATCAACCCGGAAAACCTGGCCGTTTATGACAGCCGCTTCGTGCTGGATTACTATCGTAACACCGCGGATCACCGGCTGATGTTTGGCGGCGGCACCAATTATTCCGGCCGTGACAGCAAAGACATCGCCGCCGAGTTGCGCCCGGCGCTGGAACGCACCTTCCCCCGCCTCAAAGGGGTTGAGGTGGAGTTTCAATGGGCAGGCATCGACGGCATCGTGCTGAACCGCATCCCGCAGGTGGGCCGTTTGCGCGATAACGTCTTCTACGTGCAAGGCTACTCCGGCCACGGCATCGCGCTGAGTCACATCATGGCTGAGCTTCTGGCCGAAGCAGTTGTGGGGGAGCTGGAAGACTTCCGCGTCTGGGAAAGCGTGCGCCACTGGCGCCTGCCCTTCACCCGTCAGCTGGGCAGTCAGGCCATCGCGGTCGGCATGGCCTGGTACCGGCTGAAAGAAGCGCTGCGTTAATCTTTATGAAGGAATATTCATGACCACCATCGCCATCACAAATCACACCACCCCTGAGGCTGACACCATCGCCGCGGACAAGCTGATCGCGGGCAACGCAGCCACAAAACTCTGGCATCAGTTCACCGACACCACCGGCCAGTTTCACGTCGGCCAATGGGCCAGCGAGCCCTGCAAACTGTCGGTCAGCTATGACGAAAATGAGCTTTGCGTGATTGTTGAGCGTGTGGTGGAATTGACCGACGCAGACGGCACCACCACCCGCTACGCTGCCCCCGACGCCTTTGTGATCCCGGCCGGGTTCAAAGGCACATGGGAGTCGCTGACGCCGGTGCGCAAAATCTATGCGGCATTTGAAGAAAACTAAGTGCAACAGCAAATGGGCGATCCAATCGGACCGCCCTTTTTCATTATTTCAACATCTTAGATGCCGGACTTGATCTTCGTCCACATGCGCGTCACGACACGCTGCACCTTGGGTGGGAACGGCCGGGTGGTGTAGAGGTTCTGCATCGTTGCTGCATCCGGATAGATCGCCGTATCGCCGCGCACATCGTCCAACAGATACTCTTGCGAGGCCTTGTTGCCATTGGCGTAATAGACGTAGTTCGACGCCGCAGCAATGTTTTCCGGATCCATCATGAAGTTCAGGAAGGCATGCGCCCCTTTCGGGTTCGGTGCATCGGCTGGAACGGCCATCTGATCAAACCACATGACCGCCCCTTCAACAGGTGCGTGGTATTCCAACTCCACCCCATTGCCGGCCTCATCGGCGCGATCGCGGGCCTGCAGCACGTCCCCGGACCAGCCAAAGGCAACACAGATATCCCCATTGGCCAGCGCCGAGATATATTCGGAATTGTGATACTTGCGCACATAGGGACGCACGGCGCTCAGCACCGGTTCGGCCTTTTGCAGCACCTTGGTGTCCTGGCTATCAGGATCCTCGCCCAGATAGCTCAGCGCGGCCGGGATCATCTCAGCTGGGGCATCCAGCAGATAGACCCCACAGGCCTGCAGCTTTTCCATATTGGCGGGATCAAAGATCAGCGCGAGGGAGTTCAGCGGCGCATCCTCACCCAGAACCTCACGCACTTTGGAAGCGTTTACGCCAATCCCTGTTGTGCCCCACAAGTAGTTGATCGAATAGGCGTTATCAGGGTCATAGGTGGCGGTGCGGATTTCAATTTCGTCCCACAGATATTGCGCGTTGGGCAGCTGCTGCTGATCCAGCGGCTGGAACACACCCGCGGTGATCTGACGCTGCAGGAAGTTGGCTGAGGGCACCACCACGTCATAGCCGGACCCGCCCGCCAGCAGCTTGGTTTCCAACAGTTCATTGCTGTCAAACACATCATAGATCAGCTTATAGCCGGTCTCGGCCTCAAATTTCTCCAGCAGTTCTTCGGCGATGTAATCCGACCAGTTGAACACGCGGACCTCTTCGGCCTGCGCCCCACCCGCCATCAAAGCCAAAGCAGCCGAGGTCAGGGCCAGGGTGTGCAGTGCAGGTCGGTGAGTGTTTGTTGTTTTCATTGCGCCCTCCGGTGATCATGAGATCACGTTGCTTGGTTTTGATCAAAAATATGGACTCGCAGTGAAGCGCCCAGTAGCCTTGGATATAAATCCACCGGTCAAATCGGCCAGCCGCAGGATCCAGAAAGGCGCTCGTAGTTCACATGCCCCGCAAGTTCCAGAGCCAACCGAAGAAGCAGCCTGAACATGATGTGATCTATCAGGCGCTGAAGGATATGATCCTGTTTGGCGACTTTATTCCGGGCCAGCCGTTAACCATTATGAACCTCGCGGAAACCCTTGGCGCCAGCGCCACGCCGATCCGGGAAGCGATCCGTCGTCTGACCGCGGAGCGGGCGCTGGAAACGCAGGAAAACAGGCGCGTGGCTGTGCCCCACATGACACCCGCTCTGCTGGAGGAGTTGGATTTCCTGCGCCTGACCATTGAGCCCGAACTGGCCCGCCGCGCGGCCCCACATGTGACGGCGGAGGAGATTGACGCCCTGGAACGTCATGATGATGAGCTGGAACATGCGATCAATATCGGTGACGTGAAACTCTACATGAAGGCGAACTACGCCTTCCACTTCACGCTTTATCAGCGTGCTGATGCCCCCACCCTACTGAAGGTCGCCGAATCGATTTGGCTGCAGATCGGGCCTGCATTGCGGGTGGGATGTGGGCGTTTTGGCACGGCGAAACTGACGGATCAGCATGTTGAAACCACCAAAGCGCTGCGAAATGGCGAATTTGATAGAGTTTCAACCAGCATTCGCGAAGACATTATTCAAGGCATGGATTTTGTGCGCCACTCATTAAAATAGTCCCCTGTGCACGGGTTTTTCATGCCTTCAGATTGACAGATGGAGACTTTTGATCAAAAGTTCTCGCAAAGCTCACAGACGCCGATGTGGCGCGAAGGAGGACCGGTGCAAACCCCAAAGCCCAAAACCAACTGGCAGGCCAACCTGCCTGAGGAATTCATCGCCCATGCCAACGGGCGCCGTGTGGATGAGGTGGAATGTATCATCCCGGACCTTGCCGGCACCGCCCGTGGCAAGGCCATGCCCGCTTATAAGTTTGACCCCGACAGTGAGTTGGCGCTGCCGATCTCGCTGTTTTACCAGACGATCTCGGGCGAATACGTCGATATGGAGATCGAAAATCAGTGGATGGAGCGGGACGTTATCCTGCGACCGGATATGGACACGGTTTGCGCTGTGCCATGGTCGGATGATCTGACGGCGCAGGCGATCTGCGATATGTTCACCCGCGAAGGTGAGCCGCTGCCAATTGCGCCCCGTAATGTGCTGCGCCGGGTGATTAACCTTTATGAACAAAAGGGCTGGCGCGCTGTGGTCGCACCCGAGCTGGAGTTCTACCTGACCAAGCCCAACCGTGACCCCAATGAGCCGATTGAACCGCCGCTGGGCCGGACCGGCCGCAAGGGGGCCAGCCGTCAGGTTTATTCCATGACGGCGGTGGATGAATACGGGCCGGTGATCGATACGATCTACGACTTTGCCGAGGCGCAAGGCCTGCGAATTGACACCGTGATCCAGGAAGGCGGCGCCGGTCAGATTGAGATCAACCTGATGCATGGCGATCCACTGAACTTGGCCGATCAGGTGTTCTATTTCAAACGCACCATCCGTGAGGCGGCGCTGAAAAACGGCGTCTTCGCGACCTTCATGGCCAAGCCAATCCGGGATGAGCCGGGCAGCGCGATGCATGTGCACCAGTCGATCGTCGATATCGAAACAGGGCAGAACATCTTCTCCAATAAAGATGGTTCTGCCTCGGATCTGTTCCGCAATTTCATCGGCGGTTCGCAACGCTACATTCAGGATGTGGTACCGCTGCTGGCGCCCTATGTGAACTCCTACCGTCGGATCACGGTGGACGGGCAAAGCGCGCCGGCAAACTTGGAATGGGCACAGGACAACCGCACCACAGGCCTGCGCGTGCCGCACTCTGGCCCAGCTGCGCGCCGGTTGGAAAACCGGGTCATCGGCATGGACTGCAACCCCTACATTGCCATCGCGGCCTCACTGGCCTGTGGCTACTTGGGCATGATCAACAAGGTTGAGCCGCGCCCCGAAGCCACAACCGAGGTTTGGGAAGCCGATGAGCCCCTGCCCCACAGCCTGGCGGTTGCCTTGCAAAACTTTGAAACGGCTGAGGAAATTCGCGACACCCTGGGTGAGGAATTCTGCCGCCTCTACCATGATATCAAACGGGCCGAGTATGAGGAATATCATCGCGAAATCTCCCCCTGGGAGCGTCAGCATCTGCTTCTGAACGCCTGATCGCTGCGCTACCCCCTCAGCCATAACCGCCCCTTTAAGACCAAGAAAGACCTGCCGTGGACCTGCTGACCGTAAACGACACACCGGGCCAATACCCCTCCTCTTACTACGCGGCGATGGCCACGCCTTTGCCGCCGTTTTCGCCGCCTCAGGGTCAGATCGACTGTGACGTCTGCGTCATCGGCGGCGGCTTCATGGGGCTCAGCACCGCGCTCAATCTGGCTGAACGCGGTTATGATGTTGTGCTGCTGGAGGCGCAGCGCGTCGGCTTTGGCGCCTCCGGGCGCAATGGCGGACAGGTGGGCCAAGGGCAGCGGCTGGATCAGGATGAGTTGGAGGATCTGGTGGGCAAGGACCATGCCCGCGAACTCTGGACCATCGCCAATCAATCGGTTGATCTGGTGCGCAGGCGCGCGGCCTCCCCCCTGGTGGAGGCTGAGTTTGCCGATGGCATCATCCACGCCGATCACCGCAAGC
Organism: Thalassovita sp.; assembly: GCF_963691685.1. Lineage (GTDB taxonomy): Bacteria > Pseudomonadota > Alphaproteobacteria > Rhodobacterales > Rhodobacteraceae > Thalassobius. Next base: position 2,454,069 of record NZ_OY829290.1, read on the forward strand.
GGTTTGTCCCCCACAGCAAGGCCTATGCCGAGCGGCTGAACAGCGAATACGGCTATGACAAAATCCGTTTCATTGACCGGGAAGAATGCCGCCATCTGGTGAACTCGCCCGAATACCACGGCGGCACACTGGACATGGGCGCGGGCCACATTGACCCGTTGCAATATGCGCTGGGTCTGGCGCGGATGGCGCAGGCGGCGGGCGTGCGGATCTTTGAACAGGCCCGCGTCACCGCCGTTAACGAAGGTGAACCGGCGACCGTGGACCTCGCCGGGGCGCAGGTGCGGGCGGGTCATGTTGTGATGGGGATGAACGGCTATCTGGGCAAGCTGAACCGCCGTGTTGCCGGACGGGTTATGCCGATCAACAACTATGTTGTGGCCACCGCCCCGATGAGCGCCGAACAGCAGGAGGACATCCTGCGCAACAACCACGCGGTGGCCGACAGCAAGTTTGTGGTGAACTACTTCCGTTTTTCACCGGATCACCGTCTGCTGTTTGGCGGCACTGAGAGCTATCGCTACAAGTTCCCAAGCGACATTGCCGGAAAGGTGCGTAAACCGCTGGAGGAGATCTTCCCCCAGCTGAAGGGCATAGAGATCGATTACGCCTGGGGCGGCACCCTGGGGATCACCATGAACCGCATGCCGCATTTTGAGCGGCTCTCGGGCAATATCCTATCGCTTTCGGGCTTTTCCGGTCATGGCGTGGCGATGGCCAGCCTTGCCGGTGAAATCGCGGCCGAGACAATCGCGGGACAGGCCGAACGCTTTGATATCATGGCCAAGGTGCCCGGCATGCCCTTCCCCGGTGGCCCGGCGCTGCGCAGCCCGCTGTTGATGGCGGCCATGCTGTGGTATTCGCTGCGCGACAAGCTGTGAGGCACCGATGAGCCGCATCTATGAGCCGCTGGCCTATGGCAACCGCCCGATCCGGGACCGATATTGGGACAGCACCTTAACTTCACCCCTGCCCGTCTATCCGCCTCTGCGCGGTCACATCACCTGTGGCTTTGCCATTATCGGTGGTGGCTACGCTGGCCTCTCCGCCGCGCTGACCCTGGCCGAGGCGGGCGCGGATGTGGTGATCGTGGATGCAAAATCGCCCGGTTGGGGGGCCTCAGGGCGCAATGGCGGCTTGGTCTCCACCGGGATGACCAAACAGTCCGACGATGCGATTGAACGCCGGTATGGCGCGGGCGAGGCGCGACTGCTTTATGATGCAGAACGCAGCGCGATTGATCTGGTGGAACAGTATATTGACCGGTTCGATCTGGATGTGGACCGCCATTCACAGGGCTACAGCTGCGTCGCCCACCGCCCCAGCGCCATTGCCGGGCTGAAGGACTATGGCGCGGACTACCAGCGCCGCTACGGGCTGCCCTACCGCTTTGTTCCTAAGGAAGAAATGGCAGCGCATGGCATGAAGTCGCCAGACTTCCACGCCGCTGTCGATCTGCCGTTGGGGTTTGCGCTGAACCCGATCAAGTTTCTGGCCGGGCTGACCAAAGCGGCCGAGGACGCAGGCGTGCGGATCTTTTCCCACACCACGGTGGAGGATGTGACGCCAGAAAATGGCTTCCAGCTGAAAACGCCAGAGGGGCGGATCAGTGCAACGAAGCTGCTATTCGCCACCAATGGCTATGGCAGCGATCACCTGCCGCGCCGCTTTGCAGCGCGTTATCTGCCGGTGCAGTCAAACATTCTGGTGTCCCGCCCGCTGAGCGAGGCTGAGCTGGCGCAACAGGGCTGGACCAGCCGCCAGATGGTCTGTGACTCGCGCACGTTGTTGCATTATTTCCGCCTGCTGCCGGACAATCGGATGTTGCTGGGTCTGCGTGGATCGGTCCGTGTGAGTGAGGCAAATATTGAACGCACCCGCGCCAAAGCGCGTGCAGATTTCGACCGGATGTTCCCGGCCTGGCAACATGTGGAGACACCCTACTTCTGGTCCGGCCTGATTTGCATGACCCGCGCGCTGGTGCCCTTTGCCGGGGCGGTGCCGGGGATGGAGGGCGCCTATGCCGCCTTTGGCTATCACGGTGGCGGCGTTGCCGGGGCGCCGTACAGTGGCGCGCTGATCGCGGATCTGGCACTGGGGCAAAACCGCCGTCCGCATCCGCTGTTCATGCAGAAACTGCCCCGCCGGTTTGAGCTGGGCCGGTTCCGCCGCGCCAGCCTGCCGCCGGCCTTTGCCTGGTATAATCTGAAGGATCGCCTTTAGGCTCAGGCCCGGGACCCATAAATCAGTAACGGGTGGTCATCCGGTAGCCGCGCTGAAACTTCAGCCGCACATAGGTGATCGCCTGTTCCTCCCACCAGGTGGAGCGTTCTGCCATAAACAGGGCATCACCTGCCGTGCAGCTGAGGTAACGGGCGGTTTCCGGGTCAGCGGCAAGCGCGGAGAAGCTGATTTCCGCATCGGAAAACGGCACCGCCTCAACCAGCCATTCATTTGGTCCCGTGGCAGCGAAATCCGCACCCGCCGCATCTGGCAGGGCCTCCAGATTGATCCAGCGATCTTCCAGCTGATAGGGGTTTCCGTCGGCGTAATGCATGCAGATCAGATGCAACACCCGCGCGCCCAGCCCCAGACCCAGACGCGCCCGCAGCCAATCCGGGGCATCCTGTTCCTCACGCCGCACCAGAGCATAGCGATAGGCCGCGCCCTGCGCTTCGATTTCCTGTCGAACCAAGGGAATAGAGAAACGCGCCTGCCGCAACGGGGCCTGCCGCACCCGGGTGCCAGCCTTGCGTTTACGCTCAACCAGACCTTCTTCGGCCAATTCGCGCATGGCACGGTTGACGGTGGCCCGGGCGCAGGAAAACTCCGCCGCCAGATCCACCTCATTGGGCAGCAAGGTGCCCGGCGGCCAGATGCCCTGCACGATCCGCTGTCGCAGTTCCTGTTTCAACGCGCGAAAGTCGGCTTTCATTTAGGCACCTCTGGTCTGACCGATCCCTTTTACGCCAGACATAAAGCGATAAAAACCATTTTATTGATTGGGACCTCGTCGCGCGGTTAATGCACCCGCGCTTCAAGCGCGTTCAGCGCCTGCTGGGTCTCCTGCCAGATCGGGATCAGATGATCGCGCCAGCGATGCAGATCAATCTCCCCGCCGCGCTCCAATTCCCCTTCAAGATCATTCAATGAACTGCGCAGCTTGCGCGCGCCGACCATCGCCGCGGAGCCGGCCATGGAATGCACCTCAGCCATCAGTGAGGCCGCGCAGGGGGAGGACATATCGACCTCTTTCAGGCGGATCATCAGCGCGTCCACCTCCTGCCCGAGGCCCTGCATCAGATCACGGGATCGGTCTGGCCCAAGTGAGGACATCACCTGCCCCAGATGGCCCTCATCCAGAACCTCTTGCCCGTGTTGCTGACGCGTGTGGATCTGCCGTTCACCGCGCAGCACCCGCAGAAGATCCTGACGATCCAGCGGTTTGGACAGGACACCGTCCATTCCGGCTTCAGCATAGATACGATCATCGCGCTCCAGCACATGGGCCGTCAGCGCCACAATCCGCGCGTTCTGTGAGGCACCGGCCTGCCGGATCCGCTTGCAGGACTCCAAGCCGCCCATAACCGGCATATTGAGGTCCATCAGGATCACATCAAACTCTTCCGCGGCGGCCCGTTCGGCGCCCAGTTTGCCGTTCACCTCTTCGCTTACGGAGTGGCCATAACGTTCCAGCAGGTCCCGTACGACCAGACGGTTGGTGGCATTGTCTTCAACCACCAGAATTTTCAGGGGATTTTCTGCCTCTTCCTGATCGGTCAGGGCGGCGCCTGCGCCCAACCCCGCCTGAACGGGGGTCGCGCGGGGCAGCTCCAGCGTCACCCAGAAGGTGGATCCATCGCCCTCAATACTGTCGACGCCGATCTGGCCACCCATCGCCTCAACGATGCGTTTGGCGATACCCAGACCAAGGCCGGTGCCTTCAGGCTGCTGGCTGTCGCCCCGATCAATCCGGACAAAATCATCAAAGATCCGCGCCACGTCCTGTTCGGCGATGCCGACGCCGGTGTCGGTGATCTGGAACTCAACCATCGCCGTATCACCCCGCCGCCCGGCGTAGCTGACAGCCGAGACCATCACCGCGCCCTCATCGGTGAATTTCACCGCATTGCCGATCAGGTTGGTCAAAACCTGCCGCAGCCGCGCACCATCACCAGTAAACCAGCCCAGCGGGCCGGATTTATCCAGCGCAATGTGATTGCCGCGCGCCTCTGCCGCGACCTCCATCGGGCCAAGGATATCGGCCAGCATCTGGTCCATATCAAAGGGCTGCGGGTTCAGCCGCACGCCGTCGGCTTCCAGCTGGGCGATGTCCAGCACGTCATTCACGTGATCCAGCAGGATCTGGCCCGAGTTGCGCAGCAGTTCAAGGTAGCGCTTCTGCTCCTCGGGCGGGGTGTCCCCGCTGCGGAGAAGTTCGACCAAACCGAGGATGCCGTTCAAAGGCGTGCGCATCTCATGGCTCATCACCGCAAGGAACCGCGATTTCGCCCGTTCCCCGGCAAGCGCCCGATCCCGTGACGCCAACAGCGCCCGGTCGGCGGCCAGACGATCCGAAATATCGCGCAGGAAGTAAACGTAGAAGCGCTGCGTCTCAAACTCGGCCACGCCCTGTGACAGTTCCACCGGCACCAAAGCGCTGCTGGCGGTCTGCAGGGTCAGCTGCACGCCGGCGATGCGGCTGCCATTGGCCAGCGGCAGATCGGCCAACTGGCCGTCCTGATCGGTCAGATAGCGCGGGAAGGGTTTGCCAAGGGCGCGGGCCCGTTCGATGCCCACCAGGCGCTCTGCGGCGCGGTTAAACTCAACAATATTGCCCGCATCATCGGTCACGATCAGCGCATCCGGTGAGGTGGAGATAACAGTGGCAAACCGGGCTGAGGATTGTTTGTGCTCAATCGCGCGGGCCCGGTGGCCCATCGATTGGCGGAAGAACAGAATGGTCGCAAGCCCAAGCGCCACAAACAGCACCATTGAGGCGATCGACAGGCGCAACAGCAGCCGGCTGATATCATCCCGCTGCGCCTGACCATGCACGCCAGTGAACTGATTGCCGCGCGCGATAATGCGACGCACCAGACGTTCTCGGCCTTCCTGCATGGCCAGAATTTCTGGCAGCTTGGTGTAAAATTCATCATCCGGCAGATCGAAATAGGGCAGGATTTCAGCCACTTCCATGCGCAATCCGGTCAGGATCCCCATGGTGCCGTATTCTTCGAACGCACGCTGATAAAGCGCCCCGCCGTTCAGTGTTTCCAACCGGCTGAAGTAGATGTTGAAGCGGCGCCGCACCTCTTGCAGCTGCTTGGCATCTGGTGCGCCCTCCTGAATGCCTAAGATCAGGGTGCGTTCAAACTTCAGGAACTCAACCTCCAACTGGGTCAGGTTCCAGATCACATTGTCGTTCTGAGAGGTGCGCAACTCTTCAAGTTTGCGCGACACCTCACCCCAAATCTGCACAGACAAAGGCAGGCTGATCAAAATGACCAACCCCAAAATGGCGGACTGCACCCAGACCCCAACACTCAGGAACCGGCGCCAAAGCCCCATCGGCGTCTCCTTCTCACTCATCCCGTTGACAGACTAGCCTTTTTCCAATGCAAAAGTCAGGCCCATCTAAGGGCCTGCATGGCTTTTTTGCCAGTTTTGCATCCGAGGTGCCAGTTAAGGCAGCGCGACAATCCGGTCCAACTGCCAAATACTTGACATGAATGTCAATTCTGTCTGAAACTCCGGCCCCTCGTCATAGGGGTAAACGATCCAAAGCGGGCCTTTTTCCCGCGCCGACATCAGATTTCCATTGTGGCGATAGGCGACCAACGCCTTGCTGCCCGGGATCTCATCCGCCTTAAATTCCACCAGGTATTCGTTCAGCGCCGAAAGCTCCAGCGTGCCTTCGCTGAGGCCCAGATGGGCAATCAGGTCTTCCAGCCACACACCGTCAAAGCGCTGAACCCCTTCGGTCCAGACGGTCGAGGTTTCAAATCCCGCCACCGGCAATTCCATCACCTCGCCCAGGGTCAGCTCCCGCATATCGCGGCCGCTGCCATCCTCATAGGTGACCGTCATGACAATGGTTTCAGGTGTCGGATCGGCCGAGCCCGCCCAAAGCGGTGCAGCAGGTCCCATCAGCGTCAACGCAGCCAAAGAAGCCATGACGAAACGCGCTAAACCTCGTCTTGAATGTTTCATAACCTCGACCTGTCTTGTTTCTTAAAACCCAGCTTGCGGAAATTGACACGGTGCGTCTAGAGGCCTATCCAACTGTATAGGGGGAATTTTCAGGCACCGTCCCCAGGTTCAACGCACAAATTTTCTCCTTATTGAACCACGGGAAGCGGCCGTCAAATTGACGTTCTGGTCATTTGCCCAAAGTTTTGTTTTATTGAAACGTGTTGGAATACCAAGGACCGCTTTTGCAATGACCAGAATTTTGATTGCTGACGACCACGATCTGGTGCGCGAAACCCTCGCAGCCTATCTGCGGGACATGGGGGATCTTCATGTCGATCAGGCGTCCAATTTCCAAGAAGCCATGGCGATGATCGAAAAAACCGGCAGTTATGAACTGGTCATGCTGGATTACACGATGCCGGGCATGAAACTGCCTGAGGGCCTGCTGAAAGCGATGGAAACCAACGAAGAGCTGCCCGTTGCCATTATTTCAGGCACCGCGTCGCCCGATGTGGCCCGCCGGGCGCTTTCCGCCGGGGCCTCGGGCTTCCTGCCCAAGACCATTGCGCCGGAAACGCTGATTTCTGCCGTGCAGCACCTGCTTAAGGGCGGGATTTACACGCCGCAGCATTTCCTGGATTCCGCACCGGGCAACACCGCAGATATTCACCTGACCCCACGGGAAATGGACGTGTTGCGCGGCATTTGTGAGGGCAAGGCCAACAAAGAGATTGCCCGCGACCTCGACGTGCAAGAGGTGACCGTCAAACTGCATGTCAAAACGCTCAGCCGCAAACTGCAGGCGCGCAACCGCACCCATGCCGCCATGATTGCCCGCGACAAGGATCTGGTCTGATCCGTTTTTGGGGCTGATCCATGCCCCTGCCCGCCGGTTACCGCGACCGCCAGCTGTCGCCGCGCCTGACCCGCTCGGTTGAGGCGTCCTGGACCCATCGCGCCACCGCAACAGGCACCTCGCTGGTGCTACCGGATGGCCGCTGTGACATTATCCTGCGTTACAACCGACTGAACCCCACGCCGCCGCATCTGGTGCTGACCGGCCCGGCCACCCGCGCCTTTGCGGTGCCGGAACAGCCCGGTGACTGCTGGATTGGCCTGCGCCTGCGCCCCTCTTACAGCCACCTGATCTGGGGCGATCGGCTGGCGGAAATGCAAGACAGATCGCTGCGGCAGTCCGATGCACTGGCACTCCTGCCTGAGGTCTCACTGCCGGCGGGCCCCACATCACCGCGCCAGTTGGCCCGCCTGCTCCAACAATCACTGTCCCCAAGGCTCAGCGTGGCACAGGCACCGGATGTGACTGAGGTGCTGGATCTGATCCACCACAGCGGCGGGCGCCTGCCCGTGCCCCGCCTAGCAGATCACCTGTCGCTCAGCCCACGCCAGCTGCAGCGCCGTTTTGCGCAAACCGTTGGCCTGTCGCCCAAAATCTATGCGCAATTGGTCCAGTTTCACCGCGCCCTGCGGCTGATCCGCGACGCCCACCTGCCGCTCAGCGCCGCGGGTTTTGAGGCAGGGTATAGCGATCAAAGCCATATGACCCGCGCCTTCAAGCGCTTCGGCGGCTTCACCCCGGCCCATGTGCCGCCAAACCTGACGCTGCCCCAATTGCATGTGGCGATTTCGCTGATCGATGTCTGATTTATCCAAGAGCGCCGCGGCCCGCCCTGCTAAACCCAGCCTATGAAACTAGGATACACCATCATCTACGTCGCCGATGTGCCGCAAACGGTCACATTTTACGAAACCGCCTTTGGCCTGTCCTGCCGCTTCCTGCATGACAGCCAGACCTACGCCGAGATGGAGACCGGCGCCACCGCACTGGCCTTTGCCGCGCTCGATGCCATTGAACTGAACGGCCTTGCCGTCAACCCCAACAGCGCCAAATCCCTCGCTGCCGCTTGGGAAATCTGCCTCGTCACGGAGGGCGTCGCGAGCGCTTACCAGACCGCGCTCAACGCCGGATGCAGCCCCGTTGTGCCCCCAACGGAAAAACCCTGGGGCCAGACGGTCGCTTACCTGCGTGACCTGAACGGCTGCCTTGTCGAACTAGCCACCCCAATCACCTAAGCAAAAAGGCGCCCCCGAAGGGCCGCCCTTTCAATGTTCCAAAAATGCTCCGGAGCGCGAGGCAGCGCCTCGCTCCCTCCCTCTCATCAAGCGCGGCGGCGGCGGCCACCACCACGGCGGCCACGCCCGCCTTCACCCGCATCACCCGCGGGTTTGTTGAACTTGATCCATTCAGCGCCACCCTCATCATTGTTGGTGAGGAAGTTGGCGGCACGGATCGCCTCCATCTCTTTACCAGCGCGCGGTTTGGTCGAGCCAAGACCGAACATCTGGCAGAACGCCTCATCATCCATGTCTGCGGGCAGAATGATGCCTGCCGCTTCCACTTCGGCCTTTTTCTCGGCCAGTTTCTTCGGCCCAACAGGCAACGCCACCGGGTTCATGATCGCTGAGGTCATGCCGGTCGCCATCGCCATCGGCAGGAAGGCGTTGTTGATGCCGTGCCGGTTCGGCAACCCGAAGGAGATGTTGGAGGCACCGCAGGTGGTGTTCACCCCCAGTTCATTGCGCAGACGTTTGTTCAGCTCAAACACCTGCAAACCAGCGGACCCCATGGCCCCCACCGGCATCACCAGCGGATCGACCACGATGTCATAGGCCGGAATGCCGAAATCGGCGGCGCGTTCGACGATCTTTTTGGCCACGGCAAAGCGCACTTCGGGATCTTCAGAAATCCCCGTGTCATCGTTGGAAATGGCCACCACCGGCACGTTGTATTTCTTGACCAGCGGCAGCACCAGCTCCAGCCGTTCCTCTTCACCAGTGACCGAGTTCAGCAGCGGGCGACCTTTGGCAGCGGCCAGACCGGCCTCAAGCGCACCGGGCACGGAGCTGTCGATACACAGCGGGCAATCGGTGACTTCCTGCACCTTTTCGACCAGCTGGCGCATCAGGTCAGGTTCAACAAAGTTGTTGTCGGCGTAGCGCGGATCTTCGGCCATCTTGTTGGAAAACACCGCGCCTGAGTTGATGTCGAGGATGGTGGCTCCAGCGGCCACCTGCGCCAGGGCATCTGCCTGCACGCGGGAAAAATCGCCCGCTTCCAGTTCCGCATTCAGGATCTTGCGGCCGGTGGGATTGATCCGTTCCCCAATCACGGTGAAGGGCTGATCGAAACCAATGATCGCGGTCTTGGTCGGGGATTCTACGATGGTGCGCGTCATGGCTCTTCCTTACTGCGACACTGCGGCTTCAGCCGCGAGGTTGGCGGGCACGGCAGCAGCGCCGCCGTTGTCGATCGCCCAATTGGCGTTGGTCTTGATCCCGCCCAGCGGGAAGAAGTGCACGTTGGTGATGTTGAAATCGGGGTTGGCGGCCCTGTGTGCCGCCAGTTTGGTCAACACATCGGTCGGCTCATAGGGCAGCAGCAGTTTGGTCACATCCATCGCGCGTTTCTGCAAGACCGACAGCGAAGGCCCAACACCACAGGCAATGGCAAATTTGATCAGGGTCTGCAGTTTTGCAGGACCAGCGATGCCAATGTGGATCGGCAGGGTGATGCCCTCAACGGTCAGACGGTTGGCCCAGTCGATAATCGGATCGGCGTCAAAAGCAAACTGGGTGGCCAGCGCGATTGAGGCATCGGTGCGCTCGTTGAACGCCTGTTTCCAGCGCAGCGCTTCCATCACCATTTTGTCGGACCCATCCGGGTCGATGTCTTTGTTGCCCTCAGGGTGGCCTGCCACATGCAGATGGGTGAAGCCCGCCTTGTCAAACAGGCCGGTTTCCATCAGCTGCATCGAGGAATGGAACTCCCCCACAGGGTTCGCAACACCACCCGCTAGCAGCAGCGCCTGTTTGACGCCGGCCTCGGACTGATAGCGGTTGATCCAGTCTTCCAGCGTGGCGGCATCTTTGATGATCCGCGCCGGGAAATGCGGCATGACATTGTAGCCGTCATCGCTGAGGCGCGCGGCGGTTTCCACCATGTCCTCAATCGGGGTGCCCTCAATGTGGGCGATGTAAACCCGGGTGCCTTCGGGCAGCAGATCGCGGAAATTGTCGATCTTGGCCGCAGTGCGCGGCATCACCTCGATCGAGTAGCCCTGCAGGAAGGCCTCCATCTGAGGGTTGACCGGATTTGTCGGGCGATCCTCCCGTTTGCGGAAATTCAGCAATGCCATCACGGCCTCCCTTATGTGTGTGATATGTGGCCAGCGCGGGGTCACCCGCGGTCCCACCCCTCATTTGCGATCAGTGCTTTGATCCGCTCCTGATCGTATTCCTCTTCCAGACGCGCGGCTTCGGCCGCGACAATCTCAGCCGGATCGCCCGCCATCTCGTAAGGATCGGCTTTGCGCCATTCCGCCAGATAGGCATCCGTGTCCGAGGCGCCAATTTTCATCGCGGCGCGGTCAATCGCCTGTTCAAACCGTTCTGCCAAAGGTTTCTTGGCGCCACGCCGCCCTTTGCCGACGATGACCTGTGCGGGAATATCGCGCCAGTAAACGATAGTGACGTCAGGCATGGGCTAAGTGATCCTTTGCAACAGTCGCGTTTGGGCGGTGTGATTCCGCCGCCCCTCTCTTTCCTGCTTAAACCGGTCAAATTGCGACACTAGGCCAAATTTCGACATTCCGAGGCGGTCCTGCGACCTTGGGTGAAATTTACGCTGCCGCCGCGCCACGCCTTGCGCCGAACCGCCAGAGAGACTACCGTGGGGGTAACTCGAAATGGAGGGCGTGACTATGGCGCCCAAGCGTCCCAGAGGTGCGGGCGCATTCCCGAAACCGGTTGAGAGCCCCGCGCCCAATCCGCCGGATCCGGCTGAGCTTTATGCGGCCCTGGATCTGGGTACAAATAGCTGCCGCATGCTGATTGCCCAGCCCAAGGGCAGTCAATTTCATGTGGTGGACAGCTTTTCAAAATCGGTGCAACTGGGCGCCGGTCTGGAAAGCACTGGACGGCTGAGTCGCGCCTCAATGGGGCGTACGGTTCAGGCGCTTCGGATCTGTCAGCAGAAGCTGAAACGCCACAAGGTGCGCCGGATGCGTCTGGTCGCCACCGAAGCCTGCCGCCGCGCCAAAAACTCACGCGAATTCATCCGTCAGGTGAAACGCGAAACCGGGCTGCAGCTGGACATCATCCAACCCGAAGAAGAGGCGCGCCTGGCGGTTATCTCCTGCGCGCCTCTGGTGTCGACCAAGACCGAACAGTTGCTGGTCGTCGATATTGGCGGTGGCTCAACCGAATTGGTGTGGATTGATCTGACATCGGTGCCAAAACGCGATCGCCCCCGTTCGATCATGCGGTTGCATTCGGGGTTTCAGACCGCCGACAGCCCCTTCCCCGCCGCCAAGGTGGTGGATTGGATTTCGGTGCCGCTTGGCGTCGCAACGCTGCGCGATCAGTTCCGCGATGTCGAAGATGACGCCGCGCGTTTTGCGCTGATGAGCTGGTTTTTTGAGGAAAACCTCTCTGAGTTTTCGCCTTACGCGGATGAGCAAACCCGCGAAGGGTTTCAGATCGTCGGCACCTCGGGCACGGTGACCACCGTGGCGGCCAGCCATCTGGGGCTGAAACGCTATGACCGGACCAAAGTGGACGGGCTACGCATGACGTCAGATCAGATCGACAAGGTGATCCGCAACTACCTCAGCCTTGGCCCGCAGGGACGCCGGCGCGATCCGCGCATTGGCCAGGACCGTCAGGCGCTGATCATGTCGGGTTCCGCAATCCTACAGGCGTTGCTGCGCTGCTGGCCAACCGATCGGCTGTCCGTGGCGGATCGGGGCCTGCGTGAAGGGCTGCTCTATGCGCAGATGAGTGCGGATGGGGTACTGGAAGATGGGCCGTTCTGACCCTAGATCTGGATCAAACAGCGGGTTTTGAGCCGGAAACGCACAGAAATCACGGCAATTGCCACGATCCGCCACACGCGGGCTTGGCATTTGGTGCAACTTGCGCCAAACCCACCCAAATCAGACGGACCGGGCCCTAAGGCCCGCAAACAAACGCCCAGCAACAGCAGGGCAACACAGGTAAGACGATGGCCAAGAAACCCGGCAAGAAAAAATACGGCGTCGGCAAACCCGGTGCAAACAAGAACACCTCTGGCCGTGGCCAGCGGGACCTGACGGTCAAGGTGAAGACCGCGCGCGGGCGAAAGATGTCCTCAACCCTTTGGCTGCAGCGGCAATTGAACGACCCTTACGTGAAACGGGCGCAGACCGATGGATACCGTGGCCGCGCTGCCTATAAGATCCTTGAACTGGATGACAAATACCGGTTCCTCGTACCCGGCGCACGGGTGGTGGATCTGGGCTGCGCGCCGGGCGGCTGGTGTCAGGTGGCGGTGCCCCGCATCAACGCGCTGGGTGAGAAAAAAGGCAAAGCCGTGGGCCGCATCATCGGTGTTGACCTGCAAGAGGTTGAGCCGATTGCCGGCGCGGAAATTCACCAACTCGACTTCATGGAAGATGACGCCGATCTGAAGGTCAAAGACTGGCTGGGCGGTCAGGCCGATGTTGTGATGTCGGATATGGCGGCGGCGTCTTCGGGGCACAAGCAGACCGACCACCTGCGCATCATCGCGCTCTGCGAAGCGGCGGCCTATCTGGCCTTTGACGTTTTGGACGAAGGCGGCACCTTTGTGGCCAAGGTTCTGGCCGGTGGCGCTGAGGGGGAGTTGCAGAAGCTGCTGAAGACCAAGTTCAAGAAGGTGGTGAACGTCAAACCGCCTGCGTCACGCTCTGACAGTTCGGAAAAGTTCGTGGTCGCCACAGGGTTTTACGGCAATCAGGATGCCGACCGGGACGGTGATCCGGATAACCCGCTGGGCTGATCCCAATCAGCGCCCAGAAACAGACCAGACACACAAAAGGCGACCCGTTGCGGTCGCCTTTTTCATTGCCACAATTTGGTCGGTGCTCAGAGCGCCGTTTTCTGCCAACCGGGGGCCGGCATCACGCTGGCGCTGGCCGCGCGGATCAGGCTTTCGGCGGTGATGTCCGTGATCGGCTCATCGCTGAAGCGACGGCGACGGTCCTGCAGGTTTTGCTGACGGATCAGTTCAAACAACCGGCCATGGCGCGGCTGAAAGCTGGTTTGGGAAAACTGGAACATGGCGCGTCCTCTCACTCGACCGGATTACTGGCTCTGTCCCTTTTTAGAACGGTCAAATGTGGCGCCATTTCAGCGGATTTCGTGCAAAAGCGGGGAGATTTTGCCGTCCCCCCGCTTTTGCGCAAACTTATGCCACCTTTTGGATCAGTTGAGATCCTTGAGGATCCGCCCGTGTTTGCGGGTGTGCTGCAACAGATCGCCAAAGGTCTCAATGCCACGGGCCTCAAGCATCGGGATCAGACGGCAGAGCACTTCGGCCGTGGCGCGGGCATCGCCTATCGCTGTGTGCCGCAGGGTCGACGGGATCACCACGCCAAGCCGTTCACACAGGGCATCCACCGTGTGGGTTTCGCTGGCGCCGAACACCACGGCTGAGGCCAGAACGGTATCCAGCACCGGGTTCGGCCATTCCAGATTGGCGCGTTTGCCGTAGCGGTGCATGAAGGCCATATCAAACGGCGCGTTATGAGCCACCAGAACGGTAGAGCGGGCGAACTCGTGGAATTCGCGGGTCGCATCCTCAATCATTGGCGCGTTCTGCACCATCGCATCGGTGATCCCATGCACCTTGGTTGAGGCTGCGGGGATCGGCACCAGCGGATTGACGAGGCTTTCCATCTCCTCGCCCTCCACGATCTTGTTACGCACCACACGCACCGCGCCGATCTGCACAACCTCATCTTTGTGTGGCAGCAGGCCGGTGGTTTCGGTGTCAAACACGCAGTAGGTCAGTTCCGACAGTTTCAGATCATCGACCGAGGTACCTTCGTTTTGCTCAAGCAATTCAAAGTCATAGATCAGCGGACGTGAGGCATCCGGCGCCAGCACCACCTCGGAGCTTTCGATGATCAACATATAGCCGGTGCCGCTGTCCAAAGGCTTCATCCGGATCTCAAAGTTCTGCCGCTTTGCGGAGCCAAGCGCGCGGAAGGTCACCTCTTCGCCGGTCTGCATCAGCGTTTCCCAGGCGGCCTCAACCGCTTTGCGATCGAAGTAGTCGAAAATATCAGTGTTCAGACGGGGTGCCTGGATCTGCGCCAACACCGCGGCGGCCTGACCGTCATAAAGCACGATCTGGTGGTTGGAGTTCACCAGGATCATCGCCAGCGGAATTTCAGTCAGCAGCTTGGTCAGCCGTTCCTTTTCCAGTTCCAGCTTCTGGGTTTTGGTGGCAATCGCCCCGGCCGTGTTCATCGAGGCCTCAATCAGCTGACGTGTCACTGCCTCGGCCGCCGGGCCAAGATCGCCCAGGTACCTGGCCCCCGCCATATCCATATGGTGGTTCACACCCGCATGGGCCCCGGCCCGCATCCGCGCGGCCACGCGTTCAATCGGCTTGGCAACGTTTTCGTCAAACAGCAGCCACACACCCATGACCATCCCCATGAGGCCAAAGCCAGCAATAATCGCTGCCTGCGCAAAGGCGCTGGTCAGATCGCCCTCCTGCGCGGCCTCATATCCAAAATAGAGCGCCAACCCAAACAGGCCGACCCCGCCCAAGCCCATCAGGGCAAAGAACAGAAAAACCCGCAAGCGAAGGCTGAGGTTTACTAACATCAAGCTGTCCCTCCACAGACAATCTTGTAAAGCCCATCATCTGTTGCCAGAGGGGCCCAATTGGCGTTCTCAATGCCGCCATCTGCACCAAATTCTGCGCCACCCAGTTCCGCCTGCTGCGCAGCAGGGCAATCGATCAGCATCGGCACCAGCTGTACCGGCGCCCAGCGACCAAAAAATGCAACTTCAACCATATGCTGCCCTTCAAATGCATCGTTTGTACGAATGGATAGGGTGTCCACAGCCATAAAACGGCTGACATAAGGAAAAGCATAGGTCCATGGACGATAAAAAGCGCGATCTTCTACTTTTTTTGCAACTTCAAAGCCGTCGGGCATGTTGTTGGCGGTGCGGTCGAACCAGCCATATTCACTGCTGATCGTGGCGGCCAGCATTGCCAGACCGGCCACAACCGGGGTCAACCAGCGGGGCAGACGGCCGCGCACCACCTTATTGAGCAGCATAATACCGCCCGCCGCAGCGATCCCTGCCACAAAGGTTGCGATTAATTCCAAAAACATCTCGTCTTGTCCCCCTCGTCTTCGCCCCGCACATGGGGGTTATACCCCGCTTCGCCTCAAACGACAGCGGTCATCTTGATTTACACTTTAGCTGACGCTGCCACGACCATGCCCCAGCGCCGATTGCAGTGACTTGATCACCACGAAGGCGTTGCGCAGGTGGCTGCGTTCCAGATCAGACAGTTCTGAAGGCGCCATATAGTTGTCCGGCGCCTCACCACGCTGGATCTGGCGCGCCTGATGGGCCAGTCGGTTTTCTGCGATCAGATCATAGGCGTCCAACAGATCCCGCGCGCCAGAAGGTGACAGCGCGCCCGCCTCCGCCGCCAGTTCCAGACGGGCGCGCGTGTTGACCTGCGCGATCTGCCCCTGCAGCGCATAGACCCGCCCCATATCCACCACCGGCACCACACCGTTGTGTTTCATGTCCAGCGTGTTTTTGTGCTCCCCGGACCGGATCGTGGCAAAGCCCCGCAGCAACCCCAACGGCGGCGTATGTTTCAGCGAGTTGCTGACCATATGTGCCACAAAAATGGAGTTGTCGCTGGCGCTTTTCAGCGTGTCTTCCTGCAGATCCTCAAACAGGGCCTTGCTGCCGCCAATGGGGCGCAAATCAAACATGACCGAGGCCAGCATCTGTGCCTCAGGGTCCGGGGTTTTGATCCAGCGGCTGAAATAATCCCGCCAGACATGCTGCGGCTGACACCATTGCGGGTTCGTCGCCATCATATCGCCGGGGCAATAGACGTAGCCGCAGGTGTTCAGGCCATCACAGACAAAGGCTGCCAGTTCAGCGAAGTAACCCATCTGATCTGCGGTGACGTCATCATGCAGGATCATGCAGTTGTCCTGATCGCTGACGCCTGTCTGTTCCTGCCGCCCCTGCGATCCACAGGCCAGCCACAGATAGGGCACCGGCGGCGGGCCCAGCATATCCTCAGCCAAGGCCAACAAACGGCGGGTGGCGGTGTCTGCCACATCGGTAATCAGGCGGGTCACCACCTCATGCCGGTTTCCGGCCCCGACCAGTTGCACCAGCAGCTGCGGAATACGTGCGGTGACCTCGGCCATCTCCTCGGCCGTTGTTGCATGGGCAACCTCTGAGACCAGCTCGGCCGAGCTGACCGCCTGAAACCGGGTCAGATCCGTCTGGCTGACCATGCCAACCAATTTGCGCCCTTCGCAGATCGGGATATGGCTGATGCGATGTTCCATCATCATATGCAGCACATCTGACCCAATAGCAGAAGGCGCCAGCGTCAGCGGTTCACGGGTCATAATTTCGGACACTTTACTGTCCAGCGGTCGGGCATCCGCCAGCGCACCTGCCATATCGCGCACCGTCACGATGCCCTTAAGCCGCCCCCCGGTGGCAACACAGAGCGAAGAAATGCGCCGGTCACGGATCTGCTGCGCCGCCTGCTGGATGGTCACCTCAGGGGTGCAGGCCACCGGATCGCGGGTCATCAGATCGGCCACTTTGGTTGAGGCCAGATCATCCTTCTGAACCCGCGCGCGGGAGCGGTCAAAGAACCGCCGCGCCTGTGCATTGCGGGCGATCAGCTCGGCAAAGGCCACCGCAGGCAGCAACAGGCAGGTGGTATCTTCCAGCGCCCGGGCTGAGGTCAGCGCAACCCCATCGCGCAGCAGACCACGTTCCCCGAAGGAGTTGCGCACCCCCAACAGGGACAGGGGCACATCGTTTTCATCGCGCACTTCCACCTGCCCCTTGTGGATCACATAAAGACCGGCCTGCGCTACCCCGCGCTGATAGATCTGCTGCCCCTTCTCAAAGCGCTGCCATTCGAACTGATCCAGCAGCGGCGCCAGCGCGTCCGGCTCCATCGTGTCATAGGGGTGCAGTGAGGTAAGGAAGCGATGCAGATCAGCTGTGGCCTTGGTCATCACGATCTCCGGTAAATTTGGAAACAGGCGAGTGCCCCCGCCCTATCAACCCTGGCTGCGCCACACCTTGACGCAGAACAAAAACAGCCCCGGGCACGGGGGACCACATTGGCAAACACGCCATACCAGAAACAAAAACATCCCGCCCAGAACCCCGGGCGGGATGAAATGAATGGGGCACGGAGGGAGGGTGCACCCCATTCACGGGGATCAGTGATCCTGAGCGGCACCGGCACCACGCGGGATGCGGACGCTTTCGACCAGATCTTTGATCTCTTGCGGGGTCTCTTTGGTCATGCCGGCAACAACGTAAGCAACGGTGAAGTTGATGGCTGCGCCGATGGCCCCAAAGGAGGTGGACTTCACAGTGCCCAGCAGCGGATCAGCATCGGTGAAGCTGTTGGTGCCGGGGATGAAGAGCCAACCCTTGTGCAGGAAGATGTAGACCAGGGTGACACCCAGACCGGCCAGCATGCCAGCCACTGCGCCGGTGTTGTTGATCTTCTTCGAGAAGATCCCCATCATCAGCGCCGGGAAGATCGATGCCGCTGCCAGACCGAAGGCCAAGGCCACGGTTTGCGCTGCAAAGCCCGGAGGGTTGAGACCCAGATAGGTCGCGACGGCAATGGCCACAGCCATAGCGATACGGGCCGACAGAAGTTCGCCCTTTTCGCTGATCTGAGGGTTGATCGAGCCTTTGATCAGGTCGTGCGACACAGCCGAGGAGATCGCCAGCAGCAGACCCGCAGCCGTCGACAGCGCTGCTGCCAGACCACCCGCGGCCACCAGACCGATCACCCAACCCGGCAGGTTGGCAATCTCAGGATTGGCCAGAACCAGGATGTCACGGTTGAACTTGGTCAGCTCATTGCCTTCCCAGCCTTTTTCAGCGGCCATCGCCTGAAGGTCAGCCGATTTGTCGTTGTAGTACTGGATCTGGCCGTCGCCGTTCTTGTCTTCCCAGCCCAACAGGCCGGTTTTTTCCCAGGTTGCCATCCAGGCGTACTGCGGATCGTTTTCGATCTGCTCAACGCTGACTGCTTCGCCCGAGATGCCGCCGTTCGGCCACATCATTTCGGTGATGTTCAGACGCGCCATAGCACCCACAGCCGGAGCCGTCAGATACAGCAGCGCAATGAACACCAGCGCCCAGCCTGCCGACCAACGGGCGTCAGACACTTTGGGAACGGTGAAGAAGCGCATGATGACGTGCGGCAGACCCGCGGTACCGATCATCAGCGACAGGGTGAAGAGCACCATGTTGAAGGTGTCGCTCTGGTGTGCGGTGTATTCGTTGAAGCCCAGTTCCTTCACGATCGCATCCAATTTCGCCAGGAGCGGCTCACCCGAAGCAGCGTGATCGCCAAACAGACCCAGTGCCGGGATCGGATTACCGGTCAGCTGCAGCGAGATGAAGATCGCCGGGATGGTGTAGGCCATGATCAGCACAACGTACTGTGCCACCTGGGTGTAGGTCACACCCTTCATGCCGCCGAACACAGCATAGGCAAACACAACACAGGCGCCGATCAGCAGGCCAGCGGTGTTGGAAACCTCAAGGAAACGACCAAAGGCCACGCCCACACCGGTCATCTGACCGATCACATAGGTGGTCGAGGCAACGATCAGACAGATCACGGCCACGATACGGGCGGTGGGGCTGTAGAAACGATCGCCGATGAATTCCGATACGGTGAACTTGCCGAACTTGCGCAGGTAAGGCGCCAGCAGCAGGGCCAGCAGCACGTAACCACCGGTCCAGCCCATCAGGAAGGTCGAGTTGTCATAGCCGGTGAAGGCAATCAGACCGGCCATCGAGATGAACGAAGCCGCCGACATCCAGTCCGCAGCCGTCGCCATACCGTTGGTGACCGGGTGCACACCGCGGCCTGCGGCGTAGAACTCAGACGTGGACCCGGCACGGGCCCAGATCGCGATGCCGATGTAAAGCGCGAAGGACGCACCAACAAACAGCAGGTTAATGGTAAACTGATCCATAAGTCCTTACTCCTCGTCGACGCCGAATTCACGGTCCAGCTTGTTCATGCGCCAGGCGTAGTTGAAGATCAGCGCCAGAAAGACCAGGATCGATCCCTGCTGGGCAAACCAGAAGCCAAGGTCAGTGCCGCCAACGCTGATGCCTGCCAGCATCGGGCGCAGCAGAATGCCAAAGCCGAATGAAACCAGCGCCCAGATGATGAGGCTGATGTAGATGATACGCAGGTTGGCCGACCAATAGGTCTGGTCCGAGGCCTGCGCGCTAGATGCAGTTTGTTGATCCGCCATTGCGGTCCTCCTTCTCCTCCAAGTCCGGGCTGACCACGGCCAGCCCGAAATCTCACGCCATTGCCGCTTGGGTAATGGCTGCAAGTTCTTTTGCGATCACGTCGATTTCCCCCATCGCATCAATACGTTGCAGGGAACCCTTCGTGTCGTAATAGGTGATCAGCGGCGCGGTCTGGGCGTGATAGGCCTCCAGCCGAGCGCCCACGGTTTCCGCGTTGTCATCGGCGCGGCGTTTGAAATCGCCACCGCCGCATTTGTCACAGGCGCCTGCCTGTGCCGGTTGTTTGAACTGATCGTGGTAGCCTTCGCCGCAGCCCCCGCAGGTGTAGCGACCCGACACGCGGGTCACCATCGCGGCATCATCAACCTCAAGGCTGACGGCGGCGTTGATCCGCTGGCGGCTTTCGGCCAGCAGACCATCCAGCGCCTCGGCCTGAACCGTGGTGCGTGGGAAGCCATCAAGGATGACCCCCTTGGCGCAATCCGGCGCAGCCAGGCGGTCCCGCAGGATGGCGATCACGATCTCATCACTGACCAGCCCGCCACTGTCCATCGCGGCCTTGGCGCGTTTGCCTGCCTCGGTGCCTTTGGCAACCGCGTCGCGCAGCAGATCACCGGTGGACAGCTGCACAAGGCCAAATTGCTCTTCCAGCATACGGGCCTGTGTGCCCTTCCCAGCGCCCGGAGGGCCAAGAAGGATCAGAACGGCCGGGATGGTTTCAACGGCTACATCCATTGCGATCACCCCCAATCAATCAGCACGGTTCATGCGGTTTTCGATCAGGTCATCGACCACCGAAGGATCCGCCAGCGTCGAGGTATCGCCGAGGCTGCCAAAATCATCTTCGGCAATCTTGCGCAGGATACGGCGCATGATCTTGCCCGAACGGGTTTTCGGCAGGCCCGGCGCCCACTGGATCAGATCGGGGCTGGCAATGGGGCCAATCTCGGTCCGCACCCAGGTGCGCAGCTCTTTCTTCAGATCATCCGAGGGCTCTTCGCCGTTCATCAGGGTCACGTAGCAGTAGATGCCCTGCCCTTTGACGTCATGCGGATAGCCCACCACCGCGGCCTCAGCCACTTTGGCATGGGCCACAAGGGCGCTTTCCACTTCGGCTGTGCCCATCCGGTGACCTGATACATTGATCACATCGTCCACACGGCCGGTGATCCAGTAATCACCATCGGCGTCACGGCGACAGCCGTCACCAGCAAAGTAGTAGCCTTTGTAATCGCTGAAATAGGTCTTCTCAAACCGTTCGTGATCGCCCCAGACGGTGCGCATCTGACCGGGCCAGCTGTCGGCGATGCAGAGCACCCCTTCGGTCGGCACGTCGTGGATTTCTTCGCCTGACTGCGGGTCCAGAACCACTGGTTTTACACCAAAGAAGGGCTTCATCGCCGCGCCCGGCTTGGCCGCATGGGCGCCCGGCAGCGGGGTCATCATGTGACCGCCGGTTTCGGTCTGCCACCAGGTGTCAACGATGGGGCAGTTTCCTTTGCCGACATTGTCGTTGTACCAGTTCCAAGCCTCAGGGTTGATCGGTTCACCCACGGTGCCCAGCACCTTCAGCGACGACAGATCGTAGTTTTCTACAAACTCAGTGCCCTGCCCCATCAGCGCGCGGATCGCGGTCGGCGCGGTGTAGAACTGGTTCACCTTGTGCTTTTCGCAAACCGCCCAGAAGCGACCGGCATCCGGATAGGTCGGCACCCCTTCGAACATCAGCGTGGTGGCGCCATTGGCCAGCGGGCCGTAGATGATGTAGCTGTGGCCGGTGACCCAGCCCACATCCGCGGTGCACCAGAAGATATCACCGTCTTTGTAATCAAAGACATATTCATGGGTCATCGCAGCATAGGCCAGATACCCGCCCGAGCAATGCACCACGCCCTTGGGCTGACCGGTGGAGCCGGAGGTGTAGAGGATGAACAGCGGATCTTCGGCGCTCATCTCAGCCGGGCGGCAGTAATCATCCGCCTCCAGCGCCATTTCGTTGTAGTCAAAGTCACGCCCATCGATCCACGTGGTCTGATCACCAGTGCGCTTAACCACCAGACACTTCACTGTGTCCTTGGTGTGCAGCAATGCAGCGTCAGCGTTGGATTTCAGGGGCGTCTTGCGGCCGCCGCGGGGGGCGGTGTCAGCGGTGATGATGACCTTGGCATCACAACCGTTGATCCGCGC
Source organism: Thalassovita sp. (assembly GCF_963691685.1). Lineage (GTDB taxonomy): Bacteria > Pseudomonadota > Alphaproteobacteria > Rhodobacterales > Rhodobacteraceae > Thalassobius. Next base: position 2,475,876 of record NZ_OY829290.1, read on the forward strand.
GGCCAGCGCGTCGGGGGAGAAGCCCGCAAAGACAATCGAATGAATGGCGCCGATCCGGGCACAGGCCAGCATGGCATAAGCCGCCTCGGGGATCATTGGCAGGTAGATGACAACCCGGTCGCCTTTGCGCACGCCCAGTTCTTCCAGCACGTTGGCCATACGGCAGACGCTGGTGTGCAGCTGTTTGTAAGTGATGTGCTGCGCGGCTTCATCGGGGTTGTCGGGTTCAAAGATGATCGCGGTCTGATCGCCGCGCGTATCCAGATGGCGATCAATGCAGTTGGCGGCCACGTTCAGGGTGCCGTCTTCGAACCATTTTATGTCAATTTTGCCCGGCTCAAAGCTGGTATTCTTCACATTGGTGAAGGGTTTGATCCAGTCCAAACGTTTGCCATGTTCGCCCCAAAAAGCTGCAGGATCAGCAATCGAGGCGGCATACATTTCTTCGTATTTCGCGGCATCGATATGCGCGTTTTCAGCGAAATCTGCGGGGACAGGCACGACAGACGGGGTCTGGGTTTCGGTAGCTTGGTCAAGCGACATGCGAGGCTCCTCCCTTGAGCTATGTGACACAGCCGGTCCGGGCCTCCGTTCCCAAACAGGCAAACTGCGCGTTGATTGTGAGCATACGCAAAAATGAAAACAAATAAATAAGCACCTATTTTGAAAAGAAAATTCTGTAAATAATTTTCCTTACCTCCACACAGATTGTAAAAACAGCATGCGTATGTACGGGCAAAAGCAAAGAAATCAACAGGATTTGCTGTCAAAAACGCGCGGCCGGATTGACGCGGCGCGCAGGGCAAATCTCCGTATTTTTACGGATAGTCGTCCGGATAGGCGCCGCTGCGTCACTTCGCCTCAATGGCGGGGACGGTGTGAACACCCCAACGGGCGCCCACAGCGTTGAGGCACCGGTGCGTTGACGCGAATTTTCTGAGGATTGCAACCTATCCGTGCGCCGGCCTTGATGATAAGATGACTCCTATTCTCACGTTTATGGTCCAAACGCCGGACCGCCCTATTTCAAGACCACACTCACCCACACCCGATCTTTGTCCCCCGCTTATTGATCGCTAGGACCCCTAATGAAACACAATCGCAGCGCTGAAATTGCCGCACCGCTGGAAGGTTACGACTACAACTGGACAAACACGCCTGTGCGCTGGACCGGTGCCGCCCTTGGGGCGGAGGTCTCCCTGGTGCTGGACGCCCCGCGCCTGGTGGCGGAGGCTGCCTTGCAACACGCGGTGGCGACGCTGCAGCAGATGGAACAGATGTTTAACCTCTACAGCGACGACAGCCTTTTGGGGCAGCTCAACGCAACGGGGCATCTGGCCAATCCACCAGCACCCTTTCTGGACCTTTGCGATCACGTGACCCGCGTACATGTCGCCACCGGCGGTCTGTTTGATCCAACCATCCAACCGCTGTGGCGCAGCCTGTCAGATGGTGACAATCCCAGCCCGGCGCGCGCCAGCATCGGCTGGAAACATGTGGAGGTCTCCACCCGTGAAATCCGGCTGAAGCCCGGACAGAAGATCAGCTTCAACGGTATCGGACAGGGCTTCGCCACCGATCTGGTGACTGAGGCGCTGCGCACGCTTGGCATCCGTCAGGCCCTGATCCAAATCGGTGAGCTGGCGGTGATCGGTGGCCCGTTTGACCTGCGCCTTGCACCGCCGGGCGGCTATCGCACCCGTAAGATCACGCTGAAGGACAGTGCAATCTGCGTCTCACGGCCGCGCGCCCATCTGGTGGGCAACACCAGCCATATTCTGCATCCGCAGGGTCTGCCCTTTGGCGAAAACTGGGCCATGGTTCTGTGCCGATCCACCAGCGCCAGCCTGGCCGACGCCTGCGCCACGGCCTTCACCATGATGACACGGGCGCAAATTGAAAAAGCCCGGGATCACATTCCCGAGCTTGATCACATCACACTGATCGCCGAAGGCGGTGAAACCGTCGAACTGGGCCGCCCAACCGCAGTAGATTGAGCCGCCCAGCGGATCGCATCAGACGAAGCGGTTCACGTAGTTTTCCAGGATTTCCTGACGGCCCGAGCGTGGCTCGGGGTTGATGTTTTCCGACAGCACCCGGTTGGTGATGCTTTCCAGATCGCTGCCCAGCATGTTTTGCGAGACGTCTTTTTGCCAACCGGCATAGCGATCGCTCAGCGCCTGCTCCAGCCCGCCATCTTCGATCATTGCGGCGGCCGCTTTCAGGCCACGGGCACAGATGTCCATCGCGCCAACATGGGCAGCAATCAGATCACCGGCGTCCAGCGACTGGCGGCGCAGCTTGGCGTCAAAGTTGGTGCCACCGCTGGTGAAACCGCCGGATTTCAGGATGTGGTAGTAGCACAGGGCCACCTCAGGCGTGTTGTTGGGGAATTGATCCGTGTCCCAGCCCGACTGATAGTCGTTGCGGTTCATGTCGATCGACCCCAGCATGCCCTCGGCCGTTGCGGTGGCGATCTCATGCTCAAAGCTGTGGCCCGCCAGAATGGCATGGCCCTGCTCAAGATTCAGTTTCACCTCATTTTCCAGACCGTATTTGCGCAGGAACCCGATGCAGGTTGCCGCGTCAAAGTCATACTGGTGCTTGGAGGGCTCCTGCGGTTTCGGCTCCACCAGAATGGCGCCTTTGAAGCCGATCTTATGTTTGTAATCGACCACCATGTTGAGGAACCGGCCCATGTGATCCAGCTCCTGGCCCATATCGGTGTTGAGCAGCGTCTCATAGCCCTCACGCCCACCCCAGAGCACGTAGTTTTCACCGCCCAGCTTATGGGTTGCGTCCATACAGGACTTCACGGTCGCCGCCGCAAAGGCAAAGACATCGGGATCTGGGTTGGTTGAGGCGCCCGACATCCAGCGACGATGGCTGAACATATTGGCCGTGCCCCATAAGAGCTTGGTCTTGCTGCTCTGCATCTTCTCACCGATGTAATCAGTGATCTCATTCAAGGTTGCCAGATTGTCGGCGAAATTGCCCTGTTCGGGACGCACATCCGCATCATGCCAGCAGAAAAACGGCACGTTCAGCAGATCGAACATTTCAAAGGCCACATCCGCCTTCATCTTGGCGCGGCCCATATCATCCTGGGGATGCCAGGGGCGAATGAAGGTCTGGCCGCCAAAAGGATCGCCGCCCTCCCAGGCGAAGCTGTGCCAATAGGCGACGGCAAAGCGCAGATGATCTTCCATCCGTTTGCCCATGACCACTTCATCGGGGTTGTAGTGGCGGAAGGCCATCGGGTTGGTGCTGTCCGCACCTTCATATTTGACGGGCGCGATGCCGTCGAAAAACTGCGTGCTCATGTCACTGTCCTTGATCTCTGTGGCCCCGGACCAAATGCCCGGGGCGCGATAGGTTATTTTCAGTCGGTGGTGCTGTCCGCGGCCTCACCCGGATTTTTGCCCAGAATGATCATCGACAAGAGGTCGTCATCGGTGACGTCTTCGATGTCGACGGTGCCGACCAATGCGCCGTTTTTCATGACTGATGCGCGGTCACAGAGTTCCATCACCGCATGCACATCGTGATCGATCAGGAAGATGCCGATGCCCTCGGCCTTCAGCTGCTGGATCAACTCGGCCACCATCTGGGTTTCATGCGGGCCCAGGGCCGCGGTCGGCTCATCCATGATCAGGATCTTGGCGTTGAAATAGACCGCCCGGGCAATCGCAACCGACTGGCGCTGACCGCCGGACAGGGCCGATACCGGTTCTGAGAACTTCTGGAAGTTCGGGTTCAGACGGCCCATGATCTTGCGGCACTCCGCCTCCATCGCGGCATCATCAACCAGCCCGAAGGGGGTGACCAACTCCCGCCCGAGGAACAGGTTTGACGCTGCATCAAGGTTATCTGCCAGCGCCAATGTCTGGTAGATCGTCTCGATGTTGTGGCTGCGGGCATCGCGGGGGTTGGTGATTTCCACCTTGTCCCCGTTGATGCGGATTTCGCCGCTGTCCATGTGGTAGGCCCCGGAGAGGATCTTGATCAGCGTCGACTTCCCTGCCCCGTTGTGCCCCAGAAGGCCAACAACTTCGCCGGGATGCAGATCCACACTGACGTGATCCACGGCCTTGATCCCCCCAAACGCGATGGAGATGTCTTTCATCTCAACCAGCGGGGTTGCGCCCTCGGCGCGCAGTTCTTTTGCCGTTTTCATCACTTCGCCCCCAGTCGCTTGCGGTATTGGATGTCGATCAGAACGGCCAGCACCAACACCGAGCCCACAACGATGTTCTGGAACGGCGCATCCACGCCCACCATCGCCATGCCCGACTGCAAGGCCTGCATGATCAACGCGCCCAGGATCGCCCCGTGAATGGTCCCCAGACCACCGGACAGCGCCGTGCCGCCAATCACCGCGGCCGCAATGACGCGCAGCTCATCCAAGGTGCCAATATCGTTGGAGTGGTTGGCCAGACGGGCCGAAGCCACAACCGCCGACAGCGCACAGAGGAAGCCCATGAGGGCAAAGATTTTCACCGTCAGCATCCGGGTGTTGATGCCCGACAGTTCCGCCGCATCGGGGTTGCCGCCTGTGGCAAAGATATAGCGCCCCAGCCGGGTGCGCCGCGCCACCACGGTCATCACAACCGCAACCGCGATCAGGATCAGAACCGAGATTGGCAGACCATAGCCCACTTCCAGACCCTCAGGCATGGTTTCGCCTTTGGCTTCCATCATCCGTTTCAGACGGCGCGCGGGGATCAGGTAAGAGTTCAGCGTCCACACCAGGCCCAGAATGGCCCCGGCGGTGATGCCGGCAATGGTCAGCTCCGCCCAGAGGGGTTTAACCGCAAAGCCATGACCCTGACGGGCGCGGCGGCCACTCCAGAGGCCAAAGAGCGCCAGCGCGGTGGCGGCGATGCCGATGATCCAGCTCCAGGTGGTGCCCATGGTGCCGTTGATGCCACCAAAGATCAGGAAGGTCTTATCCAGCGGGCCAATGGTCTGACCATCCGTCAGATACCAGGCCACGTTGCGCCAGACGAGGAAACCGCCAAGGGTGACAATAAAGGCCGGGATGCTCAGGTAGCCGACCATCCAGCCGTGAAAGGCGCCGATCAGCGTGCCCACGCCCAGACCAACCACAATGGTGATCGCCCAGGTTGCCGGGTGGTTCAGGCCGAAGCCCAGCATGTCCGGCAGCACCTGGGTCTGCACCATGGCCATGACCGCCGAACAGGTGGCCAGCAAGGCGCCAACCGACAGGTCGATGTGGCGGGTGACGATCACAAAGACCATGCCTGAGGCCATGATGGCCACCGAAACGGTTTGGATCGTCAGGTTGAAGATGTTGCGCGGCGTCAGGAAACGCCCGTCTGTCAGCAGGTTGAACCCGATGCACAGGATAATGAAAGCACCGACCATCCCCAAAAGGCGCGTGTCGAGTTCCAGTTGCTGGAACAACGAACGTTTCGCCGGGGTCTGTATCGGCTGCGTGGTGGCCTCGGCCATGACCGAACTCCAATCGTCAGCAGTGAATAATTCGTAGAAGCGTAGTCGGGGTGCCCTTCTTGGGGAGGACACCCCAAGATCAGTGGGAGACTGATCTTATGAAGAGATTAGGCGTGTTGGCCCCGTGACAGGGCCAACAACCTGAGGGGTGGCTTTAGTTACAGGGGGCCGGGCCCGCCTCAACACCCTGGCAGAGCGCCTCCTGGGTGATCCAGCCGGCATCAACCACAACGGACAGGTTGTCCTGCGTGATCGGGTTCGGGGCCAGGAACATCGAGGTCATGACAGTACCTGCGGGCGAGGTCCAGCTCATCGCGCCTTTGACGTCACCCAGTTCCGCGCCACCGGCCAGCTGTACGGCGATCTCACCAGCTGCTTTGCCCAGCTCACGCGCGTCTTTCCAGACCGAAACGGTCTGATGACCTTTGGCCACACGGTTCAGCGCAGCGTGGTCACCATCCTGACCCGAAACCGGAATGCCTTCCATGCCCTGCGCTGTCAGCGCGGCAACAACACCACCTGCGGTGCCGTCGTTGGAGGCCACAACAGCGTCCACGCCGTTGTCAGCTGCGGTCAGGATTTGTTCCATGTTGCGCTGTGCGTTGGCAGGCAGCCAGCCATCGGTGTAGGCTTCGCCGACGATCTTGATGTCGCCAGCATCAATTGCGGCTTGCAGGATCTCCTGCTGACCGCCGCGCAGGAAGTCGGCGTTCGGATCGGTGGGCGAGCCTTTGATCATGACGTAGTTGCCTTTGGGCATCGCTGCAAACACAGCCTGCGCCTGCAGACGCCCCACTTCGACGTTGTCAAAGGTCAGGTAGAAGGCACGATCGTCTTCGATCAGACGGTCATAGGCGATCACTGGAATACCTTCGTCAGCAGCAGCCTGAACAGCCGGGCCAATGGCCTGTGCGTCCTGGGCCAGGATGATCAGCGCATCAACGCCCTGGGCGATCAGGCTTTCCACATCCGACAGCTGCTTGGACGACGACGACTGCGCATCGGCCGAGATATACTCTGCACCGCCCGCTTCCAGCGCGCCAACGATGGCCGCTTCGTCGGTTTTCCAGCGCTCCTCCTGGAAGTTCGACCAGCTGACACCAACCGTCAGGTCAGCCGCCCAGGCGCCTGCGCTGCTCAGCGCCAGAACCGACGCCATCGCAATAGATTTCGCGAATTTCATTGTATTTCCTCCCGTGGATTCCAGACCCCATCAGCATTGCTACACCCCTCTTCAGGGGCCCCACTTTGGACAGGGTACGACATAGGTGTAACGATTATTTTTTTGATTCTCAAATTAAATCGGGTTACAAATTTTTCATTCGGTTGCAGAAGGGCTGCAAACACCTGTAAACAAGGCGCTAATCAGAGGGAGGGCTGGGGCGTGCCACAGATAGACAGACCGTCACATACGGGCGAGCTGCGCGAAAGCGGCCGGCAACAGGTGTTGGAAACGATCCGGGCCCAGGGGGCGATCGCGCGAATTGATATCGCCCGTGAAACCGGGATGAGCCCGGCCACCGTCACCGCCATCTCGGCCGAGCTGTTGGAGGCCGGCCTGATCCGTGAGGTTCAGCCAGAGGCAAAACCCACAACCAGCAAACGCGGTCGCCCGCGTGTCTCACTAGCCCTGCGCGGTGACGCCCATAAAATTGCCGGGATCAAAGTGGCGCATGCCTCCATCACGGTGCTGGTCATCGATTTCGAAGGCAATGAGCTGGTTGATCACGATATGCCGCTGGTTCAAGCCCGGATGGAGCCGGATCACCTGTGCAAAGCCATCGTCACCGCGCTGGAGCAATGCTGCCGCAAGGGGGGCTTTGGCCTCGCAGATATTTCGGGGCTTTGTGTCGGCATGGCCGGTCTGGTCGATGCCCCGCGCAACTTTGTCTATTGGTCCTCTTCCCTGACCAGTCGCAATGTGGATATGGGCGCCCATCTGGGTCAGCACCTGAACTGCGCCATCTTTGTTGAAAACGACGCCAATCTTGTAGCCAAGGCGGAACACCTCTTTGGCAAGGGGCGCGATGTCAGCGACTTTATCGTCATCACCATTGAACATGGTGTCGGTATGGGTGTGGTCATCGACGATGAGATTTACCGCGGCACCCGTGGCTGCGGCGCCGAGTTTGGCCATACCAAGGTGCAACTCTCCGGGGCGCTGTGCCAATGTGGGCAGCGCGGCTGTCTGGAGGCCTATGTGGGGGACTATGCCCTGCTGCGTGAGGCACGGCTGCTCAGCGATGAGGCCAGCCCACAAAGCATTGGGCAATTGTCCGCGGCGGCACGAGATGGCGATCCGCTGGCGGGATCCATCCTAGAACGTGCAGGCCGCATGTTCGCCATGGGATTGGCCAATGTTATCAATATCTTTGATCCCGAACTTATCATCGTTTCGGGCACCCATTCCAGCATGGATTACCTGCTGACCGAACAGGTGATCGAAGAGATGCGGCAATCGGTTGTGCAGGTCGATGCGCCGTTGCCAGAGGTGGTGCAACACAGCTGGGGTCAGCTGATGTGGGCCAAAGGCGCCGCCGCCTATGCGGTCGAAAAAGTGAGCGCGCAATGCGTACGGAGGTTGGTGCTGGATGCGGTATGATGTGACGGTTCTGGCGCTCTGCCTTGGGACAACGGCGCTGGCGCAGGACAGCCTGCCCAATTTCACCCCCCGCGCCTTGCCCGCACATCAATATACCGGCGGATGGGAACATTTTGTTGGCGGCGGTCTGGCAGTTTTTGACTGCGACGGGGATCTGTTGCCGGACCTCTACGCGGCCGGCGGCAGCAGCCCGGCGCAGCTGATGCGCAACCAGACAGGGGCGGATGGCACTCTGAAATTTGCCGCTGAAACGCCTGAGGCGCTGGCCCTCACCGGTGTCATCGGTGCCTACCCGCTGGACATCGACAGTGACGGCCTGCCTGACCTGATGGTGCTGCGCGATGGCGCGGATCAGATCCTGCGCGGACTGGGGGATTGCCAGTTTGAACCCTTTGACGGCCGTGGCTTTGATGGCGGCGGCAGCTGGTCCACCGCCTTTTCCGCCACTTGGGAGGCCGGTCAATCCCTGCCGACCCTGGCGATTGGCACCTATGTGGATCGCAGCGATCCCGCCGGGCCGTTTGGCACCTGCGACGCCACCCTACTCTACCGTCCTGAGGGCAATAGCTACGGGCCCGCACAGCGGCTGGAGCCGGGGTTTTGCGCGCTGTCCATGCTGTTTTCGGACTGGTCCCGCAGCGGCCGCGCTGACCTCAGGGTCTCAAACGACAGGCATTATTACCTGCGCGGCGGGCAGGAACAAATGTGGGCGATGGAGGCCACTCCGCGCCTCTATTCGGCTGAGGACGGCTGGCGCCCCTATCACCTCTGGGGCATGGGCATTGCCAGCCGTGATCTGACCGGCGACGGCTACGCGGATGTCATGCTGACCTCCATGGGGGATCAGAAGCTGCAGTATTTTGACGGCGATGGCGCCCGCCCCTCTTACAAAGACGCCACATATGAACGCGGCACCACCGCGCATCGGCCTTATACTGGGGGCGATGGTCGCCCCTCCACCGGCTGGCACGCCGCATTTGGGGATGTGAACAACGATGGTTTGGATGATCTTTTCATCGCCAAGGGCAATGTCGAACAGATGCCTGTCGCCGCGATGGAGGATCCCAACAACCTGCTGCTGCAGCAAAGCGATGGCCGGTTTACCGAGGTTGGCGATCAGGTCGGAGTTGCCGGTCTAGCCCGCAGCCGGGGTGCCGCTCTGGTTGATCTGAACCGGGACGGCGCGCTGGATCTGGCAGTGGTCAACCGCCGCGCCGAGATGGAGCTCTATCAAAACGCCAGCGCAAATAGCTATCTCAGCGTCGACCTGCAACAGGACGGGGCCAACCGCGATGCCATCGGCGCCCATGTGGAGCTGCGCGCAATGGGCAAATCCTGGGTTCAGGAACGCACCATCGGCGGCGGTCATGCCGGCGGCGCGCTGAGCCCGCTGCATTTTGGCCTGGGGGATCTGGACCGGGTGGAGCTGCGGGTGATCTGGCCGGATCAAACCACCTCCAACTGGGTGGAGGTGACAACCCGGCAGGCGCTGGTACTGAGCGGCGGCGAAACCCTGACGGTCACGCCCCGCTAAACGCCCTTAGCGATCTACAGGCAATCCACTGGGCACGGCATCGGGCACCCCCATGCGCCCCTGCCGCCAACCGTCATCGCTCAGCGCCGCCAAAAAGCTGAGGATCGCAGCAACCTCGTCATCAGACAGGTCCACCGGGGCCAGTTTATTTGCCTCAGCGATCGCGGCCAGTTCGGCCTGATCACGCAGAATGCGCTGATCGTCCACGCCGTCCAGCGCCACCAGTACTGCCTGCGCAGGATCATATTCCATCAGCCCTGCCACCGGATCCAAGTGGTGACGCACCACAGCCTCCAGCGTGGCGTAGGATCCGGCATGGCCATAGGGCCCGGTGTCCGTGATGTTGCGCAGCGAGGGCGTGCGAAACCGATACGCATCCTCAGCCGCGCCTGTGACACGCATGCGTCCCTCATCCCGGGCGTGGGTTTCAAATCGCGCCGCCTTGCCGGGGCCGATCTGCGGCATCGCGATGGCGTGAAACCCATGATCGGTTTGAAACCAACCGGCGTGACAGGATCCACATCCCGCCTTGCCGTAAAACAGATCCATGCCCTGCTGCGCCGCTGCGCCCAACGGGGCCTCTCCCCTCATGTGGCGGTCAAAGGCGCTGTCATCGGCGCGCCACTCCACCCGGATGAAATCGGCCAAAACGTCCGAGATATCGGTGAAGCTGACCGCCGCATCCTGCCCCAGAACGGCATCAAAGCGGGCGCGATATTCTGGCACCGCCACCACCCGGGCCGCGATCTTGTCCCAGGCGCCACCGGACAGTGACAGGTGGCCCAAGCGCACGGATTGCGACACATCGTTTTCCGAATAATGCCCGGCCATCTCATCACCCGAAAGAACCGGGAACATCGCCTGCGCAGACAGGACCGAGTCAAAACCCGACAGCATTTCCTGCCCCAAGGGCGTGCGCATGCCATCGGGATGATCGCTGTCCGCTTCCAGCCGGCCATCGTGGAACATCACGCTAAACTCTTCCGCCCCCAGATTGAACAACGCGGGCGCGTTGCGGGGGATCCGTTGTTCCGGCGGGTTGCTGGCATCAACCTTGCGATCCGGGCCCAGACCGATGCCGCCTTCGCCCAGCCCCAGTGACAGACCATCCGAGGTGCCGAAACGCGGATGATGACAGGTGGCGCAACTGACATTGCGATTGCCCGATAAGATCGGATCGTAAAACAACAATTGGCCCAATTCGGCGCGCGCTGGATCCACCGCGCGGAACACCGGGGGTGGTCCCAAATCAGGCCTGACCTCCGGTGCAGCCGTGGCCGCAGCCGCTGTTAGCAAAAGGGCCGTTAGCGCCCTCACGCCCCAGCGCCTTTGATCGCGGGGTACAGCGCCCGGTAGGTCTGATAGCGCGCCTCATATTGGTCCTGCAGGTCGTTGCGGGGGGGGATCACCTCGGCCACCTCGGGCGGGGTCATCAGTTGATCCGCTGCGCCCTGCCCATCCGCCGCCATTGCCAGCCGCGCCGCGCCAAGGGCCGCGCCAAATTCACCCGCTTTGGGCAGGTGCATCGGCAGATCCAGCACCGTAGTCAGGGTTTCCACCCAGAACCGCGATCGGGTGCCGCCGCCGATGGCCAGTACCTGTTTCAGATCCGCGCCGGTGGCGTTCAGCGCCTCCAGACTGTCGCGCATGGCGAAGGCAACACCTTCCATCACGGCCTGGGTCAGCTGCGCATTGTCGCTGGCGATATCCAGCCCAACAAAGGCACCCCGAATGGCGCTGTCATTATGCGGTGTCCGCTCGCCCGACAGATAGGGCAAGAAGGTGACGCCAGCGGGGCCGGTGATGTGATCCGGCAGCGCATTTGCCAGTTCCCCCGGGCTCTGCCCCAGACGGCCCGACAGCCAGTTCAGGCAATCGGTCGCCGCCAGGCTGACCCCCATCTGATACCAGCGCCCCGGCACCGCATGGCAGAAACTATGGACCGCCGTTTCGGGCATAGGGGCAAAGCGATCACGCGCCGCCAGCAACACGCCCGAGGTCCCGAGCGAGACAAAACCCTGCCCTTCGCTGAGGCAGCCAACACCGCAGGCAGCAACTGCATTGTCGCCGCCGCCGCCGGCAACAACCACCGTATGATCCAGCCCCCAATCGGCCTGCAGACTGCCGCGCAGATCCCCCGATGCCGCGGACCCTTCAACAAGGTCGGGCATCTGATCGCGCCGCATGTGGCCTGCCTGCAGCAATGTGTCAGACCAATCCCGTGCCCCCACATCCAACCAGGAGGTGCCCGCCGCATCCGACATGTCGCCAACATAGCCCCCTGTCAGCCACAGCCGCAGATAGTCTTTGGGCAGCAACACCTTGTGAATGCGCGCAAAAACCTCTGGCTCATGCTGTTCCAGCCAGAGCAGTTTGGGGGCGGTGAACCCCGGAAAAACGATATTGCCTGACAGGGCGCGCACCGGGTCGGTGGCATCCAGCGCCGCGGCCTCAACATGGGGGCGGGTGTCATTCCACAGGATCGCCGGGCGCAGCACATCACCGGCCGCATCGACCAGAACCGCGCCATGCATCTGACCACTGAGGCCAATGCCACGCAGCGCGGGCCATTCGGCAGGAAAGGCCTGCCGCAGGCTTTCAACGCAACGCTCAGCCGCAGTAACCCAATCTTCAGGCCGCTGTTCGGACCAACCGGGGTGGGGATGCGACACGGGATAGTCCGCCTCTGCCGAGCCAACCACCCTGCCCGATGCCTCCACCAGCAGCGCGCGCAGGCCCGATGTGCCCAAATCCAATCCCAGATACATATTCCCCCCTATGTCCCGCGGGACATTTATTTTAACACTCAAAATTAAACAATATTGGAGCCGAGCCGTCAACGGGTCAGATCGAAGGGTCACATATGAAAACAGCGCCTGCCAAATGGCAGACGCTGCAAAACTTCATCCCGGTAAGGCGTTCAGCCGAACCATTTCATATCCATCAAACGGCGGCTGCCACAGCGGGTGGTCATGGTCATCTGCCGCTTCACTGGCATGGTGGGTGCGTAGAACTCCACCTTGCGGTAGCGGGGTGCAAATTCGACGGTCACGCGGTTGCGCTCCTGTGTGCGCAGCTGCGCCCGCCCCCCGGCAAAAGAGGCATAATGCCCGGTGTTCAGATCCCGCACCACAAAGACGTAGTCGCGAAACTCACAGCGGTTGTCCAGCTTGATGGTGGCCACAATTGTTTTGCGTTCGGGCCAGAACACATCGCCGATTTCATACCAGAAATGGTTGACGCAAAGGGCGGTAACGGCAGCTGTCACCAGCACCCCAGCAGTTTTACCAGACATTCTATTGCTCCGTGCACATCAATGGCAGGCCGGTGCCTCCCTTCCCCCAGGGCGCACAAGTCTCAGGAACAGTAACGGCAGGTCAGGCCGCTGTCTGAGCGAATAGTTGTCGATTTTTGTGGATAAGTTCGCCTTCACGTTGCGTCACACACACCGCGGGCGATGGGAAACCGGGGCGCCGGAAAAGCGCCCCGGATCAGAGACTTACTTGTTGAAGATCTTGGACAGGACCAGATAGGCCGCGCCCGCAACAAACAGACCTACGAACCAGGCGTAAGTGTAGATGGTTGCGAAAAAATCAGAGGTGCCCGAGCTGAGGCCAACCCCCACCAGGAAGCCCGGCAGGTTCGGCAGGATACCAATGATCAGAGCGCCAACGCCGGCCCAGTTGGTGCCGCCCGAGCCAGAGTAGATGCCATCCGATTTGAACAGATCCGCCACTTTCAGGTTGGTTTTGCGCAGCAGGTAGTAGTCCGCCAGCATGATGCCCGCGATCGGACCCAGCAGCGCCGAATAGGCCAGCAGCCAGCCAACGATGTGATTGACCAGGATCCAGGGGAACATCACCAGACCGATACCTGCGGTGATGTAGCCACCACGTTTCAGGTTGATCTTGCTGGGCGCCAGGTTTGCGAAACCATGTGCCGGGGCCACAACGTTTGCCGCCAGGTTGGTGGTCAGGGTTGCAACGATCAGCGCGATCAGGGCAACGATGATCGAGGCACCGCCCATTTTCTCAGCCAGGGCAATCGGATCCCAGATCGCTTCGCCGTAGATCACCACAGTGGCCGAGGTCACGGCAGAGGCGATGAAGGCAAACAGCGCCATCGGGATTGGCAGGCCCACCAGCTGACCCACGAACTGGTCTTTCTGGCTTTTGGCGTGACGGGTGAAGTCAGGGATGTTCAGCGCCAGCGTCGCCCAGAACCCGATCATGCCGGTCAGGCTTGGCCAGAAGACGACCCAGAACTGGCCTTCTTTTTCGCCACCTTCGTCAAAGGCACTGGGGGTCGACAGCATTTCGCCGAAACCGCCAGCTTTGCTGTAGGCCCAGTAAAGCAGCGCCAGCCCCATCGCCAGCAGGAACGGTGCAGCATAGGTTTCCAGCCAACGGATCGACTCGGTGCCGTTTTTGATGAAGTAGACATGCAGCAGCCAGAAGGCCACGAAGCAGACAAACTCACCAGCCGAAATGCCGAGGATCGGCAGCGGATCACTGGCCAGCGCGCCGCCGGTCAGGGTGTTCAGGATCACAAAGATCGCCGAGCCACCAACCCAGGTCTGAATGCCGAACCAGCCACAGGCCACGATACCACGCGCCACCGCAGGGATCTTGGCGCCAGCCGGGCCAAAGGACGAACGCAGCAGAACCGGAAAGGGAATGCCGTATTTGGTGCCCGCGTGACCCACCAGAACCATCGGGATCAGAACGATCGCGTTGGCCAGCAGGATGGTCATGACGGCCTGATCCCAGCTCATGCCGGACCCAATCAGGTAAGAAGCCAGCAGGTAGGTTGGGATACAGACCACCATGCCGACCCAAAGAGCCGCGATGGAGACCCAGCTCCAGGTGCGTTCGTTGGCTGTGGTGGGCAGCTGGTCCTCATTGTAGAGGGCCGGGTCCAGCCCCGCCAGATCCGGGCGCGCCCCGGTGTTAGAAGTTGCATCAGCCATATGTGGTATACCTCCCTCGCATTGGCGTGTTTCTTTTTTTGTGTCCCGCCTGCCCGCGTCCCCCGCAGCCAGACGGCAAGAGGCCCCCGGTTGAACCGAGGGCCAATTCTTTTAGGCGCAGGCCGGCATGTTTTCGGGCTTGCGCACCACCTGACGGGGTGCGGTCAGCGCCTTCCATTTCGACAAGGCCTTGTTCACCTCAGGGTAGGCGTCGCGTTTCACGAACTGGCCATGACCCGGGGTGGCACACACGGTGCCGTCGTCCACCGCAACCACACCGCGGCTGAGCGTATAACGCGGAAGGCCGGTGACTTCACGCCCTTCAAACACATTATATTCAACCACCGACTGCTGCGTCGCAGGCGAGATGGTTTTGGATTTTTTCGGGTCCCAAACCACCAGATCCGCATCCGATCCTTCCACAATTGCGCCTTTGCGCGGGTAGATGTTGAGGATCTTGGCGATATTGGTGGAGGTCGCGGCGACAAATTCGTTTGGCGTCAGGCGACCAGTGTTCACACCTTCGGTCCACAGAACCGGCATCCGATCTTCCAGACCGCCGGTGCCGTTGGGGATCTTGGTGAAGTCATCGATGCCGAATCGTTTCTGATCCACGGTGAAGGCGCAGTGATCGGTGGCCACCACCTGCAGGCTGCCTGCCTGCAGACCAGCCCAGAGGCTGTCCTGATGCGATTTATCGCGGAACGGCGGCGACATGACGCGCTGTGCGGCATGATCCCAATTCGGGTTGCGGTATTCGCTTTCGTCCAGCACCAGATGCTGAATCAGCGGTTCACCATAGACACGCATGCCTTTCTGGCGGGCCCGGCGGATCGCCTCATGCGCCTGTTCACAGCTTGTATGCACCACATAAAGCGGCACGCCAGCCATATCGGCGATCATGATTGCGCGGTTGGTGGCTTCGCCTTCCACCTCAGGTGGGCGCGACATGCCGTGGCCTTCGGGACCGGTCAGACCCTGGGCCAGCAGTTTTTCCTGCATGGTGGCAACCACATCGCCATTTTCCGCATGCACCATCGGCAGCGCGCCAATCGCGGCGCAGCGCTGGAATGAGGCAAACAGCTCATCATCTTCGACCATCAGGGCGCCTTTGTAGGCCATGAAGTGTTTGAAAGAGTTGATGCCGCGTTTCACGACCTCTTCCATTTCTTCAAAGACCTGTTCGCTCCACCAGGTGACGGCCATGTGGTAGGAATAATCCGCACAGGCGCGCTGCGATTTGGCTTCCCAGGCAGCCAGCGCCTCCAGCATCGATTGGCCGGGGCTGGGCAGGCAGAAATCGACAACCATCGTGGTGCCGCCCGCCAGACCGGCGCGGGTGCCGCTTTCGAAGTCATCTGCCGAATGAGTGCCCATGAAGGGCATTTCCAGATGCACATGCGGGTCAATCCCGCCCGGCATCACATAGCAGCCTTCGGCGTCCAGCACCTTGTCACCCTGCAGATCCGCGCCGATCTGCACGATCTTACCGCCCTCAATGGCCACATCCGCGCTATAGCTGCGGTCGGCGGCCACAATGGTTCCGCCTTTGATAACAGTCCGTTCACTCATCGCTCTTACTCCTCAACCACTTCGGCGTATTCCAGCACGGCATGCAGCAGCACATCGCAGCCAGCGGTGGCCCACTCGCGGCTAATTTCTTCATCTTCATTGTGGCTCAGCCCGTCGACACAGGGGCACATCACCATGGCGGTCGGCGCCACTTTGTTCACCCAGCAGGCATCGTGACCGGCGCCCGAGATGATGTTGCGGTGCGAATAGCCCAGACGTTCCGCCGCGGACCGCACGGCGGTGACACAGCCTTCGTCAAAGGTGACCGGGTCGAAATGGCCGACCTGTTCGATCTCAAGACCCAGTTCCAGCTCTTCTGCGATCTTGGCGGCACCTTCACGCAGGCGCTGTTCCATATCGGTTTGGGTGTCAAAGCTGGGCGAGCGGAAGTCGATGGTGAAGACCAACTTGCCCGGCACGATATTGCGCGAGTTCGGGTAGTAGTCGCAGTGACCAACAGCGCCAACCGCATCGGGCTGGTGGCTCATGGCGATCTGATGCACCAGATCGGTGATCCGCGCCGCGCCCAGACCGGCGTTTTTACGCATCGGCATCGGGGTTGAACCGGTGTGTGCCTCCTGACCGGTCAGGGTGACCTGCAGCCAGTTCAGACCCTGACCGTGGGTGACCACGCCAATGTCTTTGCTTTCCGCTTCCAGAATGGGGCCCTGTTCGATGTGCAGCTCAAACATCGCATGCATCTTGCGCTGACCAACGGGTTCATCCCCTTTGTAGCCAATGCGCGCCAGCTCTTCGCCGAATTTCTTGCCTTCGGCATCTTCACGGTCATAGGCCCAATCCTGCGTGTGCACGCCAGCAAAAACGCCCGAGGCCAGCATCGCCGGGGCAAAGCGGGTGCCCTCTTCGTTGGTCCAGTTGACCACAACGATGGGACGGCGGGTTTTGATGCCCTGGTCGCGGACCGAACGGACCACTTCCAGACCAGCCAGAACGCCCAGGACACCATCGTATTTGCCGCCCGTGGGCTGGGTGTCCAGATGGCTGCCCATCATCACCGGATCCAGATCGGGATCGGTGCCTTCGAGGCGGGCAAACATATTGCCCATGCTGTCAACGCCAACGTTCATACCGGCGGCTTCGCACCAGCCCTTGAACAGATCGCGGCCTTCTTTGTCCTCATCGGTCAGGGTCTGGCGATTACAGCCACCGCGCAGGCCGGGGCCTTTCAGGGCCATTTCCATCAGGCTGTCCCAGAGACGGCTGCCGTCAATCCGGGCGTTGCTTTGAAGATCTTTCATGTTTGCTCCCTTCTGGTGGTCCTCCCCGGCGGGAGAGGCTCACATGTTCCGGCCCGAAGGCCACAGCTGGACAGGGCCCACCCACACGGGGACCCAAGCGACGCAGCGAACCGCGCCGGTGAAATGTCATGATGCGTTGACGCCGCTGCCGCGAAGGACAGCACGGGCCCGATGAGGAAGACACACACCTGCCTAGCCCACACCCGAAGGTGCAGAACAGCAAAGGGATCCGCCCCGGATCCCATCAAATTGCAGGCGTAGACCTCCCCGGTAACGCGTTGGACGGACTGTTTCTATTTTTTATCATTCAGTCAATAATTTTCTTTCAACAAACGTCAAACCCGTATTTTTACCTTGCTATAGATGATGAAAAATTGGTCGATTTGAAAAAATTTGACCTTTCGATCAAAAATTTATTTGACAGACTGCTCAACAATTCGCAGCCTCACGTGCAGGAGGACGCCATGACAGAAACCGTAATCAGCACCGGGGCAATCTGCGCCGAGACAGGCGATCTACAGACCCTGATGTCGCATGCCCGCGCCATTCGCGATCAGCAGTGGGGCCGCACCGTGACCTATTCGCGCAAGGCCTTTGTGCCGCTGACGAACATGTGCCGGGACACCTGTGGCTATTGCACTTTTGTCAAACACCCCTCCTCGCCCGAGGCCAATATCATGACGCCCGAACAGGTGCTGGCCACCGCAAAACGCGGCGAACGTGAGGGCTGCAAGGAACTGCTATTCAGCCTCGGCGAGAAGCCTGAGCTGCGTTATGAAGCCGCCCGCGCCGCGCTGCGCCAACTGGGCTATGAACGTCTGACGGATTACCTGGCTGATATGTGTGCACTGGTGCTGCAGGAGACGACACTGCTGCCACATGTGAACGCCGGCACCCTGACTGATGATGAGATTGACGTGCTGCGCCCGGTGGCCGCCTCCATGGGAATGATGCTGGAAACCATCAGCCGACGCCTGACCCGCAAAGGCCAGCCGCATTACGCCTGCCCAGACAAAGTACCGCTGCAACGGTTGCGCACCCTGGAACGCGCAGGGGAAAAACACGTGCCCTTCACCACCGGCTTGCTGATCGGCATCGGCGAAAGCTTTGCCGAACGGCTGGAGGCGCTGGAGGCAATCAACGCCGCCCACGCCCGGCACGGCCACATCCAAGAGGTGATCATCCAGAACTTCCAGCGCAAGCCGGATATCGAGATGGCACAGCACCCCGAACCCAGTCTTGAAGACATGCTGCGCACCATCGCGGCCGCTCGGATCATCCTGTCGCCTGACATCAGCCTGCAGGCGCCGCCGAATCTCTCCGCCCGCCACCCCGCCTATCTGGATGCGGGCATCAACGACTGGGGCGGCATTTCGCCGGTGACCATCGATTTCATCAACCCGCAGCATGAATGGCCTGAGATCCGATCGCTGTCGCAATCCTGCGCCGACGCCGGGTTTGAGCTGCGCGAACGGTTGACCGTCTACCCCCGTTACCTTGGCGCAGACAGCACATTTGTCAGCCCCGATCTCCTCGCCCGTGCCTCCGACATGGCCGAGGCCAGCGGCCTTGCCCGCCAGCAACAACATCTGGGAGAACTCGCATGACCCTGCCCCACGCCCAGCCCCCGCTTGATCTGGAAACCTGTTTGAACGCCGCCTCGCCTGAGGTGGCCGCGATCCTGCGCAAGCCGCTCACCGGCGCGGAGGTCAGCGAAGCTGAGGCCGCGCGTCTGTTTGCTGCCACCGGCAATGACGTGCCGGCGATCTACGCCACCGCCGATCAACTGCGCCGTGAGGTGAACGGCGATCAGGTTACCTTTGTGGTCAACCGCAACATCAACTTCACCAACATCTGCTACATGGGCTGCCGGTTCTGTGGTTTTGCTAAACGGGTCGAAGACACCGGCGCCGAATGGCTGAGCCCGGAACAGGTTGTGGCCCGCGCCCAAGAAGCCTGGGATCGCGGCGGCACCGAGGTCTGCATTCAGGGTGGCCTGCATCCCAAGATGCCCGGCGATTATTACAAAACCCTGCTGAAGGCGATCAAAGCCGCCCTGCCCGACATGCACATCCATGCCTTTTCTCCGTTTGAGATCTGGTATGGCGCCGCCCGCACCAAGATGTCCTATCACGACTTCCTGCGTGATCTGAAAGAGGCCGGTCTGGACAGCATGCCCGGCACCGCGGCCGAGATTTTGGACACCGAAGTGCGCCTGCAGCTGACCAAAAACAAACTCAGCGCTGAAAAATGGGTGGAAATAATCCGCGCCGCGCATGAGGTTGGGATCCCAACCACCGCCACCATCATGTATGGCCATATCGATGGGCCCGAACATTGGGCGGCCCACATCGGTCTGCTGCGGGAGATCCAGAAAGACACCGGTGGCTTCACCGAACTGGTACCGCTGTCCTTCGTGCACACGGAATCACCACTCTGGGCGAAAAACCCTGACAAGGTGCGCCCCGGTCCCACCGCGCTGGAGGTCGATCTGATGCATGCGGTCTCGCGCATCATGCTGCACGGCTGGATCGACAATATTCAGGTCAGCTGGACCAAACTGGGCGCAGAACGGGCGCAGGAGATGCTGAACCGTGGCGTCAACGATCTGGGCGGCACCCTGATGAACGAAAGCATTTCACGTTCTGCCGGGTCAGACCACGGGCAGGAGATCACCGCCAAGGAATTGGTGCAGATGATCCGCTCGGCCGGTCGTGTGCCCGCGCGGCGCAACACGGTCTATGGCATCCGCGATGTCTATATCGATCACGATCCCGAAGACATCGCGCCTTTGGTGAAACGTAAGGCGGATCAAAACCCCCTCGCCTTCCTTGAGATGTTCCCGGAGCCCGCTGTCGACACCCCCGTCACCCCGCATGTGGAGGCCGCAGAATGAACACCCCGATGAAAGTGACCCTGCTGGCTGGCGGTGTGGGCGGTGCCAAAATGGCCGAAGGTCTGGCCGCCCTGTCCGACGTGGATCTCAGCATCATTGGCAATGTGGCGGATGATGACGCTTTTCACGGCCTCTGGGTGTCGCCCGATATTGACACGCTGACCTACAGCCTTGCCGATGTGATTGACCGCACCCAGGGCTGGGGGGTCGCAGACGAAGGCCACCGGGCCCTGCAAACCCTGTCAAAACTGGGGGCTGAGACCTGGATGACCCTGGGTGATCGGGACTTCGGTCTGCACATCTACCGCACCATGCGCCGCGCCAAAGGCGATCGCCCCAGCGATATCGCCCGGGATGTGGCCAAAGCCTTTGGTGTCAAACCGCAGATCCTGCTGCCCACCGATGATGTGGTGCAGACACGTGTGCGCACCGATGACGGCTGGTTGAGCTTTCAGGAATATTTCGTCCGCGAACGCTGTGCCCCGGAGGTGCGCGAACTGGCCGTTCACGGCCTGAGCGACGCGCGCCCCACACCCGAGGCCTTGGCGGCCATAGCCGGCGCAGACCTGATTGTTGTGGCGCCGTCCAACCCGTTGGTCTCCATCGCACCGATCCTTGATGTGCCCGGTATCCGCGCCGCGGTGAGTGATGCAGCGGCGCTGAAGGTGGCGGTCAGCCCCTTCATCGGGGGCAAGGTCGTGAAAGGCCCGGCGGACAAAATGATGAAAGCCCTTGGCGAACGCCCCGATGCCCTGGGTGTGGCGCACCGCTATGCTGGCTTTATTGATGCCCTGATGATTGACCGGGTGGACGCCCCGCTGGAGGAAGAGATCCGCGCCGAAGGTTTGGACATCCTCAGTTCAGCCACTCTGATGAAAAGCCGCGATGACAAGGCCCGACTGGCCAGTGAAATCGTCAACTACGCCCGCGCCCAACAGCTTGAGACGCGCATCGCTTCATGAACCAGATTGCCCGCCCTTCCCGCCGCTTGGTGGTGATCCCGATGAAGGATCCCGCACAGGCCAAAACCCGGCTGGCCGACAGTCTGGCGCCAGAGGAACGCGCCGCGCTGGCCCGGACCCTGTTCCGTGCAACCGTGGAACGGGTGCAAACCGCCATTGCTGAACTGGCTGGGGACCCGGTGGAGATCAAAATCGCCACAGTGACCAGCAGCCCCGAGATTGCGCGCATCGCCTCGGAACTGCAGATCCACCTGATCGACGAGGGCCGTAGCAACAGCCTGAACGCGGCGCTGACCCATGCTGGGGGCTGGGCCACGGCGAAGGGCTATGATGCGCTTTGCGTTTTGCCCGGCGATCTGGCCGATCCGACCCCTGCGGATCTGGCCCGGCTGCTGTGCCACCCGTTGCACGACACGCGCGCGACCGCGCAGGCGGTGCTGTGCCCGGCCAGCGATCTGGGCACCAACGCGCTGCTGACCCCGCTGCCCTGTCCCTTCGACTTTGCCTATGGGGTGAAATCGGTGATCGCCCATTCAAACGCGATTGAGGCGGCGGGCCTGACCCCCGTCATCCTGCCCTTGGCCAGCCTGCGCATCGACGTGGATCGCCAGAGCGACCTCAGCCATCTGAAATCCCCCAATCTTCACTGGGCCGGAGGCCTGCCACAATGAGCCTATCCGTCTCCCTGACCGCTGTGCCGGGCATTCCCGATGTGCAAAACGGTGACGACCTGGCGCGGATCCTTGGGGATGCACTGGTCGCCGCAGATCTGTCACCCGAAGCCGGTGACATTCTGGTGGTCGCGCAGAAAGTCTTCTCCAAGGCCGAAGGCTGCATCATCCCGCTCTCCACCGTTCAGCCCTCACTTGAAGCGCTGAAATACGCCGAAGAGCTGAACAAGGACGCCCGCAAGGTTGAGGTTGTGCTGCGCGAAAGCAGCCGCGTTGTGCGTTCCTTCAAGCGCCCCGATCAGAACGAAGGCACGATGATCTGCGAACACCGGCTTGGCTTCATCTCGGCCAATGCGGCGGTGGATGAATCAAACTTCGGTGAAGAAGACGCCGCGATGGTTCTGCCAAAGGATCCCGATGCCAGCTGCACCGTGCTGCGCGCCGCGCTCTCTGCCCGGTTTGGCGTCGAAATTGGCGTTGTGATGACCGACACCTTCGGCCGCCCCTGGCGGTTGGGTCAGGTCAACGTGGCAATAGGCCTGTCCAAAGTGCCCGCCACCATCCGCGAACAGGGCAATGTAGATGCCTGGGGCCGCCCGCTGGCGGTCACGGAACCTGCGCTTTGTGACGAAATTGCCGCCGCCTCGGGCCTTGTGGTTCGCAAGGACGGCAAAACACCTGCGGTGCTGCTGCGCGGCCTTGACTGGCAGCCAGAAAACAGCAGCGGCGCCGACATTCTACGTAAAAAACAGGAGGATATGTTCCGATGACCATTGCCATTCTTGGCGGCACCGGCCCACAGGGCCAGGGGCTTGCATTGCGTTTTGCCCGTGCAGGCGTACCCGTTGTGCTGGGAGGCCGTGACGGCGGCCGCGCCGCTGCCATTGCAGAAGAGCTGATGCAGAAACTGCCCGCAGGCAGCGCCGCAATCACCGGTCTGGACAACGAAGGCGCCACCGATGCTGCCGAAGAGATGGTGGTTCTTGCGGTGCCGTTTTCGGCCCATAACGCCACTTTGGAAGCGCTGAAACCCCGTCTGGCCGACAAGATCCTGGTCGACATCGTGGTGCCGCTGAAAGAGGGCGATCCGAAAAAGGTCGACATGCCACCAGAAGGCTCCGCCACTGAGGCCGCACAGGCGATCCTGGGCGATGAGATCCCGGTGGTGGGCGCGCTGCACAATGTCTCGGCGGTCACGCTGAACAACCTGGACTGGGACATCAACTGCGACATCCTGATCTGCGGCAACTCACTGCCCGCCCGTAAGGCCGTGATGGATCTGGTGCGCAAACTGGATGTCACCCCCTACAACGCCGGCGACGCCGAAGCGGCGCGCTGCATTGAGGCCATCACCCCCATTCTGATCCGTCAGAACATTTCCAAACAAGTGCCCTTCAGCCATGCGGGCATCCGCATCTGGGCACCCGACCACTGATTCCAACGAGGGAGAATAACAATGGAATTTGGCATTTGCTTCAAAGGCTTCGTCGAACCCGAGCGCGCCCGCGCGCTGGTGCGTCAGGCCGAAAACGCCGGCTTTACCTACTGCTGGTTCTACGACAGCCACATCCTGTGGCGTGAAAGCTTCGTGGCGATGGCCATGTGCATGGAACACACGAAAACCATGCGTTTTGGTCCGCTGGTCACCAACCCCAACTCGCGCGAATGGTCGGTTGCGGCCTCGCTCTTCGGTTCGCTGGCCAAACAGTCGGGCGGTCGCTTTGATATCGGCCTCGGCCGCGGTGACAGCGCGGTGCGCGTGATGGGCAAGAAACCTTCGACCATCAAACGGATGGAAGAGTTCACCCATGTCGTCAAAGACCTGATCCGCGGTGAAGAAGTACAATACGGCGAGTGCCCCGAGCCGGTGAAATTCCCCTGGGCCGAAGGCTATGAGCTGCCGGTTTGGATCGGCGCCTATGGCCCGAAAGCGCTGGCCTCGGCTGGCCGCGTTGGCGACGGTGTTGTGCTGCAGATCGCAGAGCCCGCGATCATCAAATGGCTGGCAGATCAGGCCAAAGCCGGCGGCGAAGCCGAAGGCCGTGACATGTCGAACTACCGCGTGATGGCGGCCGCTCCGGCGCACACCGGTCCGATCGAAGAAGGCATCGAGAAAACCAAATGGTTCCCGGCGATGGTAGGCAACCACGTTGCTGATATCGTTGAGAAATACGGCGCTGACACCGATCAGGTTCCCTCCAGCCTGACCAGCTACATCGAGAACCGCAAAGGCTATGACTACTCCAAGCACGGCCAGAGCGATAACCCCTATCTCGACTTCATCACCGAAGACATCGTCAAGAGCTTCTGTGTGCTGGGCACCCCTGAGGAGCACATCACCAAGATCCGCGAACTGGAAGCCGCCGGCACCACCCAGTTCAACATCTACCTCGACAGCGGCGACGAAGAGAAAATCATCGCCGACTACGCCGAGACCGTCATCCCCGCCTTCCGGGACGGGGCCTCTTCCTGATCCTCATCCCCGTAGGATCAGCCACTGGGGGGCGGGCGCTGCTCGCCCCCTTTTTCGCCAAAAGGGTGCATCAAAACCTCATTTTCCCCTGCGCATGTCAATTTTCCGCAGGCGGGCGCTAGCCATGTCTGCTCTGGTGTGCAATAGGGGCTGAAACAGTGCAACCAAAGTGGCGAGTTTGATGGCACGCAAGGCAGCGACGAAACCCATGACGCGTATTCAGCGTCAGAAAACCGAACAGATCCTGACCGCAGCCCTTGAGGTTTTTGCAATCCACGGATCCTCCGGCGCCTCGATCAACATCATCGCCAAAACCGCCGGGCTGACCACGCCCAACATCCTCTATTACTTCGAAAGCAAAGACGCGATCCGGCAGGAACTGCTGTCGCGCACGCTGCAGCTGTGGATGGCCCCGCTGAGCCTGATCAACCGCAACGGGGAACCGATCGAAGAGATCTGCACCTACATCAAGCGCAAGTTGGAAATCTCGCAGAACTTTCCAAAGGACAGCAAGTTTTTCGCCAATGAAATCCTGTCCGGCCTACCGCAATCCCGCGATGAGCTGTTTGGCCCGCTGAAAGACCTCTACACTTCAAAGATCCTGCTGCTGGAGGATTGGATGGCCGACGGCAAGATCGCCAAGGTTGATCCGCATCATCTGCTGTTTTCGATCTGGGCCACCACCCAGCATTACGCCGATTTCGACGCCCAGATCGAGGAATTGGCCCCCGCCGCACCGGCAGAACGCTTCGCCGAAGCCGAGGCGTTTTTGATGCAAATGTATCGGAAGTTGCTGGCAGTGTAATTGAAACGATTGCTTAAATTAGTGCGCAATTGATTCAAATCTCTCAGTCGCGATATGAAAACACCATGTTTTTCAAATCCAGAAACTCTGGGCAACTTGTCTTAATGTTGATTTCTTGCGTGCCATCGCGGCAAGTGCCATTCAAGT
This sequence comes from Thalassovita sp., assembly GCF_963691685.1. Taxonomy (GTDB): domain Bacteria; phylum Pseudomonadota; class Alphaproteobacteria; order Rhodobacterales; family Rhodobacteraceae; genus Thalassobius. The sequence goes on from NZ_OY829290.1 coordinate 2,501,241, forward strand.
CCCAACTCCGAGGCACAGTACTGCTTTGGCTCTGGATTTGCCCGTGAAATTGATCTGTATTTGCTAGCGGATCGAACGCAGTAATTTCAGCTACCGATCCGCCACGCAGCTCGACTTGGACCGGTTCAATCACAATATAAGCCAATTTCTCTTCCTTCTTTATTAGACAATCTTAAATAGCGCGCAAGCACACAAACACACCTCAACTATAACTTCAATAATCTAGCGCTACCCACAATTATTTGAGCTCTGCGCCGCAGCGGTCAGCGACTCTGGCGTTGCTCTTTCGCGCCAGACCGTTTCGCAACATCTGGCGGTGCTGGAAAAGGCCGGGCTGATTGAGACGACATGGGAAGGCCGCACCAAGGCCCATTCCCTCACAGTTTCCGAAGCCCACATTCAGGCGGCCGCTTGGCTGACCGAATACAGAACCACCGGAGATGAATAATGAAAATCTATGTGACAAACGTCTTTGTCGACGATCAGGACAAGGCCGAAGCCTTCTACACCGACGTGTTGGGCTTTGTTGTGAAAAACAACATCCCTCTCGGTGAAAACCGCTGGCTGACGGTGGTGTCAAAGGACGCGCCGGACGGCACCGAATTGTTGCTGGAAGCCAGCGATCACCCTGCCGTGCCGCCCTACAAACAAGCACTGGTGGCGGATGGCATTCCGGCCCATTCCTTTCAGGTTGATGATCTGAGTGCGGCGCATAAACGGCTGAGCGATCTTGGCGTGAATTTCACCGTTGCCCCGATGGAGGCCGGCCCGGTGCGCATGGCGGTCTTTGATGACACCTGTGGCAACCTCATTCAACTGATTGAGATGACAGCTTAAATTGCGGACGCGTGGATCATCGAACCCGCGCGCCCGTCCATTTCCATGCGGCCCAAGGTGGAGAAGCGTTTAGCCCTGCCCGCCTGCCAGGATCTGCTCCAACGGATCATGTTCCGCAACCCAATGGCCCGGCCCCACCGCGTTCAATTCAGGCACATAGGTCAGATCCCCTTTGGCCAGACGGCTGGGCAGGAACCGCAGCGCCGCCTTGGGATCCATTGGTGAGGGCAGTTCGCCGGGGATGGTGATCCGTTGGCGGTTCCGCTCCACCTCAGGGTCCGGGATTGGCACGGCCGAGATCAGCGCCTGCGTGTAGGGGTGCAGCGGCGCGGAACAGATGGTTTCGCCATCCGCCAGCTCCACGATGCGGCCCAGATACAGCACCATGATCCGGTTCGAGATCGAGCGCACCACCGACAAGTCATGGCTGATGAACATCATCGACATGCCAAATTCGGCCTGCAATTCCTTGAGCAGCGTCAGGATCTGCGCCTGAATGGACACATCCAACGCCGATACCGCCTCATCACAGATCACCAGCCGGGGCCGGTTGATCATGGCACGGGCGATCCCCACACGCTGGTTCTGGCCACCTGACAGCTCATGCGGATAGCGGTTGATCATCCGGTGATCGAGGCCCACCCGCTCCATCATTTCCTCAACCTTTTTGACCCGCTCCGGCCCGGTCAGTTGCGGCTGGAAGGTGCGCAGCGGCTCCTGGATGGAGGCCGAGATGGTCATGCGCGGATCAAGGCTGGCCAGCGGATCCTGAAACACGATCTGCAGATCCTTGCGGTGTTTGGTCAACGCCCGCTTGTTCAGCCCGTTCAGCGGCGCACCCAGCCAGGACACGCCACCACCCGTGGGGGGGATCAGCTGCAGAACAGCGCGGGCCAAGGTGGACTTGCCACAGCCAGATTCTCCAACGATGCCAAGGGTTTCGCCCTCCGCCAGTGTGAAGCTCACGCCGTTCACGGCCTTCAGCGGGGTTGGTTTGGCGAACAGGCCACGGCTGGTTTTGATGTCAAACTCCACCCGCAGATCATCCACGTCTAACAGGGTGTTGACCCGCTCACCCATGCCTTCAGGCGCGTCCACCGCATCGATGCGCGGCATCGCTGACAGCAGTTTCTGGGTGTATTCATGTTTGGGACTGGCAAAGATCTGATCCACCGGCCCGCTTTCCACAAACGCCCCAAGGCGCATCACCTCAATCCGGTCACACATCCGCGCCACCACGCCCATGTCATGGGTGATCAGAGCGATCGCGGTGCCGTGGTTCAGCTGCAGATCATGCATCAGATCCAGGATTTCCGCCTGCACCGTCACATCCAGCGCTGTTGTCGGCTCATCCGCGATCAACAGTTTCGGATCACACAGCATCGCCATCGCGATCATCACCCGCTGGCGCATCCCGCCGGACAGTTCGTGCGGGTATTGTTTCAGCCGGCGCGCGGCCTCAGGGATCCGCACCCGGTTCAGCCAATCCAGGCAATGCTGACGCGCGGCGCCACCGCTCATGCCTTTGTGGACCTTCAGCACCTCCACCATCTGATCCCCCACCGTCAGATGCGGGGTCAGCGCGGTCAGCGGATCCTGAAAGATCATGCCGATCCGGTCCCCCCGGATCTGGTTCAGCTTGGCGGTGGGCAGGTTCAGGATCTCCTGCCCGTCAAACTGCACCGACCCTGTGGCCCGACCATTAGGCGGCAACAGCCCCATCGCAGCCATGAAGCTTTGGCTTTTGCCGGAACCACTTTCGCCGACGATGCCCAGACATTCGCCCGCCTTGATCTCAAAGCTGACGCCTTTGACCGCCTGCACCACCCCATCGGGGGTGTCAAAACCGACCTTCAGGTCTTTAACAGAAAGCACAGTCATCTTAGCGGTCCTTCGGATCAAGCGCATCGCGCAGACCATCACCGATGAAGAACATGGTGATGATAATCGTCACATAGAAAAAGAGCGGGAACAGCAGCTGCCATATGGTGCCATAGGCCATGGTGCCCGCGCCCTCGGCGATCAGCGCCCCGAGTGAGGTGTTGGGTTCCGAAATGCCCAGGCCCAGGAAGCTGATGAAGCTTTCGGCCAGGATCATATCCGGCACCAGCAGCGAGGCGTAAACAATCACAACCCCGGCCAGGTTTGGCAGGATGTGGCGGGTCACGATCCCTGCGTCTGACACACCGCCGGCACGCGCGGCCTCAATAAACTCCCGGCTTTTCAGCGCCAGCGTCTGACCCCGCACGATGCGGCTCATCGTCAACCAGCTGACCGCTCCCAACGCCAGAAACAGCGTGGTGAAGCTTTTGCCAGCGACAACAAGGATCAGGATGATCACCAGCGTGGTTGGGATCGCCAGCAGAATGTCAACAAAACGCATCATCAGCCCGTCCAGACGGCCACCAAAATAGCCCGCAATGATGCCGTAAAACGTGCCCACAACCAGCGCCATACCGGCCCCGATCAGACCCACCAAGAGGGAGGTCTGGGTTGCCTGAATGGTCCGCGAATAAAGGTCACGGCCCAGATCATCGACGCCAAAATAGTGGCCGCTGGAAATAGACGGCGCGCCAAGGCCCACCACATCCCCCATCGCGGTCCAGTCGATGGTTTCATGATCCCATACGGCAAAGAACGGTCCGATGATCACAAAGGCCACAATCAGCCCAAGGATCACGCAGCTGCCCATCGCCGCCTTGTTCTGGCGGAACCGCAGCCGCGCATCCGCCAAGAGCGACCGCCCCTGCATCACCGCATTGTCTGCAACCGCCTCAGCGCGGTCGGTTTCTTTTTTGGAAAATCCTAGCATGTGACTGCCCTTAGTAACGGATCTTCGGGTCAAGCCAGGCGTAGGCCAGATCCGTAATCAGGTTCACAACAACGGTCAGCGCGCCATAGAGGATCGTCACCCCCAGAAGCACCGCATAGTCCCGCGACAGGGCCGAGCCGACATAGGCCTGCCCCAGCCCCCCGGTCGAGAAGTAGATGTCCACAAAGACCGAACCGGTCAGCACATAGACAAACACCGGGCCCAGATAGCTGACCACCGGCATCAGGGTGGGTTTCAGCGCGTGCCGCCAGATGATGGCGCGGTTGGACAGGCCCTTGGCCTTGGCGGTGCGGATGAAGTTTGAATTCAGCACCTCCAGCATCGAGGATCGGGTGATCCGCGAAATGGATCCCATGTAGGAGGTCGAAAGCGCAATCACCGGCATCACCAGATACTGCCATTGCCCGCCGTTCCAGCCCCCGCCCGGCAGCCATTCCAGCCACAGGGTAAAGGTCAGGATCAGGATCGGGCCCATGATGAAGTTCGGCAAAGCCTGCGCCGCAATGCCAAGGGAGACGGCGAAATAGTCGATCCAGCTGTTGTGTTTGATCGCGGCGGTCACCCCCAGCGCCACACCAATGGCCGAAGCCACGATGAAGCTGAGGAAACCGTAGGTCAGCGAAATCGGGAAACCCTGCGCGATGATGTCATTGACGTCGCGGTCCTTGAACTTGAACGAGGGGCCGAAATCGAAATGCACAAAGATGTTCACCAGATAATCCCAGAGCTGTTTCCACAGCGGCTGGTCCAGCCCGTAGCGTGCCTCAATATTGGCCATGACGGCCGGCGGCAGCGGCCGTTCCGAGGTGAAGGGCCCACCGGGGGCAAAGTGCATCATGTAGAAGCAGGCAACGACCAGTAAGAAGATCGTTGGTATGGCGACCAACAGGCGCCGGATCGTGTAGGAGAGCATTTATCTCACTCGCATTAGCAATCCCGCCGCCCGGGGTACGGACGGCGGGATCAAGGGTCAGGTCAGGTTACTCGGCGATCTTGTAGAGGTTCTTCGAGTACCAGTTCTGTTCGACGTTGTTGACGGGCCAGTTGCCCACGTCGCTGTCCATCATGTAGACGCCCGCATAGTGGTAGATCGGGATCACCGGCATTTCGGCGGCAATGATCTGTTCCACTTCGGTGTAATTGGCCGAGGCATCCTTGGCGGTTTTCGCCGCTGCCAGCAGTTCATCCACACGGGGGCTGACGAACTTGCCGTCGTTATAGCCCGAGTTTGAGTCCAGCAGATCAAGGAAGGTCGAGGCTTCGTTGTAGTCGCCACACCAGGCGCCACGGGCCAGTTCAAAGTCCTGGTTGCCACGGGTTTCCAGGAACACTTTCCATTCCATGTTACCCAGCTCAACCTCGACGCCCAGCTTCTGCTTCCACATCTGGCTCATCGCCACGGCGATCTTCTTGTGACCTTCCGAAGTGTTGTAGATCATGTTGAACTTCAGCGGGTTGCCTTTGTCATACCCGGCCTCTGCCAGCAGTTCGATCGCCATCGCGTCCCGTTCGGCCTGGGTCATCGTGGCCATTTCGGTGGTCGGTGGGGTGAAACCAGCGGTGGCGGTCGGTGCAAAGCTATAGGCCTGCGTCTGACCACCCGCCATCACGTTTTCAACGATGATCTTGCGGTCCACGGCCAACGCCAGCGCCTTGCGCACACGCACGTCCTTGAACACTTCTGGCCCTGAGTCACTGAGGTTGAAGGTGTAGTAGTAGTTACACAGACGTGGGAAGCTGATCGCCTCACCCGGGTGTTCTTTCTGCAGGCGCGGGAACTGGCCTGCGGGCACTTCGGTGCGGTCCAGCTCACCTGCCAGATAGCGGGTCAGCGCGACGTTTTCGTCGTTGATCACCAGCGCCACAACCTTGTCGACGATAGTGTTGTCGTTGTCCCAATACATCGCGTTGCGCTCACGGGTGGAGCGTTCCTGCGGCAGGTGCTCGGTCAGCACATAGGCCCCGTTGGATACGATGTTGCCCGGTTTGGTCCACTCCGCACCATGCGCCTCAATCACTTTCTGAGGGGCCGGGAAGGTGGTGGAATGGGTGGTCATCTGCGGGAAGTAGGGCAGCGGCGCCGACAGGGTCACCTCAAAGGTGTGATCGTCCAGCGCCTTCACACCCAGCTGATCCGGGGCAGTTTCGCCCGCAATGATCGCCGCAGCATTCTGGATCGACATCAGCTCAATGAACCACTGATAGGGCGAAGCCAACGCCGGATCGGCCGCGCGGCGCCAGGCAAAGACGAAATCATGTGCGGTCACAGTGTCGCCATTGGACCACTTCGCCTCAGGGCGCAGGGTGAAGGTGTAGACGGTGTTGTCGTCGTTTGAGGTGTAGCCGGTGGCCACACCGGGCACCAGATTGCCGTCTTTGTCCTGGTTCATCAGACCTTCAAACAGGTCACGCACAATTTCTGCGCCGGACACATCTTCAACAACCTGCGGATCAACCGAGCTGTGTTCGTCCAAAATACGGTAGGTAAAGGTCTGGTCATCCGCCAGCGCCTCGCCGGTCACCGGATGGGTGCCCGCAGCGAAAGCTGTGGTCGACAACATCGTGCCCGCCAGCAGCCCGGCCACCAGGGTGGATTTGGTCATTTTCATCTGAATTTCTCCCATTGATCGACCCCGTTTAACTCCTCAAAAGGCAGGGCCTTATTTTGTGTGGGTACAATTGAAAGCGTCTTCCAAAGGGTGAGTCAAAGAAGATTTCAACCACCTATGCGCGGTAATCGCCGTAGTTTCACGGCAGCGACATCGCCGCCCCGCCCCCGCCGCGCGACGGGGCGGACATGATGCAAAAAGCGCATGGGCTATTTGGGTTTTGAACAATCCCATAGCTTTCCGAGGTTTAGCCCCACTACAATTTCATAAATCGAACGGATTGAGGGGCTTACCCCTGCTGGCTTTGATCAAGAGGTCAAAGAAATTCACCCCGATTTCGTGGAAAATCCTGTCGCAAATCGGCACAAAAATAATTTTGCTCTTCCCTCGCGTCAGGGCCGGATCAGCCCCAAATCGCGGGTAAATCGGCCCCAGTTTCGCGCTGGACTGGGGCGAATCTGATTCTCTTACCGCGCTTCGCCCGCCTCAGCAGCCGCCTGTGCCAGGACCCAGGCCTGAAACGCCTCGACCGGCCCACGTCCCCCCGCTGCGGGGCGGATACACAGATGATAGCCGGTGCCCAGATCCAACGCCCCGCCCGGCCAGCGTGCTACGCTGCCGTCACGTTCCAGATCCCCGGTGATCGACCGCCAGCCCAGCATCAACCCGCGACCATCCTGCATCGCCTGAACCGCCTGCACATAATTATCAAAGACCTGCCCCCGGGTCTTGGGCGCGGCCAGCCCCCTTTGCTGCAGATACTCAGACCATGTGGCCCAATGGCGCGCTTCAGGGCTGGCAACATGGATCAGCGCCACCTCAGACAGGCTGCGGGTTTCGGCCTGCAACCTCTCAACCAGATCAGGGCGGCCCACCGGGCAGACCTCCTCGTCAAACAGGGGCACCACCTGCCCGTCCGTCCAACCGCCGCTGCCGTATCGCAACGCGATATCGATCCCCGGGCGCAGGGCCGGCAGATCGGATGAGGGCGCCTGCACATTCACCGTGACATCCGGGTGCAGCGCATAGAACTGCGGCAGCCGTGGCATCAGCCAATAGGTCGCCATCCCCAATGTGCAGGACAGGGTCAGCTGCCCCTCCTCCACCTGCGCGGCCGCTTGCATATCGGCAATGGCCGTTGCGATCTGCCCCAACCCCGCCTCCACCGCCCAGGCCAGTTGCTGCCCGGCATCGGTCAGGCGGGCCGGTTTGCGGCTGCGGTCCAGAAGGGTCAGGCCGATATGGACCTCAAGGCTCTTCAGCGCCTGCGTCACGGCGGGCCGGGTCACATTCAGCCGCCCTGCCGCCTCCTGCATGGAGCCAAGGCGCGCAACTTCGGCAAATGTGGTCAGCAATCGGAGCGGGGGCAGCGGTTGCATCGGTACCTCTTTAGTTAAGTAATTGATTAACTTTTAGACAATCCAATCGGCCTTTTTCGCCGCAATAAGTCAAGCAAAACTGACGCCTATCGAAACTCAGCGAACAGAAGACACCCCACCAGATGAACATAGCGCACCCCACCGCCACAGCGGCGCAACAGGTCACCCTGCATGAAAGCGGCCTCACATTGCCCCTGCCCGGTCAGCCTCAGGCCTATTTCAATTACCACTGGCTGCGTGACAATTGCCCCAGCTCCTTTGATCCCGGCACCCGCGAACGCAGCTTTGACATCTTCCACCTGTCGGAGGCGCCCACCGCCCGCGCCGCCTTGATCGAAGGGCAGCATCTGGTGATTGACTGGGCCGGTGCAAACCACCGCTCCGCCTTTCCGCTGGAGCTCTTGGCGGGTTACACCCAAGGCACCCCGCGCCCTGATCCGGCCGATCTGAAACGCCGCGCCTGGTTCAGCGATCACTACGCCGATGTGGCCCGGTTTTCGCAACCCGATCTGCTGAGCAACCACAGCGCCGTGACCCGCTGGATTGAGGCGCTGCTGGTTGAAGGCGTGGCAATCATCACGGACATGCCCGACAGCGACGCCGGGCTGACCGATCTGGCGCAGGTGATCGGCACCATCCGCCCCACCTTCTTTGGCACCTATTTTGACGTCAAAACCCATATCAACCCCACCAACACCGCCTATACCGCCGCCGCGCTGGAGCTGCACACAGACACCCCCGCCGAGGAACACGCCCCCGGCATCCAGTTCCTGCATTGCCGCGCCAATTCGGTTGAGGGCGGGCGCAACCTGTTTGGCGATGGCGTTGCCGTGGCCAATGACTTCCGCAGCCGAGATCCTGAGGGGTTCAAACTGCTGAGTGAAATCGACATTCCGTTTTACTGCGAACATGACAGCTACGATATGCGCTCGCGCCAGCGCGTGATTGAACTGGACGCGCATGGCGAGGTCTCGGGTCTAACTATCAGCCAGCACATGCTGGATCTGATCGATCTGCCGCAACAACTGCTGGATACCTATTACCCCGCCTTCTGCCGCTTTGGCCGGATGCTGCAAGAAGAGAAATACGTCATGCGCTTTACCCTGAACGCGGGCGAATGCATTGTCTTTGACAATCATCGCATCGTGCACGGCCGCGCGGGCTACACAGCCTCCAGCGGCGATCGCTATCTGCGCGGTTGCTATACCGATCGCGCCGAAATGCGTTCAACCTACCGCGCGCTGGTCTCGGAAGGGAGGTTCAAATCATGAGCAAAGACATGCCCCTAGAGGCGATGCAGAGCGAAGAGAGCCTGCGCCAGGACCTCGCCGCCGCCTTCCGCCTATGCCACCGGTTTGGCTGGTCGGAAAGCGTTTCCAACCATTTCAGTGCCGCGGTCAGCGCCGACGGGCGCAAGATCCTGCTGAACCCACGCTGGCAGCATTTTGCCACGCTCAAGGCTAGCGATCTGTTGCTGCTGGATGTTGACGATCCCGAGGTCATGACACGCCCCGATGCGCCCGATCCCTCGGCCTGGGCGGTGCACGGCACGCTGCACCGCGAATTACCTGAGGCGCGGGTGATCCTGCACTGCCATTCGCCTTATGCCACGGCCCTGGCCTGCCTCAAGGATCCGACGCTGCTGCCGCTTGACAACAACACGGCGCGGTTTTTTGGCAAAACCGGATATGATCTGGAATTTGGTGGCATTTCCGACAGCGCCGAGGAAGGCGCCCATTTGGCCCGCGCCATGAAAGGCAATATCGCATTGGTCATGGGCAACCACGGGGTCAGCATCGCCGGCAGCAGCGTCGCCCGCGCGTTTGAGGATCTCTATTTCTTTGAAAAAGCGGCGCAAACCCAGATCCTGGCGCTGTCAACCGGTCAGCCTCTGGCGGTTCTCTCCGATGAGGTCGCCCAGAAAACCGCTGACGGCTGGCTGCCCTACGCCGGCGCGGCGGACCGGCATTTCGACTACCTAAAAGCCACCCTGGACGCCGAAGATCCCAGCTGGCGGGAGTAGTCCCGCCATCACATCCAGGGCGGGGCGCGGCCAATCTTGGCCAGCAGAAAATCCATAAAAACCCGCACCTTAGCGGACAGAACATTGGCCCTGGGATAGAGCAGCCAAAGCGCTGCATCCTCATCCACCTGCACATCCGGCAGCACCTGTTGCAGGCGCCCGTCTCGCAGCTCCTGATGCACGCTCCAACGTGCATTGGCTGCGATCCCCGCGCCGGCCAGCGTAGCAAGTTTCAGGCTCAGCCCGTCATCAACAATCAGCCGGCAATTTTCGGCCATAGGGTCCAGCATGGCCACCTCATCCGCGCCACCTTCAGTGCGCGACACCAAATGCCGGGGGCTGTTGCGCCCAAAGGCTATCAGATCGTGATCCGCCAGATCTGCAAGGGTTTCAGGCCAGCCGCAGCGCGCCAGATAGTCCGGCGCTGCACAGAGCACCCGCTGATCCGGTGCCAGCCTGCGCCCCCTGAGGCTGGAGTCCTTGAGCGGCGCGTTGCGCAGCGCCAGATCAAAGCTGCCTTCGATCAGATCCACCTGCTGATCCGAGAGATGCAGGTCCAGCCGCATTCCCGGGTGATCGGCCAGAAACTGCGGCAGGATCGGCAGAATATAAAGCTGTGCAAAGGTGCTGGGCGCGGTGAACCGCAGGGTGCCGGTCACCTCGGCCTGCCCCTGCCCCAGTGCCGCCCGCGCCGCATCTTCACGGGCGATGATGTCACGGGCATAGGGCAAAAACGCCTCACCCTCCTGTGACAGCGCCACCTTGCGGGTGGAGCGATGCAGCAGGTCGGCGCCGATGCTCCTCTCCAGTTTGGCCAGCCTTGCACTGGCCACCGCAGGCGCCAGACCTAAGTCGCGACCTGCGGCGCTGATATTGCGCTTGTCTGCAGCGCGCACGAAGAGCCTGAGGGCCTCAGTGTCCATGATCCGGCACCTATTATATTGAAAAACTAAATTCTGAAACAGAATTCAGCATGTTTATTTAGATTTGCGAATAGCACTGCTTGCGATCAACACCAATACCACCTGAAAGGAGCCCCAGATGGCCTATTACTCTGTCCTCGCCGTGACCCCGAAATCCGAAGATTGGATCCCCGATTATCTGGAGGCCTCAATCCCTCTGGTCACCAAACATGGCGGCACATATCTGGCACGGACCCCGAACCACAAACAGGTCGAAGGCAGCGATCAGCCCGCCGCTCTGCGCATCATTCTGGAATGGCCGTCGGAAGAGGCTGCGATGAATTTCATGCAGGACCCTGACTATAAACAACATCTGGAGGCCCGCACCGCAGGGTCCGACAGCGTGCACTTCGTGATCGAAGGCAAAGACGCCTTCGCCTGACACCCCTTTGGGCAATGACCCCGTCCCCCGTTGGTTCAGACCATCCGGGGACGGGGCAACTATCGCCCTTTTCTAAGGATAAATCATGCCAGACGGCGCGCCCCTCTCCCCCTTCCCGCAGCTCAACCGCGGCTACGCCACCACCTTTCAGCCCAATCGGCTGAGCCTTGGCCTGGTGGTGCCGCTGGAAGCCTATCCAAACAGCGCCGTTCCAACGATGGAGCGCCATATTGAACGCGCGCAGCTGGCCGACAAACTTGGGTTTTCGGCCCTATGGCTGCGCGACGTGCCGTTCAACGTGCCCAGCTTTGGTGACGCCGGGCAGATCTATGATCCCTTTGTCTACCTCGGGCTTCTGTCTGGCGTGACGCGCAACATCGCCCTTGGGGTGGCCAGCGCTATTTTGCCGCTGCGCCATCCGGCCCATGTGGCCAAAGCTGCCTACTCCGCCGACCAACTGTCTGGAGGCCGGGTGCTGCTGGGCGTGGCCTCGGGGGATCGGCCGGATGAATATCCCGCGCTCAATATGTCATTCCCGGACCGTGGAGAACGGTTCCGCGAAGCCTTTGACTATATCCGGGCGCTGGGGCAGACCAATCCGATCCACCAAGGTGCCCATGGCAGCCTGAACGGTCAGCTGGATATGCTGCCCAAACCCACCGCGACGCGGCTGCCGCTGCTGATCACCGGGGGCAGCCAGCAAAGCCCGGATTGGGTGGCGGAACACGGCGATGGCTGGATCACCTATCCCCGCAGCGCGGCACAACAGGCGCAGCTGGTTGCCGATTACCGCGCCCGTGCTCAGCGGGCTGGCGCGCCGAACAAACCGGTGATGCAATCGCTCTATGTCGACCTGCTGGCAGAAGACAGCGCCGCCCCCAGCCCGATCCATCTCGGCTTTCGCTCTGGCGTGAGCTACCTCAAGTCCTATCTGACAGCGCTGCAAGCGCAGGGTGTGAACCACGTGGCCCTGAACCTGCGGTTTAACCGCCGCAACATCGACGACACCATGAACCAACTGGCCGACGGGCTCCTGCCTGATTTTGGCCGCAGCGGAGACTGACATGACAAAAACCATCCTGATCACCGGCTCCACCGATGGGATCGGCCTCTTGACCGCCAAGCTGCTGGCCGCCGAGGGTCACCAGATCCTGCTGCACGGGCGCAGCGCCGACAAACTGCGTGCCGCCGCGGCTGAGGTTGGTGGCGATCGCGAAACCTATCAGGCTGATCTGTCGTCACTGGTGGCGACGCGGGACCTGGCGTCAGCGATCCGCGCCAAACACCAGAAGATCGATGTGTTGATCAACAATGCCGGTGTCTACAAGGTGCCCAATGCCATCCTACCCAACGGTCAGGACATGCGTTTTGTGGTCAACACACTGGCGCCCTATCTGCTGAGCCAAGAGCTGCTGGACCTGATCCCGGCGGATGGCCGGATCCTCAACCTGTCCTCCGCGGCGCAGGCCCGGGTGGATATCGCGGCCCTGCGGGGCGACCGGCAGCTTGATCCAATGGGCGCCTATGCGCAAAGCAAACTGGCCCTGACCATCTGGTCAGCGGAACTGGCCAAAACCCTGCCAAATGGCCCCGCAGTGATTTCCGTGAACCCCGGTTCCCTGCTGGCCAGCAAAATGGTCAAAGAAGGCTTCGGCGTTGCTGGCAGCGATCTGAGGATCGGCGCCGATATCCTCTGCCGTTTGGCGCTGGATCCGGATCATGCCGGGGACAGTGGCAAATACTGGGACAATGACGCCGGCCGCTTCGCCGCACCCGATGCCGCAGCCGCAGACCCGCGCCAGGTGTCTGATGTGATGGCGGCCATACAGGCGCTGATCTGAACACACGGAAAGGTGGGATGGTGAAACACGTCCCAAAACCTCCTCATATTCGACGGAAAGTTTGAAAACCCACGTGATAGCTCCACCTTCTGCGCTGAGGGATATTTTCTCAGCGCATTTTGCTTAGGGGTTTTATCGTGAACAGATTTATTTCACTGCTGATCGCTTGTGTCATTGTTGGCGGCGCCTGGATCTGGACCTTTGGCCCTCCGCTCGGCGGGGACACCGCCACCAGCGATCCAACCACACTGTCAACAGCAGGACCGGGGCGCCCAGGCGGCATGGGGGCAACGCTGGTCACCTTGGCTGAGGTCACCCAGGACCCCTATGTGGAAACCTTCCGCTCCATCGGGACGGCCAAGGCCCGTGCCAGTGTCAATGTCAATGTCACCAGCGAAGTCTCGGGCCGGGTGACCGCGGTGCATTTCACCGATACGGCAGAAGTGGCCGCAGGCGATACGCTGGTCTCGCTCAATCCGCAGGTCGAGGAGATTGCCCTCAGCACCGCCCGCGCCAATCTTGCCGAGGCGCAATCCACCCTTGACCGGCTGAGCCAACTGCAACGCAGCGGTTCTGCTGCGGTCACCGCGGTCTCGGTCACAGAGGCGGAAACACAGGTTGCGATTGCCAGCGCCAATCTGGCCCGCGCCGAATATGATCTGTCACAGAAAACCATTCAGTCCCCGATCAGCGGGGTGCTTGGTCTCAGTGATATTGAGGTCGGCGCCTATCTGACAGCCAACAGTCCGGTGGTCCGCATCATCGATCAAAGCCAGCTGCGTATCGAATTTGGCCTGCCGGACCGCGCCTCCAGCTTTGTGCAGCTTGGGCAGGTCGCCCGCCTTGTCACCACCTCGCTGCCCGGTCAGATCTTTGAGGCGGAGGTCACCGGATTTGACGGTCTGATCGACAGCACCACACAGACGATCAAAGTGCGCGCCACAATTGACAACCCGGAGGGCAAATTGCTGCCGGGGATGATCTTCTCCGTCTCGATCGCGCAGCCCAATGAGGCTCTGCCGAAACTACCTGCCGCTGCCCTGACCTGGACCCGCGATGGCGCCTCAGTCTGGCGCGTCGATGGTGGGTCTGACGGCACTATGGTTACGCGGGTGCCGATCACCCTGCGCCACCGGGCCAATGATATGGTCTGGGTCGAAGCAGACCTGCCTGCAGGCAGCAAGGTTGTGGTGGAAGGGGTGCAAAAACTGCGCGAAGGCGGCCAGGTGACCACCGCAGATCAAGCCATGGCACGCCGCCCGGCTGCGGAGGGATCAAACTGATGACACGCGCAGCCTTGAAACGCGGCCTGACCGATCTGTTCCTCGCCCGGCCCATTCTGGCCATTGTCATCAACCTGCTGATCGCAATCGCCGGCATTGCTGCCTTCCAAGCGGTTGAAGTGCGTGAAATGCCCGATGTGGATCAGCCCGTGCTGTCGGTCACTGTGCGCTGGGACGGGGCCGCGCCGGAAACGGTGGACACCGAAGTCACCTCGGTCATCGAAGATGCGCTGGCCCAACTGGATGGGTTGAAGGCCATTTCGGGATCCTCCAGCTATGGCAGCAGCCGCCTGACCATCGACCTGAACGAAGGCACAGATATTGATACCGCCGCCAATGAGGTGCGCGAGATCCTTGCCAGCACGGCGCGGCAACTGCCCGAGGGGATCGATGATCCTGCGGTCTCTAAGCAGGATGCAGATGCCGAACCGATCCTGCGTCTGGCGCTGATCGGCGATGCCCCGCTGCAAGACATGACGGATCTGGCCGAGGGCCTGCTGAGCGATCGCCTGTCGGCAATCTCAGGTGTGGCAGAAGTTGAGGTTGCTGGTGGTCAGGAAAATGAGTTTCGGGTTGAGGTCTTTCTGGCCGCCTTGTCAGGCCGGGGCTTGCAACTGAATGACGTGCAGGCCGCGCTGCAGACCCTGCGGATCGACACAGCCCTTGGTGATCTGGACAGTGCCAGCCAATCGGTGCTGCTGCGCGCGGTGAACCCCGGCATCACGGTCGAGAGCCTGTCAGATCTGCGCATAGACGCCGACACCCGCATTGGCGACGTCGCCTTGGTGCAGTTCGGCGCAAAAGAGGCAGAAGTCTATGCCCGGGTCGACGGTCAAAGTTCCGTTGGCATCAATGTTGTGCGCCAATCGCTTGGCAACACATTGACAATCTCGCAGGCGGTGCGCGCGGAAGTGGCCGCGCTGGAAGATGACCTGCCGCCGGACATGAGGCTCGTCATCGTGTCCGATGACGGAGATTTTATTGAAAAATCGATTGAAGAGGTCACCCTGACCATCATCATGGCCGTTGCCATCGTGATCGCAGTGATCTTTGTCTTTCTGGGATCCTGGCGCGCGGTTTTGATCCCAACCGTGACCATTCCCCTGTCCCTGACCGGAGCGATTGCTGCCATCTGGCTGGCGGGGTTTTCCATTAACACCATCACCCTGCTGGCGCTAGTGCTGGCCACGGGCATGGTTGTGGATGACGCCATTGTGGTGGTCGAAAACATTGTGCGCAAACGCCGTCAGGGGTTGGGCCCGCGCGCGGCGGCGGCCAGCGGCACAAATGAGGTGTTCTTTGCCGTGATCTCAACCACCGCCACGCTGGCGGCTGTGTTCATTCCAATCTCCTTCCTGCCCGGTCAGGCGGGGGGCATCTTTGCTGAATTCGGCTTTGTGCTGGCCTTCTGTGTCACCCTCTCCTCACTGGTGGCGCTGACACTTGCGCCGGTGATGGCTGGGTTTCTGGATCCCGGCCGTGGCGCAGAGGAAACCGGCGAACAGCCCACGGGTGCCATCACCCGGGGCTACCTGAACAGTGTGGAAACCATGTTCAAAGCCCCGTTGATTGTCATTGCCGTGGCGCTTGGCTTTGCCATCATCGCCTTCGGTGTCTTTTCGCAGCTCACCACCGCCCTGACCCCGGAGGAGGATCGCGGCAGTTTCTTTATCCGCGCCACAGCACCGGCGGGGGCCTCTGTCACATTTACAGACGAACAGGTCACCAAGGTCGAAGCGATCCTGCAGCCCTATATCGACGACGGTGAAATCGCTGCATTGCTGGCACTGGTCGGGGCTGGCGGATCCAACGCGGCTGCGGTCATTGCGCGGCTCAGTGACTGGGATCTACGCGAGCGCAGCCAACAGGTGATCCTGGCGGAGATCAACCGCCAACTGTTCACGATCCCCGGCATCAATGTCTTTGCCGCTCCGCCAATTTCGCTGGGCATTCGCGGCGCCGGCAATGGGCTGCAGATGGCGCTGTTGGGCGATGACTATGACCAACTGGCCGATCAGGGCGACGCCTTGGTCGCCGCCATGCTGGGCGATGACAGTTTCACCAATCCCACGCTGGCCTATGACGCCACCCTGCCGCTGCTGTCGGTCGAAACCGACCGTGAGATGGCAACTCAGCTGGGACTGTCCCCTGCCGCCATTGCCACCACGATCAACACGCTGACCGAAGGCATCACCGCCGCTGAGGTCTTCGTGGATGGCACAGAAACCGACATTCGCATGCTGCCCGGTGGGCGGCCCATTCAGGACCCTTCCGACATTGAAAACGTCTGGATGCAGACGGCGGGCGGATCCTTTGTGCCGCTGTCGTCGGTGGTCACCCTGACCGCGACCTCTACTGCCTCAACCCTGTCGCGCGAACAGGGATCGCGGGCGGTCAGCCTGCAGGCCAACCTTGGCGAAGGTATCAGCCTGGGCGCTGCCGTCCTGCGCGCCGAAGAAATTGCGCGTGGTGTCCTGTCTGACGATGTGCGTCTGGTCTTCACGGGCGAAGCCGCCTCGCTAGAGGAAAGCCAGGCCGGAACCGCATTGGTCTTTGGCGTTGCGCTGCTGATTGTGCTGCTGGTCTTGGCCGCACAATTCGAAAGCTTCGCCTCTGCCGTGATCATCATGTTGACGGTCCCGTTTGGGCTGGGCGCTGCGGTGATGGCGATCTGGATCAGCGGCGGCACGCTGAATTACTACAGCCAAATCGGCCTGGTGATCCTGATCGGCATCATGGCCAAAAATGGCATCCTGATTGTCGAATTTGCCAATCAGCTGCGCGAGCAGGGCCAAGACATAGATACGGCCATTCGCAATGCCTTGCGTCTGCGCCTGCAACCGGTCGCCATGACCGCCGTCTCAACCGTTGTTGGGGGATTGCCGTTGATCCTGTCCACCGGCGCGGGGGCCGAGGCCCGTCAGGCCTTGGGTTGGGTCATCGTCGGGGGCCTGGGCTTTGCCACTGTCTTCACCTTGTTTCTGACGCCCGTCTTCTATCGGCTGATCGCCCCTTGGGGCGGCGCACCGGGGCGGGCTGCCCACCTTCTGGAGGATGAACAAACCGTCGCAGAAGCAACGGGTTAGAAGGTGGCGTTCAACTCCAACCCCAGGGTTTGGGTGCGATCATAATCTTCGGAGGCAATCGGATGGGCGGCGTGAATTTTCAGCGGCCCAATGCCGGTCTTGATGCTCAGGCTCACCCCGATGGAGGCCCGCATCCGCGCGCTGTCATCAACGGGATCTGCCCCGGCAATACCACCGGCCACGTCATCCAGTTTCCACAGGCTACCGACATCGACAAACAGGCCGGGCGTCACACGACGCCCTGCCTCACCAAAGGCGCCGGGGAACTGAACGTCAATCTTGGCCACGCCGTAGCTGTTACCGCCAAGCGCCGGATCGCCATCCACCGCCAGATCGCGGGGGCCGAAGCCGCCGAACTCAAACCCCCGGATGGAGGCCTGCCCCAGCATATAGCGATCGCCAATGCTGCTGGTGCCCGACTGGCTTTGCAATGTGCCAAGGCGCAGCTGGCTGCGCAGCACCACACGGCCCTGTGCCAGCACATGGATCGACTGCGCCGAAGTGGTCAGTTTGATGTGATCATTGTCGGCATCGGACGTGGCATATTCCAGCCCAAACCGCACCCGGGCGCGTTTCAGGCTGCCGCCCTGCGCGGGTTGGAACTGATGTTCGTATTTGCCACCGATCCCGGTGGTTTTGACCCGGCCCTCATCTGCGCGGATCAGCGCAGAGGTGGTGGCGGGCACATTGCTGATATCGGTATCTGCCAGGATGCCATAGGCGGTGAACCGGCTCTGCGGTGACAGCTGCCAGGTCAGGCGCGGCTCCAACCGGGTGACGCGGGAATCGAAATCGTAGATGTCCCCCGCGTCTTTCTGGGCATGCAGCACGTTCAGGCCAAACTGGGGCGAGCTGCCGAACAGTGCATCGTTGTTGTAGCGGAAACTGGCGGAGGTTCCGTCTTCCTCCGCGCGCAGGTTAAACTCCAGCGTTTGATCCTGCCCCATCAACCGGTTGGTGGAAAAGCCAAGCGCCGCCACCCCGCCGGTATCGGAATTATAGGCCAGGCGGGCGCTCAGCCGACCAATGGGGCCATTATCGGCCAGATCCGGGTCAATTTCAGCCTCAGAGGGGGTTTCCTGTGCAATGGCCGCAGCGCCTGTTGCGCAAAGGACCACAACGCCAGTGGTCAAAAGCAAGGCTTTGACAAAGCTTTGAATAGTCATTTGCATAAAATCCCCACTGCGCGCGACCCGCTTTAATTGCGACAAAGCCCACCACAGCCCCCCACACCCGGTCAAGCATCATGGGTTACCCGGCTTTCTATTTATGGCAGTTGCGACAATCCTGCCGCGCCTCGGGGGCCCGTCTGGCGCGGCACATAGGTTAAGCCCCTGACAGCTCAATAAGTTTGCCAAAAAACGAGGGTTTTCTTAACCCGCACCAGCGGTCATCATGCGCCTATGACAACGGATCTAAATCTGCACAAAGACCTCACCGCGCTGGCAGAGGTAACCGACGCCTTCGAACGCTCCTGGTCGATCACCGATCAAGGGGTGGAGGCACGGGTGCTGTTTTTCTGTGACACCTCGGTAGCGGCGGCCAAAGCACTGGCGCAGGCGGCACAGGGCCTGCAGATCGATCCCGCCCTATTGGCGGATTGGTCCAGCGCCATCGCTGGGTCTGATGCCATTGGTCTGGCGCTGCGCTGTGATCGCAGATCGGTGCGGCTCTACACCCAGTATTGGCTGGCTGTTGTCGCCCGGTTGGAGGCCGGGGATCGCAGCCCCTTCCCGCTCTATCGTGGGTTCAAGGCCCTGCCCGGCGGTATCAGCCGCCGCGATGACTACCTGTGCCTGCCCGCCGCCCCGGCCCAGGTTTTCTGGCCCCCGATGGCCGCAGGATTTGCCGCCTTTGGGCTGGACGTGGATCAAGGGGCAGAAGTGTTTCAGCCGTTAACGGCAGAAAGCGCGATTTTCACGGTGACTGATGATCCTGACAGGCAATCCTGGCTAACCACCACCCGGCGGGCGGAACTCCCGAAGGCCGCCCTGGCGGAGTGGCTGGCCCCATTGGCAGATCGCCCCGGCGGCGCGGCGCTCATCGCCGCCGCCCAGTCCGAACCGCTGGTCCATGTCGCTGGAGGGCGTGATCAGGTCAAAGGCGATTTCCTGACCTTCTATTTTGAGACCGACAAGACCAATGCGCTGGCCAGCATTATTTGAACCAGCATCACCTGATCCAGCCCGTCCAGCCCCAACAGTCAGTTCACCACCTGACAGCTGGTGCCGGCGGGCAGGCTGAGGTCTGGATTGGCAATTTCGGCCATCACAGTGAAGGCGTTTGAGGTGGGTTCAATAAAGGGATCGATGGCAAAGACCGTGGCCTCCACCTGCGCGTCGGCGACCTGCACCTCCATCACATCGCCCAGGGCAACCTGCCCGTAGGCCCCGGCCAGAAACACCAGTTCCGCATGCAGCGTGGTGACATCAATCAGCCGCAACAGCGGGTCCGGACCGATCAATTCGCCCACGGCCACATCCACCTCAGCCACATAGCCCGCAAAGGGGGCGCGGATGGTGGCGCGGTCTATTTCCATCTGGGCGCGGGTGGCGCTTGCCTTGGCCAGCGCCAGATCTGCGCGCAGGGTGCCGATCTCATCCTGTGAAATCAGGCTGCGCGCCAACAGGCCCTCGCTGCGTTCCAGCCGTTCCTGCAGGGCACCGATGCTGATCTGGGCCACCTCCAGATCGGATTTCGCCACCTCAGCGTCCACCAGCAACAGCGCATCGCCTGCGGCCACGTAATCGGCGCGCCGCACGGTCACATCGCGCACGATGCCAACCCGGTCACTGCCGATGTCACTGATCTGAGCAGGCACCAGCAGGCAGGTCAGCGGCAGCGGCGCCTCAGCCATTGCAGGTGTTCCCATGGTGGTGACCAGTGCAGCCGCCGTCATGACCCCAGCCGCAACTTTGCGCAAATATGAGTGCTGCATCATCCCTCCCCCTCGTTCAGCCCGCTATTTATAGCCCAGCCGACGCCGCATATCCTGTTCCCGCAGCAGGGTTTTCCGCCGCAGGCTTCGGGCACGACGATCACGGTCCGCGTGGATTTTGGCAAGACTAAATCGCGGCAAGATCCGGCGCCGCAGCAGCCATGTCACACTGTGGCGCAACAGCGAAAACGCCCCTTCGCTCAGGCCCCGGTCCTCAAGGCTGATCATCCGGTCATAGCTGCCGGGATCGCCCTGACGGGCGGCACGGCCATAAAGCTGGCGTTCCAATCGGGCCGAAGCCATGACCGAGGCGATGATCACATGCAGCCCGCCCGCGGCTCGCACGCCCTCCTCCAGCGCAATATCGGTGCCGCGACCAGCCAGATGGGTGGCGATGGTGATGCGCCCCGCCTGCCCCGCCTGGGCAACCAGTTCGGCCTCTTGCGCTTCGCTGAGCGCATTCAGCACCGCCACCTCGCACCCGATGTTCTGAAACACCGCCACCAGCGCATTGGTTTCAGACACATCGTTGACGCCGATCAGCACGGACCGGTCCTTGGCCATGGTGATGGCGCGCTCCGCCACGGCCCGCCATTTGGCATCGGCACGGCGAAACAGCCGCAGCCCGTGGTTCACCATGCGCGATGGCGCATGAGGCGCCACCGGCTTCACCGCCAGTTTGAAAATCGCCCAGAACTCCGCCCGGCATTCATGCGCCGTGCCGGTCAGGCCGGACAGGATGCGGTATTGGCGAAAATAGGTCTGTTGGGTGATGTGGCCCACGGTGCGGGTCTCGGCCGTGACCGCAACACCCGCCACAATCTCAATCATCTGCTGCAGACCGTAATCCCACTTGCGGTCTGGCATCAGCCGGCCGGTGGCCTGATCCACCATCACCACCTCACCTTCGCGCAGGATATAGGCCACGCCTTCCAGAAACCCGAAGGTGGCGGTCAAGGCCAGTTCGGCCAGTTTAATCACATCCGCAGTGCGGGCCAGCGGGTGACGCCACTGCGGGGCCACCTCCTCCAGATGGGCGATCCCTGCCTTGGTCAGCCGCCAATTGCCATGACTGTCCAGCACCCGTTCCTGCCCCGGCACCAACGCGCGGGCAAAGGCGATGAGGTTGCGAAACAGAACCACATCCACCTCGGGTGGCAACTCAGCGGGTTCTGACAGGATCATCGGCACCGTGGCATCATCAATCAGGACCGAGTCGACCTCATCCACAATCGCAAGGGCCTGCCCGGTCTGGCGCAGAAGCGCACGTTCGCTCTGTTGATGCTGTTCCCGTTTGTCGCGCAGGTGGTCAAACACAAAGGTCTTGTTGGTGCCGTAGACGATATCGCAGTCATAGGCGCTGCGTTTGTCCGCATCCGCATCGCTTTGCAACACCACGGCTGAACTGAGCCCGATCCGCGCCGCCAGAGGGGCGATCAGGTCATGATCCCGCTCAGCCAGATAATCGTTTACCGTCACCACATGGGTGGACACGCCCACACTGGCCGCCGCCAAAGCCGCCAAAGCAGCCGAAAGCGTTTTGCCCTCACCAGTGCGCAGCTCCACGCAATCGCCGTTGAGCAGCAGAACCGCACATTCGATCTGATTGGTCCTGAGCCGCAGCCCGGTTTCGCGGCGGATCACCTCCTGCACCGCCGCGATCCGTTCCGCGCCGGCCCCGGGTTTCAGCAGATCCTCGGCCCGCAGGGTCTGACGGCACAGCCGCACCAGACCGGGATAGCTAAGCCCCTCCATCTGTTCGGCCTGCGCCGCAATCGCCTGCCGCAACGGTTTCAGCCGCTCGCCCGTCGGAGCGAAATGCCACAGCAGATACTCATCAACAAACAGGCGAAACCGGTGAAAAGGCGCGATCTGGCGGCGCACTGGTCGCTGGCGCGAGCGGGCAAAAGCCTTGAGCACCGGGCGCCGCAACACGCCAGCCCCACTCATAGGCGCGTCACCCTGAGGAACAGGCGTTCGACATGGAACAACAGCTGACTGAAGGCGCTGGCCTGTCCCAGATCCACCCGCGCCTCAACCCGGGCGCCGGCCCAATTGCTCAGATCGCCCTCGGGGGCGGCCCATAGGATCAACCGTGAATCCAAGGCCATACCGGGGCGGTCAGCCTGTTCCGGCACCGGCCCACCGGTGGAGACCAGCAGTTCGGGCGGCACCTGCTGGCCGATATCAACCACCCGCGCCCGATCCACCGGGCGGCGGATTTCCTGCCCATTGGGCAGCAGCATCACCAGCTGCGCCTCAGCCGTGATCCGACCGGAAAAAGCGGCGGGAAAGGCGGCGGAAATCTGCAACGCCTCGGGCGCAATCACATAGCCCAGCCGGTCACCACGATAGACATAGCTGCCCGCGGGTGGCGGCTGGCCACCCTGCCAACTGATCCTACCATCCAGCGGCGCCGGGATCGACAGAGCCGCCTCTTGCACACGGGCCTGCTGCAGCGCGGTGAGCGCAACCTCACGTTCGCGTTCCAGCCTTAGGCGCTGCGCCACATCTGCGCCGCTGCGCGACAGCTCATCCTCCAGTGCGGTCAGGTTGATCTCCAACGCCTGGCGCCGGGCGGTCTGGGCCGGGTTCTGAAGGCGCGTCACCTCTTGCCCCGCCACGGCCGTTGCACCATCAACCAACAGGTCCCGCCCGATCACGCCCGAGGTTGCGGCGGTGATCTCAGCCCCCGGCAAGGGCACAATCCGCCCCTGCCCCTTGGCCGAAAACGGCAATGGCACCAGCGTCAGCGCGGCACTGATCCCGCCAAGGAAAAGCGCCTGACGGATCCAGCCGCTGCGGGTGCGGTTTTGCGCTTTGGCCATGCGATGCCCCTTGCGAAACAGTTTGGCCAGCGGCCAGATCAGGCTCATCCCGATGGCCCAGATCGCCAGCAGAACGCCAAAAACAAAAAACCAGCCTGAGATCATATAGGCGATGGTCAGGGTCAGCAGCAGCCGGTAGCCCAGCGACAGGATCCCATAGGTGCCCAGGATACCGGCCTCCCCCGGGCGCAGGTTCAATTCGGGGCGCAGCCCGGCCACCCGGCTGAGGTAGAGATCCTGCAGGTACTCCCCCGCGCGTTTGGCCAGGTTGGGCATCTCCAGCCAGTCCGACAGCACAAAATAAGCGTCAAATTTCAGCAGCGGATTGCCGTTGAACAACAGCGTGGACACCGATCCGATCAAGACGAAGTTAAACAGCACCGCCCGTTCCACCCCCGGCTCAACCTGCAGCCAGAGGATCAGCGCGATCGATGAGATCAGCATCTCAGACAGAATGCCCGCTGCGCCCACCAGCATACGCGCGCGTTTGTCCGGCAGGGCGCTGGCGTCTGAGGCCTCCACATAGGGTACCGGGAAAAACAGCAGCAGCATCACGCCAAATTCCCGCACCTGACCGCCGAAACGATGCAGCGCGTAGCAATGAGACAGTTCATGCAGCAGTTTCATCACCGGATAGGCCAGCGCCAGCATCAACAGGCCACTTTGCGACAGCAGCGTTTGATCCGCCGCCGCTGTGACCTCGCCCCAATTGAGCAGGGCCAGCGTCAACGCCAACAGGAAGGTCGCCAGAACCAAAACCCCGCCGAAGCGGCTGAACAAGGGGCGCACCAGCGGGTAACTCAAGCGCACCAGCCAGCGGGGGTCACCCAGTTTTATCTTGATCGCCAAAGGACTTGCCAGACGTTGTTCAATCGACTGGGCGCGCCGTTTATGGCCGCGCTCGCTCAGCAGCACCGGATCTAACGCGTGATCAGACAGGATCAGCCCGGCGCCCACCAGCTGCATCACCCAGTCCACCAACTCCCCCTGCGAGGGCGCAATTGCCGGGCGGCGCATCAGCCGGTCCCAGATCTCATTCATCGTCAGGCGCCCGTCAAACAGCCGCCACAGATCCTGCGCCCTCTCGCTCAGCCGCAGGTGATGGCCGGTGATCCGATCCGACAGCACCACAAAGGCCTCACCGCGAAACATCTGGTGGCTGGTTTCAATGGCGGCGCGGCGGCGAAACCGCTGATCGCCCAAGAGGTGCCAATCCGGGTGGCGCAGGCTGCTCATAGCCCCCACCGCCACAGGCTGCGGCGCAGCCAGCGCAGCGACCCACGCAGGTAGGCCTGCAGCATCGTCGTCTCACCGGCGTCAACCCGCACAACGCCGCGCATCCCGTCCAGCAATGTGACATCCGGCAGCTGATCCAGCCGCATCCACGCAGCGAAGGTGTTGCGCCCATCGCGCAGTTGCGGATCGGTGGTGATGCCGTCGAGCGTTACCGCGATCGGCATGGCGGGATAGGCGGTCAGCAAAAGCGTGCCCTGATCGCCGGGGCTAAGGTCGGCAATCCAATCCTCATCGACAAAGACCAACAGGCGGAACCTGTCGGTGGCGGCCAGTTCCAACAGCGCCTCGCCCAGACGCACCCGCCCGCCAACGCGCCGCCAGGCGTCACCGCCGACCACGGCGCTGGTCGCCTCCGCCGTGAAGCGGGCCTGTTGCAATTGCTGTTCAGCCAGATCCAGCTGCACCCGCACCTGCCGCGCCTGCGCTTCAAGGGATTGCACCCGCGCGGTATCACGCTGCGCCCGGGCCGTTTGGATCTCGGAGGAGATCTCCCCCAGTTGCGAGGTGATCTGCGCCACCTGCAGAACCAGATCGCTGTCTTCCATCGCCACGATCAAAGATCCCGGCGCGATCACATCACCCAGCTGATAAGGCGCTTCGGAGAGGAAACCATCAAAGGGGGCGGAAATCACCCGCCGGTCCTGTGCCTCAATCCGGGCGCTGAAATCCGGTTCATACCGGGTGGGCCATTGCGACAACACGCCAACTGTCAGGGCGAGAAGGACGCAGAAAAGTTTGATCTTCCATGCCGTTAGACCAAAGACCTTGCGTAGCAGCGCAAAACACCAATTGCCCAAACGCCGCAGGATCGATGGGTAGGCCCGCCCCTGAATGGCCAGTGTTTCGCCTAAGACACGCGCCAGCAGGTCCACCGCTTCGGGGTGCAGATCACCGGCGGTGCTGCCCTCGGCCCAGACGGCCACCACAACGGCTGCGGCCTCATCCCCTTCGTAAACCGGCATCGCCACGCCGCGCGCGCCGCCCAGGGCCGCAACCCGCGCCAGCTCCTCCTCGGCGGCGGATTGTGTGGCGGGATCGGGCAGATCCGCCTCCTCAGGGCGCAGCTGGTCCGGGTCAGGTGTTTTTTCCGCAGCGATTAGCAGGGGCGTGCGCGCCTCAACCGCGTGATCGGCAAGGGCCTCAACCTGACTGCGGGCTTCGCTGTTGCGCTCCACCAGCCCACCACCGGACAGCGCCAGCAGCTTTGGCCGCCCGGCTTTCATCCAAGTGACCGCGATCAGATCGGGGCTGAGCGCACGTTCCAGACGGGCAATCCATTGATCGGCCAATTGGCGACGGCTGCGGGCACTGGCGGCATCCAGCAGGACCTGCGCGCCAATTTCGGTTCCAAGTGCAATATCTTCAACCTGATCGGACCGGTCACTGAGCGCGGCCAGCATCAGCCAGCCGACCTTGGCCTCGACCTGTGCCAGCTGCCCTTGCAGCTCAGCCGGCCCCAGCCCCTCAAGCCGCAACAGCACCACCAGATCAAGCCCCGGTGCGCCCAGCATATAGCTGGCCAGCCACGCCGCCGCTGCATCCCCGGTGCCCTCTGCATCCTCAATGGCGGCAACAGATCCGCCGCCGTCCGGCGCAAAGCGTTCCAGCACCGGCTCCGCCGCGTCGATATCGCATTTGCCCAGCCGGGCGGCCTCTTGCCAGGGGCCGTCTTCACGCAGGAAAGCATGGATGCCTTTAAGGCCTGAGATGCCCGCCAAATGATGTGCTAACGCTTTCTGGAAAAGCGGAAACGTCTGTTCAGAGGGCATTCATTCTATCCGTTGGAAACCGTGTCGGATGACCCTAGCCGCCAGCCCGCCATTCGCCAACCACCCTGCGGCGCCGCCGCGGCGGTTTCTGTCGCCTCAGGCGTCACACCAAAGAGGTTCTGCGCCTCTTCCGGGTTTGGCAGACTGGGTTCAACGACATTGGGGTCGGCAGGCTGCGCTGCGGGTTCCGCCGGGGCGTCGCCTTCTTGCTCCAGCACCGCCGGGTCAACGCCGAAGGTGGCCAGAATTTCAGGTGTCAGCATCCGGAAGCCCTGCAGCCCCGCAACCTCAGACGCGGCCTGTTCAGACAGCAGCCCCTCCATCATCGCGCCGGTCAGCATATCCTCCAGCAGGAAGATCAGATCCATCCGGTCGGTGATCGAAATGCGCACATCGTCGGGCAGGCCAAAGTCAACGTTCACCCCTTCGGGCGGGCCGACAATGGCGCTGGCCTCAGAGGCGAAGTTCACCCCAAGGGTGATTTGCACCAGCAGGTCCAGATCCTTCACCGCCGGGGTCAGGAAGGAGGTGATGGTTTCC
This sequence comes from Thalassovita sp., assembly GCF_963691685.1. Classification (GTDB taxonomy): domain Bacteria; phylum Pseudomonadota; class Alphaproteobacteria; order Rhodobacterales; family Rhodobacteraceae; genus Thalassobius. The sequence goes on from NZ_OY829290.1 coordinate 2,527,847, forward strand.
TCACCCGTCTGATCCTTTTCAAAGCGCACGCGCAGGAATTCACCTGCCACCACATCGGTTCCGATGCTCATTGAGAAGGTATCGTTGCCAATGCCCCCGATCATGAAATCGCGGCCGATATCAGGATCCGCCAGCGTATCGCCGATCAGCACGTCATCGCCGCCTTCGGTGATGTCCTTGCTTTCAAAGGTCCACTGTCCGGTGGCTAGCGGCAATTCGCGTGTCAGCAGCCCGTGATCGCCCTGCATCAGGTCATCACCGGCATTGCCCGTCAGGCTGTCCGCGCCGGCGCCGCCAAACTGCACGTCGCGACCTGCGCCGCCGATGATGGTGTCATCACCGCCAAGTGTGGGCTGCGCTGTGTCGATCTGCACGGCCACACCGGTGCTGGCGCTGGCCTCAATCCGACCGGCATCGCCCAGCACGATGTTCAGACCGTCATCTGACAATGCGCTGTCGGCACCTTCGCCCAGGATCACCCAGTCATCGCCAATCCCGGTGGAGACCACGTCGTCGCCACCATAGGCGGGATCCTCAATCTCAACCGTGAAGACCGCGCGCACCCCATCGCTGAAGGTCAGGCTGCCCTGATCGCCGGCAATCACATCATCGCCATCGGCCGAGGTGATGGTATCGCCATTGCTGCCGCCAAACAGGTAGGCCGACCCGTTGCCAGCCGTGATCACATCGCCGCCGCCATGGGCGGTGTCCGTGGTCTGCATCTCACTCAGCGCTTGGGTGGTTGGGTCGATTACGATCTCCCCATTGTCGCCCAGAACCGCGCCGCCACCGGTGCCGATTGACAGGGTGTCACCGCCCTGCCCGCCGATCACCAGATCAAAGCCATCGGTCAGGGTCACCGTGTCAGCACCGCCCTCATCCGCCCGGGCCGAGGTGACGCGGGTCAGGCTGGCAGTGTCAAAGGCCCGGTTGGTGCCAGCGATCTGCTCGATGACGCCAAAGTCCGTCACGATCACATTGTTGCCGCTGCCGGTGATCTGGTCGGCACCCGCGGTCAGCGCATCGCCGGTCAGCGCGTTGAACCCAGCCGCGGTTGGATCCTGCGACAGGGCGATGGAAATCAGCTGTGGTTGCAGCTCTTTGCGCACCGATTGATCGATGTTCAGACCATTGTCGCCATAGACATGATCGTTGCCAGCCAGCGCATGGATCACGTCATTGCCGGACCCGCCCAGCAGGTGGTCATTGAAGTTGGTCCCGGTGATCACATCGTTGCCCACCCCGCCATAGACCATGACAAAGCCATTGGCGCCGCTGACATCAATCACATCATCACCACCAGCCGCAAACTGACGGCCGGTACCATCTACCGCATCCGAGCGGCTGTTGTAGCGCTGCCCGTCCTGCGTGGTGTCCCCAAAGACGGCCAGCGTCCGGCTGTCGCCGCCGACATTGGCACTGCCATCGGCACCGGTCACGGTGATGGTGTCACCTCCGCCGCCGCCGTGAACCACGGTCAGGGCGTTTTCGGCGGTGCTCTCAATTTCTAGCGTGTCGGCGTTTGAGCCCAGCAGCAGTTCCACCACTTCCATCTGGTGGTAGTTGATGCCGGCACGGTAGGTGACCAGATCCGGCACCGCGGTGGTGCCGTTGTTCAACACCAGATCCGTCGCGCCCAGACCAAAGCCTGAGATGTTGTCTTCGCTCAAAGTGCCGGACTGAACCGCAGCGCTGCCATCGTTGAAGACAACCAGACGGTCGGTCTGCTCATCCTCATTCACCAGCTCCTCAACCTGTGGCAGATCGGCGTTTGTTTCCGTCGGCAATGTCTTGGCAATGGCGATGGTCCGGTCCGCGCCGTTGCCAACCCCGCCAAAGACCGTCAGCGGCCCCTGCACGCCGGCAATGATGTGATCCTGCACGCCTGGTTTCACCGTAGGCTGCGGTTCGCTTGGCGGTGTGCTCGAGGCGGCCAGCCAGATGGTGACCGGTGTGTTCCAATCGGCCGCGGTGAAGGTCACCGTTTTGGCCGCATCATCCCAGCGGCTGTCCAAGGAACTGGCCACCGTGCTGCCATCGCTGAGGACCGAGACCACCACATCCGCAGTGGGCGCCTTGGAGAGCTGCAGCGTGTAGCTGTCGGGCGCGCTTTGGGTGACGATGGTATCGCCATTGGTTTCGCTGACGATCACCTCACCCTTGTCATTGTCCAGAATGCGCACATCCACCTCAGCACCACCGGATTGGTCATCCCAGCTGGCCTGCGTGGTGTCCGCGCTGTCCAGAGTCACCGAAAGGGTCTGGCGTTCGCGGTTTTCAACAATGGCGTCATCCACCGCCGTCACAGTGACCGAAATCCCCGCGGCGTAATTGGCCTGGGTGAAGCGCAGGTGCAGCATCCCATCGGCCATATAGGCGTTGGCATCCGCACTGGTGACTGTGAAGTCATTGCCGGGATAACTCACCTCATAAACCACATCTTCGCCGGGCTCAGGTGCGCGTGACAGGCGCAGCGTCAGATCCTGGCCCAGACCGCCTTCGGTCACATCGATGCTGGCCGGATCGCCATCCACCAGTACCCCGTAGGCGTCATTGTCAAAGACGGTGATTTCCGTGTTATTGACCTTGGCCTCATTGATCCGGGTCTGCTCGGTCGCATCACCGGCAGCCGCGGCGCTGGCCTGATGGCTGATCACCACAGTGCGCGATCCTTCAGCGGCGTCATCTTCAGGCGCCTGCACATAGACCCGCTGCCAGGCGGTGGAATTGGTGAAGGTCAGCACGGTCGCTGACTGATATTCACCGCGCGAGGTGGTGGACACCAGGGCCGAGTTGGCCTTGACCGCGCCCGGCAGATTGCGATCCTGCCCCGAAGACCGCGCCGCCGATACCGTCAGATAGGCCGTGGTGCTGAGCGCCGTGGTCATTCGGATATCGTAATAGCCAAAGGCCCCGCCCTCATCGAGGCTGGCCAGACCGCTGCTGTCGATCTCAAACAGGCCCGACTCCTCAGTGGCGACGTTCAGGCGCAAACCATCCACAAAGATCTCATTGAAGCTGGGATCCGTTGAAGCCACCGAATGGTTCACGACCCCGCTGGTGCCCTCAACCTCCAGCGACACGATGTCGGTGGTCACATCACCTGCAACGCTGATGTAGTCCGATCCCAGGCCGCCGATCACGGTCAGCGACATGCCCGCCGCGGTGGATTGAACGTAGAAGGTATCATCGCCTTCAAGGCCATCAACCTCAGCCTTTTCAACACCTTCGAAGCTGATGTTCAGGCCCGCACCAAAAATGCCCTCATCCGTCAGCAGGAAGCTGTCATCCTGTTCGGTGCCCAACACAACGATCGAGTCGGTGCCCGCGCCGCCATCCAGTTTCAGCGGTGCGTTGAGGTTATAAAGGATGGTGTCATCCCCGACGCCACCAAAGGCTTCGGTGTCCCCGCCGCCCGCCAGCGTGGTGCCATCTGCGGCCAGAACAAAGGCGCGCACCACGAAGGTGTCATTGCCATCTTCGCCAAAGAGTTTGGTCAGGCCCTTGTTGGAATAGACGTTGAACGTGTCATGCCCAAGACCGCCAAAGACCGTCATCGGATGGCTATTGCCAACCGACAGGAAGCCCTGGGTGGTTTCATTGGTTTCGATCTCATCGCCTGCAGCCACATTCGGCGCCACACGGTCGGATCCGTACATCTGGCCGATCTGGAACAGGTCATCACCCGCACCACCGTCCAGCGTGATCATCGTGCCGCTGTCGTCGGAATAGAAGGCATCATTGCCGTCCAGGCTGTTCACCCGCACCCGGCCATTGACGTTGAAATCGCTGCCATTGCGGTTGCCCGCGTAGATGATGCGCTCGACCGGATCAAGCGTGTTGCCCGCGCCATCCTCATTCAGCAGCGCAATGAACTCCTTGCGCACCAGAATGGCATCGGCAGCCCCATCGCGTCCGTTAATGGTCAGGATATCCGCACCGTCATTGGGGGCGCCGCTGTCGGCCACGGTGATCACATTGCTGACCTCAGCGCTGTTGCGGTTGATCACCACCTCATCGGTGGCGCCCTGCCCGTCGATCACAAACTCATCCGCCGGATCCCGTTCCCCCAGCTCGGTGATCGTGATCGCATCCTGATTGGCGCCGGTCTGGATCAGCACATCGCCGCTGATCACGCCCGGCTGCACCAGTACGCTGTCCTTGTCGAGGCCGGTGGTGACCGTGATCTGCTGCGCCGACAGCGCGCCAAAGATCTGCACCTCAGCCCCCGCATCCGCATCGCCGCTGGGCACATCGGCCTGCAGGTCAATCGCGCCTGTGGCCGAAATCGAGCTGGCCGCGGTCTGGGTGAAATCATCGCCAACGGTCAGGGTCAGGTTGCGATCCGGCTGACCGGCCTGCCCAACGGAGACGTTACCGGCAATCACCAGATCTTCATCAAGATCCGTGCTTTCACGCAAGGAGATCGCAACATCGCCCGCCGACCGCGCGGCAAACCCGCTGTAGTGGTTTTCATCAATGCGCAGCCCGCCGTCGATATCCTCGACAACAACACCGTCGGTGCCAATGTCAAAGGCCAGCCGGGTCGCGTCAATTTCAACCGCATTGCCAACGGTGCCAAGACCCAGTGCGGCAACCCGCAGGTTTGTGGTTTCGATGTTCAGCGCGGTATCTGCATTGCCATCGGTGACAGCCCCCACCGCCTCAATATCGATCAGCTGCTGCGAGGTCATGCGATTGACCGCAACCGCGCCGGCTGAGCTGACCACGATATTGTTCACCGCCGTCGCCGTCAGCAAGCCGCCCGATGTCAGCGCAATGTCAAAGCGCACCAGCGGGCTGATCGCACCGATATCGCCCAGACGGGACTGCAGCGTGATGCCCGCCGCCGTCAGCGTCGCAGTGGCGCTGCCCAGCATCGAAGCTTCGCTGAGGATATCCGCGGCACCGGTGATGGTCAGATCACCTCCGAGCGAGAAGATATTGAAATCATGCACAAAGAAGGTACCACCGACGGTGCCGATCAGACCTGCACCCAGATCAATCTCAATCCGTGCGCCAGAGGTGCCGAAACTGCCGGTGACATCCAGTTCCATCGCCGCAGCGGTGATATCTGCGCTGGGGTCGCCATCGTCATTGGCAAAATCGCTGACATTGCCGCCGACGTTCAGTTTCACAGTTCCGCCTGCGTCAATGTCGCCAACAATCAGGTTCTGCGGCACGGTCAGTTCCAGATCTCCGCCGGTCAGGGCGCGCTGCACGTTCAGATCCCCGCCCAACTGTTCAATGCTGGCGTCACTGCCTGCCTGAAGCAGAAGAACTGCATCGTTCAACGTATTGATTGTGAAGGCTTGATCGCCGGTGCCGATCGCACCGTCTGCCACCAGACTGATGTAATCACTTGCGGTCGCCGCAGCGGTGCCGCTGAGCGATGCGTCAATCAGTGAGCCGGTGGTCAGCAACCGCAGGAAGCCTCCGCTGTTGGCCTCACGAATGTGCAGCTCAACCCCGTCATGACCAATGCCTGCAACCGAGGAAGAGGTCATCGTCAGATAGGTCGCCGCATTGAGCGCCGTGGCCCGGAGATTCACATCCGCAAACGGCCGCGCCGAGACCCGCTGAACATCCCAGAGATCCGAAAAAATATCGCCATTTGAAACGGTTACAGTACCAACCTCAGGCACCTGTTTAATTGTTGTCAGCTCACTCCAGCCGCTCGGCGGGTTGTCCCAGTCAATCGATTGCGGATCAATCGCCCCGGTGCCTGCACCGCTATATTGGAACAGACGATAGGTATGGGCAGTAGCATCAGCGCTGCCCGGCCAGGTGTTCCAGAGACCCAGAACCTGCCCATTGCTGAGGGTGACCGTCGGGCGGTTGCCATCGGTCATATCAGAGAAGATCAGGTCCAGCTTGGTCCAGTTTGCGGTATCCGCCTCCAGCGCGCCACGTTCAGGGGCATCGGCCAGAACCGTCTCACCGCCTGTGCGCACATAGATCTGATGAACCACATCCACGATGTCCTGCACCTGCAGCGCCCGGCGCAGGTTCTGCGCGTCCAGACGGGCCTGATTTTCGGCATCCGACAGTGTGGCATCCAGCTCAATCGGGGCAGTGAAATCAATATCCTTGGGTTCCGTCAGGGTACCGATCTGCCCCTCACCGGCGTCTGTGCCGGCCGCCACCAAGAAGACCTCAGGCGCAATGATATTGGCGTTTTCTGCCGCCGCCGTTGCCGCGCCTGAGATCGATCCGACCTCCAACAGCGGGTAGAGAGCCTTGGCCACGGCTGCGGGCAAGGTCTGGTTCAGGCTGGTCATGCTGGCCAGTTCGGCGTCAATTGCCGCCTCACGGGCGGCCCCTTCCAGATAGAGGCTTTCGACATAGCTGGCCTTGGGCCCGGTCGCATCGCGATTGGCCTCATGCAGCACGCCGTAGGTGTAGGTCAGATCCGCCTCAATCGCGGTGCGGGCCGCCGCGCCGTCAAATCCGCTGACCAGCGCATCAAAATTGCCCAGCTCCATATCATCAGCGACCTGCGCCGTGGTGCCGCGGGTCAGAAATTGCGACCAGACGTCCAGATACTGGCCACCGCTGTCTTTGCCACCCTCGGCCTGCGCGCCAAGACGCACAACATCGATGTAATCCTGCAACCGGGTGTTTTCTGCCGCCCAGAGCGCATCATGCAGCACGGCCATCTCAGCCTCGGCAGCGGCGATTTCAACCGCTGTGGCACCACCGGTTGTCAGATCCGCGATATAGGTCTGATAGGCGGCGTTGCTTGCCAGATCCGGCTGGCTGGCCGCATCGGTGTGGATCGTCTCCACATAGATCCGCGCCGCGCTACTGGCGCCCACGTCCCGCCCTGCCAGGACGGTGTGAATGCCACTGTAAGTGTCGGCGAAATCACCGGCAAACTGGCTGAGCAGCTGATCATCCGCCAGCGCCTGGAAGGTGCTCATCTGATCCAGTGCCACGCTTTCTCTGGCGCTCCAGATCAGGGCGAAGTAGCGGTTGTAGCTGTCGCTGTTGCGGAAGCCCTGATCGTATTCCACCGCGTGCAGCGCATCAAAGCGCGCCAGCTGCTGTGCCCGCGCCTGCGCCTCGGTCATGCCGGGGTTGGCGGCGACGGTGTTGGTGACCAGCGTGTTGAAGGCCGCCACATTGTTCAGATCCGGATCCACCGGGCCAGACCCCGCCGGGGTGCGGATCAGGTTCCAGTATTCCACATACAGCTGGTAGTCCGCGACCACCTGGTTATCCAACTGGTTGCCCGCGATTGTCCGGTTGCCATCGGTCAGACCCAGACGCGCCTGATAGGCCGCAAGCCGCGCATTTGTCAGCGCACCGTCGGTTTCAAAGTTATAATCCAGGATTGAGCCATCCAGCGCCGTCAGACGCAGAATGCCCGTCAGAGTGCCGGCTGAGATTGGGCCCGGATCATCCTCCCGCAGGAAATCAGTGCGGATCTCTTCGGGTTGGACCAGATGCAGATCGCCAGCCACCTCAACCACGTTCATCCCCAGCGCTGCCGCACCGGCAAACCCGCCGTCCACCACCAGATGGTTGGTGTCGATCAGCATGGCCTGCGCTTCGGTGCCTACAACGGACTGGCTGGATTGCAGCTCAATCCGGTCGGCCGTGATATGGGCGCTGGTGTCGCCTGCGGCCTTAGCCTCAGCAAAGATACCCTGCGGCGCGTTGATCGCCACGGTGCCGCTGCCGGTGGACAGCTCCTTGATGATGACGGAACCTTTGTCGTTGGTGTTGGAGCCCAAGCCGATCAGAATATCGCCCGAGCTGACCTGAATATCGAGCACCTGCACATCGGTGGGCACAGCCACCGAACTGGCCGCCGCACTGCTGAAGGCCGCCGGGGCCGCGGTGTTGACCAAATTGATTAGCACGAAGTCGACGGTGCCATTGGTGCGGATCGCCTGCAGCTTGCCGCTGATCGAGACATTTTTGGTCGCGCTGACACCGCCACCATTGGCGCCAAAGGCCTTGGACGGGGTGGCAAAGTTGTTGTTGATCGACACTTCGGCATGGGCGGCGGTGCGGATGTCACCTGACAGGATCACATCGCCGACGCTTTCGATCAGCACCGTTGGGGTGGCGCTGCTTTCCAGGAAGCCGATTTCGATCGCGTGGTTGGCGCGCAGACCGATATCCCAGTACTTCTTCAGGCCTTCGGTGGTTGTCGTTTCATTATAGACGGTCTTTTTCTTCATATAACCGCCACCTTCGGACCAGCGGCGGTGCGTCTGGTCGAAGTTTTTGAAGTCAGACAGGTATTCCCCGGTGTCGCGGTTGGTTTCGTCAAAATCCTCGCCGGTGACAGCGTTGAAATCGCCGGTGTAGATCGCCTTGAGGCTACCATCGGCCTCAAAAAGTTCACTCAGCTCAATTTCCAGCGTCGCAGCCGCATCCGACGGGTTGTAACGGTAATAATCCGTCATGTCGGTGCTGCCGGAGGTGTAATCGTGACGGATCACATCACCGTTGTTCAGCGTCACCGCCACGTTCGAAACGTTCTGGAACCGCGCAATGATATCGGCGTTGGCCGGCGGCGTGCCGGTGGTCCAGCCCCCAAGCGAGGAAATCCCATCCGCGCCGTAGTAATTCTGTGTGCCCTGGCTTTCCAAAAGCGGGCTGTCGCTCAGCGTTTCCAGGTTTTCAGACAGCAGCGTGCCGCCCCCGGCTGAGAAGTTGAAGAACAGGTTGAAGGTCTTCACATAGCGGGTTTCGATGGTCTGCAGGATTGTCGCCTGACCTTCGGTCCAGACGTAATAAGTGCCGTCCTTCGGCGCATAGGTGGTGGTCAGCCCGTTGATGGAGCTGCTGCCGAGTGAGGTGAACTGCACTCCTTCGAAATCGCCGTTGGCATCGTATTGCACGTCACCGCGGAAGGTCTCGACCGTCATGCCACCGGCGTTTTCGGTATAGACCGTGCGGCTGGCGGCGGCACCGCCTTGCTTGTTCAGCGTGTCGGTGATCTGAATCACCCCTTCGCGGTCGCGGCTGGTGTTGATCCCGTTCAGGATCAGATCGTAGTTGGAGTAGTTCTTGATCGCCACATCGGCATAGCCCGAGGCCACCAACAACTGACCGTTGCCGGTGGAGAAGACATCGCCAGTGATCTCAATCCGCCCACCGGCAAAATCGATCTCATCCATGATGATGGCTTGTTCCTGCTCATCCCAACGCGATGACAGCGGCACCTGCGTGCCATTGATGGCCCCGAACTGCACCCCATAAAGCCCCTGATCACTGGCGCTGACCAGTGAGGTGGAAATCGACGGCGGAGTGAAGTTTTCCGGGATGGTGATCGAGGCGGATTTGACCCCCGATTGGATCAGCCCGTTGACGTTCACATTGGTCGCCACAATCGACACGATGCCATTGGCCACCACAGCCGATTGTGATGCGGCCAGCGCGGCGCCGGCCTGAATGGCCTCGGCGGTGCCAGAGCCATCGCCGACGGTGGCATAGGCGGTTGCGGTTGCGCCTTTGGCGCTGTTGCCGTTGTTCGGCTCCAGGTCACCAACAAAGGCGCTGATCCCGGCATAGGTGCGCGGGTTGGCCCCGGCGTGATACCAATCGGTTGAGACAACGAAGTCCCCACCGGATTGGATGTTCACCGTCTTGGCCAGCACAGTGCCCGTCAGGCGGATCGCCCCCACGGTGGTCGATACGGTCACATTGCCCAGATCGTTCACAACCGAGCCCAGCAGATAGAGATCCGGCGGCAGGTTCGGCAGGGTGGCAGGCACCAGCGCGCCAGTATTGGGATCCGGCACCTGATTGTTGGCGGCATAGACCGTGGCAATCGCATCCACGTATTCATAACGGTTTCGGTTCACCGCATTGATCTGGATGGTGATATTGGCGGTTGCTTCCCCAGTGCGCTGGGTGGAGCCGGGCACCAGCACATCATTGGCGTAGATATTGCCCGGATAGAACTCAGTATAATCGCCGGTGGCGGCGCTGAAGCGGGCCACTTTGGTATTGTCGATCACCACATCATTGACGCGGTGCATCATGAAGACATCTGACAGCACCTCAACCGTGACATCGCGATGCGCCATCAGGGTTGGATCGGTGCCGGTGACCAGCCCGGTGAAGCTGGTGATCGCCTGTTCGCTCTCAATAAAGATCGAGCCGGGCGCGGCGGTGATATTGGGGATCTCAAGGAAGATCGTCGGCAGCGTCTGCTCGATCACCGGCGGCACATCGCCACTGCCGGTGGGCGGCTGCAGGCCCAGGTTGGTCATCTGGGTGACGATCTGATCCAGCTGTGCCTGATAGCGCACCAGCGCCTCAGGGTTGGAGTTGTGATCGCGCATCCACTGGCGCACCTGCTGATACTGCGAGGCCAGAAGCGTCGCCAATTGGCCAACGCTGATCACCGGATTGTCCAGCGTGCCGGGGCGCACAACCACAATCTGGTTCAGGAAGGCATTGCGCATGTAGTCATTGGCGTTGGAGCCAAAGGCGCGATCCTGCGCCAGCTGGTCCGGCGCTGCACCAAGGTTCCGCCACAGGGCAGTGTTGGTGTAATCGGTGGCTTGGGTGATCACCGGCGTCGGCCCGGTGCCCAGATACTGGTAATAGTTCCCCGCCGTGCCCTGCGCATCGCCGCTGGTCACATTGACGGCCTCCAGCAGCACGATATCGCCATTGTACATATCGGTCGCCAGCGTCTGCGGATCCCAATACTGGATGACGTAATCCTGATTGCTGGCCACACCAATCTCGGCCTTTTCCGCATCGGTCAGCTGACGCGGCGTGGCTGAGACGGCATTGTCCTGCCAACGGTTGGTCGATCCGGTGCCGACATAGGCAACCTCATAGACCGTTTGGTAGTTCACCCCGGCCCGCAGCTTGGCGGCCGGATCGATGTTCACATTGGCCGATCCGGTATGACTGCCCTGATTGGTGACGTTGTAGCCATAGGGTGGCACCGCAAGCACCAGCACCAGACCATCATAGCTTTCCTGGAACAGGCCGCGTTCTGCACTCAGCAACAGGTTCCCGGCCGAGTTGATCCGTGAGGTGCTGTCAATATCCACCGAAGCCACGCGATCGGTGCTGTTGGTTTGCAGCGCAACCCCCAGCGAGATGCCCAGCGACACCAGTGAGCCATTGGCCGCCGTGCGCGAAATGGTCGAGTTGACGGTGCCATTGGCCTTGCCCGCGCTCAGTTCCACGCGGGCGCCTTCGATCAGCGCGTTGTTGACGCCGATGGTAGTGGCGGAATTGGTGCGGGCCTTCACATCAATGCCAAGGTTGGCCGAAACCGCGCCGGTCTGGAACACCGCACCATCTGCGGTGTTACGCACATTGGCACGGGTTTCGACCTTCACGTCGCCGCCAAGGTTATCGATATATGCGCCGTCCATCGTGACATCGGTTTCGGCGTTGATCTCCTGCTCGGTGTAAGACACCGCCAGACCAGCGACACCCGAGAGCGCAAAGACCTCAACCGAATCCGCGGCAGAATGATCGGTGATCGCACGCACCAGAACGCGGGATTTGTTTTCGAAGGTGCCTTTGCCTTCCAGCCAGACATCGCCCAGATCAATCGCCGAGCGGGATTTATCGCTGCCGGTGCCGACATAGGACCGGGTGCCGATGATGGTCAGCCCAGCCAGGTTGCCGGAACCGGACGAAACATTGTTGGTGTCAGAGGCCGTCGCGCCGCCGATGCCAACGATATATTCCTTGTAGACCTTGTTGTAGGTATCGATCTGGATCGCACCGCCGGTGATCTTGGTGCGGTCATTGGCCCCGGTGCCTGAGGCAAAGATCACCCGGGCATCGCCCTCCGCCGTCAGGTTCAGCTGCGCCCCGGCCCCGCTGGCCGCTGCCAGTGAGTTGGCATCGGCATCACCGTCCATCGCCCGTTCCGCGCGCGCTGAAATGTTGACCCCATCCGCCTGCACCTGCGTGTTGGCGCCAACCATGACCTCAGCCGTGGTGTTGTCACGCACATGGCTGACCGCCCCGATGGCGGCAAAGCCACCGCCACCGCCTGCGGTGGTGTCCACGAACATATCCACCTCAGCATCGGCCAGCACATTCAGCTGCTGGCTGACAACCTCAGCATTGTTCTGGAAGGTCACAAGCACGTCGGCCTGACCGTCATCCGTGCCACCATCATCGGCGCCCAGACCGGCCTCGGCAAAGGCGGTCATCGACCCGATGGCGCCCAGACCGGCCGAAACCCCCAGCGTTGAGGAGCGCAGGAACAGATCGGCGAGCGCCTTCACATCCACATAGTCCGATCCCACCAGAACCGCGTTGTCCACGGTGGTGTTGACGGTGCCTGCCGCCTCGGCCCGGGCGACGTTCACCTCAATCGCGACGGCCCCGACGCTGACGCCCGTGGCGCCGACATCGGTGATGTCGACATCGGATTCTGCCCTGGCTTCAACGGATTGCGCGGTGATCCTCGCGTCTTTGATGAGGCTGGTCACGGTTGAGGAATGGCGGCTTTTCATCACCGCCGCACCAACGGCCAGACCGATGGGCGCAATCGCCGCGTTCACATTGGCCACGTCTGAGCTGAACTCGGCCGTGTCCAGCGCCTTAACTGTCACTGCGCCAGATGTCGCCTGAATTTCGGAATCCTTGCCCGACAGATCCACCATCGCACGCACGCTGTTGTTCACCGTCAGCGTGATGTTCAAACCACCCCCGGTGGCCGAGATGCCACCGCCCGAGATCGCCACGCCCACACCGTTGAGGTCCGTGAGCCGTGAGATGGAGTCCGCCTCCACCATGACATTGCCGCCTGCGTTCAGCACCGCACCGCTATGGCCCGAATGGGTCACATCCGCATGTGAGGTGTTCTGCACATCAACCTTCAGGATGTTCACATTGACCGCAATCGCGCCAAGGCCGACCGAAATCGCGACCCCCACCATGGTAGAGCCTGACCCGTTCGGCACATCGTCATTCACCAGCGTTTCCGCGTAGGACAGGATCTTGATGTCCCCGCCTGCTGTGATCAGGCTGTCGGCGGACAATGCCTCCACAGTGGAGTAGTTGGACACCGAAACGCCAATCCCTGCCCCGGCGACCGCGCCACCGATGCCCACTGCCAGCGCGACAGATGCGCTGGCGGCCTCAACATTGTGGGTCTCTTTGGCGTCTGCCTTGACCTCAACCCCGCCGCTGGCACTCAGCACGCTGTTGGTGACCACGGCGCGGGTACGGTGGGAACGATCCGCAGCCTCATCGCCGCCCACGCGGCTGGTCAGGATGGAAATCCCGATGGATCCGGCACCGGCCAGAATACCGGCACTGGCCGCAGCTGCGACGGTAACGATCCGCGCCTTCAGCGTGGTGTCATTGGTGGCGATGGCATTGATGTCACCATTGTAGGTGGTCAGCTGCGCATTTGTGATGAAAGCTTCGGCGTTGTTGTTGACGGCATTATGTACCGCCGCGCCTGCGCCAGACAGGGCCAGACCGCCAAACAGCCCCGCCCCCGCCGCGACCGAGGCCGCCACTGCGGTGCCATGCACCGTTGCGTCATTGTCTGCGGTGACGGTGATATTGCCCCCCGTCGCTGCCGTATTGCCACTGGCCGCCGTGCCCGCAACGATCATCTGATCAGACGCCAAAGCGCCATCTTTGATTTCTGCCAGAACCGAGGAACCAACAGTGTTTTCGGCAATCGCCACCCCAATGGAAATGCCCGCCGCCATCGCAGTGCCGCCAATCGCGACCGACACCGCCGCGCCGACCGCAACCGCCTCAATATCTGCGTTGTCCGTCGCCGTGACCACAAGGCTGGCGACCTGCAGCATGGTGTTGAGCCCACCCACCGGACCGTTGGTGCGCGAGACCGAGGCGGCCGTGTTCACATAGACGTTGTTGTAAACGCCCGCGCCTGCGCCCGCACCACTGGCGGCCACATCGCTGGACAGGGCCATCGCAGCCGCCACCGCATCACCGTTGGCGAAAATGGTTGAGGTGTTGCTGGCGGTCACCGCCATGGCGCCCGCCACGGTCATCCGCGCATCTGCCACGCTGGCGCGCACGTCAAAGGCATCGCTGCTGCTGCCCACGGTGTTTGAGACATAGACGCCGCCAATGGCCGCCGCCCCTGCACCGCCCGAGCCTGCTGCGCCAACACCTGCGGCTACAACCACCACATTGGCGTCGATATCGATCCGGTTGAGCGCGCTGACCGTCACCGTGCCCGCGGTGCCGGCACCGATGTTGCTCAGCTCTGCCGTGGTTTCGCCGGTCACCGTGTTGATCGAATTGGCTCCGCCGCCCGCAAGCGCAATCCCCGTGGCCCCACCTGCCGCAAGCGCGACCGAGGCCGCCACGGAGGTCGAAGAAATATCCAACCGGTCGCCACCGCGTTCGGTCTTGGCCAGAACCTCCATCGCGCCGCTGCCGGCATCCAAAGCGCCCGCGGCGCTGAAGCCGGTGATCCGCGCCACGGTTTTGGCGTCAATTTCATTGACGGAAACACCCACCGCGATCGAAAGCGCCACATTGGTGCCGCCGCCAAAGGCCACAGCCACGGCGGCAGATCCGATCACAGCAGTGATGCGCGACAGGTTCACCGCCTCAACATGGATGCCGTTGGCCACGACCTGATGGGCGCTGCTGCTGCCACTGACCTCCGCCAGGGATGAGGTGGAGCCATAGTTGCCCGCCCCGGCCCCTGCGCCTGCTGCTGACAGGCCAAACCCGCTGGAGGCCGCGACCGCAACCGATGCTGCCAGAACCACGGCCCGGATCGCCTGATCGGCAACCGCGTCCACCGCCAAGGCGCCATCGAGCACAACCGAACTGTCTGCCACCCGCGCTGCCACCACGTAATCCGAAGTATCGCTGAGCCCCGCAATGGTGCGGTTCAGCCCGGTGGTGACGTTGTTTGCCGCTGCAATCCCCAGCGCAAAGGACAGGCTGCCCTTGTCACCGGCCGTGACCGAAACGGCGATGCCCACCACAACGGCGGTGATGTCGGCCTCGCCATCGGCGTTGACCTTCATGTCATCCGCGCCGCTGATCGTTGCCCCGCTGACCACCGCATAGGTGGCCCCGGCAATGGTGTTGCCCGATCCGGCGCCGCCACCGGCGAAGCTGACCGCGCCATGGGTGCCGGCAATGGCCGCTGCCAGTGAGACCGAAACGATCCCGGCGGTGTTTTCCGCATCAACGTAGATGTTGTTGGTTTTTGCGCCGCCACTGGCCGTCACCGTGCCCGAGAGCCGCGCGCCCACCTCACCCGAGACCTTGTTCACCGCAGCGGAGAAGCCAACCGCGCCGCCGCCCAATGCACCACCAATCGCAACTGAGGCGCCAAGCGCCACCGCGACAATATCCGCATCATTGCGAGCCAGAACGCCCAGATCCGCCTCATTCTGCAGGTTGATCGTGGCTGTACCGACCTCAGCGATCACCGAGCTGTCGATGTTGGAATAGGCCACACTGCCTGCCACGGCCACCGCAATGGGAGAATCCGGCCCCACAGCGCCAGCCGCACCAACAGAGACCACAACGATACCGCTGGCATCATCGGCCTTAACCAGCAGGCCCTTGGTCTGCCCGGTCTCCCCATTGGTGATGGCGGTGGTTTCGTCATTGGTCAGGGTCAGCGTTGCACCGCCGGTGACCTTGGCGCTGATCTCCCGGTCGACCTCGGTATAGGCCAGGTTAAAGCCGATCCCGACCATTTTGGAACCACCGCCCGCCGCGGTGATATTGACCATCTGCGAGCGCAGATCGGTTTTATCCAATGCATTGTCATCCTGGCTGAAGGCATCATCGCCCAGCCCATCAATGGCGGCATCCAGATAGGCGTTATCCGTGCCCGCCCCAACGGGTTTCACCGATCCCGCTGTCACCTGCACCAGCCCTGAGGCGGTGATCGACACCGGCCCGTTGATGGTTGAGGTGATCGACCGGTTGCTGGTGATGGTGCCAAAGGCCGCGCCAACACCGCCGAAATCCAGACCAACCCCCAAAGCCCCCGCGATGGAGACAACCGAGGAACTGTCCTGCGCGGCGACGGTCAGATCCCGCACGCTCCAGGTTTTGGCCGTAGTAGGCGCAACCGAGGTGGTCACATCGCCGTTCACCGTGGTCACGGCGACAGAACCGCCAAGCGCAAAGCCGCCGGATCCCGCACCGCCAATGGCAACGGTGACATTGGTCTGATCTGCCCGCGCGATGATCGAGGCATCCTGCGTC
Organism: Thalassovita sp.; assembly: GCF_963691685.1. Classification (GTDB taxonomy): domain Bacteria; phylum Pseudomonadota; class Alphaproteobacteria; order Rhodobacterales; family Rhodobacteraceae; genus Thalassobius. The sequence continues at coordinate 2,544,029 of NZ_OY829290.1, forward strand.
ATGGTGACGGTGCCATGCACCGCCGCGCTGACCGGTGTGTCGACGATGGTGACCGCGATCCCTGCACCACCTGCCCCGCCTTTGCCCGGGTCAAAGGCCACGCCAACGCCGCCCGCAATTGTGGTGTGGTCCGAGACATCCACCGCCTCAACCCGGAGGGAGCCGTCGCCGGCAAGGGTGCTGGCCTCATCCACCAGAACCTTGGTGCCGACGTCATTGCGGTTGACCGCTGCGCTGCCGGCAAGTGCCAGGCTCTTTGACACCGCAACCCCAACCGCGATGGAAACCATGGTCAGGTCGCTGGTTGCGATAGTCGACAACAGGCCTGAGCCGCTGTTGAGCGTGGAGCCGGTGAGCAAAACCTCGGTGCCGCGGGTCTGGCTGGCATCGTTTTCCGCCTCAGCCGCGATATTGACCGCAATGGCAACACCCACCGCGGTCGCGCCAGAGGACACTGCAATGCCGCCCGCCGTGGCCGACAGGGCGCTTTCGTCAAAGGCGGTCAGCGCAATAGCGCCGCTGCCCGACACATCGATGGTGCTGCCGGTGGCCTCAACCACCGTGCTGGCGCGATAGACGTTGATCGCCACCATGCCCACACCCGCACCGGCCGCATTGGCACCGGTTGAGACAGCCACGCCGAAGCTGAGGTTCACCAGCGTGAGCGAGTTCACAGACAGCGCGTTCAGCGATGCGGCCTCAATCCCCGATCCCATGACCACATGGTCCAGATGGGTTTCCACCAGGCTGTCGATCACCGCAATCCCTAGCGAGACGCCAACACCCGCCGTGGTGCCATAGGCCACAGCCCCTGAGATATGCAACCAAAGCGCGTCATTGCGCGCCGAGATATCGGCCGCCGTGGCGCTGCCCAGCGTGATCTGCGCGGTTGAGCTGCCGAAAAGGCCCGCATCAACCTCTGTGCGCGCAACCGTCACGGTGACAGATCCTGCAACCCCAACACCTTTGGCGCCTTTGGCGGCGGCCACACCTGCGGCCAGGCTGAAGTAACCGGAATTGTCCCGCGCCCGCATGGTCAGCGTGCCGGCACTCAGCAGCATCGCGGTGCTGCCAGCGGTCGCAATGCGGCTGTCGATTTCTTTCTGACTGTCGATCACCACAAAGGCGCCTGCCACGCCCACACCGTTCTGTGTGGCGGTCATCGCCCCGGCGCCGGCCACCAGAATGCGGTTTGCGGTGTCTTCGGCCTTGGTGGTCAGGGTGGTGGCGGTCAGCTGCGCCAGCCCTTCGATCTTGGTTTTGACGTAGATGCCTTCTTCATAGCCGATGGCAGAACCCGACACGGCAAAGCCCGAGTTGGACTGCGCCGCGCCCTGTGACACGCCCGCGGGCAAGGCCCCGGCCACGCCGCCGGATCCGGCCGCGCTGCTGCTGGAGGGCGCGCCTGCCCCACCGGAGGCATCCGGCGGTGCCGGTGTTGCCACCGCGGCCGCAATGGCACCTGTGATGATCGCACCGGACACGGTTGCATCCATGCTCATGGTGCCACCGACCGAGAAGGTGCCGCCGCCGCTGCCTTCGACCAGAACCTCAGCATGGCGATCGCTGAGGACGGTGACGCCAGACAGGCCGACCGAGGTGCCGTTGGACGCCGAAACCGCCCCGGCAAATTGCACGATTGTGGTGGTCTCGGTCGCGTCCAGATCCAGATTGCCCGCCAGGGTGATCATCGCACCCGAGTCGATCTTGGTGATCGCCGAACTGTCGATTGTCGTGTGGTTCCACGACCCGTTGACTGACACGGAGGAGCCTTTGCCGCCCGCCGCTGCCAGGCCAAAGTTCAGATGGGTGGCGCTGCTGTCAGAGGTCAGGTTGTTGGCAATGATGACCGCATCGCCAATTGTTGCGTTGGCATGGGTGCGTTCCAGCAGGACCGAAATCGCCGCGCCCACCGCATTTTCCGTATCCCCACTGCCCAGCGGGTTCTGCACCGGCTGCGACTTGCTGAGCGAGGATTTGTGTTTGCTGTAGAAGGAGCCCATCCCCTGACGGAACCCCTTGTTGCGCGAAAATGCACTGCTGTCGCCGGCGGTTGGCCCAAAGGGCGCAAAGTTACCATGCAGGGCGATCATGTCATTTTGCGCAGATGCACTGACGTTTACATCATGGCCACTGCCCACGGTGCCCGCGTCCTGCCCATCGGCGCTGACCACAACCTTGGCGCCATTTGCGATGGTGGCGTTGGCCTCATAGTCCAGATCCAGAACGGACAGGGAAATGGCCACACCAACAACCGAACCACGCGCGAAGCTTTGACCCCAGACGTCAAACAGGTTGGCCGCCAGACCGAAGTTATCGTCCACATAGTTGGCCGCGCCGCCGATCACCGAAATCGCGGTGCCGGTGGGCGTGATTTCCGCCCAGAAACTGGGATCGTTATACTGTTCCTCGGCCAGGTTGATCTGGGTCTGGGCCACTTCGGCCTTATAGCGTTTGTCCCCCACCTCAACCACATCGCCTGCGCCCACATCCACAACGCCATCGGCAATGGTGGTATCGCCCTGCTGAACCGTGCCGTTGTCCACCTTGAAATCTGGCGCTGCCGCTGCATCCAGAACCGGCGCCACAAGGTTCGCACCCCAAAGGCCCAACGGATCGATCTTGTTTTCAGACTTGGCCGTCACGCTGACCGCCCCTTGCGCCCGCAGCGTGGTGGTGCCGGTGATGGTGGCGTCTGCATCAATGTCCATGATGCCGACGTTCACTGCCAGGCTGACCCCGGCCTTGGAGGAACCTGCGCCCGCATCCCCCTCGTTTGAGCTGAGCGCGGTTGTGGTCATCTTGGGCCGCACCGCTGCGGTGCCGACCACGCTGGTGGTGCCGCCAACCTTGATCAGGCTGGTGGCGCTGTCATCGCCCAGATAGGCATCCACATTGTCCTTATCGACCAGAATGCCGATCGCGCCCGAAACCTGCACCGTGGGCTGCACAGGCGCCGCTTCGTATTTGCTGTTCAGCCATTTGAACAAGCCGCCGGGCTTTTCCCGGGCCGCCGCCCCTTTGGACACCGCAATGCTGATCGCCGGTGTGAAGGGCAGCGCGTTTGAGACCGCATCGTTCAGATAGTTGCCCGTGCCCAGGGTGCCGGTGGCCGCGCTGGCCGAAACACCCATCGTCATATAGGGCAGAATGAAGCCGATTTTCTTTTCCAGTGAGGCCTTCATGGTTGTGGCCTGCACCACCAGATTGCCGTCTACTGTCAGATCCGCACCGCTGACCCGGGCCGAGGTGTTGTTGATCCCCACCTCAACCGCCAGACCAAGGGTAAAGACCCCATCCACCGCCGAAGCGGCGCCGCCTTCGGTCTGGATCCGTTCGATTGTATCTGAGGTGACGCGCAGATCGCCCTCAACGGTAGAACCTGAAGCCGCCGCAACAGTGACGTTGTTGTTGACCAGATTGATGGTCACACCAATGCCGATACCAATCCCGGCCAACCCGCCGCTGTCCGCCAGCGCTGCGGTCGACATATCCACGACCGAACGCACATCCATATCGCCTGATATATCCAGCAGACTGTCGATCTTGATGGTGTGATAGGCCTCACTCAGACCAAACGCCAGACCAGCAAGAACCGCAATCGGCTTGGCTGAGCTGATCGTCTCAGTCGCGGCGCGCACATCAAAATTGCCCTCGGTCCCGGTGCCGGTGGTGACAAATTGCGAATGTTCCGTGGCGGTCAGCGAAACATTCGACAGCACCCGCGCATTGGCCGAAATCAGCGCCAGACTTTCCAGAAGATCCAGGAAGTCCTGGCCAAATTCTGCAAGGTAATCCAGGAACTTAGGATCCGATGTTTCATCACCGGTGGAGACATCCTTGGGCGGCAGTTTGCCGGCGCGCATGTCGATCCGGATGTTGCGGCCTTCGACCACAGCCATGCCGGATCCGCTGCCAGCAGCGCCGAAGGTGTAATCAATGTCAAAGGACTGGATCTGGTAGAAACCCGAGGTCCAGCGCCGGTCCTCATTGCGGGCGACGAAGAACACATCGCCCGTGCTGGCAATCCGGGTGCCGCGGAACTGGCTGAAATTGGTGGTTTCAAAGATCAGACGGTTGGTTTCAGGCGTGCCGCCGGTCTGAACGATATCAGCAGACACAACAATGGAGTCCGCCTGGAATTTGACCACACCACCGGCGGTAAAGTTGGTATTGGCGCCAAAGGTGATCTCATTGCTGACGCTGTCATCCACGCGGGTGAGGCGCAGATCCTCTGCCAGCATCGGCACTGCACCAAAGGTGATCGGATCGGTGATCCCTGCCGCCGAGGTGGACAGATCACCGGTGACCGTGCCGCTCAACTCAACAATGACCTGATCGTCATCCGGGGTGGCTGCCCCACCGCTGAGGCTGAGGCCCAAGGGGATCCCGTTGCCATCAACCACCACGGTGTTGGCGCCGGCGCTTTTGGTGATCGTGTCTGCACCGCCGCCGGTGCGATAGAGGAAATCGCCGGTCCAGCTGCCCGCGTCGACATTTTGCGCCGTCGCATCGCCGCGCGCCTCAATCAGTTCGATCCCGTTGTAGCTGTCCGTGCCACTTGCCGAACTGGCATTGGCGGCCCCGATGGTGATCGCCCCGGTGATGGCGCTGCGCGACAGCAGCAGATGGTCATAGCCCGCACCGCCGGTGATATTGTCCGTCCCCGCACCCGCGATGATCAGGTCATCGCCGGCAGAGCCCGTGAGCGTGTCATCCCCCGCCGCACCGTCGATCAGAACCGAGGTGCCGCTGGACAGCCCAGCTGTCACCGTCGCGCCTGAGAAAGTCATCCCTGAGAGGCCCAAAGCCTCCAGCATGGAGGTATCGACGTAGATATTCTGAGGTGTGCCGGAATTGCCCTGCGCGGTGCTATCGGTGACCTCCACCCCTTCGAACCGCAGCGCCCCCGCCCCAGTGAGAGAGGAGGTGATGACCAATGCGCCGCCGCTGATCGTGGCGGTCAGCCCGTTGACCGCGTTGAAGGCATCCAGCACATCCTGCATGGTTTCGGCCAGAACGGTCAGATCAACGTAGGCTTCGGTGCCGTCGGGGTGGATCACCTTCAGGTCATAGGCGCGTTCGCCGGTGTCAAAGCTGCTGGTAACCGGCGTCCCGGAGGAGCTGTCGACCACCTCAATCGCGTCATTGTCCAAGGACCGGATCGGCAGACCCGCACCGTTGTTTAGTGTCGACAAACGCGTTGCCGCTGTCAGCTCACCCGCCGCCAGTCCCGAGGCATCCAGCGTGTCCGCCCCGGCGGTGCCGATCAGCACATAGTCTTCGAACCCTTCATGGTTCACCGCGCCGCTGGTCAGCGCCAGGGTGGTGTTGCTCAACGTTTGTGTGGTGTGGCCAGTGGCGGTCAGCCGGTCAAACCCTTCGCCGCCTTTCAGCACCACATCGGCACTCAGCGTGCCGGTGCCGGTGACCACAATGAAATCATTGCCTTCGCCCAAATCAGCGCTGTCATCCGCGCCGAGCGTCACATGGTCAATCCGGTCAGAGCCAGTGATCGACACCGCGCCGCTCCAGCCATCTACAACGGCCCAGCCAGGCATATCGATCTGGAAGGTGAAATCTGCCTGTTCGATTCCCGTCACCGTTTCGCGCGCAACACCGCCACGGGTGCCGACAACGATGGTGGCCGCGGTGTCAAACGGCGTCTCAGATCCACCGGAGGGCGTGTGCGATCCGGTGGCGCGCATCGCCAGCCCCAGATCCCGACCACCCCAGCCGTGTTTGAACGCAATCTCAATCCCGGTCAGCAGCCCGGTGCCATCCCGGGTGGTGCTGACCTCATAGGCCTGGATGTCAAACAGCTGCATCGCCTGCACCGCAGCCTGCACCTCAAAATCCGTAGCGGCAAAGCCAAGCGCGGTTGAGGTTAGCTGCACCCCATCCAGCCCGGTGATCTTCAGCCGGAAACTGTCATCCGTGCCGGTCGACGCGGGCAGCGCCACCGTCATCGTGTAATCAGTGTCCGTGTCCCGGTCGTGGAACAGCCCGCCGCTGGTCAGGTCATAACCGCGGAAGCCATCCTCACGCAGGACATCGCCGGTGCCGGTGCCGCCATCAAAGCTGTCAAAGCCATCGCCACCGCTCAGCGTGTCATCCTGCGACCCGCCGGTCAGGATGTCATCGCCGCCATTACCAGACAGAACCACGCTGGCCCGCGTCAGGGCACTTGCATTAAAGGTGTTGGCGTTTTCATCGCCAAACAGGCGCACCTCATCGAAGGAACCGATCAGCGTGTCGGTGAAATCACTGCCCCGCGCCACCGCGATATCCGTCGCACCGCTATCGCCCACGGTCCAGTTGCCGCTGGCCTCTTCGGCCAGATAATAGGCCCCGGCCGAGCCGTTGTTGGTCAGCGTGTCCGACCCATCGGAAGACAGGAAGCCGTTTTCAGCGCCCAAACCGCTGCTCAGCACATCCGCGCCGCTGCCGCCCTGCAGCACGGTGCTGCCGGAAAATACGCTGGCGTTAATGGTAACACCGGTGGTGTCACCCGTGGCCAGAATGACCGCCCGGCTGATATCTGAAATGGTGGCCACGCCATTTGCAGTGCTGTTGCTCTGGCTGACGTTTGTGTTGGTCAGGGTGACCGTGCCCGCCGCGCTGCGGTAGCCCAGCGTGTTGGTGCCGGTGCCGCCGATTGCCACAGCGCCATCCAGCGCCTCAAGACCCAGAAGGTCATCGCCTGCCAGGGCTTCGATCCGGGTGGTTGCCAGATTGCCGAGGAGTGAATCGTTTTTGCTGGTGCCCAACAGCGTGTTCACATCGCCGGTAAAACTTTCAAAACCAGAGGCATAGCCGGTCATCAGGTCGACAATGACGTCGCCATCATATTCGCTGAACGCGCCGCTGGCATCGGAATAGGCCAGGGTCAGGTGACGGCTGCCACTGTTCTGGCCACGCGCCACATTGGTATAGGCCAGCGCACCGCTGCCCATCAGCACAGCACCCTCATAGACGCTGACCACCTGCCAGGTGATCGGATCCGCGCCTGCGCCGATGTTCATCACCAAGATATCTTCGTCCCCGCTGGCACCTTGGCCTTCGATGGTTTCGACATTGGCAAAGCTGGCCGTTGCACCCTGCGCGGTGGTGCCATCCAGAACGGTGCTGAAGGTGCCGTCGGCCCCGTTGCTATCAAGGTTGGTGACCTCAAAGCGGCTGTTCAGCGGATCCGTGACCTGCCAGCTGCCGACCGGCAGATTGGTGACCGGATCGCGGGTGATCTCAACCCCATTGGCGTCATAGATGGGCTCCGGCGTGGTGGGATCGTCATCATCCACATAGGCGTAGCTGTCTGAACGCGCGTCCAGATCGCCCTTCAGCACATCCGCTCCGGCGCCGGCGTCAACACTCACCGCGCCGGTAAATCGGGTCAGCGTGATGGTATCCGCGCCCGCACCGGTTTCGATCAGGGTGGTGTCGGCGGCGGCGATGATGTCATCCTCACCAGAGCCGGTTTTGACCCCGGTGAACCCTGCAATCCCGACAAAGGCACTGGCAGATCCCTGCTGGAAATCGACCGAAACGTCATAGGCCAATGTGCTGTAATCAAGGATGGACCCCGCCACGGTGGCGGTCAGATACTCAATATCGTCGGCCACCAGAACCGAGGTGCCACCAGACACGCGCGCGATATCCAGCGTTGCGTTTTCCTCATCGCCTTTGATCAGCACCGCCATGGCGTTGGTGTCTGACAGGATCAACCGGTCATCGGCATCGCCGCCGCGGATTTCATCAACGCCGCTCAGCTGCGCGGTCTGGGTCAGGTCCACCCAGGTGTTGGCATCAGCTGGCGTCGCCGGATTGGTGGTATATTCAAAGAAATCAAGGGTGATCGCCGCCTCAGGATTGCCCGTCGCGCTGAAGCTGGTCACATCCCATTGCAGCAGATCATCGGTGCCATAGGCCACGTCATAGCCGCCCCGCAGGGTGAAATCGACGCCCTGCGCCGCCCGCGCCAGATCCATCCCATCGGTGCCGGTAAAGGCTGAGATACCGCGGGTGTCCAGCATCAGCGGACTTTGACGGCTGCTGTCACCGGCCTCATAAAGTCGCAGCTCACCACTTTCGGCGTTGATATCCGCGCCGGTCTGACTGGCACTGCGGGCCTCGGAGGAGAGGTTCAGGTGCGTCTGCCCCTGCCCCTTCAGCCCTTCGGCGCCCTGAAATGTAATCCCGCTGCGGGTCAGCGTGGTTTCTGAGGCATCCCAGGTGAGCGCCCATTCATTGGCCCCGCTGGTCCGGTCGGCCAGAATATCGCGGCTGCTGTTGCCATCGATACTGGTCACGCCTGAAAAGCTGAGGAACTGATCGCGGCTGCCACCCTCATAGGTGACGCGGCTGTCAAGGGTGCGGTCCCCGGCGCTGGGGTTGGTCATGTCGCCTGTTGGCGCCAGCATGGCCAGTTCACCGCTGAACCCGGTGCCATCGCTGCTGTCGAGCGACCACACCAACCCTTCGCTGACCGAAGGGCCAATGATCTGGTCACTGCCGCCCTGCATCGAGACGTCAAACTGTACGCCCTCATGCAATGACAGAACAGACTGGTCGATCACCAGCCGGTTGTTGCCGCTGCTGCCGGTGATGTTCAGCACGTCGATCAGGGTGCTGGTTTCATCCCAGTCGCCCGTCACAACCCGTTTTTGGCCATCAATCTCAACGATGCGACGTTCGGCGATGACATTGCTGCCGGTGGCTGAAACGCCCTGGATCAACTGCAGGCGGTGTTCTTTCTGGCTGTCCGGCGCATCGGCGGTGCCGCGGTTATATTCAACCTCCACCACCCGCAGGGTTGCATCACTGTTGCCCGCGGCAAAGGACATGGCGGCGCTGATCGGATCGCCGGAGAGCAGGACACGCGGTTCCAGCGCGTCAATGCCGCTGCGTTTCTTGCGCAGCACATGTTTGGACCGGCGGGCAGGTTTGGCAAAGAGGCCACGCGCCCAGCTGTTCAGAAACTGCGACAATCGTCCGGCCCCATCCTGTGTGGTGGGATCGGCGGAAGGATCAAGGGTGGGATCAGGCTGTGGCAAGGCCAGACCGTGAGAGACAGAAGCGCCTTTGGCGACCACTTTCGTGGCCGCCTTGCGGTCTTTGTTTCTAAACGTCTTACTCACGATCAAGCCTCCCCAGCAAGCGTGATGATCTACTTAGTGGACGCTGGCCTCGGCCGCGTCTGCCTTGTCTTCTAACGTTTCTTCTGATGTGTCCTCGGCCGGGGCCTCAGCTGCTGCGCTGGCTGTCTTGGTCACCAGCGCCTCAATCTGCTGCATCGACAGCATGTGGATCTGGATCAGATCCAGATCGCCCGAGCGGAACAATTTGGTGATCTCTTCATCCGGCAGCGCGCGCAGCTTTTCGTTGCTCACCCGCAGGAAGCCAGTGATGCCGCCCTTGGTGCCATCGGCCAGGGTGAAGTCGATGCGCGCCTCTTCCAAAAGCCCCGCCTCTTCCAGACGGTCGCAGAAACCTTGGGTGCGGTTGAAGGTCGCCTGATACTCCTCCACAAACTGCAGAACCGAGCGCAGATAGGTGGTTTCGGTCCCTTCGGAGTCAAACAGACGCTCGCCTTTGTCGTCAGTGTTCAGCCCCGCGTAGCCCTCATCCAGACACAGCGTCATCTGGTCAGACCCTTTTTGTGCTGCAAAAACAAAGGGATAGCGGCGGAAGAAGGCCGGCACATAGCGCCCGGTCCAACTGTCATTGGCATCAACAAAGGCGTTGCTGTCTTTCTGCGTGCTCAGCAGGGCCAGCGGCACAACACCGGTTTCGGTGCGGCTGAAGACGATCGGCGTTTCCACACAGGCGCGCGGAAATTCCACATCCACGATCGGAACCGCATTCACATCGCGGGCAAAGCCGAATGAACTGGTGCGGCTTACCGAGGTTTTCTGATGAACCTGACGGTTCACCGGCACCACATTGTCGTAGATCAGCAGTTGTTTGGTCATGTTATTTCCCGTTGGTGATCGTGTTTGATCGTCTTGTTTTATGTAAGTGCAGCGCCCTATCAGGCGCCGCTGAAGTCCTGTGACAGGGTCGGCACATCCAAGGCGCCAAAGAGCGCTAGGATCTGGGCCTGAATTTGCACCACCCGCAGCCGGGCGATCTGACCCTGCAACGCCAGCGTATCGCGCCGCAACCGTGCCTCCAGCCCGGCCTCCGGGCCGATGCGACCAGCCTCCTGCTGTTCCTGCGCTGCGGCCAGACGGCGTTCCGCTGCAGCACGTTCCTGACCAACCGACTGGACAGAGGCGAGCGCGCGTTTCAACCCTTCGGTCAGCGCCTCATAGCGGCGTTCGGACAATTCGGTGATCTGCCCCAGCCGCAGGTTAGCAATCTCCACCCGCGAGCGTGCTTCGCGCAGCTTGCTGCGGCGCACCCCGCCTTCATAGATCAGCCAGTCCGCCTGCAGCCCCAGTTCGGTCGACTGCACGGTGGAACCACCGCCGAAGAGCGAGCCTTCGGTTTCCTCATAGGTGTATTCCAACGTCAGTTGTGCGGTGGGCAAGAAGGCGGCTTTGGCAATCTCTTCCTGACGGGCGGCGATATCAATCTCAGCCTTGGCCACCTGAATGGCCGGCGACACCTCGCGCAGGCGTTCCAGGCTGAAGCTGTTGACCAGCGCGTTGTAATTCGGGATCCCCACCGAGGCCCCTGCGTAAGCCACGCCACTGACATCTGGCCCCACAAAACGCTGCAGTTCAAACAGCGCCGTGGTGCGGTCAAATTCCCGTTCTGTCTGCTGGGCGCGGGCCTCAAACACATCGCTTTGCGCGCGCAGGAACGTATCGGCCTCAATCGTGCCGGCATCGACCCGCAGCTGCAGATCTGACGCCAGTTGTGAGCGCGCCCGCACCATGACACGCGACTGGTCATAGCTGATCTGGGCCCGGGCCACATCCAGGTAGCTGTCAATCAACAGGGTGGTCAGCTCATTGCGCGCCACCACAGCCTGCGCCGACACCAGCGCCTGTTCGGCCTGTGCCAGCGGCATCTTCTTCCAACGCACCCGGTCATAAACCGGCTGACGCACCGAGAAGGTCACCGTCGTCGTCGGATAGTTCGACGTGCCTTCCTGAAAGGTGGTGTTGTCCTGATTGACGATTTCCTGCTGCGTTTCGATATATTCGATGTTCAGACCAACCCGCGGCAGCCGTTCGCCCCGGGCCTGCAACACCAGCTCTTCGGCGATCGATTGTTCGATATCCAGGATCTCATATTGGGCATCGCGCCCCAGCATCCGCTGATACGCCTCCGAGAGTGAGAGTGTCTGTGCCTGCGCCCCAGCGGCGACAAACAACAAAGACGCTGCAAGGCCACGCCCCAGCGTCCGGTGTTTGCGCGGTTGTTTTTGGCCGTGATGCGAAATGGCCTGTCCTAACAAATTCATCTGTCCAATTTCCTTGCCTGCCTCATTTTATTAGGGGGCGACGTCGGACTTCGGTGACCAGAAAAAACGCTTAACAATCAGCAATTAAAAGATGCAGAGCGTGTCTGCACAACTACCCCCAACCCAGCGTTACCGACTTTGGCCTTACAAATCAACAAAATGAAAGCGCGAGGCATGTTCAATTCGCTCTCCCAGAGGATGTAAAAACCCCGCCAAAATTGGCGTTCAGTGGATCACCAGTTTCATCACCGCCAGCGCCACCCCCAGCCCCCCGGCAACCACGCCACCCAGCAGGGTTGAGATCACGGTGCCCTCAATCACCCGGCCAACGCGTGCGCCCAGCAGCACCAAAAGGGCCACACACAGGCTTTGCGCCAGGTAAACGGCCAGATCGGTGCTGATCCAGCCAAAGGCGGCGGCGACGAAAAACAGGCTGGGCAGGTTGGCCACCGCCAGCGTCGGATAGCTATGGCGCCAGGCTGCGCGCCATTTCTGTCGGGTGATCGCTTCGCGTACCGCCAGGGCATGTGACATCACCTCGGCAAAGGCTTTCGCCAATGTGATCGCCAGCACTGATCCAAAGAGCACCGCCGCCGTTTCCAGCGGGTTTTCCGGGGTGTCACCCGCCGCCATCAGGATGCTCAGCACCATGATAGCCCCGTAGATGACGCCAAAGGCGGCGTTGTCCAGGCGTTGAAAGAAGCCCGGTTTTTGTGTCGCCTCTGCTGTCGGCGACGCCTGCTTATCTGTTTTGGTCATAAGATCCCTTCGGTTTGGCAAACCTGAATGCCCACAGCCTTAGCACATCTGGCGTTTTGGCGCGCGCTGCCTGGAAAACGGGCGTTGCACGTCTCGATCCACCGCGCCCCAAACCACCCCATTGAGTTTTGTTACTTTATAAAATAATGCTGTGATCAACACGCGGCCCTACAGATGCTAGGCCGTGTACGTGAGGGGACAAGCGGGGGGACCAGATGCGCAAACAAGCGGCGACACGCCAATCGGACATTCTGACCGTCTTGCGCGGGTCTGAGGCGCCGATGACGGCCTATCAGATACTTGAAACCCTGCAGAGTGAGGAGCCGGATCTGGCCCCGCCCACGGTATATCGCGCCCTCAGCGCGCTGACCACGCAGGGCCGCGCTCATAAGCTGGAATCGCTGAAGGCCTTCGTGCCCTGTCGCTGTGATCACGGCGCCAGCCTGCCGGTTCTGGCGATCTGCGGCACCTGCGGCGTGGTTGAGGAACATGACGGCAGCGCCCTGATGCCCGGCCTCACCGATCTGATGCGCCCCAGCGGATTTCAAACGGACCGCACCATCGTCGAAGTTCACGGCAATTGCACTGACTGCGCTCACTGAGCGCTTTGGATTAAGGACATTTCCATGCGTATTACTCTTTCCCTTCTTGCCACGCTGGCAACCACCACGGCCCTGGCCGAAACCACCCGGCAACTGGACGCCCATGAACATGGGGTCGGCGCGCTGAACATTGCAATTGCCGGCACCACGCTGGAGATGGAATTCCACGCCCCCGGCGCCGATATCGTTGGGTTTGAACATGCCGCCAGCAGCGTTGAGGACCGCGCAGCGGTGGATCGGGCGGTTGCAACGCTGGCCCGCCCGCTGGATCTGTTCCAACTGCCCGCTGCCGCCGAGTGCTCCGTCACCGAAGCCCGCGCCGCTCTGGAAGCAGAAGAGGCGCATGACGATCATGACGAGGATCACGCAGAAGAACATGCCGCGGAGCACGGCCATGAGGAGCACGAGCATGAAGAGCATGAGCATGAGGAACATGCACACGATGATCATGATGACGATCACGCAGACGAAGACCATGCCCATGAAGACCACGCAGAAGGCGACAGCCATACCGAGTTCCATGCCCATTACGTGCTGACCTGCGTCACACCTGAGGCGCTGGACCAGATCACATTCGCCTATTTCGACCAGTTCGAAAACGCCCGTGAGCTGGAGGTGCAGCTGGTTTCGGCCAATGGTGCCAAAGCCTTTGAGGTGCTGCGTGACCAACCAATTCTTGATCTGCGCGGCATGTTCTGATTGTGAGCGTAGCCCCGATCATCTCGCTGCAGGATGTGCAGTTTCGCTGGCCGGGCCGCGCGGGCTTCGGCCTCAGCGTGCAGCAGTTTGAGCTGGCCCGTGGCGAAGCGGTGCTGCTGCTTGGCGCCAGCGGATCGGGGAAATCCACGCTGCTGTCGCTGATCGGTGGCACGGTGCTGGCCAGTCAGGGCACGGTCCGCGTTGCCGGTGAAGACATCGCCAGCCTGCCCGGTGGTCAACGCGACAGATTTCGCGCCGAACAGATCGGGATGATCTTTCAGCAGTTCAACCTGCTGCCCTTTGGTTCGGTCCTTGACAACATCACCCTGCCCCTGCGGTTTGCACCAGAGCGGCGCAAACGGGCGGGTGATGTGCAGCGCGCAGCAGCCGGTCTTTGCGCCGCACTTGCCCTGCCGGAGGGGTTGCTCACCGCCAAGGCAGCCACGCTCAGCGTTGGGCAGCAACAGCGCGTTGCGGTGGCCCGCGCCCTGATTGGCACCCCGCCCCTGTTGATCGCGGATGAACCAACCTCCGCCCTTGATGAAACCGCGCAGGGGCAGTTTCTGGATCTGATGTTTCAGCAGATCCGCGCCCAGCGCTCGGGGCTTTTGATGGTCAGCCATGATCCACGCATGGCGGATCGCTTTGATCGGGTGGTTGAAATGGCCGACCTTGTGCATGTTGAAAGGCCAGCGGCATGATCCTGCGCCTTGCATTTGGCTCGCTCTTAGCACGGGCGCTGACGGTGACCATGACGGTTCTGGCCATCGCACTGTCGGTTGCCCTGTTTCTGGGTGTCGAAAAGGTGCGCACCGGGGCGAAGGCCAGCTTTGCCGATACGATCTCTGGCACGGATCTGATTGTTGGGGCGCGCTCAGGCTCGGTGCAGCTGCTGCTCTATTCGGTGTTTCGCATCGGCAATGCCACCAACAATGTCACCTGGCAGAGTTACCTCGATATCGCCGCACGACCCGACGTCGACTGGATCGTGCCGATCTCCCTCGGGGACAGCCATCGCCAGTTCCGGGTGATGGGCACGACGCTAGGCTTTTTCGAGCACTACAAATATCGCCGTGACCGTGGTCTGCAGGTCGCAGAAGGCAAGCTGATGGCCGATCTGTTTGACACGGTGATCGGCGCTGATGTTGCGCAGGCTCTGGGCTATCAGATTGGCGATCCAATTGTAGTGGCCCATGGCATCGCCTCTTTCACCGAACATAAGGATCAGCCCTTCCGGGTGGCGGGCATTCTGGAAAAGACCGGCACCCCTGTGGACCGGACCGTGATCGTCTCCCTTCAGGCGATTGAGGCGATCCATGTCGATTGGCAAAGCGGTGCCAAGATCCCTGGCAAAACCACCCCCGCCGATCAGATCCGTCAGATGGACCTGACGCCCAAAGCCGTGACCGCCGCCCTTGTCGGGGTGACAAGCCCGCTGAAGACCTTTGCGCTACAGCGCAGGATCAACACCTACCCTGAGGAGCCATTGCTGGCGATCCTGCCCGGTGTTGCCCTACAGGAGCTGTGGGGCATTGTGGGCCTTGCAGAAACCGCACTGCTGGCGGTTTCGGTGATGGTGGTGATCACCGCACTGATTGGCTTGATGGCCACGCTCTTTGCCAGCCTGAATGAGCGGCGGCGCGAAATGGCGATCTACCGCGCTATGGGGGCCAGCCCACGGGTGATCCTGGGCCTACTGGTGCTGGAGGCATTGATGACCACGCTCCTTGGGGCTCTGTTAGGTCTGGCGATGCTGTACCTTGGACTGTGGATTGCCCAGCCGCTGGTCGACAGTGCCTTTGGCCTTTACCTGCCTATTGAACCGCCGGGCCTGCGTGAGCTAGGGGTGTTGGCAGGCGTCATCGCTGCTGGCGCAATTGTGAGCATGCTGCCAGCCCTGCGCGCCTATCGCCTGTCGCTGGCCGATGGTATGATGGTGAAGACATGAGTAAGATTTCCCGACGTGACCTGATCACCCGCACTCTGCCGCTCTCCCTCGCTGGGATGAGCCTGCCGAACCTTAGCCTTGCCGCCGCAGCGCGTGAGATCACTTGGGATGATCTGATCCCCCCGGGCATCCCCTATGCGGAGATCATCGGCGAAGGCGAGATGGATGAGGTCAATGATATCTGGCGCCCGATCTATGACGCCAATGCTACCAAGCTGAACGCCGACTTGCATGGCGCCTATATCCGCATGCCGGGTTTCATCCTGCCCTTGGAGATGGACGCCGAAGGGGTCAGCGAATTTGTTCTGGTTCCCTATGTGGGGGCCTGTCTGCACACCCCACCGCCGCCGCCCAACCAACTGGTGCTGGTACGGTCTGTAGATCCCTGGCCCAGTGAGGACCTCTGGGATCCGGTTTGGGTCACGGGGCGGATGAGCACACAGCTGATGACCACCGAAGTGGCAGAAACGGGCTATGCGCTGATCGCCGATGAGATGGAGCGGTATGAGTGGTGAGGGGACCTAACCCCACCTATCCCCTTGCTCTTCCCTCCCCATGCCCAGCGCGGAGGATCGACCTTGTGACGGGTCACCCTGCACGGCGGGGAGTTCACAGCTAGGCTGGAATACCTCCCCTTCTGGAATATTCCCATCTGTGGCATACTATCACTGCGGGTAATTTTCACCCGCAGCAGGAAAGTCATTTTCAAATTTTTACTTTGAGGACCTTCACCATGCCCCATATCTCCAGACGTCATCTGTTAAGCACCGCCGCGGCCTTGGGCGTCGCAGCCAGCCTGCCAAGCCCGATGCTGGCCAATACCCAAGCGAAGTTTGTTCGCAAAAACGCCTTTCATCCTGATGCGATCCCGGATCTGAAGAGTTACCGCCGCGCGGTGGAGGTGATGTTGAACCTGCCGCCGGATCATCCGCACAACTGGTACCGTTATGCGATGATCCATATGTCGGACTGTCCACATGGCAATTGGTGGTTCTTTGCCTGGCACCGCCCCTTCATCGGCTATTTCGAACAGATCATCCGCGAATACTCGGGCGACAGCAATTTTGCCCTGCCCTATTGGGATTGGTCTGCTGAGCCGAAGATCCCACCACAGTTCTTTGTAACCCCGACAGACCCGGACAACCCGCTGGATCCGACATCCGGGCATTACTATGAGACCCAGGCCGATTTCGCCGCCGATTTTGAACCGATCGTAAAGGCGCTTTATGCCAGCTACACCCCCGCGCAGAAGGTGCAGCTGACCCTAAGGGGCTATCCTGATGCCGCCAGCTATTGGGCCAGTTACAACAACGGCGCGCTGGAAGATGGCATTCTGGCCAATATCGCCACCAACCGGGCGCTCAATCGCTGGAATACCGCAGACTACAAGATCGACTATCAAAACCCCGATCTGGTGGACCTGACAGCGCAGCAGACGCCTTGGGGCCGCCCTGTCCCGGCCAAGACCAATGTGGAGCCGTCAAAGATCCGCACCGGCATCAAAGCCCCGGATTTCGCCATGCCCGCTAGCGGCGCATCGCAAAGCGTCTATTTCAACAGTCCCATCTCAGCCAACCACCATATGTTCACCGGCTCTGCCGAGATCGAAGGCTTCCCGCATAACACCACCCACAACTTCCTGGGCAATGCGATGCAAAGCCTGATGTCCCCGGTCGATCCGATCTTCTTCCTGCATCACTGCAACGTGGATCGGCTATGGGATGTCTGGGAACAGCGGCAACGCAATCTTGGGCTCTCCACTCAACCGCTGACCGGTGATCAGCAGGCGTTTTATAGTGAGGAGTTCCTGTTCTACATCGATGTTGCCGGCCAACCCGTCACTGGGCGCACCACGGCCAAGGACGCGATGGAGATTGCGCCCTTTGACTACAGCTATACCCCCGGCACCGGGTCTGAACTGATCGGTGCGCCACTCAGCCGGGTGGTGACGGCAAACTTCACCGCCGTGGAAGAGGCCGCGCCAATCGCTGCCGGCTCAGTGAGCCTTGCCAAAGGGGCGCTGAACCCGGCCCTGACGGAGGAGCTGGCCCTAACAGCCAATAGCCTCACCAATGAAGGGCTGCCCAATGCAGAGGCCGCACGTGACTATCTGGCGACCGTCACCTTTATCCCCCCCGCCTCAGCCGGCAGTCTGGTCTATGAGCTCTACGTGGCGCCGGGCAACAGCGAAGCCGTGCCGGGCAACGCCGATACGGTTCTGGGCGGCACGTTTGAATTCTTTGGCATGCGCGGCGCCAAACACAGCCACCACGCGGATCCACTGCATATCACCTATAACATCACCGATGCGGTGCAGGCGCTGAACGCGCAAGGCTTGCTGGAGAAGGATACCGAACTGTCCTTCGCCGTGGTCACACAATCCAATGAGGTCGGCGGGCTGGAAGCGGCGGCTGAGGCCACACAAATGCGTGATGGTCAGTTGCTGGGGGTCAGCGTCGCCTCCATCTAAAGGGCATGAGACTGTCCCCTCCCTCCCTAAGCGTGGCCGCCTTGGCGGCTGCGCTTGCCCCTGCCTTGGGGGGAACACTGTCAATGGCGGGCACTGTTGCCCTCACCCCCGCCCCGCTTATGGCTGATCAGATGACCGAAGACGCAGCCCTGTTTGAAATCCCACTGTCCACATCAGATGTGCCTGAACGCTGGCGGCTGGACCACGGGCCCTTGCCGGCCAAGGCTCAGATCACCCTGCAATATGAAGATGGCAGCGCCTTTTCCGGGGTGCAGTTCTTTGGCCAGCGCGGGGCAATCCCCCCCGGCAGCCATCAGATCATTGCCGAACAACCCAAGCAGCCTGTCCGCGATAGTCTACGAGTGCGCGCCTTTATCTGGACCCCCTCCACCGGCCTGCGGCCCGCCGCCCCCGGGGAGATCACCCTGCTGGAACCGTTGCCCGCCCGTTAAGGAGCGGCCTCCCCCCGGCCTGCGATCTGCTGCACCACACTGACCAAAGCCTCAGCCCCCGGCAATTGCCGCCGTCCGCGCCGGGTGGCGACTGACCAATTGGCCAGGGTCTGCAGGTCCAGATCCACCTCAACCAGGGCGCCTTGAGCCACGTAATGGCGCGTGCAGTCGCGAATGCTGAGCATCACCAGATCGCTGTTTACCGTCAGATCGCAGATCAGGCTGGTGTTTTCGCTGTCGACCACCAGCGGCAGATCCTCGACCTTGGCGTAGCCAAACCAATCGGCAAACTGCGCCAGAACCGAAGGCGCGTAATGGGATCCGGCCAGTCCGAAGTCCTGCAGGTCCTGCGGGTGCAGCTCCGGCTTGGCCAAAATAGGATGCCCCTGTCGAACAAAGGCCCGGCCAGGCTGCGCCCCAAGCGGCAGCATTTCCAGCTGCGCCGCCTCTGGCATCAGGGCTGAGGTGATCCCGACGATCACATCCAATTCCTCCGCCAGCAGCTTATCCACCAAGACAGGTGTTGGCCGCACCAGCACGTCCAGCGTCATGCGCGGGTTTTCCTTCAACCATTTCGCCGTTGAACGCCCGCCAAAGGCCGAGGCAAAGGCCGCCGTCATCCCCAGACGCACATGGCCCGCCGCCCCATCCCGAAGCGCCTGCACCGTGATATCCAGATTGCGCGCCTGAAACAGCAGCCGCTCCACCTCGGCCAGCAGGCTTTGACCATGGGCAGTCAGCTGAATCGGGCGTTCCTTGCGGTCAAACAGCTGAAAGCCCAGCCGCTCCTCCAGCGATTTGATCGCATTGGACAGGGCCGGTTGGGTGATATTGGCCATGGCGCAGGCCTGCGCAAAACTGCCGGTCTGGGCGACCAGTTCAAAGTAGCGCAATTGGGTAAGGTTCAGCATCGGGCACGGCTCCGCACAGACATTCAAGATGTGAATGGAAAATATAGAAAATCCAAATTTGTGCAAATGTTGCGTCCCCCTTAAACTGGCTGAAATTCAGGAGCCTTCGCCAATGACTTACGCCTTCCCCGAAAAACGACTGGAGATGACCCTCGCCGACCGGCTGGAACAGCCCGAAGGCTGGGTTTACATGACGGGGATGCAGGCCTTGGTGCGGCTGCCGATCCAGCAGGCCCGGCGGGACGCTGCGGCGGGGCTGAACACGGGCGGCTATATCTCGGGCTACCGGGGCTCACCGGTTGGGCGCTATGACGTTGAGCTGTGGCAGGCCGAAGAGACGTTGAAGGCGCACAACATCGTGTTTCAGGCCGGGCTGAACGAAGACATGGCAGCAACAGCCGCATGGGGCAGCCAGCTGGTGGGGCATTTCCCCGGCGCCCGGGTCGAGGGGGTGTTTTCCATCTGGTACGGCAAGGCACCGGGCATGGACCGCTCGATGGATCCGCTGCGCCACGCGAACCTTGCGGGCACCAACCCCAAAGGCGGCTCACTCTTGCTGGTGGGCGATGACCACGGGGCAAAATCGTCAACGCTGGCCTGTTATTCAGACCTGAACTTTGCCTCCACTGGCATTCCGCTCTTGGCCCCGGCCACCGCGCAGGATGTGCTGGATTTCGGGCTGCATGGCATCGCGATGAGCCGTTTCACCGGCACCATCGTGGGGATGAAGCTGGTCACCGATGTGGTTGAGGGCGGCGGATCGGTTCAGGTCGGGCTGAACAGCCCCGAAGTCACCGTGCCTGAGGCGCCCGAAGATGTCGCCATCCAGCCGTTCCGCGCCATTCTGGAGCAGGAGAAACTGCTCTGGGACGTGAAAATCAAACGTTGCCTCAGCTACGCCCGGGCCAATGGGCTGAACCAGATCAGCGGGGACAAAAAGGCCAAGGTCGGCATTCTGGCAGCGGGCAAAACCTGGCAGGATCTGCGTCAGGCGCTGGACGGGCTGGGTTTTGACGGCGACCATATTGGCGACGCGCCCGTGCGCCTGATGAAGGCCGGAATGGTCTGGCCGCTGGACCCGGAGGCGATCAAGACCTTTGCGCAAGGGCTGGACACCATTGTTGTGGTCGAAGAAAAACGCGGATTGCTAGAGGATCAACTGCGCGCCACGCTGTACGGATCGGATCTGAACCCACGGATCGTCGGCAAGACGTTTTCCGGCGAAACCGGTGAGGTTGCTTTCCCGAACTATGGTGAGATCAGCCCAAATCTGGTGGCCCGGGTGATTGCGCGTGTGGTCAATGAAACCAACCCCCGCTACGGCTTGGCAGTGCCCAACCAACCCGGCGCAGCGCCGCGTCTGGGGGGCGGGGTGGCGCGGCCACCGTCGTTCTGCGCCGGCTGCCCACATGGCCGTTCGACCCAGGTGGTTGAGGGCAGTCGCGCCCTTGCCGGCATCGGCTGTCACACCATGGCGGCCTTCCGCGATCCGGCCACCACCAACTCCATCAGCCATATGGGCGGCGAAGGCGGCATGTGGCTGGGCCAGTTCCCCTTTACTGATGAGGCACATGTCTTTGCCAATATGGGTGACGGCACCTACAACCACTCGGGCTATATGGCGATCCGCGCCGCCATCGCAGCGGGGGCCCCGATGACCTATAAGCTGTTGCACAATGGCTTTGTCTCCATGACCGGGGGGCAGCCGCATGACAGCGAAGTCTCGCCCCAGATGATGGTCCAGCAGCTGCGCGCCGAAGGGGTGAACCGCATCGCGCTGGTCAGTGATGAGCCTGAAAAATACAGCGACATGACGCGCCCCGCCGGTGTGACCGTCCACCCGCGTACGGCCCTGGCCGAAGTGGAGAGGGAACTGCGCCAGATCGATGAGGTGACGGTGCTGATCTATGACCAGCCCTGCGCCACCGAACGGCGGCGGCTGCGAAAACGCGGCAAATGGCAGGATCCGGACAAACGTGTCTTCATCAACGCGGCGGTCTGTGAGGGCTGCGGCGATTGCTCCACCGTGTCTCAATGTATGGCGATTGAACCGCTGGAAACCGATCTGGGCCGCAAGCGGGTGATCAACCAGACCTCCTGCAACAAGGATTTTTCCTGCGTGGAAGGCTTCTGCCCCTCCTTTGTCACCGTTTCGGGCGCGAAGCCGCGGCGGGTCAAAGCCGCGGCCGCCCAGTTTGACACCGATCACCTGCCAAAACCGCAGATCGCCGCCGTTGACAGCAGCTGGTCCATCCTTGTGTCCGGCATTGGCGGCGCCGGTGTTGTGACCGTGGGCCAAACCCTTGCCGTGGCAGCGCATGCTGATGGTTACTTTGCCTCAAACCTCGACATCACCGGGTTGGCGCAGAAATACGGCGCGGTGCATTCCCATATCAAGATCGCTGCCGCCCCGGAAAAGATGCGCGCCACGCGGATTGCGGACGATGAAGCCGATGCGCTGATCGGCTGTGACCTTGTTGTGGCCGCAGGGGATGAGGCGCTGGGGAAAGTCAAAGACGCCGAAGCCGTCTGCGTGACCGACACCACCGTGGTGCCAACCGGTGAATTTGCCAGCAATCCCGACTGGTCGCTCAATGGCGACGAGCAGTTGGAGCGGTTGACCCGCACCCTTGGGGATCGGGCCATGGGCATGGACGCGCAGGGTCTGGCGGAGAAGCTGATGGGCGACCGGGTGTTCGCCAATATGCTGCTGGTGGGCGCGTCATGGCAGCAGGGTGGCCTGCCGCTGTCGTATGACGCCCTGATGCATGCGATCACCCTGAACGGGGTGGCGATTGAAATGAACAAACAGGCCTTTGAACTGGGCCGGCTGGCCTATGCGGAGCCGGAAACCGTCGCACGCCTGATGCACCCCACCCCGCCTGTGCTGCTGGACGCCCACCGCCCCCAAACGGCGGCAGAGGTGATCGCAGATCGTCTGGAGCGGCTGCAGGCCTATGGCGGTGCCAGCTATGTGGCGCGCTACCGAGCCATGATCGACCAGCCGGGGTTTGACGCCCTGTCGCCCGAGGCGCAGCTGGCGCTGGCCAAAGGGGCCTATAAGCTGCTGGCCGTGAAGGATGAGTGGGAGGTGGCCCGCCTTTACGCACGGCCCGAATTCCTGACCGAGCTGGAGGAAGCCTTTGAGGGTGATCTGAAGCTGCAGTTCCACATTGGCGCCTGGCCTTTTGCCAAACGGGACAAGACCACCGGCAAACTGGGCAAGGCAGCGCTGGGGCCCTGGCTGCTGCCAGCGCTGCGCCTGACGAGCCGGATGCGGGGGCTGCGCGGCAGCTGGCTGGATCCCTTCCGCTACGGGCAGGAGGCGCAGCTGCACCGTGAGGCACTGGCGATCTATGAGGCGGATGTCAGCTTTGCATTGTCGCAGGCCGCAGCGGGTGCCGACCCGCAGGCCCTGGCAGAATTGCTGAACCTGCCGGAACAGATCCGCGGCTACGGCCATGTGCGCGAACGCCATCTGGAAAAGGTGCAGACCCGCCGCGCGGAACTGCGCGCTGCCCTGACTCAGCCCAACACCGTCGCGGCTGAGTAAGACCGCAATCCCCCACTGCAGCTGATACCCTTAAGGACCGTGCCCTCCACCAGGGGGCGCGGTCTGGCAAACTGACCGGAGAGTGGTGCGCGGCCGATCAACTGACACAGTAAAGATCCCATATTGTGGCCACGGCAGCGCAGATATATGATGTTATATCATTGCAATTCTGTTGAGAGATCGCCATGAACTCCCCTGCCCCCATTCCTGTCAGCCTGCTCACCGGGTTTCTGGGCGCGGGCAAAACCACGCTGCTGAACCATCTGCTGCGGGATCCCAAGGCGGGGCGGATCGCCGTTATCGTCAATGAATTTGGCGATGCGGGCCTTGACCACGATCTGGTTGAACAGGCGGCAGAGGATGTTGTGTTGATGGCGGCAGGCTGCATCTGCTGTTCGATCCGGGGGGATCTGTCACGCACGCTCACCTCGCTTCTGGCGCGGCGGCAAACCGGGGTGTTGGACTTTGACCGGGTGATCATCGAAACCACCGGCCTAGCCGATCCCGGCCCGGTGCATCACACCCTGCTGGTCGACCCGCAACTGGCGCCGCATTTCACCCTTGATGGGATTGTCACTGTGGTCGACGCCGTATTGGGCGCCGATACATTGGATCAGCACAGTGAAGCACAGGCGCAGGTGGCGATGGCCGACCGCATTGTTATCAGCAAAATGGACCGCGCCCACCACGCGGATACTCAGGCACTGAAACGTCGCTTGGATCGCCTGAACCCACGCGCCACGCGGCTGCAAGCCAACCACGGTGCCGTCCCGGTTGAGGCGCTGTTCCACCTCAGCCCGCTGCGCCGCGAAACCGGGCCGCAGAACGTGATGGACTGGCTGTCCGCCGCCCCTCTGCCCCAAAACAAGGATCCGCTGGCTGGCCTGTCTGGGTTTTCAGTGCCACAGCCCGGCCTGGCCGCAGCTTTTGAACCCACCTCGCATCATGCCTTTGACAACCGGATCGTGACCGCCTCGATCGAGATTGAAGAGCCGATTGCCTCCGGAGTTTTCGATTTCTGGCTGGAAACGGTGATCGCCGCACGGGGTGCGGATATGCTGCGAATGAAGGCGATTTTGCACATCGAAGGCACCGAAACCCCCTATGTCATTCATGGCGTGCAGCATATTTTTGAGCCCCCGGTGCCGATGAAGACCTGGCCACATGAGGACCGCACCAGCCGTGTTGTGCTGATCGCGCGGGATTTCAGTCAGGGTGATCTGGACCACTGTCTGGACGTGCTGCGCATGCGCCCGAAAGAGGTGGTGGAAGAAACGTGAGCCGCCGGAACCATCTGTAACGGCAGCGTTTTTGACCACAGAGCGGGCAAAATTCACGGCCCAAAGCCCCTGCTGCGCCGTCAGTACCCATAACATGTGAGTGAGAGATTGACGCAGTCTGAGATTGCAGGCATTGACCTGATCGTTCCAAAAACTCAAAAATGACCCATGTTCCGTTTTTTATACACCATCATGAAACTGTTCGGCGGCGAACAGCGTGCAATGGCTCTGCTGCAAAACAAGCTCCGGGTGGCCAAACGCGCCACGTCGCAGGTTGAAATGACGCTTGAGAAGGCCGTGCGCGGCATCAAAGTCGAAAGCACCCGCCTGATCAAGAAAAGCGAAAACCTGCCCAAGCAGGAACAGATCGATCTGGCCGATGACATTCTGGCTTCGGTCTCGGATGTGGAAAAAAAGGCCACCCTCGGCTTCCAAAAGGCCAAACGTCTGCATGAGATGATTTCAGGCATCGCGCAGCATCCAAGCCTGCCCGACTGGGAACGGATTTCTTATCAGGTGGATGCCCAGCAGGCCAATGCGCAGGCGATCAAACAGCATGCTGTGGCGCTGACCCAGGCGATGCACGCCAAGATCGACCAGATTACCGCGCAATACGCCCCGGACGAACCGGAAGAGGGGCTGGAGGCCCCCGCCACCACCGCCGAGGCTGAGGCAGAGGTCGCGCCCACGACCGCCGCCAAGCCGGCCACCAAGCCCGCGCCCAAACCCGCACCGAAGGCCGAAACGGATCAATAAGCCCAAAAACGCAAAGCGCCGCCCATCACAGGCGGCGCCTTTTGGTTCAGGCATTGCGTCACGGGCGCATAGCTGCGCCCGCTTGCCAATGGGTCAGGAGGCCAGACGCAGCGCGCCGTCTTCCCCTTTGGTGGCCTCTGCGACATCACCGTCCTGCAGCTGATCCGGCTCTGCTGCACCCTCCTCAGGTGTCTCTGCCGACGCGTCTGCCGCGCTACCCGTGCCGTCAAGATCGAAATAGCTCACCACATCGGTCAGTTGCGCCGCCTGCCCCGACAGTTCGGTTGCCGTGCTGGCCAGTTCTTCTGAGGCTGCCGTGTTTTCCTGCGTCACAGCATCCAAGCGCTGCACGGCCTCATTGATCTGGCTGGCGCCAATTGCCAGTTCCCGCGAAGAACCGGAAATACCACTGACCAGGGTCGAGGTCTTTTCGATCTGCGGCACCAGCGCGGTGACCATTTCACCAGCCACACGGGCGCGTTCAACCGTCTCACTGGAAAGCGTGGAAATCTCAGCAGCGGCCTTCTGGCTGCTTTCCGCCAGCTTGCGCACTTCGCTGGCCACAACCGCAAAACCGCGGCCATGCTCACCGGCCCGCGCGGCCTCCACCGCGGCGTTCAGGGCCAAAAGATCGGTCTGGCGCGAGATGTCCTGCAGAACGTTGATCCGTTCGCCGATCATCCGCATGCCAGAGACCGCTTCGGAAACCGCATCCCCCGATTTCTGCGCTTCCACCGACGCGCGGCGGGCGATCTGTTCCGTCTCAGATGAGTTTTCCGAGCTGGCCGAGATATTGGCCGACATCTGCTCAACAGCGGCTGAAACCTCCTCGGTCGAACTGGCCTGCACCGCAGCGCCCTCGGACAGGGTTTCCGAGGTGCCCGCCATCTGTTCCGAACCAACAGACAGGTTGCGTGCCGCGGCATCCACATTGGTCAACGTATCGCGCAGGCGGTCCACCATATCGATCTGGGCGCTCAGCAGATCCGAAATCTCATTATTGCCCTTTGGGGTCGCCTTCACGCTCAGATCACCTTGTGCCACGCTGCGCGCCATATCGATGGAGGTTTTCATTCCCGTAGAGATCGACCGGATGATTGACAGCGCGGCGATGCTGCAGACCACCAGCGCCACCACCGACAGGATGGTCAGGTTGCGCGACAGATCCGCCTGCCAGCGGGCGGCATCCACGTCCGGAAGGTAGCTGCCATCCTCGGCAAAAACCTCTTGCGCATGGGGCACATGCACCATGCTTGAGACCGGCAGGCACCCCAGTTCCGCCAGGAAGGTCCGCATGTTCACCGCCGCCCGCGCACCGCCCCATTGACCGGCGGAATAGGTCACGATGGCGCTGGGTTTGAAGGAAAACAGCGAGCTGCCAAAATGGTTCAAAAGATCGGCCAGGGCCGGGCTCATCGAATGGTTATACTCCGGGCTGACCGCCACATAGCCATCCGCCGCGGCAATCTTTTCTGCCAGCTGATCCAGTGCCGCCGGCGCGCGGCCCTTGGCATAGGCAAACTGCGGTTTGAACGAGGCCGGCAGGTCCAGATCCAAGGGATCGATCAGCTCCACCTGATGGCTGGCCTCTTGCAGCCAAGCCACCGTTGACCTGGCCACCCGCTCCCCCAACCGCGCCGGCCGCGGCGGTGTGGAGGTCCGCACGGATCCAAGAAACACCAAAATCTTCATACCACCCTCCTGCTGCCATTGCCCTTTTGCGGGCCTTACCGCCCCCCTGCGAAGAGGTAGCGCAAAACACCACCCTGCCCAAACTGAAATAAAGGGGCTTGCGGCGGCTCTACAGGCGTTGCCAAGCAAAAGGTAAACGCACAAAAGCATCCACCACAGGGACGAAGCGATACACCAAAAACATGGAACTTTTGCTCGGAGGTTTGGCAGACAGGAAGTCCGCTCACAAATGTCGCTAAATCATTATAAAAAATTAATAAATATTCTACAGCTTAAAAACATACCACAAAACCTACCCCACTAAATCCACTGAACGATGGCCAACCACGCCACAAGGCACACCACACAATGATCAAGGCGCTGGCCTCCCCTTCCGCCCTATACGGCCAAGAAACCTTTCAAATGATCGACAACGTGCAGACAAGACGACGCTTTGTGGATACTCGGCTACGCTTCACAAACTCGGTTTCAACCAAATCCTTGCATCATAGCCGTCTCGCGCAGGAATAAATTGCTCGACACCACAAACCACCTGCCCCTTTAATCCCTGCCCTTGCTCTGGAAGCTTATCCATCATGACTATATCCGTACGGCCATTTGCGAATACAAGATATGTTGTAAAACACTCCTCATTGGAAAAACCCTTGGCCGGAAAAGACTTCGGCGTTTGGGAAAAAAATTCCTGACACGCCAACTTAGATATACCTAATGCCCGCGCAGCTTCAACTGGACCCTCGCATATAACTAAATTGACATCGCTATGTGGCTCCCACAAAAGCAAGTGCATTTTAGCCACATTCAAGCTAACCACTGTGGGACAGTAATAAACAACCGTCCAAACGCGACCTGCAGGCGCCAACGTTAACTTTAACAATTCCATTTGGTTTTTGCGTTCTTCCGCATTTATCCTAAAAGACAATACTTCGGAACAATCGACCAGACACCGCATCCCAGGAACGACTCTTGGATCAACCGCATAAACGTCAACTAGAGCATCAGCTTCACTCGTTTTGCAATTCCCTAAAAATTTAACATGCAGAAGATCCAAAGCTGAAATAATTTGATAGCTTGCCGACATTGCAATCACTCCAATTTTCAGTAGTTACCAAACAAGGTCAACATCAACAGTTTTTCAGTATAATACCGGCCAATTCGCTTCTTAGGTATTCAAACTTCGCTGGCTTTCGAATGGTGCCACAAAACCCACCAAACCCGGACCTGTCAAATTCCTGAATATCTCCCGCGGTCATTAGGATCGCGGGCATTTCTGGCAAGTTTAGTTTATGTTCTTTGTTTCGGATTTCGTTCAGAAGCGACAAACCATCCATTTGTGGCATTTGCAAGTCTGTTAGCAAACAAGAGTATTCACCTGGAGCCCAGCATTCAAGTGCATCTTTTCCATTCGAGAACATTTGGTAGTTCAAACCGTTCGCCTGAAGTTGTGCAGCGAGAATGTCTTGAGATAGTTGATTGTCTTCGCAAATCATCAACGGACGTTCGGCACACACCGCGACCACCCGCATTATCTCTTCATCTTCCAAGGAAACATTTCTCACATTTCCATTCAAACCCTCGCTGAAATCGGTCTCGAGCACTTCAAATAATTGCGACCATTGAATCGGATTACACTCGACGTGGCGCCCCTGAGCGTGGGCCGCCGGAAAATTCGAATTAGAAGAAAATTTGACAAATTTGGACGGAGTAGAAATTCGGCCAAGTTCGTGTCTCCAGCGCTCATGATCAAAAGCAGGGCAATCATGCATTAAAAATACATCTCGATTGCTTGAACTCTTCAACAACTCCAATATTTCCTTTTCATTAGCAACCTTCCTAACTTTAATCCCTACAAGCCCTAACTGTTCATCAATCCTCTGCAGTTCAGATCCGTGACTACCAAGAAAAATAAAGTTGTAGTTCGATAAGTCAGCGGCGTACTCTGACAGCTGCTCGTCTTCTTGGAGATTTATGCTCAAAGTAGCCGTCGTTCCGATGCCCATTTGGCTTTCGATGAAAAGCTCTCCTCCCATCAAGACTGCCAATTCTCGTGAAAGCACCAAACCGAGTCCTGTACCTCCAATCGGTGTAGCCAAAGCCCCATGAGCCTGAGCGTAAGGACGGAAAGCTTTTAGCATACCTTCACGGGACATACCTATTCCGTTGTCTTGCACAATAAAATGAAAAGTTCCATCGAGATCACGCAAGGCAGATATGTGAACAAAAGTTTCTTCTTTTTCGGGATCAGAAAACTTGATTGCATTACTGATCATGTTGGACAAGATTTGCCGAATCTTAACAGGATCACCATTGAGTTGAACAGGCAATACAATGTGGTCATGATAACTCATTGTTACATTGGCAGAACTGGCCAAAGGACGAAAATTTCTAAGGGTACTCTCCAGGAGTTCCCGAAGACTAAATACTTCAGAGTTGGCCTGCATTGCCTTTGCTTCAAACTTCGAAAGATCCAAGACGTTATTTATCAGGTTCAACAAATGATCGCTGGCCTCCGACAACGCATTCACCAACTGCATCTGAGCGGCATCCAAATCCGTATTTCTTAACAACTCTGCTGCGCCAACAATTCCGTTCATTGGTGTTCTGATTTCGTGACTGACGCCAGCAATGAAACGTGTTTTTTGGTTATTGGCGGCCTCGGCCAATCGTGTCTTTTCTCTCAGTTGACTGGTCCTAGCTTGAACTTTGGTTTCAAGCGAACGGGTCATTTTTGACAGTTGATGCACGATACTTTGGTGTCTCGTCATATCTGTTACGAATGCGATTGCCAGTCCGCTGTCGTCGGTCCGGGTGAACCCTAGCCCGACCTCAACCTCCACTTCCGAACCATCGCTCCTCTGGGCAACTAAAATATTGCCTCTGCTCATAGAACGCGTTGATGGATTGTCGAAAAAGACACTTCTATGGTTTGTATGGGCTCCCCTCAATTCGGCCGGCAGCAGAACCTCAACGTCGGCGCCAACCAGTTCATCCATCCCGTAACCAAATAACCTGAGGATGGCGGGGTTGCACCAGACGATCGTTCCCTCGGGGTTGATTAGCATTATCCCCTGAGGCGCTGCACCTGCAACGTCCTGAACCATCTTGCTAACGATCTGATTGAGTATTTCTGTCATCTATCAAAACCCTGCTGCAGTTTTGGTTAGCAAAATCGAGAGCAACCTCAATAAAATTATTCATATCAAATATACTTCATATTTTATCTACTAAATTGAAAGGAAAATTTTTTTCAGCTCTGCTTCCCGGCTTCACCAACTAGCCTCAGAAGACGTATCTCAGGGGTATCAATTACACCCTATAATTGCATTATCTATTTGTGTTTGTACTCAAGGCGCATCTTCAGATGGAAGCGAGAATAAAGACGCTACCTCAGGATATTGCGCATTTTTTCTGACTTATTGACACTCCCTCTGTGGATGATCCAAGATCAACTCGACTGCAATTCTGGGAAGACCACATACGATGATTGTCGGAACATTGACACATCAAGTCGCCACCTTTCTGAGGGAGGAGATCTTGTCAGGACGTTTACGTCCTGGGGAACCAATCCTTCCGAATGTGGTAGCCGAACAGTTGGGTGTGAGTCGTGTGCCGGTAAGAGAGGCCGTCCAAAAATTGGTGGCAGAATCTCTGATCGAGCAGAGTGCCAACAGAAGCGCCAGAGTTTCAAGTTTGTCCCCAGACGAGTTGTATGAGCTGGGGTTGATCGTTTTTTCTCTTGAAAATACAGCCACCGGTCTGGGGGTCGAGAAGATGCAAGATGGCGACTTCAATGAAATGGAACGACTGCTTGAAAGAATGAAAGCCGCAGAAAATGATCCGGTGACATGGTATGAACACAACCATCAATTTCATGCTTGCATGTACAGAGCTTGCGGCTGGACAAAGCTGATCCAAATGGTCGAAGACGGACGGCGCAACCTTATGCGTTTCCAAACCGACACTGAACTGATTAGTTTCAATGCAGATCGGTTTCATAGTGAGCATGTCGCCCTTCTCATTGCGGCCCGAAAGAGGGACCGCGAGCTTGTTGGTTCAGCCCTGCAAGCCCACTTCGATAACAGCATTCCTCTTTTCATTAAGGCTCTCCCATAGATATCTTTAAATCTGCCTCACAGACGCGCACATGATGGCAACGCAATTTGGCGAAGCTGGCAATCGCTTGTAGCGCCTGTAGCTCGAACTCTAGCGCACGTACCTGAGCCGCCCTCAATGAAGCGGCCCGTCCCTGTAGTTGGGAAACGGAGGGTAGAAGATCGGCCTCAAACGGCACAAACAAAAAGTATTGACGAAGTTACGAAATGTTGAGGGCTTGTTCGATGAGGGAATGCCGCGAGTTGATGCGATCCCGTAGGTTCGGATTAGAAGACAGGCCCAATCCAGAACTCAGTCATTTCGAATTTCAACGGCAAGCGGCGCAACAAACGCATAAATGCGATGCTTTTACCGCATTGGCAAAAGGCCGTGGCACGGTGGAAGAAAGTTAGGACAAATGCAACGCTCACAGGCCATTTTCGGCATACAGCAATGTGACACCCTGAAAACTTCCCAAGAAAGTAACGGTGGAAAAACTGGCCGCGCAAGGGCGGCCGACAAGTTCCAAACTGAAGCATCCAAGCAGGGAAGGATTGAATTTTGGCGGGCCACGGTGAATACTCAAATACAGTAATTTAAGCGGCGTGCCTCGTTTGAGGAGTCCTTTGTAGGAGATGCTCGTTGAAGCCAATTGTCATGACGCTTGCAGCTCAAACTGCCGCGATTTTACGCGATGAGATCCTGTCTGGAGACATTCGTCCAGGCGCGGTGCTGCTGCCTGCCGAAATAAGCAAACGGCTGGGCGTGAGCCAAGCCCCCGTTAGAGAGGGCTTGCAGTATCTGGTTGCTCAGGGGCTTGTCGAAAAGAAACCAAATAAAAGCGCTGTCGTTGCCACCATGGGCGGCAATGAGCTGATCGAATTGGCCGCCACAATTTTTGCACTTGAATTGTCGGCATCAATTAGAGGCACTTTGAGCATTTCGGACGACAACGTCAGAGCTATGGGCAGCGTGCTGGAGCAGATGAGAGATCGAACTCTAAGTGCGAGTAAATGGTACGATCTGAACCAGCTCTTCCATAGCTACTTGTTTCGTTCGAGCAACTGGCCAACGATGATCCAAAAAATTGAAGATGGGCGTGAAAACTTGAAGCGTTTTCAGGTCGACGACGAGCTTGTTGATCCAAACTTCGATGCCTTTGATGATGAGCACGCAGCAATTTTCAACAGTGTGCAAGAACGTAACTTGGAGGCAGCTTCTGAAGCTCTAAAAGTCCATTTCGACAATAGTGTGGCGCTTCTGGAAGCTAAGTTTTGCACCAGTGATTGAATCTGTGAAAATTCGAAATGGGCGGGCACTTTATAGAGGTGCCCGCCCAACACGTCAGTCACTAAGCGGCATTAGATCGCAGAGGGACAAAATCTTCATCATCGTCTTGGGCACTTAGATCGAGCGACACGACAGCTTTTGTTTCTTCAGTCGCGGTCGTTTCGCTACTTATGGTTTGTTTGTCTTCCTTTTGGCTTGAATCTCGCGCCTCTAACTTAAAGCCACTAACCGTCTCCTGTAGAGTTCTTGCCTGCGCTGACAACTCCTCAGCAGTGACCGAGAGCTCCTCTGAAGCGGCTGTGTTGGTTTGGCTTGAGTTATCCACTTGCCCAACAACAATTCCAATTTGCTCAATCCCTTTGGAAATCTCGACGTTAGATGTAGCGATATTCCCTACAAGCTTTGAGGTAGATTGAATTTCCGGGACAAGTTCCTCCATCATCTGCAAGGCAGTTTCTGAAGAAGACACTGTAACAGTGGTTAGGCTGTTGATCTCTGCCGCAGCTTCCTGACTGCGCTCAGCCAGCTTTCGCACTTCGCTGGCCACAACGGCGAAGCCTCTACCATGATCTCCCGCTCGAGCCGCTTCCACTGCAGCATTGAGAGCCAGCAAATCTGTTTGGCGCGTAAGCGGTGCGCCACCCCCACACTTTCGAACTGACGTCTGATCTGCGATTCAGAGGCTTCTTTGTTTTGTGGGGAGTTTCTCGATGGGAGCTATATGTGAGTTTCTGGCAAGTGTGCCGCGTCGGGCGGATGGCAAGCGGAGTTGGCCACCGGAGTTGAAGGCTCGGATTGTGGCGGAGACGTTGCTCGAAGGCGAGACGGTCAAGGCGGTTGCGAAGCGGTATGAGCTGATCCCCAGCACAGTGTCTGATTGGCGGCGGATGGCGCGGCAGGGCAAGTTGGTTCTGCCCAATTTGGACGGCATGGACTTCGTTCCTGTTGAGATGGAGACGCCTGCGCCCGTGGCTTCGCCCCTACCAACAGCATCAACCAGCACGCTTGATGTGATCCAAGGCGATGTCACCATTCGTTTGGACGCCGCGACACCAGCGGCGCGGGTCGTTGAGATCGCACGGGCTTTGGCTACGTGATCATGCCATCCCATAAAGTGCGGATTTTTGTGGCCAGCGATCCTGTGGACTTCCGCAAAGGTCATGATGGGCTGGCCGCCTTGGTACAGAGCCACCTGCGTCAGAAGCCGTTTGATGGGTCGGTTTATGTCTTCCGTGCCAAGCGGGCAGATCGATTGAAGCTGATCTATTGGGACGGCAGCGGATTGGTGATGGCGTACAAGCGGCTGGAAGATAACAGTTTCACATGGCCTGCGATTAAGAACGGGGTGATGCGTCTGGAGCCAGCCCAGTTTGAGGCTTTGTTCGCAGGTCTGGATTGGCGACGCGTGCAGCCCCTGGAGGTGACAGCTCCGGCTGCGGCGGAGTGACTCACGGGGGCGTTTGGGCGGGCCATTCCACCCTTGTTTTGGTATGGAACTGGGCATGCGTGCCCCTGATGACCTGCCCAACGACATTGCCGAGTTGAAGGCGATCATCCGTGCGCAACAGGATCAGAATGCGCGACTTGAAGCCCTGGTCGCGTCCTTCAAGAAGGCGCTGTTTGGGTCCAAATCCGAGAAGATTGACCCCGCCCAATATGAGTTGGAACTCGAAGATATCGAGACGGCCATCGCGCAGGTCGAAGCCGAGATTGACGCAGACGAACGCACCGCGCCGGTGCGGCCAGCAAAGCCGCGCCAGACAAACCGTGGATCGCTGCCCAAGCATCTGGAACGGGTAGAGGTGGTCATTGAACCTGATCTCTCCTGCGCCTGCGGAACCGCGCGTCATGTCATAGGTGAGGATGTGAGCGAACGTTTGGACATCATCCCTGCACAGTTCCGCGTTATCGTCACCCGTCGCCCCAAATACGCCTGCCGATCCTGCGAGGACGGGATCACTCAGGCCCCAGCACCACCACACATCATTGCAAGCGGCATGCCGACCGAAGCCACTTTGGCGCATGTTCTGGTCTCCAAATACGCGGACCACCTGCCGCTTTATCGACAGGCGCAAATCTACAGTCGCCAGGGCATCGATCTGGATCGCTCGACCTTGGCCGCTTGGGTGGGCAAATCGGCATTCGAGTTGGCCCCGGTCTATGAGGCGCTGATGGCCGATCTGAAGCGCTCAACCAAGCTGTTCATGGACGAGACACCGGCACCGGTTCTGGCCCCAGGGCGGAAAAAGACCAAAACCGGATACTTCTGGGCGCTGGCCCGTGATGATCGCCCATGGGGCGGTGATGATCCGCCCGGTGTGGCCTTCACCTATGCGCCAGGGCGATCCGGCCAGCATGCAGACAATATCTTGAAAGGCTTCAGCGGCACCCTGCAGGTGGATGGCTATGCTGGCTACAACCGCTTGCTCAAACGGCCCGCACAGGATGTGAGGCTGGCCTATTGTTGGGCCCATGCACGCCGCAACTTGCATGATGTTACCCAGTCCAGCATTGCCCCGATCGCGCAGGAGGGTTTGGCGCACATTCAGGCGCTCTATCGCATCGAAAAAGACCTGCGTGGCCTAACCGCAGACCAACGCAATGCTGCACGGCAGGAGCGCTCAAAACCTATCATCGACACCCTCGAGCTTTGGCTTGCCCAAGGTCGTGCCCGTGTCTCGTCCAAATCCCCAACTGGAGAGGCCCTGAAATACATCGCAAAATACTGGGATGGGCTAATCCTGTTCCTCGACGATGGTCGCATCGAACTCGACAACAACTCCGTCGAACGCACCATCCGACCCATTGCTCTAAACCGCAAAAACGCGCTCTTCGCCGGGCACGACGCTGGCGCACAGAACTGGGCCGCCATCGCGTCACTGATCGAGACCTGCAAACTCAACGGTATCGAGCCACACGCATATCTGTGCGGCGTACTCACAGCCATTGCTGGCGGGCACAAGCAAACCCACATCAATGAACTGCTGCCTTGGAACTACGCTAAAACCGTGTGATCGGCGCACCGCTTACTTTGGCGCGCAATCTCTTGAACAACTTCTATCCGGTTTACAATTGTTTCAAGATGCCCGGCCGCCTCTTTCACAGCTTCGCCACTCTCTTTTGCACGATCCGCTGCCTTCGAAGCAATTCCTTCGGTTTTCTGTGCGTTTTCTGCAGACTGCGCGATATTTGCGGCAATCTGTTCCACTGAAGCAGAAGCCTCCTCAGTTGCGGCAGCCTGGCTCACAGATACTTCCTGCAGTTGCTGCGAGGTCGCTGACACCTGAACCGCCCCGGATGCCACATTGGTGGCCGAGGATGTAACATCGCCAACCGTTCCTCGTAGGTCGGCTACCATCCGATTAAGGTCTGTTAGCAGTGATCCAATCTCGTCATTTCGCTGCACAACCACTGTGCTGGTAAGATCGCCTGCCGCAACGCTTGCGCTTAGCTTTTGAGCTGCAGACAAACCCTTGCTGATGCTGCGCATGATCGCAAAGCCAGTCCCGAGGCTAAATACTAAGGCGAGAGAGGTTATTCCGATGAGCTCAAACCTAGCCAACTCATACTCTTCGGCTGATTTCTTGACATCTTCCGCTAGCACTTCGGTCTCGTGTACCGAGAAATCATGCACCAGCTTGAGGATCTTTTCATCATAAACGCCGCCCTCAATAACGAGCTTGACTGCAGCAGCTTGCGGGTCCCCCTGCTCATATAGCTTGATAGCCTCCGCATTTACGGCCTCAAGTTTGTGTCGAAGCGCAACAAACTGATCGAGAATATCCCGTTCTTTTGCAGCTGCGTGTCCATAAGAACGGTCCAACAACGCTTCTTCTTCGTGCTCCAACTCTGCCAAATGCTCTTCAATTTCATGATGCAATTTGGGGTCATCAATCATCACGAAGTCCCGAACGACATTTTGAATGCGTTCCTGGATGATTGCTAATTCGTCGAGGTCTCTGAGTGCCTGAAAATCTTCGGTCACTATCTTTGCGTTTCTTTCCTTAAGGATCTGCATCTCCTTGAGGGAAATCCAAGCAATGACGGCAATCATCAGTGTTAGAAAGGTTAATAAAGCTGCTAACTTAGTCTTTAATGAAATTCGCATCTGAGTACTCGCTCTTGGTGTTACACTGTAAGCGGTGCGCCGATCACACGGTTTTAGCGTAGTTCCAAGGCAGCAGTTCATTGATGTGGGTTTGCTTGTGCCCGCCAGCAATGGCTGTGAGTACGCCGCACAGATATGCGTGTGGCTCGATACCGTTGAGTTTGCAGGTCTCGATCAGTGACGCGATGGCGGCCCAGTTCTGTGCGCCAGCGTCGTGCCCGGCGAAGAGCGCGTTTTTGCGGTTTAGAGCAATGGGTCGGATGGTGCGTTCGACGGAGTTGTTGTCGAGTTCGATGCGACCATCGTCGAGGAACAGGATTAGCCCATCCCAGTATTTTGCGATGTATTTCAGGGCCTCTCCAGTTGGGGATTTGGACGAGACACGGGCACGACCTTGGGCAAGCCAAAGCTCGAGGGTGTCGATGATAGGTTTTGAGCGCTCCTGCCGTGCAGCATTGCGTTGGTCTGCGGTTAGGCCACGCAGGTCTTTTTCGATGCGATAGAGCGCCTGAATGTGCGCCAAACCCTCCTGCGCGATCGGGGCAATGCTGGACTGGGTAACATCATGCAAGTTGCGGCGTGCATGGGCCCAACAATAGGCCAGCCTCACATCCTGTGCGGGCCGTTTGAGCAAGCGGTTGTAGCCAGCATAGCCATCCACCTGCAGGGTGCCGCTGAAGCCTTTCAAGATATTGTCTGCATGCTGGCCGGATCGCCCTGGCGCATAGGTGAAGGCCACACCGGGCGGATCATCACCGCCCCATGGGCGATCATCACGGGCCAGCGCCCAGAAGTATCCGGTTTTGGTCTTTTTCCGCCCTGGGGCCAGAACCGGTGCCGGTGTCTCGTCCATGAACAGCTTGGTTGAGCGCTTCAGATCGGCCATCAGCGCCTCATAGACCGGGGCCAACTCGAATGCCGATTTGCCCACCCAAGCGGCCAAGGTCGAGCGATCCAGATCGATGCCCTGGCGACTGTAGATTTGCGCCTGTCGATAAAGCGGCAGGTGGTCCGCGTATTTGGAGACCAGAACATGCGCCAAAGTGGCTTCGGTCGGCATGCCGCTTGCAATGATGTGTGGTGGTGCTGGGGCCTGAGTGATCCCGTCCTCGCAGGATCGGCAGGCGTATTTGGGGCGACGGGTGACGATAACGCGGAACTGTGCAGGGATGATGTCCAAACGTTCGCTCACATCCTCACCTATGACATGACGCGCGGTTCCGCAGGCGCAGGAGAGATCAGGTTCAATGACCACCTCTACCCGTTCCAGATGCTTGGGCAGCGATCCACGGTTTGTCTGGCGCGGCTTTGCTGGCCGCACCGGCGCGGTGCGTTCGTCTGCGTCAATCTCGGCTTCGACCTGCGCGATGGCCGTCTCGATATCTTCGAGTTCCAACTCATATTGGGCGGGGTCAATCTTCTCGGATTTGGACCCAAACAGCGCCTTCTTGAAGGACGCGACCAGGGCTTCAAGTCGCGCATTCTGATCCTGTTGCGCACGGATGATCGCCTTCAACTCGGCAATGTCGTTGGGCAGGTCATCAGGGGCACGCATGCCCAGTTCCATACCAAAACAAGGGTGGAATGGCCCGCCCAAACGCCCCCGTGAGTCACTCCGCCGCAGCCGGAGCTGTCACCTCCAGGGGCTGCACGCGTCGCCAATCCAGACCTGCGAACAAAGCCTCAAACTGGGCTGGCTCCAGACGCATCACCCCGTTCTTAATCGCAGGCCATGTGAAACTGTTATCTTCCAGCCGCTTGTACGCCATCACCAATCCGCTGCCGTCCCAATAGATCAGCTTCAATCGATCTGCCCGCTTGGCACGGAAGACATAAACCGACCCATCAAACGGCTTCTGACGCAGGTGGCTCTGTACCAAGGCGGCCAGCCCATCATGACCTTTGCGGAAGTCCACAGGATCGCTGGCCACAAAAATCCGCACTTTATGGGATGGCATGATCACGTAGCCAAAGCCCGTGCGATCTCAACGACCCGCGCCGCTGGTGTCGCGGCGTCCAAACGAATGGTGACATCGCCTTGGATCACATCAAGCGTGCTGGTTGATGCTGTTGGTAGGGGCGAAGCCACGGGCGCAGGCGTCTCCATCTCAACAGGAACGAAGTCCATGCCGTCCAAATTGGGCAGAACCAACTTGCCCTGCCGCGCCATCCGCCGCCAATCAGACACTGTGCTGGGGATCAGCTCATACCGCTTCGCAACCGCCTTGACCGTCTCGCCTTCGAGCAACGTCTCCGCCACAATCCGAGCCTTCAACTCCGGTGGCCAACTCCGCTTGCCATCCGCCCGACGCGGCACACTTGCCAGAAACTCACATATAGCTCCCATCGAGAAACTCCCCACAAAACAAAGAAGCCTCTGAATCGCAGATCAGACGTCAGTTCGAAAGTGTGGGGGTGGCGCACCGCTTACGTTACACTTGGCGAGGCCGCAAGAAATGAGAATTCACGTTTGTGCTGTTTCACCAGCATGCAGACGAACGGAGACAATCACAATCCTAAGTTGATCTTTGCTCTTGCGGCACTCAAAGCAAGTTACGGCCCCAGAAAACCACAATTTAGGTGAGCGACAGCCGTGCCGTCGCGAAATGTGTAGACAAATTCAACTTAAGTAGCTGATAAATATACGGAACACGACATAAAATATATTTTGTATTTTATGTTCCAAGGAGGCTCTTGCTGACCGATATGCGGCCATAGGGTGTGAAGTGCCCCTACCCTGGGAAGTCCTCACCTTGAAGTTGGCCTTTTGTACTATTGAAAGTGGCGACAAAATTGGCGTGCGTCTCGAGGCCGCGATATGATCTGCGAGCTTCTCAGTTACGACACGGCACTAAACACCGGTGATCTAGCCCATATGCCTCATTACCCCATCCCAAACCTCTCCAGCACCCCGTTCAACACCGCGAGCTTCTGTGTATCGGTCTGTCCGTCGTCAGAGCTTTTGGAACCAATTGGGGCTTAAGCTAAGAGAGAGTTTGGCTCATCTGGTTGGTTTGATTATGCGGCGCGCTGGCTGTGATGCAAGCGTCGCGTTTCGAGCGTCTTTTGTTTGATCCTTTCTCGTTTTTCCAGAATGGCTTTGTCACGGCCGAAGTAGACATCGGCTGGCGTGACGTTGTTCAGGCTTTCGTGATAGCGTTGGTGGTTGTAGTGATCGACAAAGGCTTCGATCTGAGCTTCGAGATCGCTGGGCAGGAAGTAGTTTTCCAGCAGGATGCGGTTCTTCAAAGTCTGATGCCACCTCTCAATTTTACCCTGTGTCTGGGGATGATAAGGTGCGCCCCTGCTGTGCTTCATTCCTTTGTCCTGCAACCATTCCGCCAGATCACCAGAAACGTAACTTGACCCATTGTCGCTCAGCAGGCGCGGCTTATGAACAACGTGGACCTGATCACATCCCGACGCCTCAAGCGCCAGATCCAGCGTATCAGTCACGTCTTCAGCCCTCATGTTTGTGCAGAGTTTCCACGAGATGATGTAGCGGCTGTAATCGTCGAGGATCGTGCTGAGATAGAACCACCCCCAGCCCAAAACCTTGAGATACGTGAAGTCGGTTTGCCAGAGTTGGTTGATGGCCGTAGTTTTGTCTT
Organism: Thalassovita sp.; assembly: GCF_963691685.1. Classification (GTDB taxonomy): domain Bacteria; phylum Pseudomonadota; class Alphaproteobacteria; order Rhodobacterales; family Rhodobacteraceae; genus Thalassobius. The sequence goes on from NZ_OY829290.1 coordinate 2,583,662, forward strand.
TGAACTCATTTGCCGCCTTGATGACGATGAAGGCGGGGCTGGTGATCAGGTCATGGGCTTTCAGCATCCGGTATGTTGAAGCCTCTGATACAAAATAGCTTTCTTGATCCGTGAACGTGACTCCCAAATCCCGTGGTGATAGTTCTGTTTCCTTTAGAGCTAATTTGACGACCTTGCGTCGCACCTCATCAGGGATGCGGTTCCAGACGTGTTTGGGCTTGGGAGATTGGTCCTGCAAACCAGTCTCGCCGGACTGCCGGTATCGGTCATACCAACGATAGAACGTGGTGCGCGGGATACCCAGTTTGGCCAGCGTTTGGCGCGCTGAAAGATGCGAGCCTTCGACCTGCCGGATGATCTCCAGCTTCTCTGATGCGGCGTACCTCATTCTTGGTGGCCCCCATCCGCTGCCCGGCAGGGCATTGCAAAGCAATGCCCCGAGAGGGGCCGATCATGCTTTTTTTGAGAAGACGCAATTCCAGCGTTTGCTCGGCCACGACCTCCTTCAGATCGCGGGTTTCACGACGCAGGTCTTTGACTTCGTCGGTCGTGGCCGCGCGGGCGGCATCGCCAGTCAACCGCCTTTTCCCGGCTTCCAAGAAGTCCTTGGATCACTTGTAGTAAACCCCTTGGGAAATCCCCTCACGGCGGCAAAGCTCAGCAATGCTATCTTCGCCACGCAGGCCATCCAGCACGATCCTGATCTTCTCTTCAGCTGAATACTGTTTGCGGGTTGCCCGTTTGATGTCTTTGACGATCTTCTCGCTAGGGCTCTTAGTTGTCTTTCTCATCGTCCACTCCTCGGTGGTCACGATGAGCCAGAAACACTCTCTTATCAAATCGCCCTATTTGGACCCATAAGCGCTGACGTCAGACAGTCCTTCAAATAGCTGCTCTTCACATAGTTCACGGCGAATGACCGCTTTCCGCCCATTCTGCAGATAGGCATGTCTGCTTTGGGCTTGCACCAGCAATTGATAACCTTGGTTTGCGCACAGTTTTGCTGCGGACACGCTGCCGCACTGCCGCATGGCGGCTTAGAGCCCAACTGGGCCCTAATTTGCAGCGCGCCGAATGGCTGCTTCTGCAACTTGCTCGAAGATCGCTCGTTTTTTTGACGTCGAAGCCACGATCATGCCGCCTTCAAGGGCGGCAACGATCAGGTTAGCGGTTTCAGCAGCATGTTCGACGCCGTGTTCGGTCAGCAGCGTTTCCAGCCACGCCTTGTTCATTTCAAAGAACGCTTTTGTACGTGCGTTCACATTTTCCGGCAGTCCAATGGCCTCGGCGCCCATTACGGCGCAAAGGCAAATGGACTCACCCAACACAAGCGCCTTTGAATAGAGCCCCACGAAAGCGTCCAGCGCCGCGCCCAGCTCGATTTGGTCGATCCTGTCGAGTTCTTCTTTAAACTGCTCCGCGTAACGCGTGACGAGGGCCTCACCGAGGTCTGGCTTGGTCGGAAAGTGGTAGTGCACGCTTGCGCTTTTGATTCCCACGTCTTTAGCCAGATCGCGGAAACTCATCTCGGCAAAGCCCACGCCTCGCACACGCTTCTCGGCGGCCTCAAGAATTTTCTCTTTCATTGTCATGGGTCTACACTCATTCACCTATCGATTGATAGATAGCCGTTGACAGAAGCAAGGTCAATCTCTAATTCAATACCTACCAACTGATAGGTAGATACAGAAAGGAACTCTGACAATGGCTACTGGAAACCAACAAAAGCGCGTGCTGCTTGTGATGTCGTCGGTCGACGAGATGGGCATTTCGGGTAAGCAGACCGGCACCTGGTTCACCGAACTGGCGGCGCCCTACTACATCCTGACCGAAGCTGGATATGAGGTCGTCTTTGCCTCGCCCGAGGGCGGCGCGGCGCCGATTGATCTGCTCTCGATGAAAGCCCCCTTCACGACGGAATACACCGAACGCTTCTTCAATGATCCTGTGGCGATGTTCGCGGCTCAGAACACTCGTAAGCTGCGCGAGATCGACTGCTCGACCTTCGACGCGCTCTTTGTGCCGGGCGGCTATGGACTGATCTGGGATCTGGCGAGCGACAGCTACGCGATCAAGATGATCCGGGACTTCTACGAAAGCGACCGGCCCGTGGCGATGGTCTGTCACGCGCCCGCCATCTTGCGCGACATCAAGCTCTCGAACGGCGAGTACTTGGTCAATGGCGTCGATCTGACTGGCTTTAAGAACGCCGAGGACAGCGAGATCGAGCTTCTGCATCACCTGCTGTTCTCGCTTGAGGACGAGCTGAAGGGCCGCGGTGCCAACTATATCAGCAAGGCCAACTGGGAGGCCAACGTTGTCGAGGACGGCGCGTTGATGACCGGTCAGAGCCCTGCCTCTGCACCGCCGCTCGCCGAAGCGCTCAAAGCGCGTTTGGCGGCATGAACGACACCCCATCGGGGCGGTAACAAATGCCGCCCCGGTGCCTCAATGAGCGGATCATCGAAGAAACTGTCGCGGACTTTGAGCAGTTTGACATCGACCTTATTCTGCCGGGGCATTGCACCGGCTGGCGGGCAACGAACGCCCTTGAACTGTCCTATGGCGAGCGGTTGGTGCCCATCGCTGTAGGCATGAAAATCAACCTTTGAGAAAGGTGACAGATATGGAACTCAACGCAAACTTTGACGAACGCGCCGTCGTGCATTCAGATAAAGAGCCCTGGGTCGCCTCGCCGATGAAAGGGGTGGACCGTCGGATGCTGGACCGGATCGGCGACGAGGTCGCACGGGCCACCACGATCGTGCGTTACGCGCCCGGCAGCGCCTTCTCTGCTCACACCCACACAGGCGGTGAGGAGTATCTGGTGCTCGATGGCGTCTTTCAGGACGAACATGGCGATTTCCCCGTTGGCACCTATGTGCGCAACCCACCGACATCGTCGCATACCCCCAGTTCGGCCTCAGGCGCCACGATTTTTGTCAAACTCTGGCAATTCAACATGGACGACCGCAATCAAGTGACCATCGGCTCGATGGCCGAGACGCCGCAGCCCGTCCGCGACGGCGTAGCCGAAATCCCGCTGTTTCAAGATGCTCGCGAGCGCGTGCGCATTGAGGTGTGGGACGCCAATGCCTCCATTGCGGACAACGACCACAAGGGTTTCGAGGCGCTGGTGATAGAGGGCACATTTGTCGAAAGTGGCGAAGAGTTTGCGAAGAACTCTTGGCTGAGGCTTCCCGCGGGTATGCCCTTGAACGCAATCGCAGGTCCGGAAGGTGCACGCCTCTGGATCAAATCTGACCATCTGGCCGAGGCACCAACCGCGCCCACTTAACCGGAGGAAAACGACATGGCTGCTCAAAGCGCATCCCTCGCGATTGTCGCGGGGGCCGGGGCAGGGCTTGGCCAAACCTTGGTCTCAAGCTTCAATGACAATGGCTACATCGCTTTTGGGCTGAACCGTACGGTGCCCAACGGCGCCAAGGAGACGATCCTAGCTGTGGATCTCGCGAACGCTCATCTCACCGCGCGCAAATTGCTCGATCTGAACGGCACCCATGGCGCGCCCAAGCTGGTGGTTCATAACACAGCCAAGTTGGTGATTTCTGACTTTGAGAACACCTCGGTTGACGACTTCGAAGCAACCTGGCGGTCGATGGTTCTTTCGGCGGTGAACCTTGCCAAGGGCGTGTTGCCCGGCATGGTCGAAACCGGCGGCGGAACATTCATCGTCTCGGGCGCGACGGCCAGCTTGCGCGGGGGCAAGAACTTTGCGGCGTTCGCTGCTGCAAAGGCCGCGCTTCGGGCGCTGACACAATCATTGGCGCGGGAATACGGGCCGAAGGGCATCCACGTGGCACATGTGATCCTGGACGGGATTGTCGACACCGAAGCCAGCCGAGACCTGCATGGCATGGACCCCGCCCGGATGATGAAACCTGAAGACATCGCGCAGGTCTATCTGGACCTCGCCAACCAACCGAAATCTACTTGGACCCATGAGCTGGATCTCAGACCTATGGGGGAGGCATTCTGATGCAAACAGACATTCTCATAGTGGGCGGCGGCCTGTCAGGCCTCGCTCTGGCGGATCACTTGGCCCAGCAAGGCACTGACTTCTTGCTTGTAGAGGCGCAGGAACGCTTGGGAGGCCGGATCATGACCAAAGACATCGCGGGTGGCCGGTTCGATCTTGGCCCAGCCTGGTTTTGGCCTGGCCAACCGCGCATGGCCGCACTTTCCCGGCGGTTCAATATCCCCGTCTTCGAGCAGTTCTCAACCGGCGATCTGATGTATCAGGACCAAACAGGTGCCGTTCAACGCGGGCGGGGCTATGCCTCGATGCAAGGGTCGCACCGCTTGGACGGCGGGATGGGCGCTTTGATTGATGGGCTGGCCAATTCGTTGGATGAAAACAAGATCCTCACGAACGCCAGGCTCGACACGGTTGCCCATGGCTCGGACGGTATAACAGCGACCGTCATCCAAGATGGGTCAGCGACAACCATTAAGGCACGTCAGATCATTCTGGCTGTTCCGCCACGCGTGGTTGCGGACAACGTGACGTTCGAGCCCGCACTGGATGCCGCGCAACTTCAATCGCTCAAGAATGTCCCCACATGGATGGCGGGTCAGGCGAAAATTGTTGCCGTCTATGACGAGCCGCACTGGCGCAACGCTGGCCTCTCTGGCGACGCGATGAGCCACTGCGGGCCGATGTTCGAAATCCACGACGCCTCGCCAATGAACGGTGGGCCTTACGCACTGTTTGGTTTTGTGGGCGTGCCCGCGGATGCCAGAGAGGTTCATCGGGACGAGGTGATGAAGCTTGCCCAGGAGCAACTCGTTGCGCTGTTTGGCCCCGAGATGGGCAACCCGCGCGACTTGATCCTGCAAGACTGGGCGACCGTTCCCGAGATCGCCCGCGCGCAAGACCGACGGCCCGTCAGCCGCCAACCAAGCTATGGCTTGCCGCACGAATTACGTCCGTTGGCGCAGCAGGGCCTCTACTTCGGCTCCACGGAGACCGCCCACAGTTATGGGGGCTTCCTTGAAGGCGCGCTGGAGACAGCCGAAGGACTGTCCAAGACCCTCCCTTTGGTGGCGTCTATGAGTGCCTAAAGACAAAATGCTAGCCCCCGAAGCGGACATTGCTCAAATGTCGGCAGTGTCCCGCACTGCCGACCTATAACTCGCCAAAATGCTGCACCCGTGCGCCAACGGCAGCTTTAGGAAAATTGCAGTGCAGCGTTTTGGCTTCCCGCTAACGACAGTAGTGGGCCGAAAGGCGAACTTTGCAAAGTCTGTTTCCTGCGCAAAGCGGACACTTTTACAGATCGCAGCGAACTCCGGCTTTCCGCCCTCCTCCGCATTAGTAAACTGGTTGCTCCAGCGATGGGCAACAGGGCTGTCTTGGGCTGGGCCCGGCCGTTCGTCACATTTGAAAAGAACGAGCGATTGGTGCCTGATTTGGAATTTGGTCTGCAAAGAAGCATTCGTGCTTTGAAGAGGAAATTTGGCCTCCTCTGCTGTGCGCTCGAAGGACTTTCATTGGGCCACCTCATACTCAAATCGCTGTAACCGAATGCTATATCAGTACGAGATTGGAGCTGCGCTTTCGTTGTTTATAGCAGCCGCAAAAAACGCCAAATTTTTCTATTGGGGCCTTGATATGGAGTGAAGAGCCAAGCCGTCAAATCTGTGTCCAAACTCCAAATTTAGATGAAGAGGTCTTCCGTGGTTTTGGCAGGTATCAAGTCCGAACATCGTCCATTAGAGGCGGAGCCAACATTCAAAAACGCGCCGCTCCTCCAGACTGGCGTTGCGAAGCAAGCTTCAACGCCATCTCAACCACTGCATCCATCAGCACGGCCAAGTGGCTAAATACTGTCTGAACGCCGCTCAATTTGGCGCCCAAGGCTTATCCCATTAGCCCCTTGGAGATTTTAGTTTTCACGCGCCCACGTCTTGCCCAATTTGTAGCAACCGACCAGCCCCCCTAGCGTCTCAAAAGCCCCACGAAATGTCACGTTGGGGCCGACGGCACGATGCATTTGCCACAAATTCTCTCTATCGAACGATCAACACAGAGCAGGAGGCGCGCCTGCAAATGCGAGAGGTTGTCGACCCCAGGGCGTAGCCTTCGCTGCCTGGTCGCTGTGCGGCAAGCACGATCAGATCGGCCCCCATCTTGCTGGCAGCCTCAACAATCGCAACGCCCGGTTTACCGGTCCCAACCTTGCATCCGATTTCCGGGTGATCCTTTAGCGCGGACCTTAGAACCTCCTGCGCATTTTGCAGGAACTCTTTCGGGCTGCGCTCAATCACGGCATATTCAGCTACATAGCTCGGCAGGCTCTCCAACACAGTCAGTGCCGTGAGATGGCCATCATCAGCAAGCATTTGACGTGCACATGCGACCTGCTTCGGCAAAGCGTCTAAATGATCTAGGGCAACAGGAATTAGGACGTTTTTGAACATGATCGGTCTCCGATTGGGATCGGGGCTTGAGCGCCCCGATCCTTTGGACAAACGGTGCAATTAATCCGTTGAAACATGGCTGACATCCGCATCGGGAGAATAGATGTCCAAAATATTCCAGTGGCCAGTTGTGGGCGTTGGATTGTTGATCATCGGCACATCCAGAACAGTTGGCCGACCACTTGCCATCGCCGCCTCAAGTGTCGGCAACAGCTCTTCCGCGCTGTTGATCTTGATCCCATCCGCCCCGTAAGCACGCGCTATCGCGGCATAATCCGGCCCATGTTCTGGCTGAGCTGCGCTGCCGGGGAACGTGGTCCCGTAGGTGAGCCCATAGTGGGCCTTTTGCAGGCCAGCGATGGTGCCAAAGGCGTTGTTGTTCATAACCAACCAGATAATCCCAAGGTTCAGCTCAACCGCCGTCGCCAGCGCGGCAGGGTTTTGACCGAAACCACCATCCCCAACCAGACTGAGCACCACACGATCAGGGGCTGCCAGTTTCGCGCCCAGCGCCCCCGGAGGGCCGAATCCCATCGTCGCAAAGCCCCCTGGCGTCAGGATCGATCCCGGTGTCAGAATATCGAATTGTTGCCCAACACCGTTTTTGTTCCAGCCGACATCTGTTGTGATAATCGCGTCCTCAGGCAGAGCCTTGCGCGTGTCAGCAAGAATGCGCTCTGGCATCATTGGAAAGGCTGCTGAGGTTTGCATGTCTTCGTTGGACGCTTTGAAAGCTGTGCGAAACTCTGCGATTTCCGCCCGTTTTTCATCCCGTGCAAAACCATCGGGATACATCTCTTTTGCAACACGTGTCAGGACCCGCAAAGCCGCTTTCGCATCTGCGACGACGCCAATCTCGGTTGGGTAGTTCCGGCCAATTTCTTGCGGCTCAATGTCGATATGAATGACCTTGGTCACATCGTCTTTGCCACCGATATTGAAGGTGTAGCCGGGATACCAACTGGAGCAATCGGCCTCCTTAAAGCGTGTTCCCACCGCAAAAATAGTGTCCGCCTTGAGGCAGCTCTGGTTCACAAGGCTGGTGCCCCAAAAGCCGGTCATCCCCATCACAAGCGGATGATCGTCACGCAACGCCCCCTTACCCATCAAGGAATGGGCAACCGGCAATCCCATGTGATCAACAAACTCACGTAATTCTTCACTGGCCTGGGCCAACAAAATGCCACCACCGACGTAGGCAACAGGATTTTGTGCATTGGCCAGCTTTTGAACGATTTCACGCGCCGTTTCATCATCAATAGATGGTTTGGAAAGGGTTCTGGTGTTTTGCGCAACGCGCTCAAAACCGTCGGCCGGGATGACTTCGGAAAAAATATCCATTGGGACATTTACCAAAACCGGCCCAGGCTGGCCGCTTTCTGCGAGATGGAAGGCCTTTTCCAGGATTTCGGCCATCAAATCCGCGCGGTCCACCCGCCAAGCCCTTTTCACAAAGGGCCGGTAGATTTCCCATTGTGCCGCATCCGCGTGCAGGTTCACCTCCTGATGGGGATGTTTGCCGTAGTAATGCGTCGGGATGTCCCCGGCGATCACCACCATCGGAATGCAATCCAATGCAGCATTTGCGACCCCGGTGGCGCAGTTGGTTAACCCAGGAGAGAGATGCGACAACACCACCGAGGCCTTGCCCGTCACACGTGCGTAAGCGTCCGCTGCGTGACTGGCGATCTGTTCATGTCGCACTGTGACAAACTCAATCGGACTGTCGGCCAGAGCCGCCAACACCGCAATATTGGTGTGGCCACATAGGCCAAAGACATGTTCGACCTCACGACGTTCCAGAAAATCGACGATGTGTTCGGCAACCGTTTTGCCCTGCGTCTGGCTATCGACCTGCTGACCATCCATCACGCGACCTCCTGTCCAAAGAACTCACCGAACAGTTCCTCTTCCGAGGGGCGATCCTCGGGGATAGGGCGGCTGACCCAAGTGTAGTTCATCATATGTTTCATTGTGACGTTTTCATTGGTGATGTTGCCGCCCCAGATCCCGCACCCAAGGCTGGATGTCATCGGCATCCCGTTGGTCCATGCGCCTGCGTTTGCTTTGGACTGTGGCTGACGCACCATCATGCGGCTGACGGGTGCAAGTCGGGCGAGCCGATCAATGTTTTCGTTATTGTGGCTATAGATCCCGCAGGAATGGCCCTTGCCCCCAACAGCGTAGATCTGGCTTACGGTATCCAGCGCATCATCGAATGTTTCAAAGTGGTAAAGTGCCATCAGCGTGGTCAGTTTTTCTTTGGAAAACTTATGCTCTGCCCCGATCTGCCCCTGATTTTCCACCATCAGGAATTTGCGATCTTCAGGGATCGAAAACCCTGCAACTTCGGCCGTTTGCTGCGGACGGCATGCAATGGTGGGAAAGGTACGATTGCCCTTGTCATCCCACATGGCGGCTTCAAGCTTGGCCTTTTCCTCGGCGTTACACAGATAGCCCCCTTCTGCTACCAGCGCAGCGACCATTTGGTCATAGACCGACCGCTGAATGATGATGTTGCCATCCGCAGAACACCCGGAGCCAAAATCCGAGGTTTTTGAAATCCGACTGTTCTGAGCGGCGATTTCGATGTCGGCAGTTTCATCAATAACGATTGACGAGTTTCCTGCCCCAACACCGTACGCCGGCCGGCCAGAGCTGTAGGCCGCCTTAACCATTGGCTTGCCGCCCGTGGCCAAGGTCAGGTCGCAGATTTCCATCAAGTGTTGCGTCAGGGGGATCGAAGGTTTCCGAATGGCCTGAAACAAGTCTTCCGGGGCGCCCGCAGCGCGACAGGCGGCGCGCATCACCTCAACCATTTCATAGGTTGTGTGGGCGGTCCTTGGATGCGGCGAAAAAATCACCGCATTGCGCGCATTGGCAGCTGATACGCCCGTGACAGGCGGCGTCATGGCCGGATTAGTCATCGGAATGAGTGACGCGATCACGCCAGCCGGCTTTGCATATTTGACCAGCCCCTTTTCTTCGTCGACCTCGACAACGCCAGTCGAAGGTGTACGCAGGACATCGCGCAAGACCATGTGGATCTTGAACCGTTTTGCGGGGCGGCCATCGCGGTCACCAATACCGCTTTCATCTACGCCCTGCTTGGCCAGCCGCGTAAACGTCTCCTCGTTGCCTGCATACCAAGCGATGGCCTGAGACAGCCGGTCCAGGCTTTCCTGACTCCAGTCTTCAATCTCGGACATGGCGACGCGGGCACGCGCCAACATGTCTGCCGCCAACTGGCGATCTGCATCAGTGAGCTCTTTGCCCATGGTGGTCCTCTTTGATTTTCAATGTTGGGGTATCAATGACGCGGCGCTGCGAACGGGCAGCACCGAAAGTGCGCTTTGCATGTTGCAGACAGCGGCGCGCATGTTCTTCGTAGCCCAGTTCAGCCACACGGCTTTGGTTGGGCAATTCGATGGAGTAGTTCATCGGCGGCATCCGTTCGATGATGCCGTTGAAGTCGATCCACCCCTCCCCCGGATACAGACGTGCATCGCGCGCCAGCTGGATCATCCCTTCGCGCGTGTCCGCGATGCCGGGCAAACAATCCGAGATATGGAGGAAGTGAAACAGCTCTGAGGGGACATGCAGCAGCTCCCCCAGATCCACCCGACTTAGGTGGAGGTATAGCGTATCCACCAATATCCCGCCATTGGGCCGGTCTGCTGCCCGCACAATGTCGAGTGTTTCATCCAAGGTGCGCAATCTGGAAAAGCTGGGAAACTCCAAATCCACGGTCAGGCCATACCCCGCGGCCAGATCACAGGTCTCGGCGTAGACATCGATCAAAAAGTTCCGGTCATCCCGCGTCGGTGTCCAGGCAGACATGATCATATGCCTCGCGCCCAACTCCCCACCAAGCTCCAGCGCGCGTTCAAAACTGCGTGGATCGACATCTTCGGTGATCCGCGCCAGCTCAACATCCAGCACTTTTACACCCGTTGTCGCCAAAGCTGTCTTGGTCGCCTGGATCTGCGCCTTGCTTACCGGGGTTTCGGAGAACTCACCCGGGACTTTCATCGGGATAAAGCGCGGGCTCACCGCATCATAACCGGCACGCGCGGCAATATAGACCAATTCAGCCGGTGTCGCGTTGATCAACGTAAGATGCGCAAGCGAATAAAGCGGCTCTGCTTTCGTTTGACTGCCTTGCTGCGTCATCCTGCCCTCAATTGTCAGCGAATCTCAATTTCAACTCATGTTTATAAAAATATCTGACATTTTTATTTTTATCAATCATTCTCTACTGCAAAAAAAGACGCCCGGGACCTCCGAGCGCCAATCTGCCTTTGCGACTGCCAAGAAAACTAGGGGATCGACGTCCAGCTGCCTTGCGCCGTATTCGAACGCACCGAAGCCGCGATGAATCGCACCCCGTTGGCGCCTTCTGACACTTTTGGAAACGCCAGCCACCCTTCTGGTATCGCCACGCCATCCCTGCGGGCGGCGACGGCCATCGCCAGCTCTGTATATAGATTGGCCCAGGCCTCGATGATCCCTTCCGGGAAACCGCGCCCAGCACGCACCAGGCGTTCTGTTCTTGCACTCAGGCCATGTCCGTGCCCACGGCTAAGTAGCTGATCTGGTTGACCATAGATGTTAAGTTTCAACTGTTCGGCCTGTTCCAGATCCCATTCTACACCACCTTCGGAACCATAGATCCGCAGACGCAGCCCCCCGCGATTACCTGGCGCCAATCGGGTCGCCATGAGGGTGCCGGGAACCTCACCCGCGTAGCGCGTGAACATGAAGGCGGTGTCCTCCAGCGGTTTGGGCGCCCCACATACGTGAAACTCCGCTCTGAGATGGGTCATGTCCAGCCCGGACACAAAGGACGCCAAATGCGCGGCATGTGTGCCAATATCGCCGACACAACTGGTCGGGCCAGAGACCTTAGGATCTAACCGCCATTTCACATGCGGGGCATCTTCCACGTCTTGTGGGGTCATCCAGTCTTGCAGAAATTCAACGTGAATTTGGTTGATCTTGCCAATCTGTCCCGCCGCAACAATTTCGCGGGCTTGTCGGATCATGGGGAAACACGACATCACATAGCCTACGCCAAAAACCTGACCGGTCTGCGCCGCCATAGACACGAGGTCCTCGGCTTCGCCCACCTCATTCGTCAGCGGTTTGTCACACAGGACATCGATCCCCGCCTCCAGAAACGCTTTGGCGGCAGCAAAATGCAGGTGATTGGGCGTGGTAATCATAACAGCATCCACCCCGTCGGGACGGGCAGCTTCGGCACGCGCCATATCTTCGAAGGATGTGTAACAACGCTCTTGCGGCAAATACCACTCTGCCCCGCGCGCCTTGGACCGTGCGGCATCCGAAGACAAGGCGCCGGCAGTGACCTCCCATAGGTCGGACAGGCGGGCGGCCGTTGTTTGTGTCGCCGAGATACGTCCCCCGCCCACAACGCCCAGCCTCAATCGGCGTGACAGCTTTGGAAAGGGGCCGTCAAAATCAAAACTCTCAGGAAGAAGTCGTTCAGTCATCGCGGCCTCCGATTGCTGGCACATCAGCGCCTTCTGGCAACAGCTCGATGGCCATGAAGATACTGGGCGTTGTGGTTTCATATTGATGCCAGGGGTAATTGCCCTCTGCGTCATACATCGGTCGATGTGTCATACCGGGGGCCATTGGTTCCTCCAGGTATAGCGTTGCTGGATCGCGGCGTTTGCACTGCTGCATTTTGCCAAACCCCACAACCTGCGTGTGAACTTCGCGGAACCCCGGCACCGGACAGAACGGGTGTTCGCGATGCAATCCGACATTCAGCGGAACAGAGGCGGAATGATAAAGGCTTAGCCCCAGATTACCGACGTAAGCCTTTGGGGACATGTAGTGTTCCACACCGCGCAGGCGCTCCTCGCCACGCACCTCAAATGCGGTCGGCCATTGATCGCGGACAGCGGCACATAAGGCTGCGTCGGCCCCATGCCCTTCAAACCGTTCTATCAGGATCGCACGGGTCACATCGGTCAACGTAACGTTGGCAAAAATCGCGGATTGAAGCGGCGCCAGTTTCTGTTGCTCAACACCAATGTCGTGCTCCCCCAGGTTCACAACAATCGTCCGATCTTCAACCTCCAACCGGGGTTCATCTGAAACGTGCCGCAGGCCAAAGAAGGGCTCCGCAATATCAATGTTATTAATCGGCATTTGCCACCTCCTGGGTCGCGCGCACGTGTGCTTGCAAGAAATCAACGGGCAGTGGTGCGGGCACCTCACAACGGCTGCGGATGTCCTGATATGATCCAAGTGCAGGCGCGCACTCTATCGCGTCCATCACTTCAAACACATGAAAGGCCAAATCCCCGCTGGCACGCGGTGCGCGGTTCTCCTCCACGGCTTGCGCCAAATCCAGAAGTCCCAGTCCGCGGCTGTTTTCGTTGAATCCATGGATATTTTCCGCAACGTGCCAATCGTCGCGGCCCTGTGGCCTTGGCTGATGGCTCCATCGCGATGTTTCACGCGTGCGAAACCAGACAGGGCCATGAAAGTCGTTGGCCCCATGCACAGGGTCCGGGTCTGGGATCGAGATCACCCCATCTTCGCCATAGATCTCTAACCGGGGGGTTTCGCTGTCCCAGATGTCAAAGCTCATGGTCATCGACCCAATGGCGCCACTGTCAAATTCCAGCAGGCTGACACTGTGGGTGTCGACCTCGACTTGGATTTCGCTGCCGGTCCTAGGTCCGTTTTCGATGGCCCGCGTGCCAAATGCCCTGTTACCCAGTCCTGCAACACGAGCAATCGGGCCCAGGCAAAAGACCATCGCGGTCAGATAGTAAGGCCCCAGATCCAACAGCGGCCCGCCGCCACGCTGGTAGTAGAAATCTGGGTTGGGATGATGCCTTTCGGTGCCATGTGTTCCGACATGCGCAAAGACACCGGTTGGACGCCCAATCGTTCCTTCATCAATCAAGCGGCGCACAGTTTGCCAACGACCGCCCAGAAACGTATCCGGCGCATTTCCAAGTTTCAGGTTTTTCTGCTTGGCCAGAGCAATCAGCGCCTGCCCCTCAGCAATATCTGTCACAAAGGGCTTTTCAGAATAGACATGTTTGCCCGCCATCAAGGCCTGCCGTGTCACCTCGGCATGGGCGGCTGGAATTGTCAGGTTCAAAACACAATCAATGGATGGATCATCGATTATTTCAGCAACAGAGCAGGCCCGCCCGATCCCGTGTTGCGCCGCCTTCGCGCGGCTTTCGGTCAGATCGAGGCTAGCACAGGCCACCACCTCAATATGAGCGAATTTGGCGAGTGTTGTGAGGTAGATGTCACTGATGCGGCCACATCCAATCAAGCCGACCCGGAAGGATTTCGAAGCGTCATTCTGCATTTTCTCTGGCTTCGTCTTTGTTTCGTTTTCCCTGGTAGAGGGGCAAGTACTGCGGCGGCATTGGCCCCTTGTTTCGTCCGCCCTGGTTCATTTGTTCCCACGCATGGGCCAGAACACCAACCGAGCGGGAGAGGCAAAACAACCCGCGCGACAGCGGCGCCGGGAACCCAAGCTCACAGAAAATCACGGCTGTCGCGCCGTCGATGTTCATTGCGATCGGTCGCCCGCCGCGTTGTCTGGCCAATTCTATCTGAACGGCCTCCCCAATGTCAGCGAAATGCCCCGAAACTGTACCGGCCTTCGCCGCCTGTCGGACAAGGGCCATCAAGCGCGGCGCGCGGGGATCGACGGGTTTGTGAAATCTGTGACCAAAACCCGAAACGATTTTTCCATGCTCAGCGCGCCAATCATCAAGGCCTGCGCGCGTTGCACTTTCCAGATCCTCACCGCTTTTCAAACGCTCCGCGATCAGGTCATAAAGTTCGGCACATTGTTCCCCTGCGCCGCCGTGCACATCCCCCAACATGTTGACTGCTGTCGCCATCACATTGTTCAGACCAAGACCACAGGTTGCAGCCATCCGCGCGGCAGCAATCGACGGCGCTTGGGGCCCGTGATCCACCCCAGCGACCAAGGCGGTTTCCAGCAGCGATGCTTCGCTTGCTGTCGGCAGATCACCGCGTAGCATCAGCCAGATCATCTGGGCAAAACTGACGTTGCCGATCAGCTGTTCCACCGGGTGACCGCGAAAGGCAATGCGACCGGGTTCCATGTCGATGATTTCAGTACGCCACCAATGCCGGACGGCATCTGCGTCCGTGCCATTTTCCTGTGCCTTCATAGACATTGCGCATCCTTTGAGTTTTCTTGTGACAGCTGGTCAAACCGCTGCACCATGCGGTCGGGATCCGGGCTGCGTTGGGTGAACAATTGAAAGGCAGTCACCGCTTGGTACACAGCCATGCCTGTGCCATCCATGACCCTCAGCCCAGCTTGGCGTGCGGCCTTGATCAGTTCTGTTTCTCTTGGGAAATAGACGATATCGGACACCCAGCTACCTAGTCTGAGCCGCTGTGGCTCGAAGGGCAAACCGGGATACTCTTTCATGCCGACAGGCGTCGCATTCACCGCACCATCGATTGCCGACCAATCCACGGCAGTCAGATCCTTCTCAACACGAACGAGCGCTTGAGGCCGCGCGAGCCGCAACACATCGCACAGCGAGTGCGCTTGCGCAGGATTGCGATCATAGAGGATGAGGTTCCGTGTGCCTTGATCCAGCAAGGCCAGAGCCACTGCGCGCCCTGCACCTCCCGCCCCGACCAACAGAACCGTATCAATCGGCGCCCGCGGCAAGGCCCGTCGCAGGGCCGAGCGATATCCGATATAGTCGGTGTTATGCCCAATGCGCTTGCCGTCCTGAAACACAATCGTGTTTGCACTGCCAAGCAAGGTCACGACCTCGCTCTTCTCATCAAGCAGCGTCACGATCTGTTGCTTGAACGGATGGGTCACGTTCAAACCAACAAACCCGCTCTGCTCTGCCTCAGAAACCAGATCTGTCAAAGATGAATTTCGGTGGGGTACACAATTGGCGTCGATCCGGCGGTACTCATACCTCAACCCCAACGCCCGACCTTCGGCCACATGCATGTCAGGTGTCAGCGACGCTTGTATACCCTGCCCGATTAACCCCGCTCTCATCACCCATTCTCCATTTTGCGTTGGTTGTGAATTTGGGCGGCCAGTCTCGCGGAGGCATTGCGTGCGCCGTAGCCGGCATAGCCGTTGCGACGTTCAACGATCTCAAAGAAGAATCCCCCGAAGATGGGTTGGCTATAAATCTGGAAATATTCGGTTCCATTGTGCTGGTCATAGAGGATATTTGCCGCGCGCAACGCTTCGACAAACTCATCCGACAGATCAAATTGAGACTGAAGATCGTCGTAGTAATTGGGAGAAAACGACAGTCGTGGGAACGCGTTCCGTTCCAACTGCGCTGCGGTTTCAAAAATGTCGTCGGTCAAAAATGCGATGTGTTGAACACCAGCACCAAATCGGTCTGCCAAGAACCCCGCCGCAAACGTACGTCGCCCTTCGGCACCGTTGAGGTTCAGCCGCACCTCGCCTTCCGGGCTTTCAATGACTTGCGAATGGACGATCCCTGAAGGATCGGCCACGTCGACAACGGGTGACTTGGCCATCTCAAACGTCGACAAATAATAGAGCAGCCAGCTCTGCATTTCTTCGTGGCGCATGGTTTGGGCCACATGGTCCACACGGCGTAGACCTGCGGGTTGGCGCGCTTCCGTTTTGGCCACCGGCTCAAACTCGATATCCCACACCCGATGCAGGTCTGATTTTTCATCGATGAAGTGGACGACATTCCCCCCCACCCCACGAATGGCTGGAATGTCTAGCTCACCGGTGCCGACAGGCTGGGAAAAGGCCGTCGTTCCCAATGCAGTTGCCCGTTCAACCGTCTGTGCCGCATCCCGAACCCGAAGCCCCATGTCACAAACAGACGGGCCGTGTTCTTCAAAAGCTTTGCGGGCGAAACCATCTTGATCCGAGTTTACAACAATATTGACGGCCCCTTGCCGCCACAACTCAACGGACTTGGTTCGATGCCGCCGTTCCATGCGAAAACTCATGGATGACAACAGGTTGGTCAGCGCGCTGCCAGACGTTGAATCCACCGCAAATTCGATAAATTCAAAACCAGAACTGTATACAGGCGGGGGGAGCTGCGGAATGTCGAAACGTAGCGCGGGATCCTCCCGCGATACAGCATCCAACAGGTTTACCAGGGCGCGATAGCCGTCGACGGCCATTGTTCGCCCGCCCGGTAGCGGGCTGTGCTCATTCACCCGCGCAATCGACCAGGGGCCTTTGTATCCCCCCCGCGCAAGCACTTTGACAAAGCCTGCCAGGTTCAACCTGCCCTGCCCCGGCAACAAACCAAAGTGCCGTTTCATGCTGCGCATTTCTGCGCTCACCTTAGGTGCGTCCGACAATTGAACGTGAAAGATCTTATCGGCAGGAACGCTCCGAAGAGCGGCCGGTTTGGTGCCATCCGCAAGCGAGAGGAAACTGTTTAGCGCCAGCCCAAGGTTGGCGAGATCCACGGTTTCGACCAATGACAGGGCCTGTGCATCTGACCGCACATGCCCCGCCCATGGCAATCCCAGATAGGCAAGACGCACCCCTCGCGCCGCGGCGCGTTCAGCAGCTTCTGCCAAATCGGCTTGCAGTTGGGCGTCATCATCGGTCTCAGCTGACGATGCCCCAACCAGCAGCAAATCTGTGCCAAGCGATTGCATCAGGTCAAACTTGCGTTCAAGCCTGTCAAAGCTGCGCCGCCGGGCCACCCCTTCCCAGCCTTCCAGATCATTGAATGGCTTGAGCAGGTTCGTCTTGAGGCCACAGTCCTCAACCATCGTGCGCAGATCATGCGCCGAACCATGAAATCCAGTGAAATCAGGCTCATGCAGTTCGAGGCCTGTGAAGCCAGCCTTGGCAATAGCGGCCACCTTATCCGCCAGCGACCCGGGGATAGATGTTGTAGAAATCGCGAGTGTCATTGTCTTAGCCTTGGTAGCCCAACAGCCGGGGCAGCCAGAGAACAAGGTCCGGAGAGGTGATCAGCAATAACAGTGCTGCGATAAGAACCGCCAGGAAGGCCCAAATCTCTGAGATGATTTCGCGCAGAGGAATGCCCGTCACCGCATTGATAACAAAAAGCAAGATCCCATAAGGCGGGGTGATCAATCCAATCATCGAGTTCACGACGACAAGAACGCCGAAATGCACCAGATCGATCCCAAGCGCCTGACAGGTTGGAATGAACAACGGTACAATCACCAGAATGATCGTGGTCGCGTCCAGAACGCACCCCAACAACAGGATCAGAACGTTTACAGCAATCAAAAACAGCAGCGGGCTGACATCCGCCCCCTCCAGCAGGGCTGAGATGCTCTGCGGGATTTGTTCCTGAATAACGATGAAGTTCAGGATGAACGCACCACCGATCACAACGCCAACGGCAGCAGAGGACCGCGCCGAGTCCACGAAGACGCGGTAAAGGCCTCGCAATGACAAAGCGCGATAGAACAACGCCGCCAGCAAGAGTGCGTAGAAGGCAGCAACCGCAGCAGCTTCGGTTGGGGTCGTGACCCCGCCATAGATGCCATAAAGCAGGATTGCAGGCATCAATAGGGCCGGAAATGCGTTGGCGGTTTTGCGAGGCAATTCACTTAGCGGGATTGGATCTTCGAGTGCAAAACCCCGCTTGCCCGCCAGATAATAGTTCATCGCCATCAAGACGATCCCCATGATCAGACCAGGCAGGATCCCTGCAAGGAACAGCGAACCAATGGAGGCTTTGGACACCAACGCGTAAAGCACCATCGGAATGGACGGCGGGATGATCGGGCCGATCGTTGCCGACGCCGCCGTGATCGCCGCTGCATAGCCACGCCCGTAGCGACCGTCCTTGGTCATCATTTCGATGATAATTTTGCCAATGCCCGCTGCATCCGCCACCGCCGAACCGGACATGCCCGAAAAGATCAGCGATGCCACAACATTTACGTGACCCAAGCCCCCTTTGAACCGTCCAACAGCGGCCACACAGAAGTTCAGCAAACGATCCGTGATTGAACCGGCATTCATGATGTTGGCCGCCACAATGAACAGCGGAACAGCAAGTAGGATGGTGCTGCGATAAAAGCCCTGCAGGATTTTTTCACCCGCCAACGCCACATCCAGACCAGCAACACCAAGGTAGGCGATCGACGCCAACAAAATTGAGTATCCAATCGGCGTTCCGATCCCTGCCAGGACGAACAGGGTCAGCAGGCACGTCATCAGTTCCAGGCTCATTTGTCGGCTCCGTCCGGCGCGTCAAGCTTTGCTTGTTTTTGATCTTCGGCTTCATTCAGGTCGTCGACGACCAGCTCAAGCTCAGTCTTTGGTGGACCTTCTCGCAGAACGGTCACGAACATCAGCGCGTAACGCAGGATGACGGCCAACATGAACACCGCATAGATCGAGAAGACGTCGCGCAGGGGAATTTTGTTCCCTGTGAATGGATTACGCACCGTGGACGTTTTGCGGATCTTCATCCAGTCGATGTAATCCCAGGTTGGCAGATAGGTGTAGATCATCCCGATGATGATCGCGGCCGCCCCGACCAGGGACATGATTTGCCGGGCCCGGTGTGGCGAAGACAGGTAAATGATGTCGAATTTCACGTGATCCTGTTCGCGTACGACAAAGGCACAGCTGAAGAAGATCACCCAGACCCAGAGGATACCGATCAACTCAAGCGTCCAGCCAGCGGGGGTGAAAAAGTACCTGAGAACAATCTGCAATAGAAAGGTCAGGAAGATTGCCGCCAGTAACCCGCCGGCAATCGCTTCGGTAATGCGGGAGAACCACTTGAGTATTGTTTGCATCGTCGTTCTCCCCATTTATCTAGGTCCGCAAAGACGGATTAGCTTCCCTGATTAGTTCCCAAGGGCGTTGATCTTGTCCAGAACACCTTCCGGCCAGGTCGCAGCAAACTCGCTATCGAGATACATCGACTGCACCTGATTGCGGAACGCGGCCAGATCGGGCTCATAGATCGTCATCCCCTGATCTTTGAGGAAGGCAACGAGGTTGGATTCCTTCTCCAGCTGCTTCTGCCGGCCGCTTTCTGCCGCGGCATCCGCTGCCTTTTGCACCATAGCCTGTTGATCAGCACTCATGCCGTCCCAAACACCTTTGCCGATGGCGATATAGTTGAGGTCCACCAGGTGCGACGTCAGCACGATCTGGTTCGTCACCTCGTAGAACTTAGCGTCTACGACGGTTGGCAGAGGGTTGTCCTGACCATCAACCGCACCGGTCGACAGAGCGGTGTAAACCTCGGAGAACGCCATGGGGGTCGGGGCGGCGCCCAGTGCTTTTCCCAGGAACTGCCATGCGTCGGTCCCCGGCATCCGCAGGTTAACCCCTGCCAGATCTGCCGGCGTCATGACCTTCAGGTCATCGGGGCTTTGGCGCAGGTTCACCTGACGACGGCCCAGATACATAACCGATAGCAGTTTTACACCCAGCTCATCTTCGGCCTTGGCTTTGAAGGCATCCATCAGAGGATCATTGAACACCGCAACCTGGTGGGCGGCATCCTGATGGACGTATCCTGCCGTGAAGATCGAAAATTCAGGGAAGAACTGCGCCAGCTCCTGAGCCGAGGTGATCGACATCTCAAGGTTGCCACGCGAAATCGCGTCCAGTTCAGTGCCTTGGGCAAAGATGGTGCCGTTGTAGCTTGGCTCGTAGCTGGCGAAGTCAGCGACCATAGGTGCGAAGACTTCTGCCATCGCGACCGAGCGCTGATCCGTTTCAGACCCCGAGGTTGCGAGTCTGAGTTGCAGTTTGTCCGCGAAGCTGGCCCCGGTGCTGCCCGCAACAACCCCTGCAGCAACAAGTGCAGTGATCGCGGCACGGCGCGAGAATTTCTTAAACATTGTAGTCCTCCCTTTGAGCGATTTGTGAAAGCTCGTTGATAGATTTGCCTGACTCTCTGATTTTTGCAATATTTTTTACAAAATATCAGATATTATTTAGACTCCCTCATTTTCTTTATACTTTTCAGTCACCTGCAGGTCATTGATGTGCTGAACCAAACCGGTTTCCCCAGCTTTTTGGATCGCTTCAATCACCTGAAGTGTACGTAGCCCCTCACGTCCCGACACCAGAGGAGCAGTTTCCCCGCGGACAACAGAGGCAAAATGAGCCATCTGGTTGACCAATGGATCAGAGGCCGCCCGTGTCAGCGAACTGGCCGCAATTGGCGTCCACCAATCCGGCGCGCCACCTGAATGCGACCACAGCCGCAGATCCGGCACCGAAAGTGACCCCGTCGAACCGCCAATCAAATAGCAGCTTTCCGGCGTCGGCGGATAAATCGGGTATTCACGAGAGGTCAATTCCCAGCTCCACGGTGCGGCGATGCTATCTGAGACCGTGAGCGTACCCACTGCACCATTTGCAAATCCCAACACCGCGCCAGCAACATCTTCGTTCGCGTAGCCTCTGCGTGAAGGCGCTGTCAGCGCCTGCACGGTTTTCACTTCACCGCACAGGTAACGCAGCAGATCAATATCATGCACCAGATTGACAGAGATCGGCCCTGCCCCCTTCTCTTTGCGCCAGGGGGCCTGATCGAAATAGGCATCGGGTTTATAGAACCAACAGGTCGCCTGAACGGCGCGCAGTTCGCCCAGATCTCCGGCAGATATAACCTGATGCGCCTTCTGGATTAGTGGATTGTGCCGCCTGTGATGGCCAACCAACAACGACACGCCAGAGGTCTCGGATGCAGCCACAAGCGCGAGCGCTTCGGCAGCGGTTGTTCCCAAAGGCTTTTCCACAAGCACCGGACAACCGCAATCAATTGCAATGAGGCCCTGACCAACATGCAGTGGCGTAGGCGTGGCCAGCACAAGCCCGTCCGGAGCATTTTTGTCAAACAGCGCTTCGAGGGTTTCGTAACAAGGCACCCCGGCAGATGCGGCGAAGGCGCGGCCATCTTCACTTGGATCCACAATTGCGGAGAGGGCAGCATCTTGCAGTTGCGCCAGCGCCGCAGCATGGCGTTTACCGACCAGTCCAACGCCCGCAATCGCAATTTTTAAGTTCTTTTTCAATGCTGCCCCTCCCAGCGCCCCGTCCGCGCATCGTTCTGAAGCTAGTTTAGTCGGGCAATATGCGATTCGCAATAATATCTGACATTTTTAAATTCATCTCATTTTTGTGCAGGTTGCCGCACTGTCGCTCCCGTGATAAATGCTGGTTAATTCCAAAATCATCGGACAAGTGATGACAAAGCAAACGGCGACCATCGGATCCAGCACCTACCAGCGCATCAAACACGACATCATTTTTGGTGTCCTGGAGCCTGGCTCAAAGCTCAAGCTTGAGGCGCTGAAAGAGCGTTACTCAACAAGCAATTCGACCTTGCGGGAAACACTGAACCGGCTGACCAGCGATGGTTTTGTCGAAGCCCCTGAGCAACGCGGATTTCGTGTCACACCGGTTTCGCGCGAAGACCTGATTGAAATCACCGAACTTCGTGTTTTGCTTGAATGCCACGCCCTGGAGCAATCCATTGAGAACGGTGATACGGATTGGGAAGGAAACCTTGTCGCCGCGCATCACAAACTTCACCTCATGGAACAAAAGCTCCTCGCAGGAGACAACTCCGACGTGGAACTTTGGAAGCGCTATGATTGGGAATTTCATCAAGCCTTGATCGCAGCCTGCAATTCCAAAAACCTTCTTGCGCTACATTCCACCATTTTCGACAAGTATCTGCGTTATCAGATGCTTGTCCTGACCTACCGCGGCGATGTCGCCGTAGCGGAGCACCGCGCAATGTTCGACGCCGCGCTGGCGCGGGACACCCAAAAAGCGCGTGACATCTTGGAAGCCCACATCCGAAATGGCCTCTCCCATACACTGGAAGCGATGTAACCGTCGAACCGGAACAAAGACGTTGCAGGCTGCCCCAACGATGGCCTGAGAGGCATACTGTAAAGATTGGTGACACCTTAGGTTCATCTTACTTCGAGCTATCAGGAGAATTGCAACGCCGATGTTTTGGGCCAGTTAGTTGCACACTCCTTGGCTGGACCTCCAACGGTGAGATCAATTTTCCTCGGCGTTGCTCTAGCCATTGCGCCCCACATAGCCCCTGTCTGCGAAATGATGCTCGTGGTGTCACGACTTCTGAAGCGCCTCCGCTTCTTCCAAGGACGCGTAGGCCTTTTCCGCCTTCGGCATTGCTTTGGCATAGGCCGATTTCGGCAGTTGGATGTAACTCGGCAGGTCGGCAGGCAGACGTTTGTAGCCATCCTGTTTGATCAGCCATTGTAGGAAACTCATGTTCTGAGAGGCCTGATGTGACGCTGTGGAGCGTGACTTCTGGCCGTCCCCGGTTGTCGCCATCGCCTCCTTCAAGGCAGAGCGCACTTGATCGACATCCCGGATTGTGAGCCGATCGAAGGCTTTCCCGTGCAGAACGTCCTCCATAAACCGGATTGCTGCGAGGTGCTGATCTACAG
Organism: Thalassovita sp.; assembly: GCF_963691685.1. Taxonomy (GTDB): domain Bacteria; phylum Pseudomonadota; class Alphaproteobacteria; order Rhodobacterales; family Rhodobacteraceae; genus Thalassobius. Next base: position 2,606,588 of record NZ_OY829290.1, read on the forward strand.
TCTGCTCCGCCAGCCGACCTGCGTGAACCTGCCAGTCATAGACAAGCCGGTCATTTGCCGGCCACACGCGCGGTGCATCCGTTTCCGCGCTCATCCCAATACCACCGGGACCTCGGCCAATTTCTTCGTGTGATGAGTCCACGGTGGTGTTTGGATTGCGCAACGTCTCAAACACCGCCAAATCAGCCTCAGAAACGAACTTTCTGATGTGGCAGCGGCACTCCGCACACTGCCCAAATGCCATATTGGCACCGTTAGACGTTCCGGTGATTTCTAGGCTACACGCGTCAGGAAAACACCGTCGAGTTGCAGCCCGTGCATTTGAACTCCCCTGGCTTCAACCGCGTGCGCATCCGTTCCTGGCGCGCTTTATGGAACGCTGTCACCACCTCGCCACCGAACACATAGGGACGCTTGCGATCCGAGGGCTGCAAGCCAGCCTGGACCCAATTCGAAATGGTGTTCGCTGTCACGGAAAAAGCGCGCTGGAGGTCCTCGGTCGCATAGACCCGGTTCTTCTTCAATCGCAGGCCTTTATACGACCGGCTCATGGAGCACCGCCAATCACGTCACACGAAACGTGTTGGGTTGCGGAAGTGGCTGACAACTTGACCATCATCGCGTGCTGTCCCGAGACGGCTCAACGCGATTGGCGGCCAACCAAGCATTCAAGTCGGAGCCACGATAAATCACCTTGCCGCCGATCTTGTAATAGGCGGGACCAACGCCCTTGTGGCGCCATTGCGCCAGTTTATCGCGATCCCCCAAAATCTCGAGTTCAGTATCCCCCAAGACGTAGCAGCGATCGTCTTCAAATAGGTTCGGCACGTCTGGGTTTCCTTTCGCTGTGTTGAATGACAGCGAATGAATTGACGCCCAGCACCCAGCCCCGGCAGTCCCCGATTTACAAATCGGGGACCCTAACGGTCTGAAACATATAAGAAAGAAATCTGCGCTTGCGGATCTACATATGAAGCATTTGTGCCCTTAGGGCAGTTGGTGCTGAGCCCCAATCGAATGCGCTCAGCCAGGTGCAGCACATGCGCGCGCATCTCTGGGTGTTCCTCAACGTAGTCCATGGCCATGCCCAAATGCACAACACCACGGTACCGTTTCCAAATTTTACGCAGAACGTCGAGGTCTTTTGCGCCACGGACCCCCATGTCGCGGGCGTAGTCCGAGGTCTGCTCCAGCAAGCCGCCAGCGACCTGCAGCCCCTGGAACCTCCGGGCTTGAATGCTGTCCCAGACCTTCTTGCCAATGAACTCAGCGATATTGAGGTGGCGCTCATTCTTGCTCTCATACCTCTGGGCAATCTCATGGAACGCATGGGCCGCCTCATAACGAGGCGGTGCGGTGGTTGCGGCCCACCGTACAAACTGAGGACTCGACGCCTCAGTGATCGGAAAGCTGTCCAACCCCATACTGACTACCTCGTGTCGCATCACCTCGATTGCGCTCAGACGATCTGCTGCCGTCGCCTCACTGAGCGCCATGCGAAACAGTCCCAGAGCGGCGCATTGAGGTTCATTCAGTCGTACTTGCATTAGATTGCTCTCCGCTGATCCCTGATGTGACGTATCGCGACCACAGGCGCATCAAGTCCCGCCGCTTTTCCAAGAGGTCGGATCTCGCATAAGCGCGCTCCACTTCGGAGCCGACGCTGTGCGCCAGGCTCTTCTCCGCAACCTCACGCGGCACATTCGCAACCTCGGCCGCCCAATCCCGAAAGGTGGAGCGGAAGCCATGCACCGTTACCCCCTCAACCTGCATCCGCCGGAGCAGCATGAGCATCGACATGTTGGAGAGCGGCTGATGGCGTTTCTGTCCTTCAAAAACATAGTCTGACTGCAGCGCCTTGAGCGGTTCCAGGATCGCAAACATCTCATCCGTCAGCGGCACACGGTGCTCTTCACCGGTCTTCATCCGCTCCGCTGGGCAGATCCAAAGGCGCTGGTCAAAATCCAACTCCGCCCAGCGCAAGCCCAGAACCTCGCCGGTGCGCGATCCGGTAAGGCATGTGAACATCAGCGCATTGGCAGACATGGCCTTCTTGCGCTTCAGCGCGGCGTAAAAGGCAGGAACATCCTGCCAGCGCATCGCCTCATGGTGTTTGGGCTTGGCCTTCACTTTGGGCAAGACCTGCCCCTCTTTGATGGCGGTGACCGGGTTCTCCCCAGACCGGAACCCTTTAGATCTGGCAACATCCAAGACAATCTTGATCCGCTGCGCCAGCCGCCGAGCGGTTTCATGTTTCTCTGTCCAGATTGGGGAAAGGCACATCAGCACCTCAGGCTGACCGATACTGTCCACCGGCATGCGGCCGATTTTGGGGAAGGCGTAGTCACGCAGCGTGTTGATCCATTGCGCGCCGTGTTTGGCATTCTTCCAGGTGGGCAGGCGTTCAATATGCACCTGTTGGGCCACTTCCTCGAAACTCGGGATCTCCCGCGTGGCGTTGTAGCGAGGATTGAGACCCTGCTTCGCCATGCGGCGATATTCCAGCGCCCGTTCCCGTGCTTGTGGCAGGGTCACCAACTCTGCGCTGCCCAGACCAAAGTCAGTCCGCAGCGGCCCGCCACGTCGGTTCTTCTGCCCCTTAACAACCACCCGAACAATCCAGCGCCGCGCACCGGATGGGTCAACAACCAGGTACTGCCCATTGCCATCGCCAGGCCGCCCAGCGCCGAGGGTCTCCACGCGTTTCTTTGTCAACGTGCCACGGAGCGCCAAGTCCATACGACATTTTACACCACTCTATGAACAGGATTGTGCAGAAGCGAAGATAGCTCAAGGGAATCCACAAATCGCATCAAGACCATAGAAACAAAAGACAAAGACCGCATAAAGCGGCCTACTCAGATCAAACAAAAAGGAAATATGGCAGAGAGGAAGGGATTCGAACCCTCGAGACGGTCTCCCGCCTACGCACTTTCCAGGCGCGCGCCTTCGACCACTCGGCCACCTCTCTAACTGGGCCATCATTTATTAGAGCTCATCATCGGTCGCAAGCCCAAAATGCAAACTTCTGCCACGGCACCGAATTTTTTTGATCCGCCCCGCCCCCTCAAGGTGCGCGACCCAATGATACCGCGGCGGCGTCTGTTCCGGTCACAGGCTGCCGCCGGTTCGGGCAATCGGCACGATAGCGCGCAAATGTGAGGCGGGAAATGGCGCGGGGTTGTTGTATCCTTGACGCGCTTGGAACATAGTCACGCGACACGCCTCATGAGCTGAAAGCACACGTGATGAACCAAAGTCCGCATCGTCCCCCTGTTGCCCGTCGTCTGACGGGGGCGGACCCGAAGAAATCACAGATGCAGCGGGTTCAGACAGGGGCGTTGGTTATCATCGCCTTTGCGGTGGTGCTGTTTCTGCTGGTACAGGCGCGGTTTCTGCTGATTTCGCTGGCCACGGCCATTGTGCTGTTCTCCCTGACCAGTGACGCCATCAACTTCATCGCGCGCCAACGGATCGGGCCGTTTCGCATTCCGAATTTTCTGGCCACGATCACGGCGCTTTTGCTGATCTCTGCCGGGATGCTGACGCTGACCTCCATCATTTTGAGCCAGCTCAACACCGTTCTGACCACCACGCTCAGCTACGCAGAGAGCCTGCCGGGCGCGGTTGCGGCGATGTTTGCCTGGATCGGTGAGGATGTTGAGAAGTCGGTCTTTGACACGGTCAGCTCGATCAATGTGGGCAGTTACCTCAGCACGGCTGCGGGCCAAGCAGGCAACCTGATGTCGGCAACCGTTCTGGTGATCCTCTTTGTGGGTTTCCTGTTCGCCGAGCGGATCTGGTTTTCCACCAAGCTGGTCAACTTCATCGGCGATGAGGAACAGGCCAAGCGGGTTGGCCGGATCATGGCCACCATCATTCACCGAGTGAACTATTACCTGCTGGTGAAATCCGGCGTCAGCGCGGTCACCGGCGTGATGGTCTGGGTGGTTGCCGGGGTGTTCCAGCTGGAGCTGGCGGCGGCCCTGGGCATTTTGACCTTTGTGCTGAACTATATCCCCAACATCGGCTCCATCGTGGCGACTGTGCTGGTGGCACTGGTGACCTTCGTTCAGATTGGTGAGCCGGGGCCAACGGCGGCGATTTTTGTCACCGTGGGGATCATCCAGTTTGTCAACGGATCGGTAATCGATCCGATGCTGATGGGGCGGGCGCTGCGGCTGTCCTCCTTTGGGATCATCATCAACCTCGCCTTCTGGGGCGCGGTTTGGGGTGTGCCGGGCATGTTCCTGTCGGTGCCCATCATGGTGGCGATGATGATCATCTGTTCGCAGGTGCCGGAGTTGCGCCCCATTGCGATCCTGTTGTCGCGCGAGGGGTTGCCGGAACAGGATGAAAACAACTCTAACATTCCCGAAAACCAAGACAGCGCCGCCTAAGCGACGCTGTTTGTTTGCTTAGCGCAGAACCTCAGATTCAGTTGTCGAGGTGCAGGTAGACCCGGCGGTTCTGTTTCCCCTTCTTTTCGACCTTGCCCAGACGGATGCGGCCGATTTCACTGGTGCGCGCCACATGGGTGCCGCCGCAGGGCTGCAGATCAACCTGATCGTCGCCCGAGCCGATGCGCACAAGGCGCACACGCCCCTGCCCCATCGGCGGCATCACCGACATGGTTTTCACCAGCCCCGGATTGGCCTGCAGCTCCTCATCGCTGATCCAGTCTTCGCTCACCTCAAGATCACGGTCGATCAACGCGTTGAGGGCCTCGGCCAGGGCTTCCTTATCTTCGGGCGCCTCGGGCATATCGAAATCCAGCCGTCCCTTATCGGCGCCGATGCTGCCGCCGCTGACCGGCAGCGGGATCACCACAGACAAGAGATGCAGCGCCGTGTGCACCCGCATATGACGGTGGCGGCGGTTCCAGTCGAGGCTCTGGCGCACCTCAGTGCCCACAGGGGGCAGCGCGCCGGGTTCTGCGGGAACCAGCACAATCGCGCCATCCTCACCCTTGACGGTGGTGGCGATCACCATCTCTGACCCTTCCCACGACAGCTGGCCGCTGTCGCCGGGCTGACCACCGCCGGTGGGGTAAAAGACACTCTGATCCAGCACGATCCCACCTTCGGGCGTCAGCGCCACCACCTTGGCCTCGGCCTCCCGCAGGTAGGCATCGTCACGAAACAGCGGATGTGTCATTCAGACCTCTTTGTCTTTGGGTGTTGTGTCTTTGGATGTGTCTTCTGAAGTGTCGGCTTGCCCGGCCTCGGCTTCGGCGGTGGCGGGCGCGCCAGTGGCCTACGGCTGCAGTACCTCGGGGTTGCGCAGCCAGACGTCGCGCTGCGCGAACGGGATCTCAATCCCTTCCTCGGCAAAGCGCGCGGCAATTGCGTGGTTCATTTCACTGCGCACGCTCAGTGCCCAGTTCACATCGCGTAGGATCGCGCGGATCTCAAAATCAAGCGAGTCTGCGCCAAAGCCTTGGAACAGCACCGCCGGGGCCGGATTGGCCAGCACCATCGGGTGATCTTCGGCAATCTCACGCAGGATCCCCTCTACCCTATGAGTGTCCGTGCCATAGGCCACGCCCACCGAAACGATGACCCGACCCACGGTATTGCCACGGGTGTAATTGGTCACCGTGCCGCTGACGAGGTCCGCGTTGGGGATGATCACATCGGTGCGGTCAAAGGTTTCGATCCGGGTGGCGCGCACCGAAATGTCGCGCACATAGCCCATTTGGCCGCCCACCTCGATCCAGTCACCTTCGGAGATCGGGCGTTCGATCAGCAGGATGATGCCGGAGACGAAGTTCGACACGATGGTCTGCAGGCCAAAGCCAATGCCTACGGACAGGGCACCGGCCACAATCGCGATCGATGACAGATCCAGCCCGGTGCCGGCAAAAGCCACCAGCGCCGCCAGGGTGATGCCGACATAGCCGACGCCCGAAACGATGGCGGTCTGGCCGCCCTGATCGATCCGGGTTTTGGGCAGCACCGAGGTTTTCAAAGCGCCCTGCACCAACCGGGTGACCAAATAACCGGCGCCAAAGAACACCGCAAAGGCAATGAAATCACTTGGCGATATCCGGGTATCGCCCACCGACACGCCTTCGAGGAAGCGGCTCCACAATTCGGTCAGGTCAGTGGCCCGCATGCCCCAGATCAGCGCCAGCACCGGCACCGAGGCCAGCACCATCGCCACGCCGATCAGGGCCGGCAGCAGCGCATCGCTGCTGTCGCCATCCCGGCGGCTGAACAGCGCGTAGGTCTGTTCGGTGAAATACTGCATGGCAAAGAGCAGCCCCAGCAAACCAGCGGTCACCGCGGTGGGGTAGACCAAAGCCTCAGCCGCATTGCGATAGCCGATACCGGCAAGGACAGGCCCCACCAGTGCGACAAGGATCGCCCCGCGCGCCAGCATGGAGATCGCGCGCAAACGGAAGGCCACGCCCTCTTCGCTGTCTTCCATCCGGGGCTGCACCAGAACCCGCACCTGCCGGGCCAGCCGGGTCAGCGCCAGACTGGTCAGCACCAGAATTGGGAAGGCCAGAATGGCACCAGTTGCGGCACTCAGCGTATTGACAGCCTCAAAGCTTTCGGTGGCGCGTGACAGCACCACAAAGATGGCCAGCGTCACCCCAAGGCGCCGCATCTGACCGCGCCGTTCCGGTGGCACGTCAAACAGCGATCCGGCCGGCGGCACCGGGAACAGGCGGTCACAGAGCCAATGCGCCGCATAAAGCGCCACACCCCAGAGCGGGATCTGCTGCAGTAAGGTTTCGCCTTTGAGGCCGAAAAACCCGGTGGCCAGCAGCGATTGCACCAGCAACAGCAGACCGATCCACGGCACGATGCTTTTTGACAGCGAGGCCACAAAGGCAAGCGGTTCTGCCGCGCGGCCAGCATGGGCCCGCAAATGCCGCACCAGCCCGGTGGCCCAGGCCCTGCCCCGCAGCATCAGGACCAGCCCAAGCAGGAACAGCGGGATGATCACCAGGAGGTTCTGGCGGAACTCAAACTGGCGCAGTTCATTGGTGTAATTTGACCGGAATTCGGCCCGCATGGCGTTCAGGCCGGCCTGCACCTCATTCCAGGCGGCAGCCCAATAGACCGGGTTCACCGGGCTGGGGCCAATCGCCAGCAGCGCATCCGTCTGACGGGTGCGCAGCGTGCTGTCGATCTCGGCAATCAGGCCGGAGGCGCGGCTGCGCGCCTCCTCGGCGGCCAGAACCGGGGCCAGCAGTTGCGACAGCTGGGTATTCAGATCGCTGCGGCGCAGGGTGATCTCAACGCTTTCGGTGGCGTTTTCCGGGGGGGTGCCCAGCACCGCGATCTGATTGCGCAGATTGGCGATCCGCTGGGCGTTGGCCTCTTGCGCATCCTGAAAGGTTTCGCGCCATTTAACCAGGTCGGCCCGCAGGGATTCCAGCGCGGCGTCTGAGGCCAGTCCGGCCTCCAGCGCGTCCTCGGCCCGTTTGGCGGTGCGTTCCCATTCCAGCGTTTCGGCTGACGGCTGCGGCGTTGCCACCTCTTCTAGCGCTTCGGCGACCAACCCGTCATCTGCACTGGTCGCAGCGGTTGCCGGATCAGCGCCTTCCTGCGCCAAGGTTGATACTGGCAGGCCCAGACCCAAGGTCAGCACCATCAAGAAAGCCAGCGCCAGCGATTGCAGCGCCCGTGACAGCCGACTTGGGATAGACCCGCCCTGCATCATGTTACGGTGTCTCAAACACGGCTGGCGGCGCGGGCAGTTCCTTGGTCAGCCATTCCGGCTGCGGCAGACCCTTTTCCGCCAGGAATTCAGAGTTGAACAGTTTTGACTGATAGCGGGTGCCATAGTCACACAGGATCGTCACGATCGTGTGGCCCGGCCCCATGTCCTTGGCCATCCGCACCGCACCTGCAATGTTCACCGCAGAGGAGCCGCCCAGGCACAGGCCTTCGTCTTGCAAGAGGTCAAAGACCATCGGCAGCGCCTCTTCATCGGGGATCTGGTAGTTCATATCCGGTGTGAACCCTTCGAGGTTCGCGGTGATCCGGCCCTGCCCGATGCCTTCGGTGATCGAGGTGCCGGTGGAGGCAAATTCACCATGGGCATAGTAGCTGTAAAGCGCAGCACCCATCGGATCGGCCAGACCGATTTTCACACCTTTGGGCTGCAGCGCCATGCCAACACCTGCCAGCGTGCCACCCGATCCAACAGCGCAGATGAAGCCATCCACTTTGCCGCCGGTCTGTTCCCAGATCTCCGGCCCGGTGGTTTCAACGTGCGACTGGCGGTTGGCGACATTGTCAAACTGGTTGGCCCAGATCACGCCGTTTTCTTCCGTCTCAGCCAAGGCTTTGGCCAGACGTTCCGAGTAACGCACATAGTTGTTGGGATTCTTGTAGGGGGCGGCAGGCACCTCAACCAACTGCGCGCCAGCCAGACGGATCATGTCCTTCTTTTCCTGGCTCTGGGTTTCGGGGATCACGATCACGGTTTTGAATCCCATCGAGGCGCCGACCAGTGCCAGACCAATACCGGTGTTGCCGGCGGTGCCCTCAACGATGGTGCCGCCCGGCTTCAGCTGGCCTTTGGCGATGGCGTCTTTGATGATGTAAAGCGCCGCGCGGTCTTTGACCGACTGACCGGGGTTCAAAAACTCAGCCTTGCCCAGGATCTCACAGCCGGTCTCTTCACTGGCCGCTTTCAGGCGGATCAACGGGGTCTTGCCAATGGCATCAGCCAAGTCGCGTGCAATGCGCATGTTCTTTATCCTTATCAGGTCTAATCCCAGACTTAGGCCTCTCAGCACGGATGCTCAAGCACCTCTGCGCAGGGTTTCACGATTCCGTGCGAGCCAATGCAGCGCAAGCGCCAGCGGTGTCACCCGGATTTGGCCAGTATCCAACATTTCCAACGCCCTATCGAGGGGCATCAAATGGGTTTTGATATCTTCCTGCTCTGAGGCCAATCCGCCAATCTGCGTGACCTCATCGGGCAGATCCGCCAACCCCAGATAGATGTGGAAAAACTCACTGTCACAGCCCGGCGACGGGTAGCCCAGGTGGATCTCTTTAAGGGCTTTCAGATCCAGCTCCGCCTCTTCCACCGCTTCGCGCCGCGCGCAGGCCTCAGGCGTTTCGCCGGGATCAACCCGGCCTGCGATTGGTTCCAGCTGCCAGGGCCCATGATCCCCCCGCGCCAGCGGCCCCATGCGGAACTGTTCGATCAGCAGCACCCGGTCGCGCACCGGATCATAGGGCAAAACCAGCGCCGCATCGCTGCCCATGAAGGCCGCCCGGTCCACCACCGGACTCATCGAGCCATCAAAACGGCGGTAGCGCAGCTGCATTTCCTTCAGGGCAAAGAAATTGGCGTAGGGGTAGCTTTCTGACAGCACCTCCAGATCCGCTAATCCGCGCCCTGACGGGCCCAGTACAGGTGTTTCCTGCTGCGCCAGAACCTGGGCGGCAGCGCGGGTGTGGATCATCCGGTAGATCGCGCCAACCTCTTCGGGGGTTTTCTGACCGCGATGCAGCAGAACCTCTTTGGCGGCGGCGCAGTTGGTCGACCCCCAGATCGCCGCCCAATCGGACAGGATGAATGCGGGGCCTGCCTCATAGCTGCTTTCAGGCGGCCAGAACATCTGCACCCGACGCATCTGGCCGTCCTGTTCCAGATCCACCCAGATCAGGTCATAGCCAAAGACCCGCTCATAATAATCCAGCCGCGCCACATCTTCATCGCTTAGCCCTTCGGCCAGCAATCCAATGGCGCTGCTGCCCTCCTTGGGCAGGATCAGCGGAAAGGCCTGCCCCTTGGCCCCGCGAATCTCATACCCCGGCAACCCGGCCTCAGACAGGGTGATGCCATCCAGCGGGTGGCCCACCACGGTTTCCAGCAGGGGCAAATGGCGCAACGTGCCATAGAAGAACAATGCAGACATTGAGGGAACTTTCAGCGCAGATCAGTTTCTAACGCCACAAGCTATTGGCGATTTCCACGATAATGGCAATCACCACAGACCCAATAATCAGCGGCCCGATCACCGTGGGGTGCAGCAGCACAGACCCGTAATCCGCCAGAATGCGAAAGATATCCTCCAACGCGCGCAGCGGGTTTGGGTACATCTTGCGGGTCGACAGGCGCAGCATCTCATTGATCGCCTGGGTGAACAGCCCCACCGTCGCCAGCCCAAAGGCCGCCGTCAGACCGTTGGCCAGCGAAATCATCAACCCACCCCCGGCCTTGGGGCCCAGCATGGCCCAACCGATCAGAAACCCAAGCCCCAGGTTCACATGGTTGAACCAGCCCAAAATGGTGCTTTCCGGCATCAGGGGGCGGACAAGGTCGGATACGAACCACCCCAACCCCGCCATCATCAGCGCGCCTATCACGCGTGCCGCTGTTAATGTCATCTGCTCGCCTTTCTTTGTTTTCTGTTCTTTTGGCCTTCACGTCCCGCAGTTAGATCAGCAGTCAGACCAGCTGTCGCGGATCATCCTCGCGGGCGACTGTCAATTGTACCACATCACAATTGCCGCCCCGAAACGATCCCGCGCAGGAGGTCAGGTAGAAATTCCACATGCGACGGAACCGGTCGTCAAACCCCAAAGCGGCCACATCGGACCAGCGGTCATTAAACACCTCATGCCAGCGTCGCAGCGTTTGGCTGTAGCTGTCGCCAAATTCCAGCACGCTTTTTTCGGCCAGCCCCTGCTGGCGCACCTGTTCCCGCAACGCGGTTTTGGACGGCAGCATGCCACCTGGGAAAATGTATTTCTGAATAAAATCAACACCTTTTCGATAGGTCTCAAAGCGTTTTTCCTGCAGTGTTATGATCTGCAGCGTCGCCTGCGCACCGGGTTTCAGGCAGCGCTTCAGGGTTTGAAAATAGATGGGCCAGTATTTCTCGCCCACGGCTTCAAACATCTCAATACTGGCGATCCCATCATATTGCCCCTGCTCATCCCGGTAGTCCTGAAGTCGAAACTCCACCAGATCAGAAAGCCCCGCGTTTTCAATGCGCTCCCGCGCATAGTTAAGCTGTTCCTGTGAAATGGTCAGCCCGGTGACCCGCAGCCCACGTTCCCGGGCCGCATATTCGGCAAAGCCCCCCCAGCCGCAGCCGATTTCCAGCACATGATCGCCGGGCTTCACCGCCATCTGATCCACCATGGAGGCATATTTTGCCTCCTGCGCGGCCTCCAGGCTTTCCTGTCCTGAGGTGAAAATGGCGGAGGAATAGGTCATCGACGGATCCAGCCAAATGGCGTAAAAGTCATTGCCTAAGTCATAGTGATAGCTGATGTTTTTCTTAGCCTGCTCACGGGTGTTGGAGTTCATCCAATGACGCATGCGTTCATAGACCCGCACCAGAAACATGCCGGGAAACCCGTCATAGAGCTCATCATTGCGGTCATGCAGAAGATCCAGAAAAGCCTGCAGATCGGGCGTGTCCCACCAGCCCTCCAAATAGGCGTCACAAAAGCCAAGATCGCCCTCCCGGACAAGGCGCGCGAAGGTATCGGTGTTATGCACCCGCAGCTCCGCCACAAACCCCGGTCTGCCCCCCTCGGCGCGAAACACCCGGCCATCCGGCATCACGAAATCCAGCCGCCCCGACTGCATCCGATTGGCCATTTGAAACACCTGCGCAAAGTAGCGCGGCAGGTCTGTTTGCCCTTCTGTTGATGTCAGGATCATCTTGCAACTCCCCCAAGCTTTCGCCTCAGGCTTGCAAGAAATGCGTTTTCGATCAAGGTTTTCGTGCAGATTGCCCTTAATCCACGGTCCCCAGATCGCGGGTTTTGAACCGCTCCATCGCAGCCAAGGCAGCCGCGCGCCCCTCGGCCAGCCCCACGATGGGGGTCAAGGGGCGCGGCGTCTCTGTGACCTTCCACGCACGCGGCGTGGCCTCGGCAAACCCGCTGTCCGCGGCCAGCCAGCGCCGGGTATAGCGGGCCTGTGCATCAAACTTTTTCTGCTGGGTCTCAGGGTTGAACACGCGGAAATAGGGTGCCGCATCAGGCCCGCAGCCCGCCACCCATTGCCAGCCCATCGCGTTTGACGCCGGATCCCAATCGACCAGAGTGTCTGCAAACCACTGCTGGCCCAGCCGCCAATGCAGCCGCAGGTGTTTGGTCAGGTAAGAGGCCGCAATCATCCGCACCCGGTTGTGCATCTTGCCGGTCACGTAAAGCTCGCGCAGGCCGGCATCGATCAGATCCACCCCGGTGCGCCCTTGTTGCCAGGCCTGCAAATGCGGGTGATCTGCCACCGTGTCCCAGGGAAAGGCCTCCCACTCATGGCGCCAGGCGCGGGTCTGAATATGCGGATCATGGTAACTCAGGTGCCAGGCAAAATCGCGCCACGCCAGTTCCTTAAGGAACTTTTCTGCAGCACGGGTCATGGTGGCCTGTCCGGCAACCGTGACCCGCGTCACATGCCAGATCTGGCGCGCCGAAATCTCACCATAGGCCAGCGGTTCACTTAAGCCCGATGTCACCTGCCGCGCCGGAAAATCGCGCCCCTCCGCGTAATCCTGCAGCGCCCCGGCCAGAAAGCGATCCAATTGCGCCTGCGCCGCAGCCTCGCCCAACAGAAGATGCGGCGCCACAACAGATGCGCCGCGCTGCATCGCCTTGCCCAACTGCCAATCAGCCAGAGCCTCTGAGCGCGGCCAACTGTCTGGCGCTGGCAACCTGTCCGGCGCGGGCATGGCCGGGGCAACCTCCTGCGCCGCAAGGGCCCGCCAGAACGGCGAATAGACGCGAAAATGCCCGCCCGCCTTGGTGGTTAAGGTCCAGGGCTCCGCCAGCAAGTTTCCGGCAAAGCTTTTCACGTCAAGGCCTTGCGCGGCGAAATGCGATTTGATCGTCGTGTCCCGCGCTATCCCCTCCGGCTCAAACGACCGGTTCCAATATAGCGCCTCTGCCCCGGTCTCCTGCACGAGCTGCTGTAGGGTCTCCAGCGCGGGGCCAGATCGCAAGATCAGACCGCTGCCGATGCGCTGTAAACTGTTCTGGAAGTGCTCCAGCCCCAGACCAAATCGCCATTTCGGCGCCGCGCCCAGCGCGTCAAACAGGTCATCCCGCAGAAAGATCGGGATCACCGGGCGACCGGTCTGCGCCGCCGCAGCCAGCGCCGGATTATCCGTCAAACGCAAGTCACGCCGCAGCCAGACAAGGACCGGACGGCTGAGATCGGGTTGGGAGGTGGTCGTAGAGCTGTGGGGCATGTCGCGGCCTTTTCCCACATTACGATCCGGCCCGTGGGCCGGATCAGTTTTTCTGCCCGGAAATTGCCTTACAGAACGGCGTCCAAAGCCTTGAGAAGCTGCTGAATTTCAGCCTCAGTCGTGTAATGCACAAAGCTCAGGCGCAACACGCCCTGCGCGGGATCGACGCCCATCGCCTTCAGCGCCCGCACCGCATAAAAATCGCCGCCGCCCGCCATAATGCCATGGTTCGCCAGAGCCGTGGCCACCGGCAAAGCCGCCCGGCCCAAATCCAGCGCAACCGTTGGCGCGCGGCGTTCCGGGTCCGTCGGGCCGATCAGACGCAAATCATTGCGGTTTTGCAGATACTCCATCAGCGGCGCGGCCAGTTTCACCTCATGCGCACGCATCAGATCATGAACCCCACTGCCTTGTGCCGTAAGATCGCCGCTGATCCCATGATGAGCCGCCAAGGCCTCGATGTAATCAACCATCCCTGCCGAGGCCGCGACCTGCGCGTGATCAGGCCCTGCGGGGGTAAACCGTTTGTACAGAACATCCGAATTGAAATAATGCGCCTGATTGGGCAGCTGCATGCCCAGCTCCCGCCGGATCACCATGATGCCCTGATGGGGCCCATAGGTCTTATAGGCCGAAAACAGATAGATATCCGGGCCCAGCATCCCCACGTCAGGGATCCCATGCGGCGCGTAGCTGACGCCATCGACGCAAACGAAAGCCCCGGCGGCATGGGCCATCGCAGTGATTTCCACCACCGGATTGATCTCCCCCACCACGTTGGAGCAATGCGGGAAACAGACCATCCGCACCTTTTCATCCAACAGGTTTTCCAGATCGGCGGGATCCAGCGTGCCGGTTGTTGGGTTGATCCGCCATTCCCGCACGTCGATGCCACGCTCTGTCAAACGGCGCCAGGGGCCTGAGTTGGCCTCATGATCCTGATCGGTCACTACAATCGCTTCGCCCGGTTGCAGCCACTGGCCAAAGGCCTGCGACAGAACATAGGTGTTCTGCGTGGTTGACGGGCCAAAGCTGACCTCATCCGTGGCCACGCCCATCAGCTGCGCCAGACGCTGACGCGCCTCATCCATTTCGGCACCGGCAAGCTGACTAGCAGCATAGGGCGCATAAGGCTGCACCTTACGCGTGTGATAAAACCGTTGCAGCCGGTCAATCACCTGCGCACAGGTGTAAGAGCCCCCGGCATTTTCGAAAAAGGCCTGCCCCTGCAACGATTGTTCAGCAAACGCGGGGAAGTTATCCCGCACGAAATTCACATCTAGATCTGTCATGCGCACAGCTTTGCCGTGTCTCATGGATTGGGTCAAGAACCGTTGTCGCGGCCTAGATTTGACGCGGCGCTTGGCCGGATGGAGAGGTCGCGGCCCAAGAATGGGCCGCAACAGTTTGATTTAACACCCCGAAGCGACTTGGCGGCGACGGGTAATGTTGAGACCCCGCTGTACGGAGTCACCAAACCGCAATGTCGCAGTCGTCAAGACGCCAGTATCAAGCGTTTACGTCAACGACCACCCGGCCCTGAACCTTGCCCGCCAGAATATCCGCACCCAGCTGCGGCAGATCCTGAAGCGTCGCTGGCTGCACCATGGCCTCCAGCTTTTCCAGCGGCAGGTCCGTCACCACCCGCTGCCAGGCCCGTTGCCGGTTCTCAAACGGCTGCAGGACCGAGTCGATCCCCAAGAGGTTCACCCCCCGCAACAGGAAGGGAATAACCGTCGCCGGCAGTGCCGCACCGCCGGCCAAGCCAACGGCGGCTACCGATCCGCCGTATTTCATCTGTCCCAGAAGCCGTGCCAGCATTGCGCCGCCCACGGCATCAACACATCCCGCCCAGCTTTCGCTTTCCAGCGGACGTTTGGTCGTTTCATTCAGCTCCTCCCGCGGAACGATCTGGCTTGCGCCAAGGCCGCGCAGGTACTCCTCGGTTTCCGGTCGGCCGGTTACCGCGGCAACCTCATATCCCAGATGCGCCAGGATTGCGGTTGCAACGGATCCCACGCCCCCGGCTGCGCCGGTCACCAACACCGGACCCTGCCCTAGGGTCAGCCCGTGATCCTCCAGCGCCATTACGGCCAACATCGCGGTGAAACCTGCCGTGCCCACCGCCATTGCCTGGCGGGTGCTGATCCCTTCGGGCAGAGGGACAAGCCAATCGCCCTTCACCCGCGCCTTTTGGGCATAACCGCCCCAATGGGCTTCGCCGACACGCCAGCCGGTCAGCACAACCTTGTCACCCGGTGCGTAGCGCGGATCCTCCGAGCTTTCGACCGTGCCTGCGAAATCAATCCCCGGCACATGGGGGTAATTGCGCACCAATCCGCCGCCGGGCCCAATGCACAGACCGTCCTTATAGTTCACGGTGGAATAGTCCACCGCGACCGTCACCTCCGCATGCGGAAGATCATCCAGCTGCAGCTGTTTCACCGCAGCCTGCGTTTTGCCATCTTCATTTTTGTCAACAACAAGGGCGTTAAACATCACGCTATCCTCCCAAAGTTAATATTTCGCAAACGCAGGCGGCATGAACGGCAGATCCGTGGTCCACCCTTTGCCGCCCGCGGCCGTCACCATCGCGTGGATCTGACCACGGTGATGGGTTTGATGATTGAACATCTGCATCAGGCACAGCGCCTTTGGCAGTGAGAAATCCTGTTGCATTGCAACGGAGTACCAGCTGAAGTCACCGTCCATATCCGCGGCAGTCAACCCGTTGGCCCACGCCAGAAACCGCTGATCCAGCGCCTGGCGCTTTTGCTGCCAATCGACCAGATCCGCCGACTCGGCAGTGCTGTTTTCCAAGGCTGTTTCCGGACCTGCGCCACCGTCAAAACGCGACAACCAGGTCAGATCGCCCCAGAGCAAATGATTCGCCGTACCTTGAATGGAGCCGAAGAAAGCGCTGCGATCCAGCCACAGCTGGGTCTCACTCAGCGCGGCCATTGCAGCCGACATTTCGTTATTTTGCCAGAGGTTATGCTGCGCCATCCGCTGACAATATTGCGGCGTAATCATTTGTTCATTCCTTTGGTTCATCCTGAACTGGCGACACCAAAACCTAAGGAGGATGCTCAGGAGTGTTGCGAGAAACCACGGGGCTTGATAAATGTCTGACAAATAAATCAGCACCTGCCAAGTAAAATGTCAGACAATTCAAAACCCCGTCCGCGCCCGACCGATCTGTCGGCAGCGATCGCCAGTGATATCCGCGACGCCATCATCGCGGGGCGGCTGATTGTGGACGAACGCCTGCCGTCCGAGGCAGAGCTGGCTGCTCAGTTCGAAGTGTCGCGCCCAACGGTTCGAGAGGCGCTCAAACGGCTGGCTGCTCAATCGCTGATCCGCACGCAACGGGGTGCAAGTGGCGGTGCCTTTGTGAACCGGCTGAGTTATGAGCAGGCCTACGGCCAGCAGATCACCACCTCGACCCTACTGCTCAGTATGAATGGCGTCAGCTTTGACACTGCCTGCGAAGCGCGGTTTGCGCTGGAGCGGGCCTGTGCCCCCCTGGCCGCAGAAAGGCGGCAGCCTGATCACCTGGCCGCGATGCAGGCTGAGATTACGCGCCAGTCTGCCACTGGCCTATCGGATGAGGCGTTCTGTGCCTCGGATGTTGCATTTCACAGGGCCCTTGTGGATGCAGCGGGCAATCCTGTGCTGTCTTATCAACTGGCCGGTGCGGTTGAGGCGATGCAGCCCTTGATGAATATGATCACCTACACCCGCCGGTCCCGGGACGTGATCATCGGTCTGCATCAACGCATTGTGGATGCGCTGGAACAGCAATCGCCGGAAGACTGCGACAGCGCCCTTGTTGAATTGCACAGCTATACCCGCGATCTGAACCAACCCACCGCACGTTGATCAGCCTGTTCTCGCCGAAACGACTGCGGCGGCAAGGTGTGACTTGCCCGACATCACCGCGCGGCTCATGGTTCGCGCATGCGTAAAAGCCTCCTACTGATATCCTTTTTGGCCCTGACCGGCACTGCCTATGGCCTGGCCTCCCCGCATCACCGACTGGTTGCTCACAACAAACTGTCGGACATTGTTCACTCTATCCTTCCCGCGCCGCGGCAGCCCGGCCAGGAAATACGCCCAGATAATGCCACCCCAGCCACGGAATGGGCCGCAGGTTTGGTTAACGCCGCTAAGGAGCAGATCGGCATAACAACGCAGTATGATGGCGCCTATCAAGGGCTGGACTATCCTATGGGTGACATTGATCGGCGTCGCGGCGTTTGCACGGATGTGGTGATCCGCGCCTTGCGGGACGCGCATGATCTGGATTTGCAGGTGGCCGTGCATGAGGACATGGCCGATCACTTTGACGCCTATCCTGCGCTCTGGGGTATGACAGGTCCCGATCGCAACATCGATCATCGCCGGGTGCCAAATCTGCGCCGCTATTTTGAACGCATCGGTGTTGAACGCCCGCTGGCCACGACGCCCAGTGCCACAGATTTTCGGCCCGGTGACATCGTCACTTGGTCCTTCGGGCCCGGCCAGCCACATATCGGCATCGTCAGCACCCAGATGGATCGCCGCAGTCAGACGCCGCTGATCATTCACAACGCCGGGGCCGGCACCCGACTGGATAACATCCTGTTTTCATACCCGATCACCGGACATTACCGTCTGGAGGATGCCCTGCACCCCACCTAAATTTGCAATTCTGCCCCTTCTCTTCCCCGAAGTTCCCGCCTATATAGGAGCTGTTCCCTTGGGGACTATGGACATAAACGCGCTCGTAATAAGCGGATCGGACCCGGGGGCGGTACCCGGCGGCTCCACCAAATATCCTTTATTGGGGGATCATGGGGCCGAAACAGGATCGACGAACGTCTAAAGGGGTTAGCTTTGTCCCGGTGAGATACCACCGTTATCGGTTCGCTAAGCATAATTGCCAATAACAATCGTGCTCCGATGGCTCTGGCTGCGTAAGCAGTCCGAAATATCGACCTTTAAGCCCTTACGCCTAGCAGCCTAAGGCGGGGTCCGCAGGTACCTGGCAACAGAAACCTGCACCCTACCACCCATCCCAGACCTGATTTAGCCGCTATACGTGCCCGCGCTCCGCCGGTATGAGGGTGGCATTTGCAATGACAGCAGCATCAGGCCATGACCACCCCAACCGTTTCTGAACTGACCCGCGTTTTTGGCCGTATTGGCGTCCTGTCCTTTGGCGGTCCCGCCGCCCAAATTGCCCTGATGCACAAGGAATTGGTCGAAGACCGCCCTTGGCTGAGCGAAAAACAGTTCCTGTCGGCCTTGTCGTTTTGCATGTTACTGCCCGGGCCTGAGGCGATGCAGCTGGCGACCTATGCAGGTTGGTTGAAACGCGGTGTCCTGGGCGGGTTGATCGCCGGCGCCCTGTTTGTGCTGCCCGGGGCGGTGGTCATTCTGGCGTTGGCGCTGGCCTATGCGCAGTTTGGCACGCTGCCCTTGGTGCAATCGGCCTTCCTGGGCATTCAGGCGGCTGTTGTCATCGTTGTGTTCACCGCATTGCGCAAGATCGCCGGCAAGGCCCTGACCCGGCCAAGTGCCTATGTGCTGGCCGCATTGTCCTTTGCCGCGATCTTTTTCCTGCAACTGCCTTTCCCGCTGGTGGTTTTGGCCGCCGCAGTGTGGGGTGCGTTGAGCGCGGAACATTCGCAGGCGCCAACCGAAGCAAAGGAAGCGCCGCGGTTTCTGTGGCGTCCGGTTTTGGCCTGCGCTTCGCTGTGGGCAGCGCCTTTTGGCCTGCTGGCGCTGTGGGATCATGCGTTCCTCAGCGAAGTTGCGCTGTTTTTCTCCAAGCTGGCGGTGGTGACCTTTGGCGGCGCCTATGCGGTGCTGGCCTATATGACGCAGGCCGTGGTCAATGATCATGGCTGGCTGAGCCTGCCACAGATGATTGATGCCCTGGGGCTGGCGGAAACCACCCCGGGCCCGCTGATCCTGGTCACTCAGTTCGTTGCAACCCTGGCTGGTCAAATGCAGGGCGGGGTGAGCTTGGCGCTCACGGCCTCAGCTCTCGCACTTTGGGTGACTTTTGTGCCGTGTTTCCTGTGGATTTTTGCCGGCGCGCCCTACGTCAACCTGCTGACCCACGCGCCGCGCCTGTCTAATGCGCTGTCCGCAATCACGGCGGCCGTGGCGGGGGTGATCGCCAACCTATCGCTGTGGTTCGCGCTTCAGGTTCTGTTTGGTCAGGTCAGCCAGACACGTTTCGGCCCCGTGCCGGATGTCAGCAGCTTTTCACCCGTCGCGGCAGGGTTCATGGGGCTGGCGGCTGTTTTGATGCTGGGTCTAAAACGCGGCATGCTGACGACCTTGGCGATCATGGGACTGGTCGGCATCATCTGGGGCCTTCTGAGCTAACATCACCGGTTAACCCGTTGACCACTCATCAGGATACCGCTGCTTAGACCGCCCGCCGAGCGGCAGGCTCGGACACACACCCCGACCCACCCACAGATTTTTTTACCCGCTTTCGGTCACTTGCCCTTTCGTTTTTTGGCAAATCCCCTATGCTCAGACCCGCACCAAGAAAGGCACTCTTATGTCAAGCAGCATTGACTACGGAAACCTGATGCACCGCGCCATGCGCAGCCTGATTCAGGAGGTTTTGCAAGGCGTTGCGGAAAACGGCCTGCCGGGCGCGCATCATTTTTTCATCACCTTCGACACCACCCACCCGGATGCGGTGCTGGCCAGTTGGTTGAAGGAGCGCTACCCCAGCGAAATGACCGTGGTGATGCAGCATTGGTATGACAATCTGCTGGTCGAAGAAGACGGGTTTCATGTCACGCTGAACTTTGGCGATCAGCCGGAACCGCTCTACGTGCCATTTGATTCAATCTGCACCTTTGTCGATCCCTCGGTCGAGTTTGGCCTGCGGTTTGAAACCCCAGAGGACGGCGAAGAAGAAGACGAGGATATCACCGAACAAGACGGCACCGCCGCCTTGGAAGAGATCCTGGAAGAAAAATCCGCCCCGCAGGAGGCCGAGGTCGTCAGCCTCGACAGTTTCCGCAAGTAGGTCCTAGCATTCCCCGTCTCTGCCCGCAGATCGGCGAATGCTTGCCCATTGACAATGGGGTTGCCCGGATTTTTTGGCAGCGCCATCTCACATTTACAATCAGGTGACATATCTTAACCCGTAATAGATTTTATTACGGGAGGATTGATATGGCACGGGACTTCACGCTGTTTATTGGCGAAATGATCCGCCGCCCCAATGAGGTGGGCGCGGTGGCTCCGTCTTCGGCAAAAACGGCGCAGTGGATGTGTGAAGGGCTGGCACAGGTCGAGGGTCCGATTGTGGAAATCGGTCCCGGCACCGGCAGTTTCACCCGCGCCATATTGGATCATGGCATCGCGCCTGAACGGCTGACCTTATTGGAAATGGGCCCGCGGTTCTGCGACACGCTGCGGGAAAAATTCCCCGGCGTGCAGGTGTTGAACCGACCCGGACAAGACATTGACAAAATTGGATTAAACAACATCGGCGCGGTGATTTCAGGGGTGCCGATGCTAGCCCGCCCGGACCTGCAGCGCGGCGTTTTGGAACCTGCCTTTCGCGTGCTTGCGCCGGGGGCCAGTTTCACCCAGTTCACCTATTCCATCCGCACCCCGTTTGGCGATGACCTCCTGTCGGACCTGGGGCTGCAATCGCGCAAACTGGCGACGGTCTGGGCCAACCTGCCCCCGGCCACCATCTATCGGATTACGCGCCGCTGACACGCGGCCGCGACCTCAGGCCCCAGATGCGATCAGAGCCCGCACCTTCACCGCTTTTTCAAAGTGGTTAAGCTGGTGGGTTCTGATCCACCACTCCGCCGCCTCCATGAGCAACTCGGGGTCATCGTTTTTATTGGCGAAAACGCATAGAATGACAGGCCAACACCGTCGCCTTTTTGGGCGATTTTGGCGTCACAGATTTTGATGGCTTTTAGGCGCAATGTCTCTCGCATGGGGCCGCTCCTTTTCCTTCGGGGTAATATGCGGCGGCTGGGCGGTTCAATCAGCCTGCTGACAGCGACTGTCAGCATCCCCGCCAATGGCCACGCTGTGTAAGTGTTAGCGGTATCCCACGGTATACAGCATTGCACTTTGCCCGGATTACGCTATGAAAACTGCAACAGATATCTCGGAGGTCATCATGGCGAATACCCGCACCGAAACCGACAGCTTCGGCCCCCTCGAAGTTCCTTCTGACAAATACTGGGGCGCACAGACCCAGCGTTCGATCATGAACTTCCCCATCGGCTGGGAAAAACAGCCCGTCGCCATTGTGCGCGCGCTGGGGGTGATCAAACAGGCCTGCGCGATGGCCAACAAAGAGTCGGGCAAGCTGGACGCCAAGATCGGCGATGCGATCATTCAGGCCGCCGGTGAGGTTTTCCAGGGCAAGTTTGACGATAACTTCCCACTGGTTGTCTGGCAGACCGGTTCGGGCACCCAGTCGAACATGAACTCGAACGAGGTGATTGCAAACCGTGCGATCGAAATCCTCGGCGGTGTGATCGGCTCCAAAGATCCGGTGCACCCCAACGACCACTGCAACATGGGTCAGTCCTCCAACGACACCTTCCCGACCGCAATGCACATTGCCGCCGCCATGATGGTGCGCGACACGCTGCTGCCGGGTCTGAACAAACTGGCCGAAGGTCTGGAACAGAAGTCGGAAGAGTTCAAAGACATCATCAAGATCGGCCGCACCCATACACAGGACGCGACCCCGCTGACACTGGGCCAGGAATTTGGCGGCTATGCCCATCAGATCCGCCAGGGCATCGCCCGTGTGGAGGCCGCCCTGCCCGGCATCTATGAGCTGGCACAAGGGGGCACAGCGGTTGGCACCGGCCTCAACACCCAGAAAGGTTGGGGCGAAAAGGTTGCGGCGAACATGGCCGAAATCACCGGCCTGCCCTTTGTGACCGCGCCGAACAAATTCGAAGCGCTGGCCGCCCATGACGCAATGGTCTTCATGTCGGGCGCCTTGGCCACCGTCGCCGGCGCCATGTACAAGATCGCCAACGACATCCGCTTCCTGGGCTCGGGCCCGCGTTCGGGTCTGGGCGAGCTGATCCTGCCGGAGAACGAGCCAGGCTCCTCGATCATGCCGGGCAAGGTGAACCCAACCCAGGCCGAGGCAATGACCCAGGTGGCCGCCCATGTGATGGGCAACAATGCGGCGATGACCTTTGCGGGTTCGCAAGGCCACTTTGAGCTGAACGTCTACAACCCGATGATGTCCTACAACCTGCTGCAGTCCATGCAGCTGCTGGGTGACGTCGCCGACAGCTTCACCGAGAGGATGCTTCTGGGCATCAAGGCCAATGAGCCGCGCATCGAAAAGCTGATGAAAGAAAGCCTGATGCTGGTCACCGCCCTGGCCCCGACCATCGGTTATGACAATGCCACCACCGTGGCAAAAACCGCCCATAAGAACGGCACCACATTGAAAGAAGAAGCCATCGCGCTTGGCTTCGTGGATGCTGAAACTTTCGACGCCGTTGTGCGCCCGGAACAGATGATAGGTCCGAAAGACTAATTTTCGGTTACCAACAAAAAGAAAAGGCGGCCCGAGTGTCGCCTTTTTTCATTTTCCTGCGACGGAACCGACTTTGGTCCGCGTATCACCCCCATTGAAAACAGGGGGGGGCTCCATGGCCAAGACGTACATTCCGCCAGTATTTCTGGTTCTTCTTTTGGTGCTCAGCGGCTTTTGCCTTGCCACTTCGCCGGTGTTTGCCGACGCGGGGGAAATGCAGGATGCGCGGCTTTTGCTGCAGCTTGGGTTGTTGTTATAGACGGCATTAGCCCCAAATTTGGCAGCAAGAGGTGCTGGGCAACACGGCCCCAGGTGGCTAGAGTGATGCTATGACAGTGGTGAACCTCAACAAGTTTCGCAAAGCTAAAGCCCGCGCCGAGAAAAAGGCGCAGGCCGATGAAAACGCTGTGAAATTCGGCCGCACCAAGGCTGAGAAATCGCTGGATCGCGCCCAGAATGCCAAGGCGCAGAAGGATCTGGACGGCAAAAAACGCGACGGGCATCCCCCGGAATGAGCCGCCCGGTCAAACGTTCCCTCACCCTGCGCGGCCACCGCACCTCGGTCTCATTAGAGGATGAGTTCTGGCAGGCGTTTCGCGAAATCGCGCAAGAGCGCGACCTTGCGATCAATGAATTGGCCGCCGAAATTGATGAAGCGCGCGCGTTGGATTGTGGGCTGGCCACCGAAATGCGCCTTTATGTATTGCGGCACTACCGGGCTCGTTGCGCCTGATTATTCTGGCAACAGCACTTATATCTGCACTGTGTTAAACCTTCGTTCATCTCTTGCGGCTAGTCTGGGCCTGAGAGGAGAAAAGCCTGAGTTAATCCCGCGGTGTCAGGCGCAGCCAAATACCATCTTTCCCGCGCACCGTCAGATGCGCCACCGGAACAGGTGGGCGTTCGTCTACCAGGTCAAACCGGTAGGCCCGCACCAGCTGTGCCAGCAGCAGGGTGCCTTCGACCATGGCAAAACCGGCGCCGGTGCAGACCCTTTGCCCGGCTGAAAACGGCATATATGCGTGGCGCAGGCAGTCTTTGCCGTTCTCTGTCGCGAAACGCGCGGGATCAAAGCTGTCAGGATCATCCCAAAGACGCTCATGGCGATGCAGGTGCCAGGGGCTGAGCACGATTTGACTGCCAACCGGCACATCCCGTTTGCGAAACTCCTCGGGGCAGCGGTTTTCGCGCACCATCATCGGCACTGGCGGGTAAAGCCGCAGCGCCTCCCGAAATACATCGCGGGTCAACCGCAGTTTGGAGACAACAGAAAATTCCGGCAGCACCGGGCTGGCCAGCACATGCGCCTCCGCCGCCACCTTTTCCTGCCAGTCAGGGTGCAGCGCCAAGAGGTAGAGCGCCCAGGCCAGGGCCGAGGCACTGGTTTCATGTCCCGCGAGGAAGAAGATCGCCACCTGATCCACCATTTCCTCGGTGTCAAAGCGCGCGCCGGTTTCAGGATCCGCGGTGGTCATGATCTTGGTCGCCAGATCATCTGGTGCCTCCCCCGCGCGGATGGCCACCATTCGGTCCTGCGTCAGCTGGGTGATCAGCGCCCGTATCACCGCCGCCGTTTCGCGGGTTTTCTTGCGATGGAACCGGGGCACCCATTTGGGCAGCGGCACAAAGGCGCCGAGGTTCAATACAGGCTGCGTGCGTTGATGTTCACGGAATTGGTCGAACACCTCAGCCGCGACAGCATGTTCGATCGGGATCGAAAACAGGGTGCGAAAAATGACATCAGCGGCCGCATGGCTGCTGTGGGCCTCAATCTCCACCGGCTTGCCGTCGGCAGCCGTGTTCAGCCGCGCCACCGCCGCCTGCCCTGCCGCCCACATGGCCGGAAACGTGTCGCGCAGACGTCCGCCCTCAAAGGCGGGATCAATGATGCGGCGTTGGCGTTTCCAGGTTTCGCCATTGGTCAGGAACACCGAATTGCCCAGCAAGGGACGCAGCCCCTCACTGATCCGATCAGACTTGGGGAAGTCATCCGGACGCTGTTTCAGCACCAGATCCACCAGATCGGGCTGGTTGCACATGTAGCTGCGGAAAAAGGGCGTGCGAAACTCAGCCATCCAGGCCCGGTAGAGCCGCTGCGGCTGCGCCGAAAGGATATCCTGCCGGAACAGGCGCAGGTAACGCCAGAGCGATACCTTATCGGCCCGCGCTGGGGGTTTTGGCGGCAGCGGCGCTGGCGTGGTCATGGCGCCCCCCGCTCAGACATCTGGGTGAACTTGTTCACCGGGGTCTCAATGCGTGATTTGGACGGCTGGCGCCCGGCAAACCGGTGATCCAAGCGCTGCGGCCCTGCCGTGATGCGGAAATAGTCATAGTCACCGGGCCGATCAAAGGCGCAGAGATATTGAAAATGCAGCCGGAAAAACCGCCAGCGCAGCGCCTTCCAGCGGTCCGGGCTGAGTGTTTGCGTGAAGGCGGCTGAGATCACGATGGGCCAGCGTTTGCCCTCAGGTGCCACACCGCTGACCGCCACAGGATCGCAGAGCGCAAAGGCGCAGCCATCCCCGGGCGCAGTGACGTCGAGCCAGAAGATCTCTTCGCGCTCAGACAGATAGGCCAGATCGCCGCGCAGCCGTCCGGCCTGCGGCAGGAAAGAAACCATCGGCACCACCTGCCCCAGCGACAGGAAATTCAGCCGTGCGCCCTCTGCCGGCACCTCTCCTGCGCGGATCAGATCCGACAGGATTGAAATCGCCAAATGCGCGCCGGAGCTGTGCCCCACCACCAAAACCTCATCCACATCTGTGCGCAGGGCCGCGGCGATCAGCGCGCGAAACTCGGTGATCCGCGCCTCAAGCGCAGGCGGGTTGGCACCTTTGAAATGGGCGGAATAGGCGTAGTCATGCATCAGGTAATAGGCGAAGAACTTGCCGTCCTTCTTGCGAAACCAATTGAGCACAAAGGGCACCACAATCAGCCCGCCCCAGGCCGCCCAAGGATGCAGCAGCGCCAGCCCCTGCCCCAGCCCCCAGGCCAAGAGCAGCGCCAGCATCAGCTGCACCAGCAGAAAAATCACCGGGTACAGCGCGGCAATCACCGGCCCTTTGCGCAACCGTATCAACCGCCAGAGCGCGCCCGAGCCGATATAGGTCCAGGCGGTGCGGATCAGCTGCAGGTAGGTTTGTGTGATGCCCAGATCCATGCTGTCACGCACCAGATCCGCCCAGTAGAGCACCTGCACATCGGTTTCTACCACGGCACCGTCCTGGGTTGAGGTGACACGCCAGCCGTAGGGTCCCTCAAGCTGTTTGGGGCTGAGCGCCAGATCATAACCCGAGATTAAAGCCTGCGCCGCGCCCTCCTTGCGATAAAGTTCGCGGTAGCGGCGCGGGTGAATCGGATCGTAGCCGGGGATGTAAAACACCCGACGGCGCTGCACATTTTGGGCGGATCTGTTGTGGTCTTGCTCGGTCATAGGTGCCTCGTCCACGCCATCTTAGCGCAGATTTACCAAAGCACCACAACCGTTACCTGTTTATTTTGAAGAGATTACCCGACCAGCGCCAGTGCCGGGAAGGTTTCCAGTAACCAGTAGGAAAAGGCGGAGAAGCCGCCAGTCAGCATCAACAGGCCGATGGTCCACAACAGGAGCCCCATCACCCGTTCGATCTGTTCCATATGGCGTTTCATCCAGCCCATCACCCCGGTCAGCCGTGGCAGGAAGGCCGCGACCAGCAGGAACGGCACACCAAGCCCCAGCGCATAGACCGCCAGCAGCAAGGTGCCGCGGGTCAGTGACGCCTCAGAGGCGGCCAGCGACAGGATCGCACCCAACTGCGGGCCGATACAGGGCGTCCAGCCAAAGGCAAAGGCCAGGCCTAGAATATAGGCGCCAAAGGCCGATCCCCCGCGGTCCCCCGCATCAATGCGCGCCTCGCGGTCCAGAAAACCGATCCGGTAGACGCCCACAAAATGCGCGCCGAAAATCATCACAAGGATGCCCGCGATGGCGTTGAACCAACCCTGATATTGCAGGAACAGCGTGCCCACCGCAGAGGCGGTGAAACCAAGGAACAGGAAAATCGTCGACAGCCCCAGCACAAAGAACAGCGCCGGCACCACCGCCTTGCCGGTCTTGGCCTTGCCTTCGCTGAGATCGGTGATCGAAACCCCGGACATATAGGCCAGGTAGGGCGGCACGATCGGCAGCACACAGGGGCTGAGGAAGGAAATCAGGCCCGCGATAAGCGCGATGAGCATGGCAGGCAGCAGGGCGGCATCGATGATGCTGATATTTTCAAGTCCGAACATAGGGCTTAGCTACCTGATCGCTGCAGCGCTGTCACCCGACGCATTGTCACAAGGCCGTGGCGAAACGTTACAGGCCCAAACGCAAACGCCGCCCCCGAGGGAGCGGCGTTCAAACTGTAATGCTGTCAGCCCTTTAGACGGACCACCAACCGCGGCGCTTGGGCTTTGGCGGGGCTGCGGGTTCTTCCACAGCGACCTCGGCCACCGGCTCGGGTGTGGGTTCCGGGGCAGGCTCTGGCGCTGCGGCAGGTTCCTCAGAAGGCTGAGCTTCGGCTTGAGCTTCGGGTGCGGCCTCAGCAGCTACCTCTTCCAGAACGGGTTCCGGCGCGGCCTCAGGTTCGGCTTCAGCTTCAACCGCTGCAGCGGCGTCCTCAGCTGGGGCGTCTTCTGCCACAGTGTCTTCGGTTGCTGCCACTGCAACGGTTTCCGCTTCAGGTGCCTCGGTCACGGCCTCTTCGGCGGTGTCTTCAGCAGCCGGCGCGTCTGCCTCTGCGGTTACCTCTGCCTCAGCGGCAGGCTCTTCGGTGGCAGGCTCCGCACCCGCGTCAGCGGCAGGGGCTTCGGCGTCAGCTGCGGCCCCCTCCTCGGTGCCCTCAGCGGGTTGATCCGATTTGCGGCGACGCGAGCGACGACGGCGGCGTGGTTTCTTCTCCTCTGCCGGGACGTCGCCCGCAGCAGCTTCCGAAGTCTCAGTGCCTTCGTCGGTCACAGCCTCAGCAGCCTCAGCGGTTTCGCCTTCGGCTTCAGCCTCTTGTGCCTCACCGTTTTCACCTTCTGCCCGCTCACCAGCGTTTTTCCGGCGGCGACGACGGCGGCGGCGCTTCTTCGGCTTGTTCTCATCCTCACCGTTTTCAGCAGTTTCTGCGGCCAGCGCTTCCTCTGCTTCTTCGGCTTCCGCCTCCTCGTCGATCTGATCCATCAGCGAGGTGTCGACCGAAACCACAGGCGCCGGCGCTTCGGCAACCACGCGGGTGGCGGTTTTGAACTTCTCCAGCGTGAAGTCGGGGCTGATCAGCATCGGATCGCCTTCGATCCGCACCGACAGACCATAGCGGCCTTCGATCTGGGCGACGTGTTCACGTTTCTGGTTCATGATGAAGTTGGCGATACCAACCGGGCATTTCACCAGCACCTCGCGCGAGCGGCCACGGGTGCCTTCCTCTTCGATCTGACGCAGGATCGACAGCGCTAGGTTGTCGTCCGAACGGATCAGGCCGGTGCCGTGACAGGCGGGGCAAGGCT
Source organism: Thalassovita sp. (assembly GCF_963691685.1). GTDB lineage: Bacteria > Pseudomonadota > Alphaproteobacteria > Rhodobacterales > Rhodobacteraceae > Thalassobius. The sequence goes on from NZ_OY829290.1 coordinate 2,634,847, forward strand.
GGGTGGTGGCCTCGATCATGCCGGGACGCAGACGCTGACGCGACATTTCCAGCAGGCCAAAGCCCGAGATACGGCCGATCTGGATCCGCGCGCGGTCCGATTTCAGCTTATCTTTCAGACGTTTCTCAACCGCGTTGTTGTTGCGGCGTTCGTCCATGTCGATGAAGTCGATGACGATCAGACCGGCCAGATCGCGCAGACGCAGCTGGCGCGCCACCTCTTCAGCGGCCTCCAGGTTGGTCTTCAGCGCGGTTTCCTCGATCGAGCCCTCTTTGGTGGCCCGGCCCGAGTTCACGTCAACCGCCACCAGCGCTTCGGTCACACCGATCACGATGTAGCCGCCGGATTTCAGCTGAACGGTCGGGTTGAACATGCCACCGAGGTAGCTTTCCACCTGATAGCGCGCGAAGAGCGGCAGCTGATCCTGATAATTTTTCACGTTTTTGGCGTGGGACGGCATGATCATTTTCATGAAGTCCTTGGCGATGCGGTAACCGCGTTCACCTTCCACCAGCACCTCATCAATCTCACGATTGTAGAGGTCACGGATCGACCGTTTGATCAGGTCGCCTTCTTCGTAGATCTTGGCGGGCGCGATCGACTTGAGCGTCAACTCGCGGATCTGTTCCCACATGCGCTGCAGATATTCATAGTCGCGCTTGATCTCGGCTTTGGTGCGTTTGGCACCGGCGGTGCGCACAATGAGCCCGGCGCCCTTGGGCACGTCCAGCTCATTGGCAATCTCTTTCAGTTTCTTACGGTCGGCAGCATTGGTGATCTTGCGCGAGATGCCACCACCACGGGCGGTGTTGGGCATCAGGACACAGTAACGACCCGCCAGCGACAGGTAAGTGGTCAGCGCCGCGCCTTTGTTGCCGCGCTCTTCTTTAACGACCTGCACCAGCAGGATCTGACGAACCTTGATGACTTCCTGGATCTTGTAGCGACGCGGACGCGGTTTGCGGCGCGGGCGGATTTCCTCGCTGTCATCTTCTTCGGCGACGGATTCGATGCTGTCGTCTTTTTCGGTCGCATCCAGCTTGTCGTCGCCGTCTTCGTCTTCATCGTCGGAAGCTTCTTCCGATGCCTCTTCCGCATTGACTTCCACTTCGGCGGCAGGCGCGTCTTCCGCGGCAGTGTCTTCCGCAGGGGCTTCCTCGGCCGGGGCTTCGGCCACGGCGTCGTCGGCTTTCACCTCTTCTGCCTGAGCGGCCTCAGGGGCAGCTTCGGCAGCACCTTCTGCCGTGTCCTCAGCAGGTGCCTCTTCGGCAGCAGGCTCTTCAGCCGGCGCCTCAGCCGCGTCTGCCGCAGGTGCCTGCGCCACGGCTTCATCTGCCTTGGGTGCCTCAGCTGCTGCGGCCTCTTCACCCGCCTCAGGGGCGTCAGCAGTTTCTTCTGCAGGGGCCTCTGCTGCCGGCGCGTCCTCTGCGGTTGCTTCAGCAGGTTCTTCAACCGGGGTCTCCGCCACGGTTTCCATCGGCGACAGGCCTTCGCCTGCGTCGACCACATCTGCGGCGCCAACTTCAATGGCGTCCGAAGTGGTTTCGTCCGTCAGGTCGATAGTTTCCATGCCAGCGATTTCGCCGGACGCCTCAGCAGCGGGCGCATCGGCCTCAGCCGCCGGGGTGTCCTCAGCAGGTTTTTCCACCTCTTTGGAGACTTTCGCATCCTTCGAGCGGTTCGACGCAGCGCGCGACCGCGACCGGCGGCGACGCGGCTTTTTCTCTTCTTCTTCCTCTTCGGCCTTCTGCTGTTCGGCATAGGCACGTTCTTCTTCCATCAGCGCTTCGCGGTCGGCGACCGGGATCTGATAGTAGTCAGGATGGATTTCCGAGAAGGCAAGGAAGCCATGGCGGTTGCCGCCATAGTCTACAAAAGCCGCCTGCAGTGAAGGTTCGACCCGTGTTACTTTTGCCAGATAGATGTTGCCAGCAAGCTGGCGTTTGTTTTCGGATTCAAAGTCGAATTCCTCAACCTTGTTGCCGTCCACCACCACGACGCGGGTTTCCTCCGCGTGGGTGGCGTCGATGAGCATTTTCTTTGCCATGTTGTCCGTTTGCATCGCGGCAGAACCGCCCGGCCCGGGGGCCCGGCAGGTTGCGGCAGATGTCTGTCAGGGGCGAGTGCGGACGCGCTGCAAAGCCGGCTGTTCTCAGCCGTTGCAGTGGAACTCGTAGGTTTCGCGCGCCTCATCGCGTTTCTTCTCCGACGCTACAGGCGGGTATGGTGACCTCGCTCAATGCGCCCGTTCATGGCCCGCGCCAGAGTGTCTGGCGTCAGGCGGTCTAAAATGGCTCGTCCGCGGGGGCGCGGTCCGGGCCCAATCGGTCTGTCCGAGGGGTCGCGGCGAAGTCTGATGCCGTCGGCCGATCTTCGGATCAGCGAAACTCATGCGGTGCGGGAGGAGTCCACGACACCGTCTCCAGAACATAGTGCGGGCTGGGGATAAATTACAATGGGAAAATGTCTGCGCGATCTGCCTGAAAGGGAATTGAGCCTGAAAAAGCAACCATTAAGGGATCAACGCCCCTTATTTGCCACGCTGTGCTGCGCCATGCTGACGGCTTCGGCCAGGGTGCGGGCGACCATTTGCCCCAAATCCGGCAGCGGTTTATCCACAGGCCGCAGATCCGGGATCTGCACCGCATGACATCCGGCGGCCACAGCGGCGGCGATGCCGCGATCACTGTCCTCAAACGCTGCCGAATGGTTCGGGTTGACCCCCAGCCGTTCCGCCGCCTGCAGGTAGGGGGCTGGATCGGGTTTGGTGGCCCGCACCTCATCGCCGCCCAGCACAAATTCCACATGGCCCAACAGGCCAGCAACCTCCAGATGGTGGCGGGCACGATCGCCCAGTGTTGAGGTGACAACCGCCATGCGGGCACCCTGCCCGGCCAGATCCGCCAGCACCTCAGCCACACCTTCTTTGACAGGCAGATCCGCGGACACCGCCGCATCGAAATTGGCGCGCCATTCCTCAATGACATCTGCCGGTTTCAGCGCTTTGGGCAGAAACTCCAGCAGCATGGCATTGGTGGTGGCTGCTGAGGTGCCAACAAGGGTCAGGAAGAAAGGCTCAGCCCTCGACAGCGCGACGCCTTTGGACACCACAGTGTCAAGGAAGGAGGACATGGCCAGCCGCTCACTATCGAGCAGCAGACCGTCCATATCGAACAGATAGGCCTCTGGCAGCATTGTGCAGATCTCAGAGGTAATCCGCACGGGCGAGGCCGTATTTCGCCATCTTCTCATTCAGCGTCCGGCGCGGCAGGCAGAGCTCCTCCATCACTGACGCGATGGAGCCTTTGTGACGGCGCATGGTGTTATCGATCAGCATGCGTTCGAAGGCTTCAACGTACTCTTTCAGCGGTTTGCCCTCGGTGGTCATCACCGGTTGCATGTCTTCATGATCCGACATCAGGAGCGAGGCAATGGTGCCCGAGCCACGACGCGATTGCAGCACCGCACGTTCGGCCAGGTTGATCAGCTGACGCACGTTGCCCGGCCAAGGGGCCTGCAACAGCTGCGCGGCTTCTTGGGCTGAAACCTGCGGCGTGTCACAGCCGTATTCCTCGGCAAACTGTTCGCTGAGGCGGGTGAACAGGGTCAGGATATCCTCCCCCCGCTGGCGCAGCGGCGGCAGGGTTATGCGCAGCGCGGCCAGACGGTAGAACAGATCCGAGCGCAGCGCGTCTTCGCAGGTGCGGTCCTGTTCCTGCATGTTGCAGATCGCCACCACACGGGTTTCTGCTGGCGTGCCCTGATCGTTGATAAAGGACAGGAGGCGCGCCTGCAGGCTATCGCTCAGCGCCTCCACGTCTTCCAGCACCAAGGTGCCACCACGGGCTTCTTCCACGGCGGGCAGCTGGCTGTCTTCGGGCAGCATCGGGCCAAACAGACGCTTGGCCAGCGCGTCCTCATCCCACGCCGCGCAGGAGAGCAACACAAACTTCTTTCCGGCGCGGGAGCCAACCGCGTGCAGCGCGTGCGCCACCAGCGTCTTGCCGGTACCGGTTTCACCATCGATCAGCACATGACCGTCGGCCTGACCCAGATCCAGAATATCCTCTTTCAGACGTTCCATCGCAGGGGCGGAGCCGATCAGCTTCTTCATCAGCTGACCACCATCCGACAGTTCGCGGCGCAGGGCCCGGTTGTCCAATGTCAGGCGACGGGCATTGGTGGCCTTTTTCGCCAGTTCAGTCATCCGGTCCGGGTTGAACGGCTTTTCGAGGAAATCAAACGCCCCCACCCGCATCGCTTCTACCGCCATGGGGACGTCCCCGTGGCCGGTGATCATGATGACCGGCAATGCGCTGTCAGACCCCATGAGTTTTTTCAGGAACTGCATCCCGTCCATGCCCGGCATCTTGATGTCCGAAATGACAATGCCCGGATAATCCGGCCCCAGCGCCTTTAGCGCATCTTCGGCGCTGGCGAAGGTTTCGGTGTCATAGCCCGACAGGGCCAGCCATTGGCTGATGGACTGACGCATATCCTGTTCGTCGTCCACGATGGCGATTTTCATTGCTTTTGCCATGGTCTTCTCGGCCCTTATTCCGCCGCCTCAATATCACTTTCACCGGTCAAGATAGGAAGTTGCATCTCAAATACAGCCCCCCCGCCTTCGGCGTTGCGCGCCAAAAGGCGCCCCCCTAGGTCGTTGACGATCCCCGAGGAAATGGCAAGCCCCAGCCCCACGCCCTCCCCCGGACGTTTGGTGGTGTAGAAGGGCTCAAACAGGGCATCAAGATCATCAATGCCCTGCCCGTTGTCACGCACCGTCAGCGTCGCCGTTTCACCGGCGGCCAGCAGCAGTTCGATCTGCGGCTCATCAACCGATTGGGTGGCATCCAAAGCGTTGCGCAGGAGGTTGATCATCACCTGTTCAACGCGCACCCGGTCCCCCATGACCATCACCGGGTCATCGGGGTAGACGCGGCTGATCTCAACCTTGCGGCTTTTCAGCTGCGGTTCCATCATCGACAGGGCTGAGGCCAGCGCATCGCCCATATTCACAGGGGTAAACTGATCGCCGCCTTTGCGCGCATAGGACTTCAGCTGGCGGGTGATCTGCCCCATCCGATCAATCAGATCGTCGATCCGCTGGAAGGACGACAGCGCTTCTTCGGGCCGGTTGCGATTGAGCAGCAGACGGGCGCCCGCCAGATAGGTGCGCATCGCCGCCAGCGGTTGATTCAGCTCATGGCTGACGGCCGCCGACATCTCGCCAAGCGCGGCCAGTTTTGACGATTGCGCCAGCGTCTGTTCGGCCACGGCAAGGGTCTGTTGGACCTTTTCGCGTTCGGCGATTTCCCGCTGTAGTCTTGCGTTCAATGCGCGAAGCTCTGCCGATTCCCGCTGGAACAGCATCAGACGACCGGCGGTCTTGCGGCTGAGCGCATAGAAGGCCAGCGCCAGCAGCATGGCGAATCCCATAATCTCCAGCGCCAGAACGCCGTTCACCTTGTCACGAACGCTTTCGTAGGTGGTGAAACTGGCGATGTGCCAGCCACGGAAGGGAATGCGGCTTTCCATCCGCATCACGGCCTTACCCTGCACGTAGGCATCTGCCGGCAAGGTGGTCCAATCTGCGGTGGCCTGAATGGCGCGCTGAATGGCCGATTGCGCTGGCGCCTGGGCCAGCGCCTCACCCTCGGTTTTTGAGCGCCAGCGTGGTTCGGTGGCCAGGATGATCGTGCCGGTGCTGTCGGTGACCAGAACCGCGTCCGAAATGCCCGCCCAGGCACGTTCAAACTTGTGCAGGTCAACCTCTACCATGATCACGCCCAGCGTGTTGCCCTGTTCCTCAATCCGGCGCGAGTAGATGAAACTATAGCCACCGGTTTCGGTTTCCAGCACCGTGAAAAGGGTCTCGCTGGCCCGGATGGCGTTGAAAAAATAGGGGTCCGAGCGGTGCTGACTGCCCAGCCGGTTGCGATCCGTTGCCGCCACTGCGCGGCCATCGGAATCCAGCAACATCAATGAGGCGGCGCCGATTTCTTCGACAAAAGAAATCAGACGCTGGGTCGATGTGGAGTAGTCAGACGAATTCAGCGCCCCGATCAGCGCCGGGTCCCGTGACAGCAGCTGCGGCACGATGGCGTTGCGGCGCAGCTCAGACAGCAGGTTGCCGGAATAAAGCGCCAATCGCAGCTCGGCCCGGTTGCGGGTGTTTTCCGTGAAGCGATCGGTCAGCAGTTTGTTGGTGACCACAATGGTGATCACCGCCATCACAAACAGCAAAGCCAGTGCCAAACGCACCCGCCAGGAGGTCAGGCGGGTCCGGCGCAGCGATGCGGCAGGTGTCGGGGATTTGGAGGTGGGCAGCTCAGACATGCCCCAAAGTAAAACAGCCCCCGAGGGGGCTGCAAGATCTGTCGCTTAGGCTGTGACCAATTGGTCCATCAGACTGCGGAACATTGCCGATCCATCGGTGCCGCCATGGCGTTCATCCACCGACCGCTCGGGGTGGGGCATCATGCCCAGCACCCGGCGGTTGTCCGACAGGATACCGGCGATATCGCCATCCGAGCCATTAGGGTTGTCGGTGTAGGTGAAGGCCACGCGGTCTTCGCCTTTCAGACGGGCCAGCAGTTCCGCGTCGGCGTTGTAGTTGCCATCGTGATGCGCCACGGGGATCATGACCTCCTGGCCTTGGCTGTAGCCCGAGGTAAAGGCGCTGTCTGCGGTGGCAACCTGCAGACCGACCTGTTTGCAGATGAACTTCAGCCCGGCGTTGCGCATCAGCGCGCCCGGCAGCAGACCGGTTTCGGTCAGCACCTGAAACCCGTTGCAGATGCCCAGCGCATAGCCGCCACGTTCGGCGTGTTTTACCACCGAACGGCAAATCGGCGAATTGGCCGCAATCGCGCCGCAGCGCAGGTAGTCACCAAAGGAGAAGCCCCCGGGAATGCCGACAATATCGACGCCCTCAGGCAGGTCAGTGTCCTTGTGCCAGACCATGGTGACATCAGCACCTGCCTGCTCAAAGGCAACGGCCAAATCTCGGTCACAGTTGGATCCAGGGAAAACGATGACGGCGGCTTTCATCGCGGCATTCTCCATGCTTGGGCCATCTCAGCGTGATGAGGGAGAGCGCCCCCCTCAGCCCCTAGCGGATGGCGGCGACGGCCAAGCGTCGCAGTTGAACTGCGGGCCTGATACGATGCACGCCCGCGCGGATCAAGCCCAGCGCGGGCGCGATTTGCACTTGCGGCGTAATTGTCGCCATTTGGGGGCGTTTTCAGCCCCCTGCGGCGGCAATTTCGCCGTCGATTTGCGCCTGATCAGGGCAGCGGCTGCAGACCACTGTAGATATGGCTGATTTTCAGGTCCGAGTCGCTGGAGGTGCTGTGGCACAGGAAGCAGTTCTTGGATTGGAAATTGTTGTTCTCATCCGGGTATTGATGGAAGGTTTCCAGGGTTGAGTTGGCCAGCCGATCACCGCCGCGAATGTTGGGATCACTGTCACCGGTGGGCATCTGCCCTTTCTGCGTCCAGATGCTGCCGATTTGGTAGTAATTACCGCGGACATCCCCGCGCTGCTGCAACATGTTCAGCAGCGATCCGTTGAGCGACACCAGATCGGAATTGGCCAGCGCCGTATTCATATCCTCCGGCGCCAGACCAAATGGATTCATCTGCACCACGCTGACCGGGCCGATGGTTTTGCCTGCGACCGCAGCAATGCCTGTGTCACTGGTGGCCGCCACTGTGGCAATCATCGGCGAGGTTCCGGCCGGCGGCATCGCGTCAAAGAAGGTCCAGTTGCCCGTAGTGTCAGGCATGGCCAATGCAGGCTGACGCGCCGAGGTCATATAGTAGTAGCTGAGGTTCGGCGCGTTATCGACATGTTCGAAACTGGCCCAGATCATTTCGGGATGCCCCTTGGCGGTGCCCACCACATGCATCCCCACCATTGCCAGTGGCATGGTTTCGGTGCCCATCTGTGGCCAATCGGTTGCGCTGCTGCGATCAAAGGCCGGGACTTCGGCGTTGATCACCAGATAGCGTGACGCATCCACCGTGCGCGCATCCACCCAAGAGGTTTTGAGTTCAAGCACCAGCGCCTCAGCATAGGGCAGCTGTTTGCCAATCACCTTTTGCAACTCCTCCATCTCAGGCTGGTCGCTGGGGAAGTTGATATTAAGCGCGCCGCTGAGTTGCCCCGCCTTCTGCGCGGTGAGGTATTCGGCGTAGGCCTCATTGACGTGAATGCCGTAGTAGGTGAGCGATCCTTTCTGCGACAGAAGCACATCGCCGCCGCCCGCCTGACCGGTGCCACCAATGGCTTCGTCCCCTTTCAGGCCACGCACCCCAAAGGCATTTGGCGCATCGCCCAGGAACTGTTCAAAGGTGAAGTCATCATTGCCGTGATTGATCACGTCATAAAAAAACGGCCCGTCAAAGACATACCCCGGGTGTGCCGTATTGGGGCTGGTCAGAAACAGAAACATCTGCGCCCCCCAACGGTAGAAATTGCAGTTGGTATCGTCGTCGAACAGATCGCTGTCAGGGGGATTGAAGGGGCCATTGGGGCCTTCGCTGCCATAGCGGGCCCATTGATGCAAATCGCCCGGGGTTATCGGGCAGGTTGCGTAGACATCATTTGGAAAAGTCACCTCGGCGCGGGCTGTATTTACACCGACCGAGCTAACGAAGGCGGCCAAAGCGGCCGCAGCTAGGGAATAGGTTTTCAGCATTAAAGGACCTCAGAAATTGAGCAAGAAACAGCTGGGCCCCTTCAGCTGCCCCCACAATACCACCTAGGCGCGCACGAAATCAATCGAAAAACACAACCTTTGCGCAAGCAATTCGTTCAAACTCCCGCCAAATGCGCATAAAAAAGGGCGCCTCAGCGGCGCCCTCTCTGACATCTGTTAATCAGACCTTAGGACAGTTCGATCGAGTAGCTTTCGATCACCGTGTTGGCGAGCAGCTTCTCGCACATGTCCTTTACAGTGTCCTCAGAGGTGCCATCGGCCAGATCCAGTTCAATTACCTTGCCCTGACGAACGCCTTCGACGCCCTCAAATCCAAGCGACCCAAGGGCGTGGCGCACGGCCTCCCCCTGCGGGTCCAGAACACCGTTTTTCAGCATGACGTGAACGCGAGCTTTCATGTGCGTTTCTCCGGTCTCAGAAGTTAACAAAATTGCAGTTCGATAGAGGAACGCCCGGACAAAAGCCGGGCGTTGTATCAGTTGATCAGGGTCGGTTTGCCCATCGGCGGCTGGTTCTTCGGCAACAGGCCCAGACGGTTGGCCACCTCGGTATAGGCGTCCGTCAGGCTGCCAAGGTCGCGGCGGAACACGTCTTTGTCCAGTTTCTCACCGGTTTCCAGATCCCACAAGCGGCAGCTGTCGGGGCTGATTTCATCGGCAACAACCAGACGCTGGAAATCCCCTTCAAAGACGCGGCCGATCTCAATTTTGAAATCCACCAGCTTGATGCCCACGCCATACATCACACCCGACAGGAAGTCGTTGACGCGCAGCGCCAGGCTGAGGATATCGTCCATGTCCTGCTGGCTGGCCCAGCCAAAGGCGGCGATATGCTCTTCAGTGACCAGCGGATCGCCCAGCTTGTCCTCTTTGTAGCAGTATTCCACGATCGGGCGTGGCAGTTGGGTGCCCTCTTCGATGCCCAGACGCTTTGACATGGAACCGGCGGCGTAGTTGCGCACGATTACTTCCAGCGGAATGATTTCGCAGGAACGCACCAGCTGCTCACGCATGTTGAGGCGTTTGAGGAAATGGGTCGGAACCCCCACGTTTGCCAGGCCCAGCATGAAGTATTCGGACAGGATGTTGTTCAGCACACCCTTGCCTTCGATCACGTCTTTCTTTTCGGCGTTGAACGCGGTGGCGTCATCCTTGAAGTATTGCACGATGGTGCCGGGTTCCGGGCCCTCGTACAGAGTTTTTGCTTTGCCTTCGTAGATTTTCTTGCGCCGTGCCATGACCACTCCGTCAGTGATCCGGGGCCGAGTCCCCGGGGTTGGCGCCCTCTTAGGCCATCAAAGCCCTTGCCGCAAGCACACTGAGGGCTGTTTGAGGGTTAAAAACAGCGGGCGGAGCGATCACAGCGCCCCCTGCCCGCCTGTTCAGCAAATGTGGGATTAGGCCGCGCGCTGCAACATGCCGACCACATCAATGATGCGGCCTACCACCTCATCCGGCATGGCGAAGCGTTCGGCGATTTCTGACAGCGCCTGTTTTTCCCGGTGCGCCAGTACGCCGTCTACCATGGCCACCCTCATGGCGAAACAAAACGCGGTTTCGCGCAGCTCCATCGGCAGCACCTCAGCGCAGTTTTCGATCACCGGCTCGGCGCCTGCCTCTTGCAGATCGGCCAGGATCCGTTCGATCAGCGCCAAAACGGCACCTTCCGGCAAACGGGCAAAAATCGGGCTGAAGGCACAGAGGTTCTGCAACAGCGCCATCTCAGCCTCAGTGGCGCGCCCGTCGGAGGCCATGGTCAGCACCGCAGGGGCCAGAACCGCACGCGCTGCGACGGGTAAAACCGCCAGATCCAGCGCCTCTGCGACGACCTGTTCGGCCGAGGGTTGCGTGGATGTTCCGCTGCGCCCCAGAAGGCGGGAAAAAACTGTCATGGTGACCCCTTATATCTCTGTCCTGAGTCCAACGGGCCAAACCGGTCTGGTTTTAGATCAAAACAAGGTTGAAAACTGGCGTCAGCGTGCTTTGATCTGTATCATATGAAGCAACCCAGCCTTGTGTCAGGAAGTGATTAAACAATAAGGGAAAACGTCAATGAGCACCTTTGAAGAACGCGAAACCGCATTTGAAGCCAAGTTCGCCCATGACGAAGAGACCAAGTTCAAGGCCGAGGCGCGCGCGAACAAGCTGTTGGGCCTTTGGTCCGCAGAACAGCAGGGCCTGAGCGGTGAGGCGGCAGAAATCTACGCGCTGACCGTGGTGAAAGCCGATTTCGAAGAGGCCGGCCACGAAGATGTGATCCGTAAAGTGGTGGCAGATCTGGAAGGCAAGGTCGAAGCTGAGGTGATCCGCGGCAAACGCGCTGAAATGCTGAACGAAGCCAAGGCGCAGCTGATGCGCGAAGCTGAATAAGCCCAAGCCCGAAAAATGCTGAGAAACGCGGCGGTTCTCGCCGCGTTTTGTCGTTTCCGCCACAGCGCCCTTGGCCTTTGGCCCTTATCTCTATAGCTTCCCGCGAATCCGCCGTTAGGCGAATGACCCCATTTCTATATTGGACAAAGCGATGACCAACGCCCTTTCCCGTATCCTTGAAACCCGCGACTGGCTGCTGGCCGACGGGGCGACCGGGACCAACCTGTTCAACATGGGCCTGCAATCCGGCGATGCGCCGGAACTGTGGAACGAACAGCACCCTGACCGCATCAAGAAGCTGTACCAGCTGGCGGTGGATGCAGGCAGCGATCTGTTCCTGACCAACAGCTTTGGCGGCAATGCCTCGCGCCTGAAACTGCATGACGCAGGCAACCGGGCCCGCGAACTGTCGCGTATGGCCGCCGAGATTGGCCGTGAGGTTGCAGATGCCTCGGACCGTGACATCATCGTTGCGGGCAGCGTTGGGCCGACCGGTGATATCTTTGCGCCGATGGGCCCGATGACCCATGAGATGGCGGTTGAGATCTTCCATGAGCAGGCCGAGGGCCTGAAAGAGGGCGGCGCCGATGTTCTGTGGCTGGAAACCATTTCCGCCCCTGAGGAATACAAAGCCGCTGCCGAAGCTTTTGCCCTGGCGGACATGCCCTGGTGCGGCACCATGAGCTTTGACACCGCCGGGCGCACCATGATGGGTGTGACCTCGGCGCAGATGGTCGACATGGTGGAAAAGCTGCCGAACCCGCCGCTGGCCTTTGGTGCCAACTGCGGTGTTGGGGCCGCCGACCTGATGCGCACCGTTCTGGGCTTTGCCGCGCAGGGGTCTGAGCGTCCCTTCATCGCCAAAGGCAACGCCGGCATTCCGAAATATGTTGATGGCCACATCCACTATGACGGCACGCCTGAGCTGATGGCGGAATATGCCGTGCTGGCACGGGATGCGGGCGCCACCATCATTGGCGGCTGCTGCGGCACCATGGCGGAACACCTCTCAGCGATGCGCGCGGCGCTGGAAAGCCGTGAACGCGGCCCACGCCCAACCCTGGAACAGGTGGCCGAAGCGCTTGGCGGTTTCTCCTCCTCCTCGGACGGCACCGGTGACAGTGCTGAGGCCCCGGCGCGCCGCAGCTCCCGCCGTCGTCGCGGTTAAGCGAACTTCGCTGTGTAGAAATTCAGCGCTGTTCCCCATCCTCGGGGGGCAGCGCTTTTTTAACGGCTGCGAGCAGTTCTTTGGCGCCAATGGGTTTTGACAGCACCTCAACCGCGCCCAGCACCTTGGCAATGTGCAGATAATCCGTCGCCGATCCACGGGCACCGCCCGAAACGGCAATGATCGGCAGGTCGCGGTGGGATTTGCGCAGGGCATTGATCACCTCAACCCCGTCCTTTTCCGGCATCATAATATCGGTGATCACCAGATCATACCGCCCCTGTTCAATCTGGCGCAGCCCGATGGCGCCATCTGCGGCCGAGCTGATCCGGTGACCGTCGCTGGCCAGGATGATCTCAAAGGCTTCGCGCACCAACGGGTCGTCTTCGATCAGTAAAATATGTGCCATCACCCCACCTCCGCCACACGCTGGGCTGACCGCCCTGCCCCGGCCGCAGGCAGCCAGACCTGCATTTCGGTGCCGCGCCCCAGTTCAGACTGCACCTCAATCCGCCCGCCCGCCGCGCGCAAAAGGGCCTGAACCTGCCAGAGGCCCAGACCGGTGCCCGCGCCCAGCGGTTTGGAGGTGAAATAAGGATCAAATATCCGCTGTTGCAGCGCCTCGGATATGCCCGTTCCAGTGTCTGACACGGTCAACACCGCCGCGTGGCCGTTCGGATCTGGCCCGCTGGGCGGATGCAGCCGAATGTCCAGCTGTCCTGGCGCGCCATCCATCGCCGCAACGGCGTTGGAAAACAGGTTCATCACGATGCTTTCCACATCGGCCCAGGCAATGCCCAAGGGCGGCAGATCATCGGCCAGGCTGACCGTCATCTTAACGGTGGTCGGGCAGCTGAGCCGCATCAGTTCCACCAGCGAGCGCATCGCCTCACTGGTGTCGGGCACAACAAAGCCTGCGGCCTCGCGCCGGGCGAACCGCAGCACACGGTCCACCGACTCGCGCGCTTTCAACGATCCGGCATAGATCAGTTCGACCTGTCGCCGCCGTGGATCATCTTGGGGGGTTTCGGCCTCCAGCAGTTCAGACAATCCGACCAGCGGCTGCAGCTGATTGTTCAACTCATGCGCCAGCCCACCGGCCAAAGTGCCCAGACTGTCGATTTTGCGCGCATGTGACAGGTCCCGTTCGTTTTCCAGCGCCCGCTGGGCCAGCCGCGTTGCCTCACGCGCGCGGCGCACGGCGTACCACGCCAAAGGCATGGGCATCAGCAGGACGATCAGGATCACCTCGTCCAGTTCCCAGGTTTCATGTGCACGGGTGAAGGAATGCAGCCATTCGAAGGCCTCAAATTCGGCGGCGGGAATCCACATCAGCAATAGGATCACCGCCATGATCCCAAGGTCACGCCATTTCTGCGATGGAAGATATCTACGCATTGGGGCCTCTGCTTTTTGCCAGCCTATACAGGGAAACTACGGTAAATCCAGAAATTTCAACCGGGCAAAGCGTTTGGAGGGCGTCATAGGTCCAACGCCATCTGATCGCCGGGGCGCGGCGGTGGCGCAAACAGATCACAGCGCAGGGCGGGCTGGGGCTGATCCAGACCCAGACGGCGGGCGGCCAGTTTGAACCGGTGTGACAGGATCTGCGCATAGTGCCCTTCACCGCACATCCGCTTGCCCCATTCAGCCGAATAGGCCTGCCCCCCATGCATTTCGCGCAGCCGGGCCATCACCCGGCCGGCCCTGTCAGGGTAGTGTTCCGCCAGCCAGTCCTGAAACAGCGGTGACACCTCGCGCGGCAGGCGCAGCATGATCCAACTGGCCGAACGCGCACCGGCCGCCTGACCGGCGGTCAGGATCGCCTCCAACTCAAGATCAGACAGCCCCGGCACCATGGGCGATGCCATCAGCCGCACCGGGATCCCCGCCTCGGAGAGCCGTTCAATGATCTGCAGGCGGCGTTTCGGGCTGGGCACCCGGGGTTCCATGCGCCGGCTCAGATCCGCGTCCAAGGTGGTCAGCGAGATCCCCACCCGCACCAGCCCCTTTGCGGCCATGTCCTGCAGAATATCAATGTCACGTTCCACCAAGGTGCCCTTGGTCACAATCGCCAGAGGATGATTGAAATCGCGCAGCACTTTCAGACAGTTGCGCACAATTTTCAGATCCCGTTCAATCGGTTGGTAGGGATCCGTATTGGTCCCCAAGGCCATAGTGGCAACCTGATAGGATTTGCGCCGCAGTTCCTGTGCCAGCACCTCTGCCGCGCCTGTGCGGGCGATCAGGCGGGTTTCAAAATCCAACCCCGGGGACAGGCCCAGATAGGCATGGCTGGGCCGGGCAAAACAGTAGATGCAACCATGTTCGCAGCCCCGATACGGATTGATGGAGCGGTCAAAAGGCAGATCCGGCGACCGGTTGTAGGTGATCAGCGATTTGGGCCGTTCCTGCCGCACCTCAGTGACGATCCGCGCCTCCTCCGCCGCGGTCTGGCCGTCCTGCCAGCCGTCATCAAAAGGCATCCTCTCAAACCGTTCAAACCGGCCAGAGTCATTGCTGGCCGCCGCCCGACCACGGCGGCGCTGCGGCGCAATGGGCGTCGCGGCATGTGGCGGCAGAGCCGGGTCATCTGGGGCGGGTTTCCTGTGCATGGCACCAAAATAGAACATTTGGAGAACATCGCGCAAGGCCGCGTGGTCTGAGACCGGCAAAACCTGCCTAGCGCCTTATAGACACAGAACAATCACCAAAATTTCAGACCCTCAGGTCGCAACTGTCCTTCGCCAAGTCGCAAATTGCCCAGACCAAAGGGCCACAAAACCGCCAAAGAGAAGAGAGAAACACCGCCTGCAGTCCCTGTGGGCCCTACCCCAAGCCGGATCCCCCTGCCCGAAATTTGCAGGGCAGAGCAAGTCAAGGAAGCGCGCCATGTCGGACGAAGACGATATCATCCTGTCGGACCTCGATGATGAGGAACTGGTTCAACAGATGTTTGACGACCTCTACGACGGTCTCAAGGAAGAGATCGAAGAAGCGGTCAACATCCTGTTGGAACGCGGCTGGCAGCCCTATGACATCCTGACCAAAGCGCTGGTCGGCGGCATGACCATCGTGGGCCATGACTTCCGCGATGGGATCCTCTTTGTGCCCGAAGTTCTGCTGGCGGCAAACGCTATGAAGGGCGGCATGTCGATCCTGAAACCGCTGCTGGCGGAAACCGGCGCGCCGCGCATGGGCTCGATGGTGATCGGCACGGTCAAAGGCGACATCCACGACATTGGCAAAAACCTTGTGTCGATGATGATGGAAGGCGCTGGCTTTGAAGTGGTGGATATCGGCATCAACAACGCGGTTGAGGCCTATCTGGAAGCGCTGGACGAACATAAGCCCGACATCCTGGGCATGTCGGCGCTGCTGACCACCACCATGCCTTACATGAAGGTCGTGATTGACACGATGATCGAACAGGGCCTGCGCGATGACTACATCGTTCTGGTCGGTGGCGCGCCGCTGAACGAAGAGTTCGGCAAAGCGATTGGCGCTGACGGCTACTGCCGGGACGCTGCGGTGGCCGTGGAAATGGCGAAGGAATATGTCGCCCGCAAACACAACCAGATGAGCGCTTAAGGCCGCGTCTCCCCTATGACGCGGTTTGATGACAGCACCCTCACCTCCGAGACCCTGGCACCTCTTCCGGGGTCATCTTCAGGTCGGGGGCGGGTGCTGATAATCGCCTGTGGTGCGCTGGCGCGGGAAATTCTGGCGCTGCGCGATCTGAATGGCTGGGCCCATATGGATCTGACCTGCCTGCCCGCCATCCTGCACAATCACCCCGAAAAAATCGCCGCCGCCGCGCAGGAGGCGATCGACAAACACCGTGGGGATTACGGTCAGATCTTCATGGCCTACGCCGATTGCGGCACTGGTGGCGCCTTGCAGACGGTCTGTGACGCCGCAGGGGTGGAGATGATCGCAGGGCCACATTGCTACAGTTTCTTCAGCGGCAATGAAGCCTTTGAGGCCGCAGGTGAAGTGACCAGTTTCTTCCTCACCGATTTTCTGGCCCGGCAGTTTGACACCTTTGTGGTGAAGCCGCTGGGCCTAGACCGGCATCCAGAGCTGGCCGAGATGTATTTCGGCAATTATGAGAAGCTGATCTATTTGGCGCAGACCGACGATGCCGCCCTGACCGCCAAAGCCGAAGCCGCTGCCGAGGCCCTGGGGCTGGCGTTTGAACGGCGGATGACGGGGTATGGCGATTTGGCGGCGGCGCTTGAGACGCTGAGCAGCACAGCAGGTTGACAGCGAGGATTGGGGCGCTGCCCCAAACCCCGGAGTATTTGGAAAACGGTGAAAGCGGTTTAGGCGGCTGCGGCCGCGGTTTCGCGGATCCGTTCGATCATCGCCCGCAACCCGTTTGAGCGCTGCGCGGACAGGTGATCATTGAGGCCCAGCCGGCCAAATTCAGCGCGCGCATCAACCGCGGCGACCTCAGCCAGTGGCAGATCATTATAAAGCGCGCGCAGCACCGCAATCAGGCCGCGCACAATCATCGCGTCACTGTCGCCTTCGAAGCGGAACACGCCGCCCTCAATCACCGGGTGCAGCCAGACCTGACTGGCGCAGCCATCCACCTTGGTGGCAGGCACCTGCAGCGCCGCGTCAAGGCCCGACATCGCCTTGCCCAGCTCAATCACATGACGGTAGCGATCTTCCCAGTCGTCCAGAAACTCAAAGTCTTCGACAATCTCTTCAAAGGCGGCGCTGGCCATGGGGGCTCTCCTGAATTCGGCGGGGTCTTGCACCTGTCCAGTTAGGCACAGCGGCCCCAAAGGTCCAGCCCAAAGCACAACAAAGCGCCGATCTGCGATGCAAAGCGCGCAAGCGTCTTTTCAACTGGCCCATGATAGGATACCCAGAGGCAAAGAGATGACAGGCAAGCCTATGCATAAATCCATTTCGGTTCTTCTGATTTCCTCGGTTCTGCTGGTGGGCTGTGGCCAGTCGCGCCTGAACCCGCTGAATTGGTTTGGCCGCGCCGAACCGGTTGCAGCTGCAGACCCAACGGCCACGGTCAACCCGCTGATCCCAAAACGCAATTCCATCACCGCCCGCGATGAAACCTATCGCGGTGAGCTGGTCGCTGTCATTCGCGAGCTGAAGGTCGAACGCACCCCTGGTGGCGCGGTGTTGCGGGTGACCGGTGTGGCGGCAAACCAGGGGTCCTGGGACGTCCGGATGGAGCCGCTGAACAACGGCAAACCGGTGGACGGCGTGCTGACTTATGAGCTGCGCGCCCTGCCCGGTGCCACGACTGTCGGCAGTGAACGGACCCGGTTGATCACCGCAGCGACCTTTGTCAGCGATCAATCACTGGAGGGCGTGCGCAGCCTGCAGGTTCTGGGGGCGGAAAACGGGCTGAGCAGCCGCCGCCGCTGATCAGATGTTGATCTAGCCAGAGCGATCAGAAAAAACGAAAGAAGGGGCCATGCGGCCCCTTCTTTTTGCCTATTTGCGGTGCGATATTTGCAACGTCAAAGTGGCCGGTCACAGCTCAATGATTTTGACGTTTTTGCCTTTGGCCGCCAGCGCTACCTCACCGTTGCACAGGCGCAGCGCGTCGTTGCCAAAGACCTCTTTGCGCCAGCCCTGCAGCGCCGGAACGTCGCGCAGACCTGCCGCGATGGCGTCCAGATCTGCAGCCGGGGCGATCAGCCGCGAGGCAACGCCGGCATGTTCGGTCTTGGCCTTCAAGAGAACCCGCAGCAGATCCGCCAGCGCCGGGTTGACCTGCAGTTTGTCACGGCTGGTGTCGGGTTTCGGCATCTTGTCTGCCGGGCAGTCCACACCGGCCTTCACAGCGGCCAGAATGCCATTGGCGATGTCGCCTTTGCGCGCCTCACGCAACAGCAGGCGCGAGCGTCCTAGATCCTGCATATTGGCAGGTTTGGTTGAGGCCAGTTCCACCAGCGCATCATCTTTGAACACCCGCGAGCGTGGCACGTTGCGTTCCTGCGCATAGGCTTCACGGAACTTTGCCAGCTCACGCACCACTGCCAGAAACTTGCCGCTGGTGGTGCGGGTCTTGACCCGTTTCCAGGCATCTTCGGGCTGAATGATATAGGTGTCAGGGTTGGTCAGGATCCGCAGCTCTTCACGCACCCAGGCATCGCGGCCGGTCTTTTCCAGCTGCGCCGAGAGGTATTCGTAGATCACCCGCAGATGGGTCACATCCGCCAGCGCATATTTCTTCTGCGCATCGGTCAGCGGGCGGCGCGACCAATCGGTGAAACGCGAGGTTTTATCGAGACTTTGCTTGGCGATCTTGCGCACCAGAGTTTCATAGCCCACCTGTTCGCCAAAGCCGCAGACCATCGCCGCAACCTGCGTGTCAAACAGCGGTTCGGGAAAGACGCCAGCCTCCACAAAGAAGATCTCAAGATCTTGCCGGGCGGCGTGGAACACTTTGACAACGTTGGTGTCTTTGAACAGCTCCAAGAGCGGCGCAACCGAGATGCCATCGGCCAGCGGGTCGACCAGCACAGCATTGTCATCGGTGTCGCCGGGCATGGCCAGCTGCACAAGACAGAGTTTGGAGTAGTAGGTGCGTTCGCGCAGGAATTCGGTATCGACCGTCACGTAGGGATGTTTGCGGGCCTCTGCACAGTATTCGGCCAGCGCCTCGGTCGTTGTAATCGTCTTCATCAGAGAGCTTTTCGCCTCATTCTTTAAAGGGCTGCGGGGTCATCCCGCGGGATCAAACCAACCATCCCTGACGTTTGGGTATGGTGGATTTGAAAGCCTTACGCCATTGCAGCACGGTTGCAAAGCCAGCAAAGGCCTTCAAATGAGGGTTTTACGGTGTTTTGCGGCATTTCTGCCCGGCGACAGCATTTATAAAGCGGAAGTCAGCCCAGCATCAGTGGCGCATGGTCCCCTGCCGCGAAACGGCGCAAGACTGCCGGGTAGAGCAGATGTTCCTGCACCAGAACACGTGCGGCCAAGGTGTCAGCGGTGTCCCCCGGTTCAACCGGCACCCGCGCCTGGCCCAGGATTGGGCCATCGTCCAGTTCCGGTGTGACCAGATGCACGGAACATCCGGCCTCAGCATCGCCGGCCTCCAAAGCGCGTTTATGGGTGTGCAGACCTTTGTATTTCGGCAGCAGTGAGGGGTGGATGTTCAGCATCCGCCCGTCCCAGTTGCGCACGAAGCCTTCGGTCAGAACCCGCATAAAACCGGCCAGACAGATGATATCAGGCTGCGCGGCCTCCAACTGGCGCTGCAGCGCGGCCTCAAAGGCCGGGCGGTCACCCTTGAACGGGCGATGATCCACGGTAAAGGTTTCGATCCCCATGGCAGCGGCCTTTTTCAGGCCCCCTGCCTCAGGATCATTAGAGCCAACAAGGACGGCGCGTGCAGGGTGATCGCCCTGCATGCTTTCGACCAGTTTGACCATATTCGAGCCGCCGCCCGAAATCAGCAGCGCAACCCGTTTGGTCACAGCAGCGAACCCTCATAGGCGACGCCGGGCGCTTCGGTGATCGCGCCCAGTTTGGTCACGGTTTCACCGGATGCTTCCAAGACTTTGGTCAGCGCCTCGGCTTCTTCTTCGGCGACAACAAGGATCATGCCGATGCCGCAGTTGAAGGTTTTGAGGATTTCGGCCTCTTCCATGCCACCGGTTGCGGCCAGCCATTTGAAGACAGGCGGCAGGTCCCAGCTGCTGAGGTCGATGGTGGCACCCAGATCTTCGGGCAGCACACGCGGCAGGTTTTCGGTCAGACCACCGCCGGTGATATGGGCCAGCGCATGCACGCCACCGGCGCGGATCGCCTCCAGCACCTGTTTCACATAAAGGCGGGTCGGCGCCAGCAGGGCCGCGCCCAGCGTCTGGCTGTCATCCCATGGGCAGGTTGCGTCCCAGCCAAGGCCCGAGACCTCGACCAGTTTGCGCACCAGCGAATAGCCGTTGGAATGCACCCCGTTGGAGCCAAGGCCCAGCAATACGTCACCGGCTTTCACACCCACAGGCAGGTCCGCACCGCGTTCCATTGCGCCCACCGCAAAGCCAGCAAGGTCAAAGTCACCTTCACTGTACATGCCGGGCATTTCTGCGGTTTCCCCGCCAATCAGCGCGCAACCGGACTGTTCACAACCAGCAGCGATGCCGTTGATGATGCGGGTGGCGCTGTCCAGTTCCAGTTTGCCGGTGGCAAAATAGTCCAGGAACAACAGCGGCTCAGCGCCCTGACAGACCAGATCGTTGACGCACATGGCGACCAGATCGATGCCGATAGTATCAACATTGCCGGTGTCAATTGCGATGCGCAGCTTGGTACCCACACCGTCGGTGGCAGCCACAAGGATCGGGTCTTTGTAGCCCGCGTCTTTCAGGTCAAACAGCGCGCCAAAGCCGCCAAGACCTGCCATCACACCCGAGCGGGCCGTCCGCTTGGCCGCTGGCTTGATGCGGTCGACCAGCGCGTTCCCTGCATCGATATCCACACCTGCGTCTGCGTAGGTCAGACCGTTCTTGCCCTGGCTCATAGATAGATCCCCCGAGTGCCACCGGTAATTTGGCGCCTCCGATAGACCAATGGCGACCACATGTCCATGTTTTCCGTGCTGCAGCTGCAAAACACTGCAAAAGCCTAAGTTCAGAACCCATTGATTGCCGCCGCGCTGCGCGGGGCCAGCAAAATTATTTTACCAGATTTGGCGAACTCAAAGGTATGGGTTCGCTGCGCATGCGAGAGTTGGCTAAGCACTTGGGAAATATACCGCAAGCCCGGCCAAGGCAGCATTTTCCCTATAAAATTAAACAATTGAGAACGAGCGCGGAAATCAACATCCGGCCACCATTCTGCGCATGGATGATCTGCGCCACCGCACCCTCAACCCAGACGAGATACCGCCAGCTAAGACCCTGCGCGGTCAGGTCGTTAGTATGCTTGCAAGAAATGTGCACCCGTTAACCAGTCCAGAAAGATTTACGATGTCAGTAGACCCCACTACCCATGACACCAGTGATCTGTCGCAGCAGTTAGCCTACGCGGCCTACGAACACCTCAGCTGCCCGATCATGGTGTGTGACGACCAACTCATCATTCGCTATGCAAACTCGGTTGCCTTTGAGCTGTTCCAAAGCCTCGAAGCTGACATCCAGGCAGACCTCCCGCATTTTTGCGCCAGCGATATCATTGGGCAGAAGATTGACGTCTTCCACAAAAACCCCGCCTACCAGCACAAGCTGATTGCCGCGATGAGCGAGACCCACCTGGGCAAGTTCAAGATTGGCACCACCCATCTGGCCTTCCACGCGTCGCCCAACTTCAAAGAAGACGGCACGCTGGACGCAGTGGTGGTGGAATGGCAGGACCGCACGTCTGAACATCAGGCACAAGAAGACCTTGATGCCTTCCTCGGCGACGTCAAAGCAATGGGCGAAGCCCATGAGCGTGGCGAAACCGGCACCTTCATCGCCTCGGCCAACTACCCTGACGGGCTGGCAGAAGTGTCCAAGGCCGTGAACGCCATGGTGCGCGGCCACATGCATCTGCAAAACCAGATGGTCGAAGCCGTCGAAGCCTATGCCTGCGGCAACTTCAACCACAAACTGGAACAGTTCCCCGGTGAGAAAGCCTATATCAATCAGAGCTTTGATATGGTGCGTGACAGCTTCCACGGGCTGACGAACGAGATCCGCAAAGCCTCGGAATCGATTGTGAACGGCGATCTGGCCATCACCATTGAAACCAAGAAATTCCAGGGTGAATACCGCGAAGTTCTGGAAACCTTTGACCGGGCCTTTGGTGACCTCAGCAACATGATTGGTGAGCTGAACACCCAGATTCAGGAAGTCTCCAAATCGTCGGAAATGGTCTCCTCCTCCTCCTCGACCCTGTCGATGGGCGCGGAGCGGACCAGCCAGGCGATTGATGAAATCTCCTCGTCCTTTGATGAGACCGAAAGCATGGTGCGCGCCACCTCAGATGCGGCCAATCAGGCCCATGAAGTGGCCAATTCTGCCAGCCAGACAGCCACCGAAGGCAGCGAAACCATGGCCAATCTGCTGAGCGCGATGGACGGTATCGATGCCAAGGCACGCTCCATTGCCTCGATCAACAAAGTGATCGATGAGATTGCCTTCCAGACCAACCTGCTGGCGCTGAACGCAGCCGTGGAAGCGGCCCGTGCGGGGCAGTATGGTCGCGGCTTTGCCGTTGTGGCCCAGGAGGTGCGCAACCTCGCCGGTCGTTCTGCCAAAGCGGCGCAGGAAACCACATCGCTGATCGAAGATTCGACCCAGGCCATTCAGGACGGGGTGAAGATCGCCAACGATATGGACACCGCCTTCCGCTCGCTGTCGGATGCCTTTGACGATGTTCAGTCGTTGGTCAATGAGATCAACGTGGCCACCCGTGAACAGCAGTCCGCGGTGTCGCATATCTCAAACTCGGTTGGTGAAATTGCCACCAACGCCGCCACCACCGACACTGAGTCTTCGTCTCTGGCAGCCGGTGCGGAGGAGCTCTCCTCCTCCACCAGCATGATGCGCGCCCAGCTGGGCCGTTTCAAACTGCGCGACACTGGTTCACCGATGGCAGCCGCGATGGCGGATTTCGATCTCTCCAGCCTCAGCCCCGAAATGGCGGCACAGGTGCAAAAGATGCTGGAAGATGAAAATCTGACAAAATACGCCGCCGAATAAGACAGCAGGACGAACGGGTTCTAAAACTCAGGCGCGGTCAATCATGACCGCGCCCTTTTGACGTTTCAAATATCTACGGGGCGACGGTTGCCACGCTCAGGTATTTTGAGCCTCTATGCTTCAGCCAGAGCCGCCATTTCCGGGCGCATTTTCCAATCCGCTTTCAGATCGCGCAGCAGAGGGAAGGTTTTGAACAACATCGGCAGGGTCTCTGCCTTCACAGGCTCCGTGCCACGGCGCCCTTTACTGTCATTGCTGGCATGGACCGAGCGGATATACTGGGGTTCCAGCGTGTGAATGACCCGCACTGGGCGGCGTTCCAGCACCTTGTGGTGGGCCACGCGGAACGGGCTGCGGTGGCTTTCGGATGGCGCCACAACCGTCAGCCCCAGATTGGTGGCCGGAACGTTGCGCGGGATAAGCTCGAGATTGCCATCCTCAAACAGCGCGGTGACGCCCCGCGGCCAAGACAGGAAGACGTAGTTTGGCTGGTTCGCTTTGCGCAGCGCAACCGCAGCGTTTGCCTCACCGCGCAGGTCTGCGGTGAAATCGACCCCCACCGCATCATCATCATCCAGCACAATCTGCGCCGTGTGGGCATAGCGGTTGAAGGTCTGCCAACGGTATTTTTGAAACACCTTTGAGGTCGAATCCGGCTCGCGGAAGATCACATGGGCGCGCGGCCCCAGCATGTCATTGCAGACTTCTTTGAGGCGGTCCTGATAGGGTTTCGGCATCAAGGTGGAGGACAGCACAATCAGGTTGAAATCCTGATCCGTCTGATCCCGCAGCGACGGCAGCGCCACCTTGCGCAGGTAGTATTCGCGTTGCTCCAACCGTTCCGGCGAAAACAGCTTTTCGGGATCACGGCTCGCCTCACCGCGCCAGCCAGACTGGCCGTAAAAAGAATACCGCATCAAATAAAGCAAATGCATTGCGCAAGCCTCACCCTGTCGCGGTGTTCTTGAAAATACTGCCCACACCGCTGTTTGTTATCTGATGAGAGTCTAACGCCTTTGCCCCAGAGCCGCAATTTTTTTGCGATCATCGATCGCCGGCAGGTCCGCGCGGCCTGTCAGCCGCTGTTGATGTATGCCGTTACATGGGCCAGCGAGGGCAGACCGACCAAAGGCTAGCATTGAACTCCCCTGACACCACAATGAGGCGCCGCGTCTCTTGTGACACTAAAGGAAAGCCGAAAAATGCCAACAAACGCAAACAAATAGGTCGGCAAACAAACTCAGTGCTCCGATCGCATTTCATTCTCTTGACCGCCTTGCCTGACGACCTAGGTGGCCAAAGGATAGTTAAATCGGAGTCTTATCGTGACCGGCTTTAGACGATCCCTTTCAGGCACTAAAAATTCAACCCACACCTTTCTTTTCCAGTATATTGGCGCCGCGACAATGGCCCCTTTGCTGATCGCAACAACGGCTGCGGCGCAGGATCGCGACCCGTTCCTATTTTACGATCAAAACGGCACCAAGGTGCGCGGCCATTTGCAGGCGGGGATCAACTTCCCTGTTGAATCCAACCTCTACTGGAACCTGCCGCAGGCAATCACACCGGGTCTGGATTTTGGCCCCGACACCAGTTGGGTCGAAGCCTATGTCAAACCCGGCATCAGCTTTGAAAACACGCTTGATTCAGGCGGCACGATCTACGGGAAATTGTCCGCCGTCGCCTCCTACACCTGGGGCACGGACGCCTTTGACACCGGCGACACCGGCGCCACCACACTGGAAGAAGGCTACATCGGCATCCGCGGCACCGCGGGCGCTGGTCTGACCTACGATGTTTCCGTGGGTCCGCGCGAGCTGAAGCTTGGCACCGGGATGCTGATCTCAAACGGGGCCACCAGCGGGTTTGAACGGGGTGCGCTGAAACTTGGCCCCCGCAAGGCCTGGGAAATGTCAGCCATCGCCAAGCTTTCGGGCAATGGGCTGACCGGTACGGTGTTTTACATTGATCCCAATGAATTGCCCTCCACCGATGCGGGCAATGAACTGGCAGGCATTGATCTGCGCCACGACGGGGCGCAGGGCAGCTATCTGGGTGCCACCTACATCCATGTTTTGAACTCAGGCTCCCCCTACCCGCAGGCCGCACCGGGTGGCATTGGCGCCCCGTCTGTTCTGACCGGCCCACGTGAAGGCACCAATACGATCAACCTCTATGGTAAAACTGCGCCCTTTGCCGGGGCGCTGGCGAACTGGACCTTCACCGGGGATTATGCCTACCAGTGGAACGACACCGTCGATCTGGAGGCCTGGGCAGGGCGCGTCACGGCAAGCTATGCCTTCCAAGGCATAGCCTGGTCACCTGTGCTGACACTTGGATATCAAACCTTCTCCGGCGATGATCCCGACACCACAGCCTTGGAACGGTTTGATCCGCTCTATTACGAAGGCAGCCCCAGCGCCTGGGCAACGGGGTCAAAGTCCGCCTCGACCTTTATCAACTCCAACGTCAATGCGCTCTCAGTAGCATTGCAGGTGAAACCCAGCCCGAAAGACACCGTCACCTTTCGCTATTCCCACATCCGTGCGGATGAGCTGAACAGCCCGATCCAATTTGGTCAGGGCACCCGGGTGGATGCCAATGGCGTGGTGGTCAGCGGGGTGACAGATGCCCATCTCGCTGATGATTTCTTCGTGGAATACAACCGAATTATTAACCGCAACACCTATTTGACCGCTGGCGTCTCCATCTCCCTTCCCGGGGCTGGGATCAACAATGCCGCCGGTGGAAATGCTGACAATTGGAACGGAGGATTTGTGAATGTCGTTGTCAACTTCTAGGCTCATGGCCCTGGCTGCAGGCGCTTTTCTAATGGCGGGGGCGATGAACCCCGCCTTGGCCCAGTCAAAACCGCTGAGTGCGCAGGAGTCTGATCCAAACGTCATGGGCTGGATGCAGGGCTTCCCACCGCCGGCCGACAAGATGATCACCCAGCCGGATTCCAACTACTTCAGCTTCCCTAAACTGCGCTGGTCAGTCTGCCACCTGCGGGAGTTTTTGCCGACCGAGGAAATCAGCCGTGGCATTGGCGCGCCAAGCCCGCTGAACTACCCCTCTGCGGCTGAGTTTGCCACGCTTCGTGGCACCATCGATGCGCTGACTTTCACGCCGATGAACAGCGACAGCCCGATGACCTGGGAGGAGTCGCTTTATACCAATTACACCGACGGGATGCTGATCCTGCACAAGGGTGAAGTGGTGTATGAACGCTACTTTGGCTGCCTGAAAGAGGATGGCAAACACGCCATCATGTCGATGACCAAATCGATCACCGGCCTGTTGGGGCAGATCCTGGTCAGCGAAGGTGTCTTGGATGACAGCCTGCTGGTGCGCGACATCATCCCGGAAATTGGTGACAGCGCCTTTGCCAGCGCCACGGTGCGGCAGGTGATGGATATGACCACCGGCGTGAAATACTCCGAGGATTATTCAGACCCCAACGCCGATATCTGGCTCTACTCCGCCGCCGCCAGCCCCCTGCCCAAGGCCGAAGGCTATGAAGGCCCCAATGGCTACTGGCAATATCTGCAACAGGTACAGCCAGAGGGCAATCATGGCGATGCCTTCCATTATAAAACTATCAACTCGGACATGCTGGGCTGGATCATCAGCCGGGTGACCGGAAAATCGGTGACCGATCTGGCCTCAGAACGGCTGTGGCGGCCGCTGGGTATGGAACAGGACGCTTATCAAACCGTTGATGCGATGGGGGTGCCTTTTGCCGGTGGCGGCGTCACCGCAGGGCTGCGGGATCTGGGCCGGCTGGGCCAGCTGTTGCTGAACGAAGGCAACGCCCACGGCACGCAACTGTTCCCGGTCGATGTGGTCAAAACGATCAAGGCTGGGGGGGATCAGTCGAAATTCATGGGTTTCCCGACGATTGAGAACGGCAGCTACACCAGCCAATACTGGGTCTTCCACAATGACCACGGTGCCTTCGCGGCGCGCGGGGTCCACGGCCAGACGATCTATGTTGACCCCACCGCGGAAATGGTTCTGGTCCGCCTGTCCTCTTTCCCGCAGGCCCAAAACGGCTTTATCGACCCAACCTCCCTGCCCGCTTATCAGGCAGTGGCGGAATTCCTTTTGGCGCGTGACTGACATGCACCGTTGATACGCTGCGAAACGGGCCCCAAGCGGGCCCGTTTTTCATTGTTCGGGGGCTCTAGATTGATCGCCTTATCAAGCTGTCAGGCGTCACGACGCGACGCACTTCGGGCAGCCAGCAATCGATGTAAATGCGGCCGGATCCGGTCGTAAAACAGATTGAAAACAAACGTATAGATCAGAACAAACACAATAATTGCCGCTTCCAGCTGAACCGCGGCCCAAAGGGTCAGCTCAAGCCACCAGGCCACGGGCGGCAGTGTCAGTGCCACAAAACTCGCCTCAAACAAAGTGGCATGCAGCACCCGCAACCGGAGGGATTTGGTCAGGGTGCCGCGCAGCAGCAGCATCGCCCGGTCAAACATCGCATTGAAGGTGACATTCCAAACCATCGCAGCCAGCGACAGGAACAGGCCGATCGTGACCGATTTCTGCACGTCCACTTCACTGATCAGAGGGATCAGGATGGCGATGCACAACAGCGCAACTGCTTCAAATAGAACCGCGTGAAAGATCCGCTCGGATAGGCGCATTTTGATTTCCTCTTTGCTTCACCCCCTGCATAACCCTATTGGTGAGATCAAAAAAATTAAGTACCATCTACATATCAGATAGAAGGATCGACCAATGCGCGCATCGTTTGAACAGCTGGAAGCCTTCGTCGCGACCCATCATGAGGGTTCCTTCTCAGCCGCTGCCCGCAAATGCGGCAAGGTGCAGTCGGTCATCAGCACATTGGTTGCCAATCTGGAAATCGATCTGGACGTTGAACTGTTTGATCGCAGCAGGCGCTACCCCGTTCTAACCCCGGCCGGCCGTGCACTGATCGCTCAGGCGGAGCTGTTGCTGGAACGGCGCAGCCGGTTTTTGGCTCTGGCGGATGCGCTATCGATCGAGACCGAAGACCGCGTGACACTGGCGATTGCACCGCATGTCAAACTGGCAAACCTGGGCGAGATCATACGGCGGTTTAATCAGGAATTTCCCTCGGTGGATGTCGATATCCAGTCAAACTCCTCCGGAGAAATCCAAAGCTATGTCGAGGCTGGCCAAACGGATCTTGGCATTGTAGTGGAACCGGAAGAAACCCCAAAACACCTGGATTTCCGCCCCTTGGGCAAACTCAAGCTGGTCTGTGTCTGCAGCCCCGACTATGCGCTGTCACAATTGCCGTTAGTGCCTTGGGATCAGCTGCGACTGCACCGGCAAATCCTGCTGAAAGAGGCCCATACGTCCGACACGGCCATGTTGCAGGCCTCCCCCACCATCTGGGAGGTCAGCACCGTCGCCGAAGCCGTTGATTTGGTGGTTTCCAAACTGGGCTGGGCCGCCCTGCCCCTGCATGCGGTGGACGCCTTTGTGCAAACCGGTGCACTAAAGATCATGCCTCTGCAGTTTGAGGCAGAACCATATGTGGAACGGGGCGTAGATCTGGTTTGGTCATTTAAAAAACCAATGGGGCCGGCCACCGCCAGCCTCATGGAAAGCCTGGCGGAAACCGCAATTATTCAAAACGCTTACGCTGGCTGAGCCTCAGCACGTAGCTCCTGGGCAAAGGATGCAATCGTCGTCTGGGGCTCGCCCAAGATACGCCAGGTTTCGGCGCTCACCTGTTGCTCACTTGTTTGTTCCAGGAAGGACAAAAGGTGTTCAAAAAAGATCGCCTGATCTTCTGGCAGCCCCATCTGCCGCACGGTTTCAAACGGAAGTTTCAGCACCTGCGCTTCTGGTGCAAAATGGCACAAGAACTCCTCCGATCCTTGTGCAAACGTCATGGCTTCACGCCCCTGAACCGCAAACTCCTTGCCCCGCGCGGCAGGGTTGTCGATGGCATTAAAAACCAGCGCCGCCAGTTCAGTTGTATTGGTAAAATAGATCGGGTTCACGTGTTCCCCGATGACTGCCATCTCCTCACCCTCAAGGAATTTTGGCATCGAATCCATAAACACAGAGCAGTAGAAAAACGTGTAAGGAATGCCCGAGTCTTTGATCGCCGCGATCCCTTCTTTGCGGATGGCATTGGTGCCGTAGGCCATGCCCTTGGTGGAAAACTCAGGATGAATGAAGTCGATCCCGGCAATTTGCATGATATGGCAAACACCCGTTTTCTGGGCCGCCGCAACAATGTTTTTCACCCCTTCCCGCTCGCTATGGAAGGGCAGCGTCACTTCCAAAGATTCCGTGTTGAGCGTGATGTAAAGCGTCTCGGTACCCGCAAGGGCCGTGACCAAGCTGGCCGGATCCGCGACATCGCCCTGAACCAGCCGCACGGATGCGGGCAGGATGGTTTTTGCCCGGGCAGGATCACGGACAACGGCTGTTACCTCAGCCCCCTGTGCCACAAGTTTCGCCGTGACCCGATGCCCCAAATGCCCGGTTGCACCGATGATTGTGATTTTCTTTGACATAGATTCGTCTCCTTTTCCGGAGATTTCTACGGGCAGCGATGAGATAGTATTAGTCACTATCCATTCATGAAAGCGATATATTGAAGATGCATCTCCCCGCCTCGCCCCGTAACACAAGGCGATTACCTTCAAACGCGGGGCTACGGGGGCCACCGACAGGGCGCAAAAAGGATCTGAACCAAATCTGACCACAGGGTTTTGCCGCCCAAACGATAGCCTGACGAACGCCAGCCGTGCAGTTGGCAAGATGAAAGCCATTGGCTAAAAGCACAAACCACAAAGCCCATTCGCGCCGATGATGGCGGCCAACCCGAGAAAGCAAAAAAGCCCTCAAGTCTTTCGACTTAAGGGCTTTTTATGGCTCCGGCGGTAGGGATCGAACCTACGACCAATTGATTAACAGTCAACAATTCACCACATAGGCAATACCGGCCAAACTTGACCAAACCGATCCAAACACTCCTCTAATCACAAGAAAAACAAACACTTAACAGACAAACCTTTTGACTACACCCCATTTGGGCGCTATTGGATCAGAATGCACCTTAGACATTTCGGGCCCCAAAACGGGACCCCACCGGGACCCACATTGGAGAAATTGAGTGCACCCGAAGACAGATCTCCCGCCAATCGGGCGAGCCACCCTTAAAGATCCTGAAATTCCAGGCCTGGAACTTAGGGGCAATAGCAAAAGTGCGACATGGACACTCCGCCACCGTGTAGACGGCAAACGGATCCGTGACACCATTGGCCGCTGGCCGGGTCTGACAACAGTTGCAGCCCGCAAAGCCGCGCACGCAAAGCTTGCCTCAGTCGCTGTTACCAAAGCATCTGGCGGGGACGTTCTTGCACAGCGCGCGGAACGCCAAAAGGTTAAGAAAGCCAGAAGTTTCGACGAAGCGCTATTGACCTACGTTTCCCAACGCAGCGATCTCCGAACTATTGGTCACGCAGACAGAGTTATCCGCAATGTTTACTCTCGCTTGCTACAAGAAAAACTGCCTTCGTTGACCAAAGCCAAACTATTGGCTTGTACAGACAAACAGCGGGAATCTGCCCCTTCGGTCGCTGACCTTTCCATTCGTTATCTGCGGCCCTTCCTGAAATGGGCATATGACCGTGGAGAGGTTGGCCCAGATCTTCTTACATTGCATGTACGACAAACCGCCAAACGCGACCGATACCTAAACAAGAAAGAACTTGGGGCAGTTCTACGTGCCGCTCAATCTCACGGTACGCACGTCGCCGCAGCGGCCACAATAATGATGATTGCAACAGCCCAGCGCCGCAATGAAGTCGCAGGAATGAAATGGTCAGAAATCAATGGAGACCTGTGGACCATCCCAGGGGAGCGCACCAAAACCGGCAAGGATTATGCCGTCCCCCTGAACCACATCGCTCAGAAAGTGCTCGACGAAGCATCCAAAATGAGGGGAGAAACGGATTTGGTGTTTGCTGGTCGTACTGGAGTCACGCCATTTAATGGCTGGTCAAGGTACAAAAGAAAACTGGACACGGATAGTGGCATTTCAAATTGGACCTTCCATGACCTGCGGCGCACGTTCGCAACGCTTTGTGCTGACGAAGGCATTGACGCCGTGATCGTTGACCGTTGCCTAAACCATGTGGGCGCCGCAACTTTGAACGATGTTGCGCGTCGCTACCAATACTCTTCCATGATCGACCAGAAGAGAGCAGCAATGAAACGCTGGTCTGAAATCGTAACGAATGCATGAAAATTTTGAGTTACTGCACCGACGACAATATACTACTCAGAAACAAAATTTAGTCAACAAAACAATACCATAGACAACAATGCGCAGCCAAGTTAACTATTAGAGCAGAAATCATCCCAAGTGAAAGGACATGCTCTTGGTGCTCCAAAGAACGCTCCACCTGACTCTTTTAGTCGACTGCACATCAACTGCAGCTCGACGAGGAAACAAAGGAGCGTCCGACAGAAACCAAAAGCCGAACGGCTCTGGAGGACTAAGTGCCCTATTCACTTTCATGCCCGCCCCTGCGGGCACCAATTGCGCATCACGCAGACACCGTTTCTAGCCTCGCCTTCAAAGTCTCAGCACGCACAATGTTGCGCTGGGGCCTAGAACTGACAATTGTTCAGGGCAAGCGCCAGCCGCTCTCAAGCGACGTTTGGGCTGGCGCCCTTGCACGCATGCCCCAAACAGACCACAGTGTCTTGCTGTCTCAAATGCCTGAAGACTTTGCCGCACAGGTACAAGAATTGCTCCCCGCCGCCATCGACTTTGCAGGGGGGATTGCATAATGCAAACATCGACCTATCGGCATGCCAAGTCCGGGTGGGAAATCTGCGAAGAGTTCCTTGACATCATCTACGGCAAAGAAAACGTCGGCGACGTCTGGGTGACAGGCTTTGAGGACATTCAAAACGGGGCAAACTGGTTCGGGATGCAGGGCTTGTCCCGGCTGAAAGCCCGCCTCATGACGGCGGACGTGGTGGACCTGTATTTCTGCACCGGACGTCTGAAACCTAACGCCGAGCGCCGGACGCTGAGCGAAGTGGTGGACCAGCCGTTGCTTTACGCGGACGACATTGGCACCAAGGTTGACCCCGCCAAGTGGACCGAAATGTTTTTGAAGGGGTTCCCGGAGCCGACGTTCCGCATTGAGACGTCGCCGGGCAATGAAACGTGGCTCTGGAAGCTGGAAGGCGACACGGGCAGCGTGGAACACAACACCGACCTTGCCTTGATCCGGGCCTACATGATCGAACACGGCCTGACAGACGCCCTGCACGACGCTACGCGCTATCTGCGCCTGCCATGGGGGCACAACTCCAAACCAGCCTACCGGGACAGCAAGGGCCGTTCCCCTGCCGTTGGCTACGTGGATTGTTCACCTGAGAAGACGGCGACACTGGACCAGATCGGGCGCGTCCTGATCGGCGGTGAGGATTGGCGCAAGGCTGACGTCCCCCTCGCCGCTCAGACGTCCGGGGCCATGGCCGCAGCTGGTGGCGGTTCGCGTCCGCGTGACGCGGACATGGACGATCCTCTGGTGCAGATGGCGGCAGTGATCGGCTTGGACCCCAGCCAGCGCGTCAAGGGTGTTGTGGACGCGCTGTGCCCCAACATGGAAGCCCACGGGGCGCGGCCTGAAACCGGGTTCTCCTTCATTGGCTCTGACGGCGCTTGCTTCTGCAATCACGCTTCCTGCGCGGAACTGCGGACCCCTGACTTTCTGTCCATGATCCGGCGGCGTTACGAAGAACATGTCGAAGTGTTGAACGCGACCGGGAAGAACGACGAGAACCTGCCCGCGTCTGCATCGATGTTTGAAACGCGCATCATTTTTGGCGCGAACGATCCGGCCAAGAAGCGCGCCTTGCAGGAAGAAGCCAACGCCCTTGCATCGCGCAACGAGCGCCGGGCACAGCAGGCGCGCGAGACTGAGGAAGAAGCCATTGCTCGTTTGGTCGCACGGTTCGTTTACTTGAAGACTGGAGAACGCTTCTACGACACAACTGAGCGCCAGTTTTACTCTCCGGCAGGCTTGTCACGTCATGAAGCCGTGACCCCCACCATCAAAGCGGGAAGCAAAGGAATGAAGTTGGCCGCAAATGTACTCGCCAATCACCCTGATTTCCAAGTCGTGACTGGTTTGGCTTATGTTCCCGGGAATGAAGCGGCTGTTGTTTCCGCTGAAAACGAAGCGGGCCTGAAACAGCCGCATATTAATACATGGACACCTTCGAAATACGCGAGCGTGAAGGGTACTCCAGAACTTTGGCTCAAGGTGGTCTATCACCTAATTGACAATGACGACTACCGGAATTGGTTCCTAGATTGGCTGGCTTGGACCGTCCAGAACCCCTCCAAAAGAACTCCGCTCATTCCCCTTATCGTGTCTGGTCAAGGGTCAGGAAAAGACACTTTGCTGCGCCCATATCAAGAGGTGCTGGGAACGCACAATTGTACCAGTATCACAACGAGCCAGCTTTTGGGTGACTTCAACAGTTACTTGTTGAACCATCTAATTTTGTTGCAGGAAGCACGACTGGATTCGAAGGGCGACGCTTACCTACGGCTGAAAGACCTGACCGGCAACGCAACTGGCTTCGTTGACATCAACGAAAAGCACCAAAAAGTTCAACGCACTCGTTTTAGCGGAAACTTCATCGCCCTTTCAAATAATGAGGACGCAATCAAAGGTATTGATCACGACGACAGACGCTTTGTTCCCTATGTTTCAGGCGCCCAGCGCCTAGATGCAGTATTCACTCCTCAAGACCACCTCAAACTTTGTGATGCTGACGAAATCGGGCGTGTGCGCTATTATTTGGAAACGCGTGACATTTCCAATTTCAATCCCTTTGAGCAGCCAAAAGACGTATCTGGCTCGCGTCGCGCAATTGTCGAGGCAGGCCTCAGCAGTACGGCTCTAGCAGTTCTCGAAATGATGAGCACCGGAGCCTTCGGTAAACGTGGGCTTGTTGCGCTTGATGAAGTCATGACCCAGCTGCGCATCGATAAGAAGATGTACCAAAACCCGAGCCTAAGCGAAGTGAAAAAGGGGCTCAAGGCCGCGAACTGCTTCCACGCCAAACCAGGAAATGCGGCGCAAGTGAAGGTTAACGGGCAAATGCGGCGGGTTTGGATTACCCCACACGCTCCAGAAGAATTCCGGAATCTTAAATCGGTCGAAGCAATGACTGGAAACAAGCTAGCTGCTGCCTATCAAAAAGACCTTGAGCAGCATAAAGCTTCGCTCCTCGCCAACACATCATAGAAATTCGAAACCGAAACCTAATCAGGGCCGCCAAACCAGCGGCCCTTTTCTTGTTTGAAGCAAATCTTGCCAAGGGGGCAACAAAGCCGGCCGGGAGGGCCTGCAGAACCGAAACCGAGCGAAAAGAAAAACCACACTCGAAGCCGGTATTTTATTAATATTTTCAATAATTTACGCAAAATTCGCTTCGAACTTTGTTATTCCCGATGCAAACCAACAGAACACTTAGAGCCCTCTTGGTCTTCGCTTAGATACTCCCTTAGAAAGGGGACCAGTTTTTTACAAAACCGCGAAACCCGAAGCCGAAAGGCTCGCCTCAGAGTTACACAGACCGCAAGATGCATGTATGCTGGAACAGGCTCCCTAAAGGTGTCACTGGACAAGTCAAATTGCAGTATCTTTGCGGCTGCGGTGCAGTCGCATAAGCTTAGCCTAATCGTCCCGAACTGCTCCAGCCCTTACCGCATTATAATAGAAGCCGCCTTTAGTTCACGACCCTAGGAAGCACAGATACAAAAAGGGGCCGGTATATAGAATCACTGTCTGACGTCAGCGCCTATGGGTCCAAATAGGGCGATTTGATAAGAGAGTATTTCTGGCTCATCGTGACCACCGAGGAGTGGACGATGAGAAAGACAACCAAGAGCCCCGGCGAGAAGATCGTCAAAGACATCAAACTGGCAACCCGCAAACAGTATTCAGCTGAAGAGAAGATCAGGATCGTGCTGGATGGCCTGCGTGGCGAAGATAGCATTGCTGAGCTTTGCCGCCGTGAGGG
This sequence comes from Thalassovita sp., assembly GCF_963691685.1. Taxonomy (GTDB): domain Bacteria; phylum Pseudomonadota; class Alphaproteobacteria; order Rhodobacterales; family Rhodobacteraceae; genus Thalassobius. The sequence continues at coordinate 2,669,870 of NZ_OY829290.1, forward strand.
GATTTCCCAGGGTGTTTACTACAAGTGGTCCAAGGACTTTTGCACTGACACCCGAAATTCCGACCGTTTCTGAGTAGAGTTTTCCGCTACGTTTTCCTGGTTGGGAAAAGGAGCGAATTGAGCCTCCCCCAGTGAACTGGTCCGCCGCTATGTTTAGGAAACGGAGGACCACGCACGGCAAACAAGCGACCGAAGCCGGAAGAGATAGTTTCGAAGTTACGGCAAGTTGAGGTGTTGATGGGGCAAGGCATGTCCCGTCTGGATGCAATCAGACAGATCGATGTTGTTGAACAAACCTATTCCCGCTGGCGTAAGAAGTATGGCGGAATGGGTTTGGATCAATTGAAGGAGCTGAAGCGGCTTCAAAAGGAAAATGAACGGCTCAGAAGAGCTGTGTCTGATCTTACGTTGGACAAATTAATCCTGAAGGAAGCCGCAAAGGGAAATTACTAAGCCCCGCTCGCCGTCGTGCATGTATTGATCACGTTCGAAGCCAGTTCAAAGTATCGCAACGCAGGGCCTGTCGGGTTCTCGGGCAGCATCGCTCCACACAAAGGCATATCCCGAAAGGCCGCGCCGATGAGGATCGTTTGGTTGCTGACATGATCGAATTGGCCAGACAGTTTGGCCGCTACGGCTATCGGCGGATCGCGGCTCTGCTCAGAGAGGCGGGTTGGTCCGTGAGCGATGGTCGTGTCGAACGGCTATGGCGACGAGAGGGGCTGAAGGTTCCAGCAAAACAACCGAAGAAGGGGCGGCTCTGGCTGAATGACGGATCATGTGTTCGGCTGAGGCCCGAGTATCGGAACCATGTCTGGAGCTATGACTTCGTGCATTGCCGGACAGATGATGGAAAAGTCTTCAGGACGCTGAACATCATTGATGAGCACAGCCGGGAATGTTTGGCGATTAAGGTGCAGCGCAAATTGAACTCGACAGATGTGATCAATGTTCTGACAGACCTGTTCATCCTGCGCGGCGCTCCGGCATTCATCCGGTCGGATAATGGCCCTGAGTTCGTTGCACAGGCTGTTCGGGACTGGATCACCGCCGTCGGCGCGAAGACCGCCTACATCGAGCCAGGGTCACCCTGGGAAAACGGATATTGCGAAAGCTTCAACGGGCGGATGCGGGATGAACTTCTCAACGGCGAGGTATTCTACAGCCTGCGCGAAGCGCAAATCCTGATCGAAGAGTGGAGGAAACACTACAACACACAAAGGCCCCACAGTGCATTGGGCTACAAACCACCAGCTCCTGAAACCATCATTCCGATGGATCAGAGGACGATCATGCACTAACAATCAAAATGGACCACTCAGATGAGGCTGAGCACCGCCTTCAGACCAGCGGTCATATCAGCGATAATAGGTCGTGCTGGGAATGCCGAGCGTCGCCAGCGTCTGGCGCGCCGACAAATGCGACGCTTCCACACTGCGGATGATCTCCAGCTTTTCCGATGCGGCATATCTCATGCCTCGTACTCCCCATCCCCGATCATGCTTTTTTTGAGCAGACGGTTTTCCAGGGCGAGGTTGCCTGGCGGGCAGTATCCCCGATAAGGCGTTGTTTGCCCGCTTCGAGAAATTCCTTCGACCACGTGTAATACAGGCTCTCGCTGATCCCTTCACGGCGGCAGAGAGCGGCGATACTTTCTTCACCCCGCAGGCCCGCCAGCACGATCCTGATCTTCTCTTCGGCGGAATATTGTTTGCGCGTCTTGCGACGGATGCCTTTGACCAACTTGTCAGCCGCGTCCTTCGATGTTACGGATTTCTTGTTCATATTCGCTCCATAATGGCTGCGATGAACCAAAAAACCTCCGTTACGAAAACCTCAAATCTGTCCCATAGGTGCTGACGTCAGACAAGGAGAATGACCGGCTGCGCCGGGCAGTTTCTGATCTGACATTGGACAAGCTCATCCCGTCTGAAGCCGCACGGGGAAACTTCTGAGCCCATCACGCCGCCGCAACTGCATTTATCGTGTGCGAACCACTTCCACGTCTAAGAACGTCGCGCCTGCCGCGATCTGGGGCAACACCGATCCACACAGGGGCGGGTGCCAGTTGAGCGGGCTGATGAAGGGCGCTTGGTGGCCGACATGATCAAACTCGCTCGTCAGTTTGGTCGATACGATTATCGCCGGATCGCCGGTTTGCTGAGAGATGCAGGCCGGCAAGTAAACGACAAACGTGTCGAACATCTATGGCGGCGCGAGGGGCTCAAAGCCCCGCTGAAACAGCCAAAGAAGGGGCGGCTCTGGCCGAACGATGGTTCTTGCGTTCGACTTCGGCCAGGGTATGGCAACTATGTCTGGTCGTATGACTTCGTTCATCATCGAAGCTGGCGCTCTGGCTTTTTATGCGATTTTGGCGGCCGAGACTTGACCCGCATTTTCACACTTTTCAGGGGGGTGCGCATGAAAATGATGCGCCTTGGACGTATTTTTACGCAAATAAATGACTGAATTTCGCACCTATTTCTCGAGACTGACATTCAATTTTTGGGTCATAAAAGGACAGATTTTTGCTACCTAAGGCGATTTTTCGTTTAGGTTTTTGAATGCCTTAGCAAGACAAACAGCATAAATGTCATGTAAGTCTAATCACCCAGTCAGAACACTCGTCTGAGACCACGAAGATGTACCTCGGCGTCAAGATGACTGCCAAAATGCCGCATACCTTTTTTTAATCCAGCCACTCAGCGGCTGCGTATGCTGATTCGTATACATAGTTGAGGAGTAAGGAAATGAGTAATATGCTCGACCCATCCGATTTTGTTGGGGTCTCGTTTTGGATCATCTCGGCCGCAATGGTCGCCGCAACCTTCTTCTTCTGGGTTGAACGCGACAGGGCGGTGGGCAAGTGGAAAACATCTCTAACTGTAGCGGCAATGGTTACAGGCATCGCCGCAATTCACTACTTTTACATGCGCGATGTTTGGGCGGTAACGGGCACAAGCCCAACCGTGTTTCGCTATGTTGATTGGCTCTTGACGGTGCCACTACAAATTATCGAGTTCTATCTCATATTGGCAGCGATTGCCGTGGTCAGAGCTGTCTTGTTCTGGCGACTTCTCGTCGCCTCCTTGATCATGCTTATTGCTGGCTATCTTGGTGAGGTTAACCCAGAGGCGCGACTTGCGCTGTGGATGCTGTTCATCATTGGCACGCTCGCTTGGCTGTATATCATCTACGAGATTTTCGCTGGCGAGGCGAGCAAAATTAACGCAAGCGAAGGCACGGTGGCGTCCAAACGCGCATTCAGCGCGCTTCGGATCATCGTCACCTTTGGTTGGGCAATCTATCCTCTCGGATTCATTTATGGCTACGCGGGGGGCGGCAACGCAGATGCGCTCAATTTGATCTACAACTTAGCTGATTTTGTTAACAAGATCGCCTTTGGTGTCGTGATTTGGGCGGCGGCAACAGCGGACAATGCCAACGATAAAGCCGTTGCATAGACACACCAAGTTGGCGCGTTGCGAGAGTGACGCGCCCATTTTTCTGATCGTGAGATATTGGTGGTAAAGATGTTTGAAGGAATGACGCACACAGCATACCTGACGAAGACGGTTGAGCAGCGGATGCTGAGCTTGACAGAAGTGGGCGGAGACAGCGCAGCCGCTGCGGCAAACTATCACCTTTCAGCGGGCGGAAATCGGTTTCGTTGTAAGTTGGCTCTTGACGCTGGTCAAAGGCTCAATTTGGATTTTGAATCAAACACCGCCATAGCAGCGTGCTGCGAACTGTTACACAATGCATCGCTCATCCACGACGATATTCAAGATAGAGACAGGGTAAGAAGAGGTAGAGAAAGTGTCTGGGCCCGTTTTGGGACAGACGTCGCAATATGTACCGGCGATTTGATGGTATCTGCAGCTTACTGCGCGCTCGCGGAGATTAGGCAACCAGACGTCGGGTATCTCATCGCTGCTTCGCACCGCGCGGTTGGGAACGCAATTTCCGGTCAAACAAAGGATCGCGCCAACTCTATAGTCTGCACCCTGAGTTTGGATGACTATCTCGAAACGGTCAGCGACAAATCTGGCTCGCTTCTTTGCCTACCCTTGGAACTAGCTTTGACGCTAGGTGGCCGGCAAGATGCTTTGAAACTGGCATCCGATGCGGCCAATGCCTTTGCGTGCGCATATCAAATCTGTGACGATCTTGATGACTGGCGAGAAGACCTCGCTCACAAAAGACTAAACATTGTTGGCGTACTTCAAGCAAACAACGTTGAACCCATGCGCTCGTCTCTGGAACACGCAACTGAGCTGGCTCTTCAAAGTTATAGGCGCGCTCATGAATTGGCTGCGCAACTCCCCCTGGGCTCTGGGGATCTTATCTCAGACTACGCGTTAAAACAGCGCTTGGCCCTTACTGCGAGGGGTTCAGTATGAAAACGGCGACTGTTATCGGAGCGGGCTTTGGAGGAATCGCCACTGCTCTTAGACTGAGAGCGAAGGGTTATGACGTGACACTGATTGATCGTTGCGAACGTGTTGGAGGTCGTGCGCAGGTTTTTCAACGCGATGGATATCGTCACGATGCAGGCCCAACAGTTTTGACGGCCCCCTTTTTGTTCACCGAGCTCTTTGAGCTCTTTCACCGTCAAATTGAACAATACGTCGAAATCGTACCGCTTGACCTTTGGTACCGATTTGAGTTTCCGGATGGCACTCGATTCGACTACGGAGGTGACGTTCAAGACACACTTGCGGAAATCGCGCGCTTTAGCCCGAAGGATCAAGATGGATACTTGGGGTTGCTCGAAAAATCTCGCCAAATTTACGAACTTGGATTTGAACAGCTGGCATCTCGTCCATTTCATTCCTTTGCTTCGATGGCGGCGCAAATCCCGAAAATGTTGAGTTTAGGCAGTTATCGAACCGTCTGGCAGCTTGTGGCCCAGTATTTGACAGACTGGCGTTTGCGTCGGGCTTTTTCGGTACAACCCCTGTTGGTTGGTGGAAATCCCTATGACACAACAAGCATCTATAATCTTATCCACTTCCTTGAGCGCAAGCATGGCGTTCATTTTGCAATGGGGGGAACTGGAGCACTTGTAGATGGACTTGAACGCCTGATGCGTGAAGTCGGGATCAAAATAAGATTGAACGAGACGGTGACCAAGATTCATGTCGCCTGTGATGAGGTTACGGGTGTCACCACTGATAATCTCAATTTTCTCGATACAGACGTGGTTGTGTCCAACGCTGATCCTGCACATCTTTATGACAAGCTGCTTCCCAAGCAACACAGCAAACTATCGGCGCGTCTAAAGTCGAAATATGCCGACAAATCTATGGGTCTATATGTACTCTTTTTCGGAACGGAGGGTAAATTTCCAGAGGTCGCACACCACACAATCTGGTTGGGCCAACAGTACAAAAACCTTCTAAACGACATCTTTCATAAAAAAGTCCTTTCGCAGGACATATCCATTTATCTTCATCGGCCCACTGCAACGGATGAGAGCTTCGCGCCTTCTGGCCATGACAGCTTCTATGCGCTGGTACCTGTGCCCAACCTTGAAGCCGATATTGATTGGAATGTCGAAGGCAAAGCGATGCGGGACCGCGTCGTAGCTGCCTTGGATCGGACCATTCTGCCTGGGCTAAGTGAAACCATACGTAGCGATTTCTGGATGACGCCGGCGGATTTTGAGCAAAATTATCTAAGCCCGGCTGGGGCAGGGTTTTCGATATCACCGCATTTCACTCAGTCGGCTTGGTTTCGGTTCCACAATAGGGCGGAAGGCCCGAAAAACCTGTTCCTAGTGGGCGCAGGAACGCATCCTGGCGCTGGTCTTCCAGGTGTTTTGAGTTCTGCAAAGGTGGTGGACAGTTTGGTCCCTAGTGCCGGTGGTTTCGCTGACTCAGCACAGCCCTTGAGGGTGGCAGAATGAGTGGGCCTCCTGAATTTGAGACGACGTCAATGCAGGCGGTAGACGTTTTGCGCCGAAACGGGCGGTCATTCCATTTTGCCAAATTCTTCTTAAACAAGAAACAGGCCATTCATGCCGCTCGGCTATACGCTTTCTGCCGATTTGTTGACGATCTTGCAGACGACAGCCCAGACCCTTTACAAGCTCACGAAGATCTGGAGAGCCTTAAACGCCTGCTTGAGCGTTCACACCACGACGGTTTTTTTTCACTCGACATGCAAAATCTAATTTCTGAGACTGATATGGAGGCGTGTATTGCAATTGAGCTCATCGATACGGTCAAAAATGACCTGGGTCCAGTAGAGCTTGAGAGTCAAGCTGACTTGATCCGATACGCTTACGGCGTTGCTGGTACAGTTGGGTTGATGATGTGTGCAATTTTGGATGTACGTGACATCAGAGCTCATCGCTTTGCCATAGATCTAGGCATTGCAATGCAGCTGACAAACATAGCGCGTGACGTTGTCGAAGACGCGCAAATGAACCGAAGATACATACCTGGTGCTTGGCTAGATCATCTATCGCCTACCAAGCTGGAGTTGCCAAATTCTGGAGAGCATCGACAAATTAAAGCGGCTATTGAGCGTATTTTGGACCTTGCAGATACCTACTATGAAAGTGCTTTTGATGGTTTTGGATACCTGCCGTTTCGGTCACGGTTTGCTATTTTTGTAGCCGCGAATGCCTACAGGCAGATTGGGGTGAAACTTCGAGGAAGAGAGTTCGACGTTTGGGACGGTCGTGTCGTTGTATCAACGGCTGAGAAGGTTACGGTCACCCTCAAAGCGCTTGTCGCATTCTGTGTTAAAAGGCGGCTACATCAACACGGGCGTTATCACAACGAGTGCCTACATCAAGCACTCAGCAGAACAACAAAAAAACGTGTCTCAAAAGCACCATGATACGCGAGGTGGATATCGCAATCCTTGGTGGGGGGTGTGCCGGTTTGTCGCTCGGCCGAGAGTTAGCATTTGCAGACTATCAAGGTGAGGTTATCGTCATCGAGCCGCGATCTCAGTATTTGAATGACCGTACTTGGGGTTTTTGGCACACGCGTGATCATGATTTGCGCCACCTTGTTGTTAAGTCTTGGCCAAATTGGTCTCTATCGACGCCATCTTCTAAAGTTACGCTCGCTGGGGACCACTTTTTATATCAAATGATTCCCGCGGATCTTTTTTATGCAGAGGCGATTAGGTCAATCAACACCCACCCTCAATATTGCCTGATGACGGATACGGAAGCGCAAGAAATCAAAATGCTCAATGAGGGAGTTTTTGTGAAAACAACTCGAGAAACTGTTTTTGCACAACAAGTCTTCGATACAAGGCCGCGACCAGCAGCCACAGATAAGGCGCTGATTTGGCAAATTTTCTCCGGCGCAGAAATCGAAACGGACACAAATGTCTTTGAGACCCACAAAGCTAGTTTGATGGGCAACATGTCTTCTACCAAAACGGGTATGCAGTTTACATATTGTCTCCCACTTACGCCCCGCCGTGCCCTCATTCAAAACACATGGTTCATGCGAGAGAGACAGCCAGCAGATTGCTTAGATGCTCCGTTTTATGAGTATTTGGATAAGGAGCTGGGGTGCGGCATTCAAATTCTGCGAACCGAACGGGGCGCCTTGCCAATGGGGCAGTTCCCGCAAGCACAGCAAGATCATCCCAGAATTATTCGCGCAGGGCAGGCCGCGGGCGCGCTTCGCGCATCATCTGGCTATGGATTTTTGAGAATTCAGGAATGGGCTCAAAAAACTGCTCAAATGCTAGCAGCCGGATCCCCAGCTTCTGCAACACGGTATGACGGATACTTTGATGCTGCGATGGACCGAGTGTTCTTGGATGCCTTCAAAACGCACACAAAAGATTCACCTGAGTGGTTTCTTTCGTTGGCTCGTGCTTTGACTGGCGATGAGTTTGCTTCGTTTATGTCAGGCCATACAAGCCCATTGTTGTGGTCTAAAGTCATCAAGTCTTTGCCAAAGGGCCCGTTTTTGAGCGCGGCATTGAAAAACATGGCTCGCGGTCTTGCTCCATTTTCAACGACAAAAGTTGCGAAACGATGACATTTAGCGAATGGTATTTGTTTCGTGTTCTGTCAGTATGCGCTTTGGTCGCCATTGTGGTGGCGCCACCGCTTTCAAGTTCGGCACAAGTAAGCGCACTTGTCACGTTGGTTTTTATACTTGGCGTCCCACATGGAGCTTTTGACCCCTTTATCGCCAAGCAACGTCGGGTTTGGTCAACATTTGCCGGGTTGATTGCATTCAGCTTGATCTATTTTCTGGCTGCCTTATTTGTGGCCATTTTTTGGTACTTTGCGCCGGTCATCTGTCTCGTACTGTTTCTTATTATTTCTGCTTGGCACTTTGGGGCCGACTGGACGCTACATCCGTTGGCCAGACTGTTCATGGGGATTTTTGTGATTGGTTTGCCTTCAGTTTTTCATGGGAAAGACGTAGCGGAGGTGTTTTCTGTGTTGTCAGGTGATCAGACATCGTGGATCGTACAATTACTCTCCTTTGCATCTTTGATGTCTGCAGGTTTGATCCTGTCGCTTTTGTTGATCAAGGGCAGGCCCGTTTTGAGTGACAAAGCTTTTGATGTCGCACTATTGGTGGCTTCCTCAGCAGTATTCTCGCCTATTGTCTTCTTTATTTTGTATTTTTGCGCATTGCATAGTCCAATGCATATTAGACAAACGCTATCGTCTCTACAGGAGAGAGAAAGGCGACAAGCGCTCAAATTCGCGCTCGTCTTCTCGATCCTGACTATAATTTTGGCTGCCGCTGCATTCATTGGAGTGCGTTTGTCCAGTTCCGCAGATGAGGCAGCACTTCGAATTGTGTTCGTTGGGCTCGCAGCTCTCACAGTTCCACATCTAATTCTTATTGATGGATACCACCTTCCACAAACAGGAGGTCGAAATTGATCGATTCTGAAGAGGAAGTTGTCTTAGTTGACGAAAACGATCGCATCCTTGGCGTCGAGCCTAAGCTTAGTGCGCATAGGAGCGGTGCATTACACAGAGCGATTTCTGTATTTGCCTTTAATGGTCGTGGTGAAATGCTGCTGCAGCGCCGTGCCGCCCGCAAATATCACTCACCTTGTCTCTGGGCGAACACATGCTGCAGCCATCCCCGTCTTGGCGAGAGTGCTATTCGAGCAGCGCGGCGTAGGGTTCGCGAAGAGCTCAATTGCAACTTAAGATTAAAGAAGTCAATTCAGTTTATATATCAAACTGGCGTTGGCGCAGATTTGGTAGAACACGAGTACGTTCATTCGTTTTTTGGTCGGATTGATTTTCTGCCTGAGCCGCGGCCTGAAGAAGCGTCTGAAGTGAGGTTTGTATCACTTCCTCTTGTTGTCCAAGAAATACGAGAGCAGCCCAGCATTTTTGCGCCTTGGTTTGGTATCTATATGAGCCGATTTTATCCGCAGCTCAGCGCTATGTCGCTCAACGCTTCCAGCTTAATAGCCTAGCATTTTGGGACACAAAACTTGAGCCTCCCCCAGTTAACTGGACCTGTCCCGTTTTTGTGCCGCCCCAAGTGCTCGTTTAGGCCGCTTTCCGTTCGAAAGCGACCGGGCTTTTCCAACCCAGTGCTGAGTGCCGTCGTCGCGGATTGTAGAATCCGTTGATGTACTGGAAGATTGCGACTTCAGCTTCCCGACGTGTTGGCCACGATTTGCGCCAGATCAACTCAGCCTTGATCGTTTTAAAGAACGTCTCAACTGCGGAGTTGTCGTAGCAATTGCCCTTGCCGGACATCGATACTTCGAAGCCGTGATGGCGCAGAAGCTTCTGATAGTCGTGAGAGCAGTATTGCGACCCGCGATCCGTATGGTGGATGCAGCCTTTCGGCGGTTGCCGCAGTGCGACTGCCATCTTCAAGGCCCGGATCGCCAAGTCACGCTTCATACGATTACTGACAGCCCAGCCGATTACGCGCCTTGAATGCAGGTCCAAGATCACGGCGAGATACAGCCAGCCCTCGCGGGTCCACACGTAGCTGATGTCGCCCGCCCATTTCCGGTTGGCCGCGTTCGCTGCGAAGTCCCGGTTCAACAGGTTCGGCGCGATGTTTAAGGCGTGGTTGCTGTCGGTCGTCACCTTGTATTTCTTGGATCTCTCGACCCGTATACCGTTCTCTCGCATCAGCCTACCAACGCGGCGGTGGCCAATGTTCAGCCCGAGCTCCTTCAACTCTTCGGTCATTCGTGGACGGCCGTAGCTGCCCAGGCTAAGGCGAGATTGTTCTTTGATGTGGGCAAGAACAACCATGTCTGTCCGCTGCCTTTGACTGGCAGGGCGGCTGCGATAAGCCCGTAGGCCTCGTTCGCTGACATCCAGAACCTGGCAAAGACGGTTTGTCGGGAAATCACGGCCTTGCTCTTCGATGAACCGAAACCTCATGGCTTTTGGCTCGCGAAGAAGGCCGTGGCCTTTTTTAGGATATCCCTCTCCTCCTTAAGAATACGGTTCTCCCGTCGAAGCCTCTCGTTCTCACGGGCTAGCTCAAGCTCCTTGTCCAACACCACGTCAGTGTCACGATGCCCGGTCACCCATTTGTTCAGCGTTGACAGGCCAACACCTAAATCGGCAGCAACCTGCCGGCGTGTCAGCCCGCTAGTCAGCGCGATCCGCACCGCATCAGCGCGGAATTCGTCCGTCCGTTTCAATCCCATAGTCAGTCTCCTTTGCTGCAGTAAATGCTATCAAAGGAGCGGCATCAAACCGTGACACGTCCAGTCATCCGACCGGCGCGATTGATACCGCACCGTCGAACGATCAACGTCCAAAGCAGAGCACGCCCGACGCTGGCTCACCTGATGGACCTCCACCAGATGCGCTACCGCCTTCCGCTTGGCATCGGGCGTCACCACTTTTTTGAGTTCACATCCCGCAACATCGCATTGTCGAGCATCTGCTCAGCCAGAAGCTTCTTCAGCTTCGCGTTCTCGGCTTCTAGCGCCCGGAGCTTCTTCGCATCCGAAGGCTCCATACCGCCATACTTCGACTTGTATTGGTAGAAGGTGCCTTGGCTGATCCCATGGCGCCTACACACGTCAGCCGTCTTCTCGCCAGCTTCCTGTTCCTTGATCATCTGAATGATCTGTTCGTCGGTGAATCTCGTCTTCATTTGTCCGTCCTTAAGTTAGGAGGACTCTACACAAAACTGGAGGAGATTTAGGGGCTCAAGTCAGGCTACAAACCACCAGCTCCTGAAACCATCATTCCGATGGATCAGAGGACGATCATGCACTAACAATCAAAATGGACTACGCAGATGAGGCTGCTCAATTTATCGCTCCAACTATGTGACCACCGCCAACTTAAGACAAGCGGACGTTGGTTTCGGTTGCGGCATCCGGAACTTTTGGCTCGTCATTGCCGTTCGTTGCAACCGGCTCGAATGGTTGTTGTCAGCCCTTTCAGGACATTCACATTAGGCTCAGAACGTTCTCTGCTGCAGACGCAAAGCTCTAAGGTCGAATCACCGAGAGCTGCCGTTCAATATTAAACCGCAGCAGTGCCGGATGCTGCGTTAGCCACCAATGGCAGCGATGCGCAGGAAGCTGACTTTGCAAAGTTCGCCTTTCGGCCCACTACTGTCGTTAGCGGGAAGCCAAAACGCTGCATTGCCATTTTCCTAAAGCTGCCGTTGGCGCACGGGTGCAGCATTTTGGCGAGTTATAGCTCGGCAGTGCGGACGAAACCGCCGTTTGTTGTTTCTCCATAAATGTCCGCTTCCACGCGCATATGGTGGACAGGTGCAGTGTTGAAAACACAGCTATAGGTGTTAGACAAGTTTAGATTGAATTAGCCACGAGACCACTTAATGACGAAGTCAATTTCCGAAATACTTACTCGGCTCGATGAACAACTTCGAGAGCGCTATGATCCACTCGGTTCGGTCGAAGGCGATAATGGCGCGTACCGGACCGGACATGTGCCCCACGTCGCTCCCTACGCATATCTTTGCTCCCGTTATGCCAGGTTGGATGACAACGGAGTGCGTGGCGCCGAAAACGAAGCCCAAAGGTACATACCCGAGCCGTACAAAGAGCTTCTTCGCCACATGAACGGAGCGTGGATTTTGGGCGTCTCGTTGCATGGCGGGATTGGCGGATCAGTCGATAGATCAGGAGTTGGGATCGGGCAACCGGTAAGCATTTGGTATCAGAACGCAGTTGAACGCCCCGACTATATCCCGGATGGGCATCTGGGTATTGGCGCAATCAATGGCGAGTGGTCGTCTCAAGGGCACCTATATTTGGCTTCGACAGGCGAGGTGGAGTTGTACAACGCTAAGTTCGACATGATCGGAGCGCGTTGGTCTTCACTGTCGGATTTTCTGGAGGATGAAATTCCTCGACGCTACTCGATCTACGACGATGAAGGACGTGAAATCGATAAATCAAAACGCCTTCCGGGCGACACAGAAGACTGGGAACGCCTTGCTCAAGAAGCCAAAGGAGAAGAGGAAAGGGACGGCATTCTGAAACGCATGCTGAGAAAGCTTCACCGCGAATAAGCAGACCATCGTCGCATTACAGCATTTTGGAAGTTTGGGCTCTAAGCCGCCATGCGGCAGTGCGGCAGCGTGTCCGCAGCAAAACTGCGCGCAAACCAAGGTTATCAATTGCTGGTGCCAGCCCGAAGCCGACATCGGTTATCTGCACCGCCGACGGAACCGGACTTTTGCTGCATTTGCGAAAACAGGCAATATAGGAGACCAACCGGACCCTGACCTAGGTAGCGTCTCGCATCGAGCTTGAAGGGTAATGCGATGCGCACCCTAAATGGCAGAAAGTCTCTCTGGATTCAGCTTTAGCAAGCGTTGCGTTGAAGGTTATTAGTGGTGTTTGCTTAAAACTGCTTCAACTCATGGCTGAAAGCATCTAAGCAGGCTAGAAGACTGAGCTTGAAAGGGACGGCTTGGTACCCTTCAGGCTCCACTCTGTAGGGGATGAACACTCGAGGGCGGTCAGAATGGATGCAACGGAACACTTGGAAGGGCTTCGAGCACGCTTAAACAACGTGTTTGATGAAACAATTGCGGCAGGAGAATCCACCGGGAAACCTCACTACTATGCAACCTGCTTTCTTGAGCTTGGCCAGCAGGTCGAAGACAATGCCATAGCAGGCTTAATTAAAACCGTTGCGGCGCAGTTGGAGAGTGCTACATTGTTCTCCGCATTCGGGCTATATCGACAAGCATTTTCAGCCTTGCGCCTTGCCCTAGAGCTTGGACTCGGGGCCTGTCATTTTTCAGTACATAGATTAGAATTGAATGAATGGCTTGATGGCAGGGGTGATATTAAGTGGAGCCACCTGATTGATGAGGACAAAGGAGTTCTATCATCTCGCTTTGCTAAAGCTTTCTTTCCGGAACTGGTTGCGGATGCCAAGCTGTTTTCCAGCCGCGCAAAGGTTTTGTATCGCGAACTTTCAGAATTCGTTCACGGTAATCATGAGACATGGGGGGCGAGTGGCCTTACTATTTCCTTTAAACCAGATGTGAATACTCGATATCATACTAATTGTCAGGAGGTTTTCGAAGTCGTCCTGTTCACTCTATGTTGCCGATATCTCAATGACCTAAGTGAATCAAAACGTGATGATGTTGAATTCATTAAAGAAGAGTTAAATTACGTGGCCCCTATACGAAAGATCTTTGGCGGACCGGAGGACATCTAGAATGGCGTTTTACCTTAGAACTGAAAGCATCAAAGCGGACGAAATTGTCGATCTATCTGTGCTAAATCACTCAGACAATCAAACTATTGATGCATTGAAATCAGCCGAGCCCTGTTTGATCGAGGGGTCCCGAGGGACCGGAAAATCCTTTTTAATGCGAGTGGCAGAGGGTCAAATCGAAAGTCAAGACACCGCCGCTCTCTGCGTGTTTGTTTCATTCAATATTAGCTCGTTGGTTACGACAGATGACCCGCTTCAGTTCTACCACTGGATGCTTGCCAAGGCATTAAAAGCACTTATTAATAAACTTCGAAAAAGAGGTCATTCCGTTTCACCTATCGCCGCCGGCCTTTTGAGCAACGATGAGTCAAACGTGCAAGCTGACGTGGAAAAAGACCTCCGAGAAATTGTTAAGAGGTTTGAAGAGTCTTACCGTAATAAGTTGGACATCGATATCTCAAGCTTGCCTGACATTGAAGATGTGAAGGAGGCGATTGAAGAGATTTGCTCAGAGAATGGGCTCAATCGGATCTACTTTTTCTTCGACGAAGCGGCCCATGTATTTCGACCAGATCAACAACGGCAATTCTTTAGTCTTTTTAAGGACCTAAGATCACCTTTCATCACTTGTAACGCTGCAATCTATCCTGGCGTGACATATTTTGGAGACTCTTTTGAACCAAACCACGACTGTATCTATCGGCGAATAGAACGAAATATTTCAGACTCGGATTATCTCCAATATTTCCGAGAAATCGTAGACAAGCAGGCGGATGATAAACTTAAAGAATCCCTAAGCACTCAAACGAACGTCTTTAACTCATTGGCACTCGCAAGTGGGGGGAATCCGAGAATCTTGCTTCGAACCATTCAAGACCTTGAGAAAGTGAATACCACGTCAGCCAATGCCGTGTTGAAGGCTTTTTATCGTGGTCAAATTTGGGCTGAACACACCGAACTAGGTGGGAAGTACGGCGGACATAAAGTTATTGTTGATTGGGGAAGAGATTTTCTCGAGCAACATGTCATCCCTGCAATTGAAGCATACAATGACCAACGAAAAGAACGGAAGCAGAATGAGTCTACCATCTATTTTTGGGTTCACAAAGACTGCCCTGCGTCCGTAAAGGAATCTCTGCGGCTGTTATCGTACACTGGAATAATTCGAAAAGTTGACGCGTCTGTGAGAGCCACAAGACGTGAACTGGGCTCAAGGTACGAGGTTAAGTACGGGTGTGTGCTCGCGAGCGAAGGCAGTCCAGTTGCTCAGTCACAAGACTTCTTCCAGAATCTGTCCCTTAAGAAGTTTCCAGAATTTGGCAAGAACCATCCAGCCTATGTCGATGTTAAAGACATTGAGGCCGGTCAACTCAACGACCAACAGTACTTAATGGCCTTGAATAATATGCTATCAAAACCGATCGAGGTTCTCCCTTTGCTTACGGCTTGGCAGAAGAGAAAGTTGAAGGAAGCCAATGTAAATACTATCGAGCAGCTTCACCAGAACAGTGAAGAAGATTTGATTGACCAAATATACAGGGTCGGTCCTGTGCGTGCTCGATTGATGAAGAACGCTGCGACGGCTGAACTATTGGAGTATCTTTCGGGCTAATTGAATTTGGTTCACTTCAGTTTCCGACATGCTGCAGAGTAGCATTTATACTGACCCTAATGTCAAGTTTGGGCCTTCACCAAACTTTGCAAAGTCCGCTTTCTGCGCATAGCTGCCGCTTGAGATGACTGCAGCATAGCGAACCAGCGTCAAGGCGTTTCGATGGCAGTTTTGGGCGACTGCACCGCAGATTTTGAAACTGCAGCATTGATAGCGTGATAGTCTCTGGTGATGACAGCTTCGGTCCCCAAATGTATGGCTCGAAAGAATTCCACCAAAGCAGACTTCCGACCGGCTTTGTAACGCGCAGGCCAAGCGCTTGCCGCATTGTGGCCTACGCATTCAGTGTTTAGAGTTTTGACCTTGCCAAAAAAGAAAGACAAGCGCGACATTGTAAAATGGACAATGCCCCCCACACACTCCAAAGTGGCCGCCACAAACTCTGCGAAGCCCAACTTGACCAAACAGTCAGAAAGTCCAGAAATCCCCAGTCGGACCGAACACTATGAAAACAGAAAGAAAACAGAAGCCGGTGTAGGCCTGGGGGTGCCCCCTAGCGTATTACGATATGACTGCCGGATCTCGTACCCCGAGACCATTAAACAGATGCGCATCATGGGACCCACCTCGGGACCCACTCTAGAACCTGATACAAACATTGGGTCCCAAAAAAGCCCTCAAACCGTTGAGGCTTAAGGGCTTTTTATGGCTCCGGCGGTAGGGATCGAACCTACGACCAATTGATTAACAGTCAACTGCTCTACCGCTGAGCTACGCCGGAACACTGTGTCGATGCTGTGAAGCATCTCGTGTGAGGGGGTGTATAGCTATAGGCATTTCGGGCCGCAAGAGGGTTTTGTCAGATTTTTTCAAAAAAAATCATCTGCCCGTTTTTCCCTTGGTTAACGCAGTGAAAAACGGGCTTTGAACGACAGTTCTCCCTCACAGGAAACCGTGTTTTTCCCATATAGATCAACCAGATGTGCAAAGACGTTTCGTTCTGCGGCGGGCAGCAATGCGGCGGGGGTATCGGTGTAGATTTCACGGGTGAGGCTGCTGACATCCGCGCCCTGCCCGTCAAGTGCCGCAAGGATCTGTGACTCGCGGCTGCGGCGGTGTGACAGCAACCAATCCAGCCGGGCATGTGGGGCCTCAATCGGGGCGCCGTGGCCGGCATGATAGACCTCCGCCGGGCGTTGACGCAGCTGTTCGCAGGAGCGCATGAAATCCGTCAGGTCACCATCGGGCGGCGACACCAGCGACGAGGCCCAGCCCATGACCAGATCGCCGGTCAGAATCGCCTCCCCAAAAACAAAGCTCAGGTGATTGCCGAAATGGCCCGGTGTCCAAAGCGCCTGGAGCTGCCAGCCATCGCCTGTAACAACCTCACCATCCGCCAGCGTCTGGTCCGGGCGGAAGGTGGCATCAACGCCCTCCCCGCCGCCGGCCATGCCATCTGCCGCCAGCTGGGTCATCACCGCGGAGCGTCCGGCAAGGTGATCGCCATAGGCCAGCACCGGCGCATCGGTGACATCGGACAGGCGGCGCGCCAGGGGAGAGTGATCAAGATGCGCATGGGTGACCAGAATGTGGGAAATGCGCTGCCCCGGCTCCAGCGCATCCAGGATGGCCTGCAGATGCGCCGCACTGTCAGGGCCGGGATCAACAACGGCGATGTCACGTTCGCCGATCAGATAGGTGTTGGTGCCGCGGTAGGTCATTGGCGAGGGATTGGGCGCCAGGATGCGGCGTAGCCCCTCCTGCATCCATTCCGCCTGCCCCACCGGGGCGTCAAATGTGTCGGGCGCCTGCATCTCTCTTCCTTCCCGGGGACCCCAAGGCTAGGGTGGCCCCATGATGTTTACTTGGATGAAACGCTATGTGCCGCGCGGGCTCTATTCAAGGGCTGCGCTGATTATGATCCTGCCGGTGGTGACGCTGCAACTGGTTGTCTCGGTGGTGTTTATTCAGCGCCATTTCGCCGGGGTGACGGAGCAGATGACGCGCACCACGGCGCGGGAAATCGTCTTGCTGCAGCATCAGCCCGCCGCAGCGCTGCCCACGCTGGCCGAACAGCTGGAGATCACGATCACCCCGCTGAGCGAGTCGGAGGCACCTGAGGTGCATCAGCGGCGCTGGTATGATCTGACAGGGATCGTTGTGACCTCAAACTTTGAGCAGATGCTGGGCAATGTCCGCGCCCTGCTGCTGCCCAATGATGATGACGTTGATCTGATCCTGAACGGGCCCGACGGGCCGGTGCGCTACTCCTTTGACCGGCGCCGGGTCTCAGCCACCAATGCGCACCAGCTGTTTGTGAACATGCTGTTCTTTGGCGGGCTGATGACCCTCATCGCCTTTATCTACATGCGCAACCAGCTGCGCCCGATCACCCGGCTGGCCAAGGCGGCGGATGCCTTTGGACGCGGCCGCTCAATCCCCTATCGCCCTGCTGGCGCACAAGAGGTGCGGGCGGCGGGCCATGCTTTCCTGGATATGCGGGCACGGATTGAACGCCATATTCAGCAGCGCACCATGATGCTGTCCGGGGTCAGCCATGATCTGCGCACGCCCCTGACGCGGTTGAAGCTGGGGCTGGCCTTTCTGGAGGAAGAGGACCGCGCCCCGCTGGAGCGGGATGTGGAAGACATGCAGAAGATGCTGGACGGGTTCCTGTCCTTCAGCCAGGGCGCCAATGACGCCCCGTTTGAAGAGGTGGCGGCCATCCCGATGGTGCAACAGATCGTGGAGGATGCACAGCGCGCCAACATCGCGGTGGACCTGCGCGAGGTTGATGGGGACGCCACAACGCTGGTGTCACTGCAGCCCATGGCGGTGCGCCGTGCGGTGACCAACCTCATCGAAAATGCCACCCGTTATGGTGAAAACGCCGAGGTTTCGGTGCGCCTCAGTGACAAGATGCTGCGGATCCGGGTGGAGGATGACGGGCCGGGAATTGATCCCGAACACTATAGTGAGGCCGTCAAACCCTTTTCCCGGCTGGATGCGGCCCGCAATCAGGATCAGGGCGGCGGTGTTGGTCTGGGTCTGGCGATCGCCAATGACACGGCCCGTGCCCACGGCGGGGTTCTGCGGCTGTCGCGGTCGGCAAAAATGGGCGGGCTCTGCGCCGATATCGTGATCGGGCGGTGACGCCGCTACAGAAACCAAAGCGGTGAAAAAGAACCGGCCGCAGAGATACGCCAGTTAGGCAACCTCTGCGGCCGGTTCCGTGTGAGTGGTGACATTTCAAAACAGTCGCTGGCGGCACCTACGCTGGATCAACGGAAGATCCCCATCTTCAGAGGCCCGTCGCCTCTGCCGGATCCTGCCAGTGCTGCGCGGCTGTTTTCACCTTGGCCGTTATCTATCATGCGAAAAGCCCTTTACGCACTATGCGACAGGACAGGACAGCAGACTCTTTCGCATAGGGTCCTTACGTCACCCAATGGTGGCGCGCATGGCATCCATCGTTTTACGTGTCAGATCCTCAAGCCCTGCAGCCAGAGCGAGACATTTTTCAGAATCGCTGGCGTCTGCGGAATGGGTCATCGATTGCAGGACTTCATGCACCTTGCCGGCACCGATCACGGCAGCGCCACCGGCACAGCGGTGTGCTTCGGCGCGGGCGGTGGCAAAATCACCGGCGTCGATCGCATCGGTGTATTTCGGCAGCATGTCCTTGGCGTCATTTTCAAACTGGCTGAGGTAGCCCACCACAGACTCACCGCCCAGCATATCGATCAGACCGTCGAACACCTCTTTCTCAATCAGATCTTCTGCCATTTCATCATCTTCTTGTTCTGTTTCATCCTGCACAGCCGCCGGCGCTGCCTCGGCTGAGTGGTTGGTATTGGCCACATGACCCATATCTTCAAACAGCTGCTCAAGGGTGGCCATACGCAGCGGTTTGGTCAACACGCGGTCCATACCCGCCGCCAGGAACTCCCGCATGTGTTCCGGCTGCGAATGGGCCGTGACCGCAACAATCGGGCTGTGCCGGCTTTTGCCGAACTGGCGTAGCATGCGTGTGGCACCAACGCCATCCAGCTTGGGCATCGAGATATCCATCAGGATCAGGTCAAACTGTCGCTCACGCCCGGCGGAGACCCCTTCAAGGCCATCCACCGCCTGGGTCACCTGATGCCCCTTGGCCTGCAGCATATCCACCAGCATCTGGCGGTTAATCTCATTGTCTTCAACGACAAGAACATCCATCGAGTCGTTTGCCTCCGATCGCTGCGGGCCCCAAAGACCGTCTTCGCCCGCGGCGTTACTGTCACCTTTGGGCCAGCGTACGACAAGGGTGAAACTGCTGCCCTGCCCCGGATTGCTGTCCACATCGATACGACCGTTCAGCAAATCAGCCGAATGTTTGGCAATCGACAGCCCCAGACCGGTCCCCGAGCGGAAATGCGAATAGGAATCGCGGATCGTTTCAAAGTTGCGGAAGATCCGATCCAGATCCTCCTCCTCAATGCCGATCCCGGTGTCCTGAACTGTCGCGGTAAACTCAATCTCTTCGCCCAGATCCGCAGCGGTCAGTTTGGCGTGAATTTCGCCGCCTGAGGTGAACTTGATCGCGTTGGAAACAAAGTTGTGCATGATCTGGCGGAACAGGATCGCCGATCCGGTGACCAGCAGGTTGTCAGGCACCGTGCTGTCAAACCGCAGGGTATTGCGGTTCTGACGGGCGCGCTGCTGGTTGGTGTCCACGATTTCACGCAGCTGCGCCGCCGGCGCAAAGGGGGCGACGTTGATCGCGGTGTTGGCCAGCGTGTCCAGACGGGTCAGCTCCAACACGTTTTCAACCTGTTCCAGCGCGTCATCGCCGCAGCGTTCGATAATGCCGACCAGCTCGGTCTGGCGCTCATCCAGCGTGGTGGTTTCCCGCATCAGATCCAGTGAGGCCAGCACCCCATTCAGCGGCGTGCGCATCTCATGGCTCATCGCGGCCAGGAAACGGGACTTGGCGCGTTCAGCCTGCAGCGCTTCGTTGCGCGCCTGCATCAGGCTCAGCTCCCGTTCGGCCTGATCCGACATATCGGCGACCGAGACCACGTAAGCGGTGTTGTTTTCGGGGTCCTGAACCACCGAGAACCCGACATCCGCCGGGAAGGTGGTTCCGTCCTGACGGCGGCCGTTCAGCTCTATACGGTAGCTGCGTTTGGCTTCATCCGCCGGATTGGCCACGGAATCGCGCAATGCTTCGGCAAAAAGTTCAAATTCCGACGGATCATTGGCGAAGAAATCAAACAGCTTGCGCCCCTGTGCATCCTCTTCGCTGAGGCCAAACATCGTTTCACCAGACCGGCCCATACCGGAAATGGTCAGATCTTCGCGGGTCAGGAACACCGCATCCCGCGGTGCTTCGACGATGGTGCGCATATTATGCATGGCGCGATCCAGCGCTTGCCGCCGCTGCCTCAGCATCGTCAGCATGAACACATTGACCACCAGCAGTCCGGCAAGGAAGACCAGCACAGCACTGCCACCAGTGTAGAAGGTGCGCAGCCGGGTTTGCAGAGTTGAGTTACCGGCCTCGCGAATAGCCAGCTCACTCTGCATCAGGTCCTGTACAAGGATCCGGCGCAGGTTCGACAGTTCAGACAGATCGACATCCATACGGTTGATGTCATCGACGCTCAGCGCCTGTCCTGAGGACAAGAGCGCCGCATTGTCGTCCAGGAACCGACGCTGCACTTCGATCAGACGCGCCACAACAGGGTTGGCCGCGGCAAAGCCCGCAACACCCTCAGCGTCCTGCAGGGCCAGCGCTTTTTCGGCCAGATCGGCCAGCCCCATCTCCAGCACTTCGGCGGCGTTCCAGCCCACACCATCTTCACGCGCCAGGCGCAGGGTGTCCTGAAGGCCAAGGAAATCCAGATCCAGCTGATGCGACAGCCATTCCTGATAGACGTGCCGCTCACTGCGTTCTTCCATCGTGTCGCTGATGGCGCCAAGCAGGTTTGAGAAAAACACCAGAGAGACGGCCATGGCCACGACCAGCCCAGCCCAAAGCGTCCAGAGCAACCTCTGGCGCGTTGTTTCAGTGGCGTCATCTCTTTGTCCGAACATTCAGACCTACCGCTATTGGCACTTACGTGGCGTTCTATGCATCTCAGATGCGCAGATCACCCTTTTATTTCTTGGTGTGAAAATCACCAGCGCAACCTTGGTCTTACTGCCAAGCTAACGCGCATAATCCGCATCAATCGCCGACCTTGCGACTAAATCCAACAAAAAAAGAAAATAAGTTGCACGACAGATGCATTGACACGGACATTGACACAAAAGACCCCCCCAGATCCCGCAGTCGGATTTTCATGCGCTTCCCCTATGTTTTTTGGGGATAGATCATTCATTTCACAAGTAAAATTGGTAGACCCGACCATTGAGTCTCACAATCTAGACTTCCGTCTACTCATACATACTAAAGTATGCTATTCAGGTCTGACACGCTTGTCTTGGCCGCGTCTTGTTGATCTAAACGGAAAATAAGGCTTAAGAAAAATCACCTTTGGCCGTCTTAATAGCTGAGTAACCAGTATTTCTGACGTCCGAAGGTAAAAGAGGGTACGTTATGACCGACACTAGCGGAAAGATCCGCGTCCTGATTGCGGATGACCATGGTATGATCTTGGACGTGTTGTCCATGTTCCTGGCCACCCAGCCCGATATGCATGTCACCACCACCACCGATTTGGACGGGGCGCTTTCGGCGATCACCGCAAACGGCGGCTATGACGTTGTGCTGTTGGACTACAACATGCCCGGCATGAACGGCACACAGGGCCTGACCCGTGCCATTCAGCTGAACAAGAAAAACCCGGTCGCCATCCTGACCGGCACGCCGACCAAACGCATTCTGGACGAATCGCTGGCCAAAGGCGCTGCAGGTCTGGTGCCCAAGACCATGCCCGCCAAAAGCCTGGCGATCGCGATCCGCTTCATGCATGTCGGTGAAACCTACGTACCGCTGGACCTGATGCGCGAAGAAGCCTCGGAAGGTGGCGAAGGCGTCGGCAAGCTGAGCGCCCGCGAAAAGACCGTTCTGGAATGCCTTGGCGAAGGCAAACAGAACAAAGAGATCGCGAACTCGCTGCAGCTGTCGGAAGCGACCATCAAGATGCACGTGAAATCGATCTGTAAAAAGCTGGGCGCCAACAACCGCACCCACGCGGTGATCACCGCCCGCGACCAAGGCCTGCTGTAACAGCATCTGCCCCTCAGGGGGACGGACGAAAAAGGGGCTGCGTTTCCATCGAAACGCGGCCCTTTTTCTATGCAGCTGAGCGGTCTTTGCGGTCAGAAGCAGATCTGACACGGTCTTCATTAGGTGCATGTGGGTCAGAAAGATCCCTTCATGCGGTCGCGCAGACGGCCAATCGCGGCCTTCTTGATCTGCGACACACGTCCCGTGGTCACGCCCATGATGGCGGCGACCTCGTAGATGTTCATTTCTTCGACGTAGTAGAGCTGCAGAACCAGCGCTTCCCGTTCCGGCAGTTCAGACACCGCCTGCCGCATGATCCCCCGGATCTGCTGATGCTGTGTGGCATCCTCGGGGCTGACCGTGTTGTCCTGAAACAGCGATGAGTGATCTGAATAGACCTCATCCAGGGACTGGGTCTTGTTGGCCTGGAACCGCGCTTCCCACGACAGGTAATCCTCAAGGCTCATGTCCAGCTCGGCGGCCATCTCCTCGGGCATCGGATCGCGTTGCAGCCTCTGGGCCAGTTCGCGCTCAGCGGCGCGGGCCTTTTGCTGCATGGAGATCGTGCTGCGGCAGAGGTTCGAGTTTCGCCTGAGCAGATCCACAATGGCCCCTCGCACGCGGATCGCGGCATAGGCTGAAAAGCTGACGCCTTCCTGTGGGGTGTAACGTCGGGCCGCATCAATCAGGCCAAGATAGCCCGCCTGCAAGAGGTCATCGATTTCGGCAAATTGTCCGACCCGCCCCATGAAGTGCCAGGCCAGCTTGCGAACGAGCGGCATATGCTCCTTCACCAGCGTGTCCGGGTCCTTCTTGGTCTGGGCCGTATAACCCTTTTGCGCAATCATTACCGTTCCTCACTCAAACTCTTACTGCATCTGCAGCGCATGGCTGCTGAACAGCTGTGCCGCTTGGGCCGTGGCGACCTGTGCAGCGTGGGCGTCAGGGGCATCGTCCGTATCGGCCGGCACCCAGGCCCGCATCCAATCGGACACGATGACCTCATCAGCCTGGGTCAGATTGTCGAGGACTTCCTCGCCTTCACTGGTCCAGGCCACCTGCTTGTTAAATTGCAAAAGACATGCCAGCAGTCCGGAAGAAACCGGCGCATATTTATTGCTGGCCATCAAAATCTGTACGTCGCTGTCTGCCCAATGCGACAGCATGTTGGACGCCAGTTCGCGGCTGAAGACGCTGGGCAGAACAAAGATGCCCTTGTCGCCATCATGCTGAAACTTATCGGCATATTCGCGCGCCTTCTGCGGATCATCGGGCAGGATCACGATCTGCGATCCCGGCACATTGTCGGGCAGGTTCCGGCCGACTTTTTCGTCCACCAGCATCACGGTCAGGCCCAGCAGTTCTGCCTTGGACGCCAGGAAGGCCGCATCAGCGCGCGCTTCTGACCCCATGACGTAGAACGATGGCTTGGCCTCTCCTGCATCCAGTTTCCGAATGGCAATCCGCACCGCCGCCAACGCCTTCTGACGCATGTCAGGACCGGCAATGAAGAAACGACCAGCGCCCAGCGGTTCCACCGAACGTTCTGGCAGAACGCTGGAGACGATCGCTTTGGTCAGACCGATCAGGTGGCCCGAACGGTCAAAGTGGCCCAGATCTTCGCGGATGGCGCTGACCACATTGGCAGGCAGCACCGGGGTGGGAATGTCAAAACCGCCCAGGCCGGTGACGCGCGGGGCATATTCCAGCCCATCGTCAGGCAGCGGCGCGGCGGTGACGGTATCGGTCGGGGCCAGTTCATCGGCGTCTGCAACGGGGGCGTCTGCCTCAGCGGCCTCATCCACCTCAGCCAGTTTCGGCTGCGGCGCGGCAGTGTCATGGCGGAACTCAATCGGCTTGTCGGCTTTTGCTGTTGCCGGGGCTTCTTCAGCTTCGGCACGTTTGGCCGCAGCCCGTTCAGTGATCGCCTTCACGGCCGCCGCATCAGGCGAAAGGTCGGCCTGCACGCCATCCTCTTCCAAGCGACGTTTCAGCAGCGCCTCAAAGGTTGCTGGTGAGGTCATGCCAACCGGCGAATCTGCGGCCACCCCTTCGGGTTTGCGCGGTGTCTCTACCGGCGCGGAGGCTGCAGGTTTCACCGGTTTGCGGGCGGCTAGCTCTTTCTGCTGACCCGAGGCAAAGGGTGAGGCCGAGAGCGCTTCTTTCAGGCGGTCTGCAAGGCCCGGCGCCTCTTTGGCGGGGGCTGGGGCCAGGGGCGCCTCATGGTGAGGTTCACCTTCGACCATGGCAACAATCTCAAACTGGCCGTCCTTGCGAGAGGAGGACAGGATCAGCGCGTCTGGTCCAAGACGGCGAACAACCTCTTCCATAGCCTGTGCACTGTCTGCGGCGCGGATGGTGATAGATTTGCTCATGAGATCCTCTCCTATTGATCCATGTTCGGTACGGCGTCATGACCACCGATGGTGCTCACAACTTCGATGCGGCGGCCCTCGGGCAGCTCGTCCAGACCCAGCACAACAGTGTCGAGCCCGTGCATACGGATGAAACCAGCCAGGGCACGGCGCAGGCCCGTGGCAACGATGATGATCGGGTGGCGACCCTCGCCCGAGAGCTGCTCACCAATCTCAGTCAGACCGTTAACGATCTTCTCTGCCAGTGCGTTGTCCAGCATCAGGGCGGTGCCGCCCTGCGGGATCGAGCGCACCAGCATCTGCTCCAGATCCGGGCTAAGGGTGATCAGCGGCAGCGGCTGGCTGAGCGGCACAATCTGCTGCAGCATCTGGGGCACCAGCGACGGACGCAGGCGTTCGGCCATTTCCATCGGCGACAGACCCAGCGCGGAAATGTCAGCCATGCCTTCCAGGATGCGGCGCAGGTCACCTACGGGGATGCGTTCCATCAGCAGGAAGCGCAGGACCGAGGTCAGAACGTGCAGCGGCACCAGTTTCGGAATAACAGTATCCACCAGCGTCGGGCTGGACTGTTCCAGAATGTTCAGCAGGGTCTGAACATCATCCGGGCCAATCAGCTTGTCCGCATGCTGATAGAGCAGCTGGCTCAGGTGGGTGGCGACAACCGCTTCAGGCTCAACCACAACATAGTCATCTGCTTCGGCCTCAGCCTGCTGATGGGGCTGGATCCAGACCGCATCCATGCCAAAGCTGGGATCGGTGCATTCGATGCCCTTCAGCTTGCGGCGCGACATGCCACCGAGCAGCGCCAGCTTGCGATCCGGGTAAACCGCGTCTTCGCCAACAATCGCCTGACCAATGCGCAGACGGTACTGGTTGGCTTCAAGGTTCAGGTCGTCACGAATGCGCACACCCGGCACGACAAAGCCCATCGCGCGGGACGCATCGCGGCGCACCCCGGTGATCGAGGAGACCAGCGGGCTGGCTTCGCCACCGTCGATCAGCGGGATCAGGCCATAGCCGATCTGGATCGAAACAGGGGCGTAGTCGGTAATGTCATCTGCGGTGATGGTGGCCGAGGGTTTATCGGCCTCTTCTTTCTGCTGCTGTACCGCTTGTTTTTCCTCAGCTGCGGCGGTTTCCGCCTTCTGCGCGTCGCGCACCTTCGAGAAATAGGCAGCCCCAGCTGCGGCAGCAGCCGCCAGCAGGAAGATCAGGTTCGGCATGCCCGGCACCAGACCCAGGATCGCCATCACGGCGGCCACCGGCACCCAGGCGCGGCTGATGTTCATCTGTTCGCCAATATGGGCGGCCATATCCTGGGTCGAGCTGACCCGGGTCACGATGATCGCAGTTGCAATCGACAGCAGCAGCGACGGGATCTGAGCCACCAGACCATCGCCGATCGACAACAGCACATAGGCCTGCGTGGCATCGCCAACAGCCATGCTGTACTGGGCCACACCAATGATGATGCCACCGATGATATTGGCCGCCAGAATAAGGATACCGGCAACCGCATCGCCTTTGACGAATTTCGACGCACCGTCCATGGCACCGTAGAAATCCGCCTCAGACGCCACTTCAGCGCGGCGTTCGCGGGCTTCGTCATTGGTCAGGATACCGGCGTTCAGGTCAGCGTCGATCGCCATCTGTTTGCCGGGCAAAGCGTCCAGGGTGAAACGCGCCGAAACTTCGGACACACGGCCGGCACCTTTGGTGATCACCACAAGGTTGATGATCATCAGGATCGCAAAGACCACGATCCCAACAGCGAAGTTGCCGCCGATCACGAAGTTGCCAAAGGCCTCAATCACCTTACCCGCGGCCCCTGCCCCATTGTGGCCTTCAGTCAGAACGATCCGGGTTGAGGCCACGTTCAGCGCCAGCCGCAACACGGTGGCGATCAGCAGAACACTTGGGAAAGACGAGAAGTCCATCGGACGGTAGCTGTGCAGCGAAACCATCAGAACCAGCAGCGCCAGCAGGATGTTAAAGACAAAGAAGATGTCCAGCAGCGCCACCGGCAGCGGCAGCACCATCATGGCCACCACAGCCAGAATGCCAAAGGGCAAAGCCATACCGCCGAAACGGCTCAGCATCGCGGAGGGTCCGCCGGGTCCTGGATTGGCGCTGGTCACTGCCATCTTGCTTTGACACCTTGTTCTGTTTCATTTCACCCCGGTTTGGCGGGGCCATTCGAGGAAGAAATCTGCAAGGCGCGTGCCAGCCCTAAGGGGAGGCGTCATTTTATTTCGCATAAATTTCGGGCTGCGGACCTCAGGCTTGGCACGGCCATTGCAAAGCTTCGGGCAAAACTCTCATCGACGGAGAAAACGCCCATGTTGCGCATACCCAAACCTCTGCCGCTGGTCGGCACAGCCCTGACGCTGAGCATGCTGGTTTCAGCCTGCGTCAAAGCCCCGATGCGGGCGGTGCAGGCCCTGCCTGACACCCCGACCCAAGAAACCACTGCCCTGGCGGTTACAAAGGATAATCTCGACGTGTTGTCAGGTGAAAAGAAAGCACCCATGCTGGGCCTTTCAGCCAGCGCGCTGATGGATCCCACCCCTGAACCTGTTCAGATCACCGGTGTCGGCTACAGCCAAATCGGCGCCCAGCCCGGCAAATCACTGAACGAACGCCGCCTGATGGCGATGCGCGCCGCCCGGATGGAGGCGATGCGTGATCTGACCGAACAGATCCACGGGCTGCAGCTAAGCTCTGACACCACGCTGCGCGATAATGTGATCCGCTCGGACAATCTGCGCGCCGTCGTAGATGGCGAAATCCGCGGGGCCAAAACCCTGCGCATCGTGCCCAAGGGCAATGACAGCTTCCAGGTCATCCTGGCGCTGGACCCTGACACGGTGGCCTACATCCTGCGCGCCGCCCGCGGCCAAGCCTAAGCCCCTCATCCGCCCGCTAATCGGAGACGTCCCATGCTGCGTTCGCTTCTGTCTGTTCTGTTTGCCACCCTTCTGACCTTTGCCCTGCCGATCGCGGCACAGGCACAGGCGGTCTGGGTCGAAGTCATCGGCCACGCCGTGGCTGCCAACAAGAAAGACAAGCCCGCAGCACGGCGTCGCGCCCTGGCGGATGCACTGATCTCGGCTGGCATGGCAGGCGGGGTCAGCATGAAGGGCCACACCGTCGTCGACAAAGGCCGGGTGGTGCGCGATCTGACAATGATGCGCGCCGCCGGTCGGGTTCTGCGCTACGACCGACTGGGTGAAGCCTGGTCTGGCCAGACAATTCAGATCAGACTACGCGCATTGGTTGCGCCGCTTGAAGGCCCTGCCTGCGGCACCCGCCGCAAGATCGTTCTGGTTGCAATGGCCCCTGAAATTCACACCTCCCCAAATGCGCCGGCCTGGACCTCGCAATTGGGGGCGGAGCTGTACAACGACGCGATGCGCCGGGTCAGCCGTTATAACCACGTGGACGTCAAACACGTGATGGGCATGGGCCAAGCGCCTGTTTCGCCCCGTAAAATTACATCTTTTGACTATAACGCCTTGACACGCGGGCATATCCATACCCACCCCGGTGACACCCAGTTGACCACCTGGTTTGAGATCGACACGGAAATGGGGCCTTTGGGGGAGCAGGTGGTGCTGCGGGCCCGCTTGCAGTTGATCGAAGGCACCGGTCAGCGCACGGAGCGCGAGCTGTCAAACGCCGTCACCCTGCCGGGCAAAGGCCCGATCACCAGTGCGATCGGCAAGAAACGCCACAGGTTAAAGGCGAACCTGTCGAAGGGCTATACCGAGATCCTCGAAGGTCTGATGGATCTGGCCACCTGTACGCCTGTGGCTGCGCATGTCGCGCGGTCGGGCAATACGCTCAGCGTCTCCGTCGGCAAGGCACAGGGCCTCAGCCGTTCGGCCTTGGCCTTCACCGAAAACCCGGCATCCGACTTCGAAGCGCTGGAAATTGTCAAACTGCAGGGCAACCGCGCCACATTGCGCCCGGTCGATCCCGCCACCCCGCTGTCGGTCTTTGATGGTCGTATCGTCCGCTTCGTGGACTCCGGTCAATGAGTGGGGGCTTGAAACAACTGCCCGCATTGGCCGTAGCGCTGAGCGTGCTGGCCAGCCCGGCCCTGCCGCAAACCACAGCGGTCTACCGCGACGGGATCAGCGGTGTTGAAATGCAGGAGCTGGCGCAGGCCGCGATGCAGCGGGCGCAGGTGTCCGGCCAGATCAGCATCTCCAGCCGTCGCCCCTACCCGCCCTGCGCCACCGCCCCGACGGTGACCCCACAAAAGGGCAAATGGTCGATGCTGAAGGTGACATGTTCCGGCAAAAGCAGCTGGACCCGCCACATTCGCACCTCGATCAAACCAGGCCGCTATATTGCCCCGTCCAGTGAACGTGACGGGCCTGATGGGCCCACGGTTGCGGTTCTGAACAAGAGCCTGAAAAAGGACAGCGTGATCACCGCTGCCGACATCGAAATGCGCGTTGTTTCCAAATCGACAGCGGGTGGCAGTTTTAGCAATCCGGCACATGTGATCGGGCAAAAATTATCTAAAAATTTGTCCGAAGGCCGCCCCATTCAGGCACGCCATTTGCAAAAAAACTATATGATCGGTCGCGACATGCCTGTTGCGATCCAGTTTTCGGGTAATGGGATGACCATCTCGACCCCTGGAATATCGTTGCAAAACGGTGAGTTAGGGGAATACGTCGAGGTGAAAAACCTATCCAGTGGCACCGTTTTGAAAGGAATGGTAGCGGGGCCGCAAAAAATCATCGTTCGGGCTAAAACTCACTGAGCCTACGTCGTTAATTATATCGTGAAATGATACGTTTCAGATAGGAGAGAGAGAGCTATGGTCGATCCGATCAAAATATCGTCCAATGCCTCAGCAACACGATCCGTAACGACGAGCACCAACTCGGCTCGGGCGCAAACTGCCGCGCCTGCCAAAGCCGGTGCTGTTGCGGGGGCAAAGACCGACGCCGTGGCGCTGAGCGCGACCGCCAGCCAGATGCCGGAAGAGCTGAAGGCAGGTCCGCCGTTTGATACCCAAGCGGTGAACTCAATCAAAGAAAAACTGGCCGAGGGGAACTATCCCGTCGATGTCGACAAGATCACTGACAGTCTTTTCCAGGGCTACCTGGAACTGGCCGGTTAAAAAAATTATCGTAGGGGCTGACGTATGACCACCGTCCAACTGATCCATCTAGCTGCCAGTGCACTTCTGCTTGGCGCTGCTTTCACTGTGGTGATGCACCGCATGAAGCTGCGCAAAGTGTTTGCCGGGCGCAAGCAAGAGACCGCTGAGCTGCTCGACTCGCTCGAAGAGCGACTGGAAGCCAAGTTCAAGGCGCAAACCACGCTGATGAATGAGCAGAACAAAAAACTTGCCAAGATCGCCACCCAGGTGTCGACGCTGGCAGATGAGCGGTTGGTGGAACAGGCGATTTCGATCGCACGTATGGGCGGTGACCCCGAACACATCAGCACCGCGGTAGGCTTGTCGCTGGATGAGGCCCGCACCCTGCACCGGTTTCGTCAAAACTAAAAAGTCGGAACCTGAGGGGACTTGATAAACAAAGGCCGGCATTGCCGGCCTTTTGTTTGTTTAATGCGTTCCGGGTTTAATCGAAACGCTTGGGCGCCTGCCCCGCTGCGGCATGACTTTGCGGTTTGCGATAAAGCCAGACACAGAAAAGCCGGGCAGTGCCCGGCTTGTTCTATATCCTCAGCTGATATGTGAGGCGATCACATGATCGGCATGACCTGCGCGCCCGCCGCCAGACGCAGGGCCCAGGCCTCGACGTCATCTTCAAACACTTTGTGAATGGAGGGGCTGAACCGCAACAGGGCCGCAATGGCCAATTCGCGCTTGTCTTCAAACTCGGCCATCAGGCCTTTGTCCACTTCCGACCAGTTGGTTTCGGGCAGACGCACCTGCGCCCGTTTGCCATCGCGTGAAAACCGCAGATCCCAGTCAAACCCAAACAGCGTCAGCGAAACCATATTGCCGGGATTGAACGAGCCTGAGCGGCGGATCATATGCATGCCCACATAGTCATGCAGCGCGTCACGGGTGTTGCGCAGAACCTCTGCCGCCACCGGGCGCCAGCCCTCATCCACGTTGTTTTTCAACGCTTTCCAGGGGGTAAGCTCATCCTCACGAAAGGCGATCACTTCGCGCGCGTCGTCCTCAACCTCAATCTGGCCGGGCGCGACGGTGCCAATTTCATAGCTCGCCTCCCCAATAGTTAAACGTGCAAAAGGCGCGACATCTAAAATTGGTGTCGCGGGGGCCCCTGCATCGTTAAACGTCGGCTCATATACCGTCATCAGTAAACTCCTTGGGGGATGTACTCGTCTGTTGGACTCCTCTACGACGCAAATGCTTAATTTTTTACCTATCGGACCGGAATTCGGCCCAGAATTCCGCCACGTCTGACGCCAAATTTTCCGCGCAATTTGAATCAACTCCCCTGACCCGGATTGGCACGGAAGATGCACTCCAACTGGCAAGAGACTACGGAGTGGCCGCATGAGCACCGAAACGCCAGATATTCAGGAAGCGATCAAAATCGCCCTCGCCTCGGCAGATACAGCCGGCGATGCCGCCGTGATGGCGGAACGACAAGCAACATCCATGTCCAACAAGGCTGAATGGGTGGACCGCAAGCTGGTGCCCTTTGGCATTGGCGCGCTGGTTGCCGTAACGCTTTGTGCGGGGCTCAGCGGGTTGGTCTACTACCGCACCCTCAGCGATCTGCGCACCGCGCGCGACACCCATGTTGAGGCGCTGCACCTGTTTTCGCAGAATGTGAACACGCTGACGGAAACCGTGGCCAAGACCGAAGCCATGATGGAGGCCCAGACCGGTGAAAAAACCGAACTGGCCGCCGCGCTTGATGGGATCACCAAACGGATCGCCACGATGGAGGCGCAGATCCAGTCAAACTCGGATGTGACCATGGCCGCATTAGGGGATGGTCCGGGCGGATTTGCTGCGCAACTGGCTAAAACAATGGACCCACGGGTGGATTCCATCCGCGATGAGGTGATGGGCGGCATGTCCGACCTGCATCTGGCGCTCAGCCAGAAACTGTCGACCCTGGCCAATCAGCTGACCACCGCTGCGGCCGAGGCTGGCCGCCAGCGCGCTCAGACCTTTGCGGATGCCGCGCAGGCCACCAAACCCACGCCGAAGCCGAAAACCAAAACAAAGCCCAAGGCACGGCCTGCAACCAGCAGCAAAAAATCCACAGGCAACAGCAATCCGTTTAGCTTCCCATGAGCCTGCGCACCCCTGTCCCCCCGCCTGAACCGACAGAAATTCACCTTGAATTGCAGAAGGTTGGCGTTGCCGGCCAGTCACTGGGCCTGAGGCCAGGGGACAAGCTGGTGGGCCTGGATGGTCAGCCGTTTACTGGCGGCGCCAAAGAGCTGCGCGCGCGGTTTTCCGCCCTGGAAAACAAACGTGTGGCGATGCATTTCCAGCGTGCCGACGTTGATCTGACCGTGGTTTCCGTGACGCCAAAATTGGGCCGCTGGATGCCCTGCCCCGTCGCCGGTGAGCCGCATGTGCCCCCGGTGGATGCCAGCCAATTGGACAATTGGGAAATCCTGCGCGCGCGCGACGGCAGCTATGACCTGTTCCGCCATCGCGTCTCACCTCTGGTCTGGATCGCAACGCCCCTGTGGCTGGCGCAGATGCGCCTCTGGCCACATCTGGCGGCTTTCATGGGGATGGTGGCCGTGGGGCTGCCTGTGGGCCTCTGGATGGCGATTTCGCTCTGGGTTCTGGCGTCTTATTACACGCGCAAGAACTACGCGCAGGTGATCCGCGCAGACCGTATTCAGCGCGGCATGTTCCCCTTCGCGATCATCGCCGCCCGCGGTGAAATGGGGGCACATGCCACCTATCTGTCGATGATGCCGGATGATGAGTTTGCCTTTGGCAAGATCATTCTGATGAATGACAAACCAGAGCCCAAGCCAGAAACCGAAGACGATTACGACTACGCCGCTGCGTAACAGGTGCGCGTGCCCCGGGGACCTCACCCCGGGCGCCGCTAACCATCTAAATTCATAAGACAAAAGAAAAGCGGAGACCGGCCCACCGATCTCCGCTTTTGGCTGAGCGAAAGTCCCTAACGGCTCAGCTTGCCTGCAAAAGGGCGTTCCGACGACGCTGGAAGGACGACGGGATTTTCAGGATGTCGCGGTATTTAGCGACGGTGCGGCGGGCCAGGTGGGTGCCCTCACCGGTGATGATCTTGGCAATGGCGTCATCGCTCAGCGGACGCGCTGCATCTTCTTCGCGCACCAGCTGCTGAATACGGTGACGTACGGCTGCGGCGCTTTCGCCCTCTTCGCCTTCGTCTTTGCGCAAGCTGGCAGAGAACAGGTATTTCAGCGGGAATGTGCCCTGCGGGGTCTGCATCAGCAGATCCGTGGTCACCCGGCTGACGGTGCTTTCATGCACGCCGATCGCCTCAGCCACGTCTTTCAGGGTCATCGGGGTCAGACCGGCCGGCCCCTGCTCCATGAAGCCCGACTGACGGCGCAGGATTTCGGCGCCAACCGACAGGGTGGTTTGGTTGCGATGGGCCACCGCGCGGCGCAGCCACAGGGCCACCGACAGGGTGTCATTCACATAGTCGCCATGCGCCGGCTTCAGCTGGGCGGCTTTCTTTTCGTTGACCAGAACGCTGGGCAGGGTCGATTTGTTCAATTCAACCTGCCAGCCCTCGGCGCCTTTGGTGACGATCAGGTCAGGGGCCCGCTGGGGCGCCACAGGACCGTTGAAATCGGCACCCGGCTTGGGGTTCAGGCTGCGCAGCAGTTTCAGCGCCGGGCGCAGCTCATCCATGTCGCATTTGCAGGCCCGCATCAGGCCTTTCAGGTCGGCAGCGGCCAGTTTCGGCAGGTTCTCCAGCAGGGCGGCAAAGATCGGTGTCATCACGCCCTGGTCTTCAGCCTGCAGCTTCAGGCATTCGGCCAGCGAGCGGGCAAAAAGACCTGAAGGTTCAACTTGTTGCACGCGCTCCAGCCAGCTTTCGGTTTCTTCCACCGACAGGCCCAGACGGAAGGACATCGCCTCCAGATCTTCGCCCAGCCAGCCGCTTGGTTCCAGCGCTTCCAGGAAGACGTCAGCGATCATGCGGTCGCTGGGTTCCGGGAACAGCATATCAAACTGAGCCGCCACATGTGCATAAAGAGAGAGGTCGTGTTCCGCGATCCGGGCCAGCATATCGCCCTGATCTGCCCCTGCCCCGCCCGAGCGGCTGCCGATGCCACGCATCGAGCCCTGCTGGTCGGCGCCGGGACCGGCTTTCACGTCCACAAAAGGATTGTCTTCAGCTTCACTCTCAATAACCGAGTGCAGATCAACGTTGCTGTACTGCAAGAGGCAAATTGCTTTCTGCAATTGCGCAGTCATGACAATCGATTGACGCTGACCAAGGTGTTGTACTGTTGAAATTTGCATGAGCATCTCCTTGTCGACAAGGATGCTCTCCATTTTAGCCCCAAACAACGTAAAACGTTTGACTTCACCTTCAGGAGGTATAACAGACAAAAGTATGGGTTGCTAAGTCATTGAAAAAAAAGAAACCGGCGTCGAAACGCCGGTTTCCTGTCACGGTGTCGAAATTCCGACACTAGATCTTATTAGCCACGGAGCAGCTGCATCACGTTCTGCTGGCTGGAGTTGGCCTGGGCCAGCATCGCGGTGGCGGCCTGCGACAGGATCTTGCCACGCGCCAGCGAGGTCGATTCCTGGGCGAAGTCTGCGTCGCGGATCCCCGACCGTGCCGCTTCAACGTTCACGGTGATGTTGGTCAGGTTGGAGATGGTGCTGTCCAGACGGTTGGAAACCGCACCAAGATCCGAACGAGATTGGTTAATCTTCTGCAGAGCCACGTCGATGGTCTTAATCGCTTTCGATGCACCCGCCGCAGTGGTCAGGTCAATCTCAGCAACGCTGTCCAGCGAAGAGTTGTTCGCGGCGGCGCCGAAGTGACGGGTACCGTCTGTTGCGGCGTTGTCAGTACCAACCGAGAAACCTTTGGTCGAGGTCATCTCTACCTGGCCGGTGATCACTGCCGAGGTAACGGCCGAAGTGGTGTCGGTCAGGGTTACGGCCGGGGTCGACGCGGCGGTGGTGCCATCGTTTTCCAGCGCGGTAACGGTCATGGTGGTGTCGTTCACCGAGGTGTCATAGCCGGTCAGCTCGATGTCGTTACCCTGGCTGTCGGTCAGGATGATTTCACCGTTGTTTTCACCCATGGTTGCACTGACGCCAGTCTGACCCGCCTGGGTGTTGATCGCGTCCCGCAGACCACGAAGGTCGCTGGTGTCGGAGATGTTCACGTTACCGATCGAGGTGCCGTTGATTTCAAAGGTCACGTCCGATGCAGCCGAGAAGCCCGACAGTTTGGCTTTGGACATCGCTTCTGCTTCAACACCGGTCGAAGCCGAGGACGAGTTGATCGCATCTGCCAGCGACTTGGCCGACTGGCCTGCCGAAGTGGAAACGGTTGCCGAACCTGCGTAACCGGTCACGGTCAGGGTTGCACCACCGGCGATTTCCGATGCGGCCGAACCTGCTGCCGCGGTGCCGCCGAAGGCGTTCACTTCGGTGGTTACGGTGTGGGCGCCGATGTCGGTCGCTGCTGCGCTGTCAACGTCGATGTTGATGGTCTGACCGGCGTCTGCACCGATCTGCAGCTGTTTACCGGTGAACGAACCGTCCAGAATTTTCATGCCGTTGAAGGTGGTATCTTTCGCAACACGGTTGATCTCGGTGATCAGCTGCGTACCTTCCGCCGCGAGGTTGTTCCGGTCCGAAGAGGTGTTCGTGTCGTTCGCGGACTGAACAGACAGTTCGCGCAGACGCTGCAGCATGTTCGAAACTTCGACGTGGGCGCCTTCGGTGGTGTCCACCAGGTTCTTACCGTCGGTGGCGTTACGAACCGCTTGGCTCAGACCTTTAATCTGGGCGGTCATCTTTTCCGAGATGGCCATGCCGGCTGCGTCATCCGCTGCGGAGTTAATCCGAAGACCCGACGACAGTCGCTCCATCGAGGTCGAGGTTTCCATGTTTACGCGGGTCATCGTCGCTTGTGCCGACAGCGCGCCAATATTGGTATTGATGGTAGTCATGGCCGTCTCCTTGGCTGTAAATTGTTTTGCGCTTCGTTGCGCTTGTAATTGGGAACGTCGCGGGGCAGAAAAGTTTAAAGAAAAACGCAAAAAACAGATTTAATCATTGTTTTTAAACGATATTTTTTTATTGACCTGAAGACGGCGAAAAAAATCAACGCGTTTTTCCTATATATATGTAGGCCAAAATCAGCTTGGTACGGCTCTTGCAGACCCGGTCACGTATAGTGATTGGAGCAAAACCATGGATCTCGCATCCCTTATCGGCCTCCTGGGGGCCCTGGGCATGATTGCAGGCTCAATGATCGCCGCGGGCGGTCTTGGACCGTTTATCGATCTCCCGTCTCTCCTTATTGTGTTCGGCGGCTCTTTCTTCGCCGTAATGTTCACCGCCCCGATGGGCACCTTCCTTGGCAGCTTTGGTTCAATGGCCAAGGCCTTTATGCCGAAAGCACAGAAACACCCGGTCCTGGTTGAGACCATGGTGGAGCTGTCGGACCTGGCCCGCAAAGAGGGCATGATGGCACTGGAAAGCAAAGAAGTGCCGGACAAGTTCTTTGAGAAGGGTCTGCAGATGCTGGTTGATGGCTCGGACGAAGCCAAGATGGTCAAGCAGATGGAACAGGAAATCAAATCCATGAAGACGCGGCATGAGAATGCGCAGAACGTGGTGAAGTCCTGGGTCGACATCGCCCCTGCCATGGGAATGATCGGTACGCTGATCGGTCTGGTGCAGATGCTTGGCAACATGGCCGACCCCAAGGCAATTGGCCCTGCGATGGCGGTTGCGCTTTTGACGACTCTCTATGGGGCGTTTCTGGCGAACGTTATTTTCGGCCCGATCCTGGCAAAACTGGAAGTCTACAGCGCAGAGGAAGTGATCTACCGCGAACTGGTCGTGGAAGGACTGAAAAACATTGCGCGTGGCGAATCCGGTCGCGCGGTTCAGGACCAGATGGTGGCTGCTCTGCCGCCGAAGGTCGCAGCAAAAATGTTGGCGGCGTAACCGCGCCGCCCGCCCTGTTAAGTAACGCGTAAAGCTGAGCCCCCTATAATAAGGCACAGATCATGGCAAAAAAACCGATCCCCATTCCCGTCGTTCCTGTGGAGCAACCAAAGCAGGAAGAGCCGCCAAAGTGCCCCCCGGTGGGCGCTCCGGCTTGGATGGCGACTTTTGCCGACATCGCAATTCTGCTGATGGCGTTCTTTGTGCTTATTCTGTCCTTTGCGGAGTTCAACCAGCCCAAGTTCAAAATGATCGCGGGCTCGCTGCGCGAAAGCTTTGGTGTGCAGCGTGACATTCCGGTGGTGGAACAGCCGCGCGGCACCACGGTTCTGGAGCTGAAGTTCTCACCTTCGCCGGAACCCTCCATCACCAAAGAGCTGACACAGGACACCACCACCACCGAACAGCCCAAAATCCGCTCGGATGTGGACGATCAACAAAAACGTTCCGATCACGATCAGAAGCAAACCGGCGATCAGGGTGAGAAAAGCGAAGAAGAGCGTCGCGATGAAATGCGGCAGGAACTGGCGCAGCTGCTGAAACAGGCGCTGCAGGCCGGCGAGCTGACCGCGAAAGTCGAGGACGATCAGGTGGTGCTGGATTATCAGCCGACCTCGGAAACCGAGGGCAGCCTGGAACAGGCCGGCATGAACAACCAGTTCCAACAGCAGACCGGTGCCGAAGATCAGATGGCACAGGAACAGCTGGCACAGGATCAACAAGAGGGCCTGCCGCAGATTGACCCTTTGACCGGATTGCCGCGCGATCAGGAAAACAGCGGCATGCCGCAGGAAGACTTGTCAAACGGTCTGCCTCAGATGGCTGAGAACCAGTCAACTGAGCTGAGCGAAGAAGCCCTGATGGCGGAGTTGATCGAGAAACTGAACGATGTGGCACAAAATGCGCTGGAGGCTGAAACCGAAGGTGACGGCGCTGCCGAAGGGGCGGCCAACCATCCCGAAGGGATTGATGGCCAATCCAAAGCCGCCATCGCATCGGACAAGCTGGCCGTGGCACTGCGCCGTGAGCTGGGCGAAGGTCTGGTGCAGGTCGAACAGCGTGATGGCAAGGTCTATGTCACCGTGGGCGCCGGTGGCGCCTTCCCCTCGGGCACGGCAGATCTGACTCAGGACGCGCGTGAAATCATGGACCGCATCGCCTTTGCTGCAATGAACGAAGCCTCCTCAATCACGGTCACGGGCCACACCGATGATGTGCCGCTCTCGGCCGGATCGCAGTTCCGCGACAACTGGGGCCTTGCGGCGGCGCGCTCTGCCTCGGTGGTGCGGGAACTGGCGGGATCGGGCCTGATTGATCCGACCCAGCTGACCGCCACCTCCATGGGCGAAAGCCAGCCCGTGGCCGACAACTCCACTGCGGAAGGGCGTGAGCAGAACCGCCGGATTGAGATTGAGATCAGCTATTGATCGCCACCTTGGCACCCGGCCCTTCCCGCCTGCTGCGGGTGGGGCCTTAAACAAAAGACGAAACCGGTCGTTTTGCAAGGAAACCGGAGAGTAAAATGTCGGACATTCTTACATCCCTCAACACCAACGGCTCGGGCCTGAACATCTCGGCGCTGGCCAAAGATCTGGCAGGCGCAGAGATCACTCCGCGCAAGCAGATCGTTGAGAAACGCATGAGCGACACTGATGTCTCGATCTCGGCCTTGGCTGAGGCGCGTCTGATGTTGCAGGATCTGAACTCCTCGCTGGATGTGATCACCCGCGACCCGCTGTTGCAGACCAAATCCTCTAGCTCTGGCCTGAACGCGGTTGTGGCCGATGCCACCAAAGTGGCCGCCGGCAGCGAAAGCATCAATGTCGTTGCCCTTGCCCGCGAACAGGTGCTGGAATTCAAAGGCTTCCCATCGGAAAACGCCACCGTTCAGGGTGGCACCGTCACCATCGATTTTGGCGTCTGGACCGCTGAGGAACCACCCGTTTTCTATCCCGGTGAGCGCCCCGGCTTTGACATGACAGTGCCCGAAGGGGGCACCTTGCAGGATCTGGCGCAGCAGTTTGACGGCATAGCTGGCGTGACCGCATCGGTGATTGATGTGGGTGATGGCACTTTCACCCTCGGTATCCTCTCGGACACCGGCGGCCAGAGCGGCATGCGCTTCACGGTGAACGCCACCGGGGCGGCAGCGGATTTTGCGCTGAGTGAACTGGACACCTCAACCGACATTGAAACCCACCAGATCCGCGCCGCATCGGATGCGGTGCTGGAATATAACGGCATCACCGTGTTCCGCCCAACCAACCAGGTGGATGACCTGATTGACGGTGTGGAACTGGAACTCTTGGATGTGACCGGCGGCCCCGCCAGTGTCACCACATCGGTGGATGCCGAAGACCTGTTTGCCCGGGCCGAGGTGTTCATCGCCAAGGTCAACGAAACGCTGGAATGGCTGGACGATCAGACATCCCGCGGCGTGATCGAAGGCACCGAAGCCGGTGCGCTGGCCGGCGAAACCTCAATCGAGGGCATCAAAAATTCGCTGCGCTCCTTCCTGAGATCGGAAATCGAAGGGTTTGGCGAAGGCAGCACCTTCCTGTCCAACTTCGGCATTTCCATGCAGCGTGACGGCACGCTTGCCTTCGAAGAGGATGATCTGGGCAACAAGAAGATCGATGAGATCATTGCCAATGACCCGATGAGCCTGGCCGCCCTGTTTGAAAGCCAGGTCACCACAGACAACTCGCAAGTGGTGGTCGCAGGCCGCCCACCGTCTGACTCAACGTCCGGCACCTATCAGTTCAGCCGCGACCCCAACACCGGAACCGCCTATCTGGGCACAACCGAGGTGGTCAGCCTGTTCCCCGGTGACGGTGTGACCTTCTATATTGTGCCCTCCGGCCCGATGTCTGGTCTGTCGTTGACGGTTCCTGATGGCACCGATGAGTTTGAACTGACCTACGGGCGCAACTTCACCAGCTCTCTGATGGAACGGATCGAAGATGCGCTGGATTCCGAAAACGCCCTGAGCGTCCGCGAAGTTGAGCTGGAAAAATCCCAGGTCACCAATGAGGAGGAGCTGGAGCGGCTGGATGAAAAATATGCCACTGTTGAGGCGCGCTACCTGACCAAGTTTACCGCGATGGAACAGATGGTCACCCAGCTGAACAGCACCGGGTCTTATATTGAGGCCCTGCTGGACGCTGAACAGGCGGCCGCAAACGGCTAATCCCCCTACCCTGACCTGAGCTGAGCCAAAAAAGAACCCGCTTCCGAAGAAGCGGGTTTCAGTCTGACAGGGAGG
This sequence comes from Thalassovita sp., assembly GCF_963691685.1. GTDB lineage: Bacteria > Pseudomonadota > Alphaproteobacteria > Rhodobacterales > Rhodobacteraceae > Thalassobius. Next base: position 2,710,149 of record NZ_OY829290.1, read on the forward strand.
AAGTGACGGAATTCGGGGAACGGTCCGTCAGCCGTTTTTCTTGATACCGTATTTCTTAATCTTCTCGATCAGCGTGGTGCGCTGCAGACCAAGGGACTGGGCGGCGCCGGTGACATTGCCTTCACACATTTTCAACGCGGCTTCGATCAGGGAGATTTCCATGTCGCGCAGGATCAGGCGGATATCGATCTGGCCGTTGTCCTGCAAGGATTTCAGAACCGCGCTTTGGTCACCAACCGGCAGGGATTGGCCCGGTGCAGCATTGGCATGACCATCGGTTTCGCTGAGCAGCAGGAAGTTATCCACCTCCGCCGCGTGCAGCATCCGGCCCGGGAACATCACGATGGCGCGGTCCACAACGTTGCGCAACTCCCGGATGTTGCCCGGCCAGCTGTGTGCCTGCAGACGCTCGATCGCGTCCATGGCAAAATGTGGCAGGTTGGCGTGGGGATGCTGGTTAGTGTGATCCTTCAGCATGCGGTCGATCAGCTCGGGGATCTCTTCCAGACGTTCGGCCAGGCAGGGAACCGGCACCGGCAAAACGTTGATACGGTAATAAAGGTCAGCGCGGAACCTGCCCTCGGCAACGGCCTCGGTCAGGCGGCGGTGGGTCGCGGTGATCAGACGGAAGTTGACCGCGATATGTTCGCGGCCACCAACGCGCTGAATTTCACGGCTTTCCAATACACGCAGCAGCTTGGACTGCAGCGCCAGGGGCATATCGCCAATTTCATCTAGGAACAGCGTGCCGCCATCGGCCATCTCAATCAGACCAACGCGCTGTTCATCGGCCCCAGTGAAGGCGCCTTTTTCATAACCGAACAGTTCGGATTCCAGCAGTTCGCCGGGGATCGCCGCACAGTTCACCGCCACCAGTTTGCCATCCCGGCCCGAGGCCGCATGCACCGCGGTGGCAGCGCGTTCTTTACCGGAACCAGTGTCGCCCGACAGCATCACCGGCGCATCCGAAGGGGCAACGGCGGTCAGCATCTGTTTCATCCGGCGGGTGGCGGGCGAAGATCCAACCACATGGGCATCAACCTCGTAAAGGATCGGCGCTTCGGCGTCGAAAAAGAGATTGTTGCTGTGACTGGTCATAACTCTCGGCCTTTTTTGTTCTGGCGCGCCAAATTGGGGTCTAAAAGCTGCGGGGGTCACCCCCCGCAAGGGCACGCTCGATTTACAAATAGGATAGTCAAAAAGCCGACGACACTCCACGTATCGGAGGTTGAAGCGCCTCTCTCTTACGGAGTGCGATACATACTTTTGTGTAGCTTTGAGGGACCTTGCCGTCAGAGCGTCCCGGCAAACTCAGCCCTGAGCTGTACGATCAAATCTTGTCGATTCGTTGACGCGGCACTGCGCAACCGTTGACGGCTGCGGCGCTGTTGCTTTGCCTGCAAGGCGGAAAACTGTGGCAAAGGACTGTCGGGAAGCACAACACCCCGCCCGGAGGCCGCAGATCCCGGCACGGCGATCAGGGCGTAATCACTGACCGCCAACACACCCGAGCGACGAGCGACCTTCGCTGTCGCCTGCCCCGCAACCTGACCCGTGACCGGGTCCAATGCCGCCATTTGCGTATCCGCCGTTGAAGCAACAAAGCTGGGTTGTTCCTGCGGCAGACGGGCCAGAACCCGGCTGACCCGCCCCAGATAGGCCGTGCCCCGTTCCGCATCGGCGGAATGGTAATGCTTGGTTGCATCCTCCCAGTTCCCGTGACGTTTTTTCAACCGTGTCAGGAACTTGGCGGCGTAACGCGTATTGGCCTCAGGGCTCATCATCTCTTCGATGGAGGTGAAGTTTTCAGCGTGCCAGCGGTAGTTGATCTGCATGCAGCCAACATCCACATTGCGCACCCCCTGATCCAGCACGGCGCGCAGTTTGGCCAAGGCTTCGGCCCGGGTTTTGAAGTAATACCCCTTGCCCTGCACGTTCAACGTCCAGGGCCAGGCACGCACCCCACGTTCGCCCTGTTTCAGGCCGGTTTCGACCCGGGCGATGGCGGGCATCAGCCCTTCGGGAATGCCATGCAGCGCTGCGGTCTGGCCCGCAACCGCCTCACAATCAACGGTGCGTGCATTGGCAGAACTGGCCCCAATCGCGCAGATCATCGCGGCGAAAACACCGCTTCTGCGCAGGAGATGTGACCAGAGTTTGCCCATTCGCCGTCCGCCTTTAACCAAGGAAATCAAACAGGGTCCGCGAGGAGATTTTGGCGTAGGTCTGCTGCGCGGCTTCGCGGTTCATCATCATCGCGCTCAGCTCGGTCACGGCCTTGGCAATGTCCAGACCTTCGTAGCCCGCCAGCGCCCGTTCCACCATTTCAAAGCGTTTGTCCAAGCCAACCCGGTGACGTTCGCCCACCTGTTGCAGCGCACCGATTTCACCCCGGGCATCAGCCACATGCGAATGTGCCGCGTTCAGGGAGCGCACCATGAAGCTGACGGTTTCATCCTCGGGCACCACAACAAACATATCGTTTGCCCGATCGCCATCCAGCGGTGTCACCACAACCGAGTTTTTGGCCCGGTCATTGCCAGCGTTTACTTCAAGACCGCTCATGGTGATGTCACCCGCAGCGGTCAGCTGAATGGCGGTGGGATCGGTGGGATCCACAATGGCGGTGATGCCTGTGGTGGCGGTTTCAGCGTTGATCGCGGCGATCATCGCATCCTGTGAACTGGCCATGAAGGGGGCTGAGATCTCAGCGGTGCCATTGGGCCCTTCCAGCGTCATGCCCACCTGCCCCACGGTATCGCCCAGCTGCAGGCGCATCGCATTGGGCGAGGTGATCGTGTCCAGCCGTTCGCCGCCACCGGGGGTCAGCGTGTGCAGCAGGTCATCCACGATGGAGAAGATATCGCGCGTCTCAGGCCCGTTGGGGCCTTCAACGGTGATGTCCATAAACAGCTCCTGACCGTTCAGCCCGGTTGCCATTATGGCGTTTTCCGAAACCCGCAGCGCGTGGCGGCCCGTGTCGCCGACATATTGCACGCCTGAGCCATCATCGACAAAGGGATCAATATCCGTCTGATAACCGCCAAACAGCGCCCGGCCGGTGCTGTCACGGGTCTGCGCCTGTGAGACCAGACTGTCACGCAGTTCCAGTGCTTCGATCCTGAGGGATTCACGTTCAGAGGGGGAAACCGAACCAGTGGCGCCACGAATGGCAATTTCGGACAGGCGGTTGAGCACATTGCCCACCTCACCCATCACGGTATCGGCCAGGGTCAGGCGCGCATCAGCGCGTTCCACGTTTTCGGTGAACTGTTCCACCGCCGCTTTCTGATCCCGTGTCGCTGACATGTTGAGCGAACGCACCGGATCGACCGAGGCGCGCGGGTCCGATTTGCCCTCAGCAATCTCAGCCTGCAGGTTGGAAATCTCAAGGTCCAGCCGGGTGAACTGCCGGGTGGCGGTCTGGTGCAGAAGGGAGGTGCCGATGCTCATGGTTTACCTCAAGGAGTTCATCAAGGTCGAAAACAGCTCTTGTGCCACCGTCATGACCCGGGCGTTGGCCTGATAGGCCTGTTGATATTTCATCAGGTTTGCCGCTTCGGTATCCAGATCGACCCCCGCTGCAGCCTGATGGGCCGCCTGTGCCGATTCATGCTGGGCCTCTGCGACCTCCTGTTTGATCTGAGCAGCCGCGGTCAGGCCGCCCACTTCGGTTCGAATTTCGGTCAGGATCGCGTGGAACCCGCCAAGGCCGCTGGCATTGTCACGGGTGCGCAATGCCGCCAGCGCTGTCAGACCTCTTGCATCTCCCGTGCCAGAGCTGGAGGCTTCGATGCCAAAACTGTCACCAGTGGTGTATCCGGCGCTGAGCGTCAGGCTGAAGCCGGCGATCTCCACCTGCCCGTTGCCATCCAGGATGCCACCGCCCAGACGATGCCCGGTGGCCTGATCCAGCAGTTCCACCTCGCCCGTTGTGTCATCCACCACATTCAGGGTCACGGTCCGGTCATCCGGCTCAGTGCCATTGCCATGGGTGACCGAGCCGCCGATTTCCAGATTACCTGGTCCTGCGACCACGATCAGATCTTCCGCCGGCAGGTTGCTCAGATGCAGCCACTGGGTGGCAGCGGTGCTGCCATCGGTCGACAGTTGGGTGCCAAGGTAGTTGTTTGCCGCCCCGGTCATGGTGCCATCATAAATCGCCCCATCGGCAAACCCGTTCGCCGTGGTCAAGAGCGATGCCGCCGCCGCACCGCTGAGCGCAGGACCGGCGATCTGGGTGCCTTCACGGGTGAAGATCATAATATCCGAGGCCGTGCCGCCCCCGGCCAGTGAGGCCAGCGTGACCTCCGTCGCGGAGGCCGGAATCATCCCCACCACCCCGTCAGAGAGCAATCCCTGAGAAGAGCCATCGGTGGGCAGCAGGCTTTCCACTGTGGGCATGCTGGTGAAGGTTTCCGTGCCCGGCTGCGCGGTCAGTTCCGAGGTGCCGGCGTTGGACATCGACGGGCTGACCACCAAGGCACCGCCCGAGGCGATCTGATCAGGTTCGGTCAACAGGAACCGCATATTTTCTGCCGAACCGTGGGTTGGCTCCAGCGTGATCACGTCGCCATCCACTGCAGCACCGGTCAGATCGATGGTCATCCCGGGCAGTGTCAGCGAATTGGTCCCAGACCCGATCAGCGTGTTGGTCTCATCATAGGCGTTCCAGACCCCGGCGCCGCCGTCATGGACCAGCCGGATCGTATCACTCATCGGGGTTTCGCCCTCAATCTCACTGGCAACCGCCAGTGAGCTGCCCGAGTTATGCGGGCTGGGCACCGCGTCCCACCCATTAAGCGAGAACATCCGAACACCCGGCGCACCGTTTCCGTCGCGCGAGCTTTCGTGGATGATGTTCATCTGATCAGCAATGGCGCCGGCAAATTCATTCAGGTCCGACAGGGTGGCGTTGATGGCCCCCAGCGAAGACGCCAGACCATGCAGCTGGCCACCTGAAACTGAGCGGGTAATCGCATCAGACGACAGCGATCCCGCCTCGGCCGCGCGCACGTTCAGCGACAGATCCGCATTCAGGGTCAGACGCGCCGGCCCATCAACACTCAGCAGCATCGGCCCGCCCGGGGCGCTGCCCAGATGCACGGTGGCAATGCCCAGATCACTGTAATCGACCCGGATATCGACCAGATCCGACAGATCGCTCAGCAGTTTGTCACGCCGGTCCTGCACCGCATTGTCAGACCCCGGTACCGAGGACAGGCCCATCTTCTGCTGCAGCCGGTCCATTTCCTGCAACAGGCCGTTAACCCGTTCCAGAACCTGACCGCCCTGCGCATGCAGATAATCGCCCAGATCACGAATGTCGGTCGCCATATCGGCGATGGAGTTCGCCAGACCCTTGCCGGATTCCAGCACAACCGAGCGCATACCCTGATCTTCGGGCATGGCAGCCAGACCTTCGAGCGCCTCAAAATAGCCCGACAGCATTTCCTCAACCCCGCCCGCATCGGGCAGCATCCGGTTTTCCAGCTGTTCCAGCGCCGGCACCATGGTCACGGCCGAGGCCACAGCCGATCCGGTGTCCCGCACCTGCCCGACGACCAGTTCGTCAAAGGCACGGCGGATATCAGCCACCAAAACCCCCTGACCCGTGCCGGAGGTGTAAAACGGGTTGCCCGCGCTGCCTGCTGCCTCAGACGTGATAACGCTGCGGCGGGTGTAGCCATCTGTGTTGGCATTGGCCACGTTTTCCGATGTCACCGTCAAGGCGGATCGAAAGGCCAGCATGCCGGAACGGCCGATGTTCATAATTTCGGACATCAGTCAGCTTTCTTTACGTGAGGTGCGAATTGACGCACGATTGCATCCGCCAGGCCCAGTCCGGCCTGGTTGGCAGCGTTCTCGGTCAGGGTTTGGTCCAGCATGCCCTGCATGCGTTCCACCCCTGAGCCCCCAAGCAGATCATCTCCTAAGGACGCGGCGCGCCCCGCCTTCAGCATCTGCTGCAGAAACAGTGCCTCGAAGCCTTCCGCCGCCTGCCGCATACGCGGGTTCACATCCTGCTCGCGCGCCGTTTCCGCGGCGCGCTGGCGGTGGATGTCCAGGCTGCTGGTCACGTCCAGCATGGGGTTGGCATTCATGGGGATGGTCATGGTGATCTCCGCTTCGTCCTTAGATGACGATCAGTTCCGCCCGCAGCGACCCGGCCCGGTGCAGCGCCTCAAGGATCGCGACCAGATCGGCCGGGCTGGCGCCGACGGCGTTAATTGCGTCCACCAGCGAGCTGAGGTTCACACCCGGATCAAAGATAAAGGCGGGTGAATTGTCTTCGGTGACCTCAATGGCGCTGTCCGGGGTCACAACCGGTTCTCCCGGCGCAACAATCACATTGTCGCCGTTAGTCACAATCGAGGCGCCCTGATCGACGTTGAAGTCTTCGTTAACCCGCACAGTGAGCGATCCATGGCTGACCGCCGAGGGCGTCACGCGCACAGAGCCGCCAATCACCACAGTGCCGGTGCGTGCATTGACGATCACCTGCGCTGCAGCTTCGGCCGGTTGCACTTCGATGTTTTCCAGCAAGCCCATGAAGGAAACCCGCTGCGCCGGATCGGCAGGCGCGCGCACCCGCACCGAGGTGCCATCAAGGGCCACGGCAACACCATCGCCAAACATCTCATTCACCGCATCCACAACGCTGGAGGCGGTCGAGAAGTCTGAACGGTTGAGGTTCAGCACCAGATATTCTGCTTCAAGAAAGGGGGTTTCCACCATCCGTTCGATGGTCGCACCGCCCGGCACCCGGCCAACGGTAGGCACATTGACCACAAGGGATGAGCCATCGCCGCCTTCGACGCCAAGGCCACCGACAACCAGGTTGCCCTGCGCGATGGCATAGACCTCACCATCAGCCCCCATCAGCGGGGTCATCAGCAAAGTGCCGCCTTTCAGCGACTTGGCGCGGCCTGCGGTCGAAACCGTCACATCCAGCACCTGACCGGGTTTCATGAAGGGTGGCATCTCCGCCGTGACCATCACGGCGGCGACGTTTTTGGTATCAAGATCCCCCGGTTCGGTGTCCAGGCCCAGACGCGAAATCAGCGATTGCATCGACTGCTGCGTCAGTTTGGACCCACCATCCCCGGTGCCGGCCAGACCCATCACCAGACCATAGCCCACCAGCGCGTTGGAACGCACACCAGCAACAGAGGCCATGTCCTTGATACGGTCAGCCGTGGCCAGCCCAGTGCTGGCGAAAAGGCAAAGCCCGGTCATCAGGGCGCGGAGGATCTTGCGTGTCATAGGTCTACCCTTTCGGATCAGATCGGGGCTACAGCGTCGATGCCGCGGCGCAGCCAGCCTTTCTTGGCGGTGTCAGCCAGATCACCGGCGCCGATATACTTGATCTCGGCATCTGCCAGGCGGTCGCTGTCGACGGTGTTGTCGGCGGTGATGTCAGCCTGACGCACGATCCCGCGCAGACGGATGTATTCGTCACCGTTGTTCAGGGTCAGCTTCTTCTGACCGATGACTTCCAGATTGCCACCGGGCAGCACCCGCACCACGGAAACCGACATCCGACCCGAGAGCGAGTTGGACTGCGACGCCCGACCGGTGCCCGAGAAGTTCTTGTTGGTGCCTGCGCTCAGCTCACTGTCATCAATGCCAAAGAGGTCCGGCGTGTCGATGGTGAAGCTATCGGCCTTGGAGGACGATGCGTTCTGCGCCTTCGAGGCCTGGAATTTTTCCTGCAGGATGATCGTCAGGATATCGCCCACCTGGCTGGCGCGGCGGTCGGTGGCAAAGAGCCCCATCTGACCGCCGGCAAAAATCGCACCCGAGGCCAGCTGCGCCGTCGGCTGCGGCAGCGGTTCCTGATAGACCGGCGCCCAATCACGGGATGCGGCCGCTTCTTGTTCGGTGGAACAGGCCGACAGCGTCATCGCTGCGGGAACTGTCAACAAAACAAATGCTTTCTTAAATTTCATTGCTGCTCTCCTTACAGCTTGTTGGACAGGTAACGCAGCATTTCATCGGTGGCCGAGATCGACTTGGAGTTGACCTCATAGGCGCGCTGCGCCTCGATCATTTCCACCAGTTCCTGCACTACGTTGACGTTGGATGCTTCCAGCGCGCCCTGCACCAGACGGCCGGTGCCGTCCTGGCCGGGTTCAGTGATGATCGGCTCACCGCTGGCTTGGCTTTCGACGGACATGTTTTCCCCGATCGGGGTCAGGCCGCGCGGGTTCACAAAACGGGTCAGGGTAATCTGCCCCACCTCTTGTGGTTCCACATCCCCGGGCACGTTCACGCTGACGATCCCGTCTGAGGAGATCGACACGTTGGTGGCATCTGCGGGGATGTTGATTTCAGGCTGCAGGATATAGCCCGACGGCGTGGTCACCACCCCTTCGCCGTTCATCCCAAAGGTGCCGTCGCGGGTGTAGCCCATGCGGCCATCTGGCATCAGAACCTGAAAAAAACCGTTGCCGTCTACCGCGAGATCTAGCGGGTTTTCGGTGGTCATCGGGTTGCCCTGTCTAAAGGATTTTTCGATGGAGACCATCCGCACCCCGGTGCCGATCGACGAACCTGAGGTCAGCGCGGTATCTTCCGAGGTCTGCGCGCCGGCCGGTCGCCAGGTTTGATAGAGCAAGGTTTCGAAGTTTGCCCGGTCGCGCTTGAAGCCTGTGGTATTCACGTTGGCCAGGTTGTTCGAGATAACCTGAATACGGGACTGCTGGGCGTTGAGGCCAGTTTTGGCCACGTGCATTGCGCTGCTTGACATGCCTGTCCTCCTTAGGGTGGCGGCGGTTTAACCTGTGTTGACTTAACATGTGCAAGCGCCGTGCCATTTTCCCATAAGGGGGCAACTATTTACTAAAATTAACTGTCGGGCGCCCGTAACAGACGCGCCGCCGCCTCATCCAGTTTCGAGGCATTGGAGACGAAGCGGATATTCAATTCAAAATTCCGCTGCATCTCGATGGAACTGATCAGCTCCTCAACCGTGTTGACGTTGCTGCCTTCCAATGTGCCCTGATTGACCTTGGCCGATTGGTTCGGAAAGGGCACCTCGCCTTCGGTGTCGCGGATCTGGCCATCCGGGCCTTTGCGCAGCACAGTTTCCGCAGCCGGAACCACGGTTGCCAGCACACCTGCCAACTGGGGTGCCGCCCCCGCTTCGGCATTTGCCGCCACCGTCCAGATTTCACCAATATCGGTGATGGTCAGTTCGCGGTATTCGTCCAGCTGGATCGGTTCCATGTTTTCGTTCAACATGGTTTCGCCCGCGCCGTTGATCAGCGTGCCATCAACAGACCGACGCAAATCGCCGCGTCGGGTCAGGGCGGGATCACCGCCAGTATCGGGCTGAATGTAGAAATACCCATCATCAACAATGGCCACGTCCAGCTCATTGCCGGTGGGCTGCAACGGGCCGGTTGAAGTCAGAAAACCGGCCGGCCCCGTTTCAGTCTGAAACGCCCGCACCTTTGCGGTGTCCAGTGCATCGGCAAAATAGGTACGCCCCTCGTTGCCAAGATCACGGCGGAACCCGGGCACATTCATGTTGGCCAGGTTCTGTGCCTGAGTGGTGCGCTGGTCACGTTGCGTGGACAGGGCATTCATGGCCGTGTAGATCATGCGATCCATGGGGCGCGCCTTTCGCTTAGGTCAGCTTATTAGCTACGGATGTTCATAATTGTCTGCGCCATCGAAGAACTGGTTTCCAGTGCCTTGGCTGAGGCCTGATAGTTCCGCTGCGCGGTGATCAGATCCACCAGTTCCGAGGTCAGGTCCACGTTCGACAGTTCCAGCGCACCACTTGCGATACCACCCATACCGTCCAGCGTGGCCACACCAAACTGCGCGTCACCGGAGTCATTGGTGGCGGCAAAACTGGCATCACCCTGGTTCTTCAGGCCCTGAACATTGTTGAACGCCGCAATGGCCAGCTGACCCAGTGCAATGCTGGTGTCGCCGGCATAAGAGGCCCAGATCGAACCGTCCTCGGCAATTTCCAGACCAGCCAGACCACGCGCGCGATCACCGTTGTGCGCTGAGGACATCACCTGGAAGCTTTCATTGCTCATGGTGGTGTCATCAAGGTTCAGATCCATGTTCCAGGTCGAGCCTGAGAAACTCATGGTCGAAAACGGGGTGGTTGGATTTCCTTCGTCGTCAAACGTGATGGTCGAAGGTGTCGCGGTCATGGTTTGACCGTTCACAACCATGCGCACTTCGTATTCGGTTTCAGGAACCGCGCCGGTGGGATCCTGCGTCCGCACAAAGTAAACTGCGCCCGGAACGGCCTCCCCTTCATCATCATAGACGTTCACCGGTGCCATCGAGGCGTAGGTGGTGTCATCATCTGGGTCAAAGGTGGCTCCTGGCGGAACGGCCGCCTGGTTGCCGTGACCGGCGGCACCGAACTGCAGGTTCACCTGCAGATCCACAACGCTGGTCCGGGTTGCGGTACCGTAGGAGGTCGGAACCTGAATTTGGCCGATTTCCATCTGGTTCAGCAGCGAGCCATCATGGTTGGTCGGAAAGCCCTGCAGGAAAGCGCCACGGGCGTTCACGATGTAACCATCCGCGTCTACACCAAAGGCACCGGCGCGGGTGTAAGAAAGGTTGCCGTTCTCAGCCGCATCCGAAACGGTAAAGAAGCCACGCCCCTCGATCGCAAGGTCCAGCGTGTCAGCGGTCTGGGTCACAGGACCCTGACCAAAGTTTTGGCGAACGTTGTCGACCCGAACACCGGAACCCGACGAGGTGCGCGAGGTGATATAGGGTGACCGGGTGAAGAGGTCAGTAAACTCGGTCCGGCTGCCACGGAAACCGGTGGTGTTCACGTTGGCGATGTTGTTGGAGGTGGTCTTCAGCTCCGCCTGGGCGGCATTCAGACCAGACAATGCGATAGAGCTACTCATCTGTCGTCCTTTTCACTTTCGAACTTTGAAGCCCGCGCTTCAGCGCAGAGCAGTGATTTCCGAACCCAGATACATTCCATAATCTTGCACCTGCAGGATCATTTCATTCGAGTTCGGGTCAATCTCGACCCCCTCGATCAGGGCGTATACGCCGACCGTTGCATCTTGCGTGCCACCTTGGTTCGAAATGGACGAAGAAATTCTAATTTCACGTCCGTCAGAGGGGGCATCTTCCCAAGAAAACTCAACAGGGCCAGCATATTGGTCGGTTTTCACCTGGCTGTGTAAAATTTCACCTGTGTTGGCATCGGTGATGGTAATTGTCACGTCAGAGCCATTGTCAGGCACAAAAACACGGCCATGAACTTCGCCGTCATTGGCCCGTGTGGTGCTGCCGTTCACCAACGCTTTCTGCCCCAGCATCGAAGACGCTTCGGAGATCATGGTGTTGGACATCGCGCTGGCGACCGAGGTCATGGTGGTGTTGAGGTTTTCAATCCCACTCACACTCGACATCTGGGCCAGCTGCGCCAGGAACTGTTCGTTCTGCATCGGCGACAGAGGGTCCTGGTTCTGCAGCTGTGTGGTCAGCAACATCAGGAAGTCATCTGAATTCAGCTCAGTGTCACTATCGGCAACACGCTGCGATGCGTTCATATCCTCCAATGTCCGGATGCCACCACCCGAACTGCCGGAAACTGAATTTACTGTCACTGACCCATCCTCGTTGTTTTGGCCATCAGGTTCCGCAGGGTCGAAACCACCTCTAGCGTGTTCTGATATTGGCGGGAGGCTTCCATCATCTCGACCATCTCTTCATCCGGGTTCACCGAGGACTGAAAGACATAGCCCTCTTCGTTGGCCAAAGGATGATCTGGCTGGAAGCTTTGTGTTGGCTCACGGTCCAGCTGCACGATGGAACTTACATCCACCGTCGCCAGCCCGCTTTGCTGCAATTGATCGGCAAACTGCGTTTCAAACACCGGGCGCATCGGCTTATAGGCGCCATCCGGTGTGCTGCTGACCGAGTTCATGTTGGCCATGTTCGATGCCACGGTGTTGAGCCGCAGCATCTGCGCATTCATCGCGCGGGCCGAAACGTCAAAAACATTCATGATCTATCACTCCCCTTTGATCGCGCGGTTCAGGCCGCGGATCTTGCGGTTGAGAAACTCAAGGCTGGACTGGTAGCGCGTGGTGTTCTTGGCGAACTCCATCTGCTCCACCGCAATCTCAACCGTGTTGCCATCCAGAGATGAGGTGGTGGGTTTGCGATAGAGCATCCCTGCCCCACCGGCATTGCCCACCGGCATATGGTTCTTGTGTGTGGTCTCCATGGTGCCGGAGCCAACCGCCTGGCTGAGTGCGGCCTGAAAATCCATGTCACGGGCTTTGAACCCGGGCGTTGCCGCATTGGCAATGTTAGAGGCCAGAACCCCGTTCCGTTTTTCCCGCAGTTGCAGCGCTTGCGCGTGCAGGTTCAGGTGATTTGCAATGGCAGACATGGTTGTCCTCGCGTTGCTAACTCTTTTTTGCCCTTTGCTGAATTTGCTGTCGCACTTGGCGCGATACTTGCTGATCTCAGCCTGTCCAGCAGGGCCATTCGGACGAAGGCCTGCAAGGATGATGCCAAGCGAGCGACACGAGGAAAAACATGGCACGCACCACCAAGCGCGCAAGAACACGCATCCCCCCGGTGATCACTAAGCTGTTGAAAGCAGTAAGCGAATTACCGGTGGAAGACGCCGCAGAAGAGCTGCAACTGGCCTGGGAAGATGAACCCTCGCTGGAGCATCGCCGTACCCTGATGAAGGCGCGGATCAAGCTTCTGGAAGATGTGCAAAAGCCAAAAAAACCCAGCCGTCGCGCCCGCAAGAAACCGGCACCCAAGCCGAAAAAGGTGGTCGAAGAGGTCGTGGAAGAGGTCGTGGAAGTGGCCCCCGAACCCGCGCCCGCGCCCGAGCCGGAAAAGCAGGGCACCGTGACTGCCATGGATCTGGACAATCTGGGCGCGCTCTTTGGCGCGACCGAAGCTGCAGATGATGAACCAGCTGAAGCTGCACCGGCCGCTGCGGGTGGTGAATTGGACCTCTCAGCCCTTGATGCCCTTGGTGGGGGTGATGGTGCGCCCGAGATGGATCTGTCAGCACTGGACGCCTTGAGCGGCGATGGTGACGCCAAACCCGAAATGGATCTGTCCGCCCTCGACGCGCTTGGCGGGGATGCTGCAGACACGGCCAAGGCTGCCCCGGCAGATGGCGCTATTGCCATGCCGCCCCCTGCGGCAGAACCGGTGCCCGCAGAACCCGCCGCACCGCCAAAGCCGCAGTTCAAGCCTGAAAAGATCAGCAAGCCTGACTATGCCGATGATGAAACCTATCAGGAAATCTGGGCGGAGATGCAGCAAGAGGGCATCGACAAGCTGACCAAGGTGCGCCTGTCCGAGGACGAGTTCGAACCGCGTCTGGAACAGGCCCGCAAAGATGCCGATTGGCTGGGATTTGGCGCCAAACGCATGGGTGAGGCTGATTGGGCCAACACCGCCAATGCAATTGCCTTTGACTGCGACCACATCGATCATGAGTGGGAATTGGACAAACGCCTGAACGATGGCATCGAAGCGCTCTGCGCCCTGAAAGGCGATGCAGCCCCCGATCTGCCCGCCGTCGAGCTGCCCGAAGCCCCTGCGCCAACACCTACCCCGGCCGCTGCCCCCGCGCCCGAAGCGGCCGCAGAAGCCCCAGCGGAGCCTGCACCGGCCGCCGAGGCAGCGCCCGAGCCTGAGGCCGAACCTGCCGCACCCGAAGCTGCGGCAAAGCCAGCCGCCGATCCGATGGCGGACATGAGCGCGCTTTTTGCCGAAATGGGCGACAGTGGCCATTCCAATGACGACAGTGTCTTTGAGTTTGACGAAGACCTCTCCGAAGAAGAGCTGGCCGCCAAAAACGCCGCCAAAGAGGCGGAGATGGAAGAGGCGGCCTCGGAACGTCCGGTCCAGCATGGTGCAGATGCCGCCGCCAAAATGGCTGCTGCGGAAGCGGCGCCAGAGCCCAAGCCTGAGCCCAAGCCAGAACCTGCCCCGAAACCCGCAGCCCCCAAAGAGGCTGGCCCGGTTGAGATTGATGAAACCCCGATCAGCGGTTTTGCCGAAGACGAAATGTATATGCAGATCTGGGAAGACATGGTGGTCGAGACCCTGCAAAATCTGCAGGTCACCCGGCACAGCCAGGGCATCTTTGAGGAACGCCAGAAGCAGGCCGATCACCACGCGGATCGCCTGTGCCATGCGGCGCGTCAGATGGGGTTCACCAATTGGGTGGACCCGCTGGAAGACTTCGCCTTTGATGCGCCCGCGCTAGAAGACGCCGCCGCCTTGGACGCGGCAATCGACAAGCTGCTGCAGGATCTGCAGGCGCTGCGTGGGGACAAGCCCTCGGTGGAGGCCCCCGAAGGCGCCATTGAGGCCGCAAATGCCGCCGCAGCGGAACCCGCGCCTGAACCGGCAGCGGAACCAGAACCGGCCGCCGGCCCCGAGAAGGCACCAGAACCGGCCCCGGCTGAGGCTGCAGATGTCAGCGACATGGACGCGCTTTTTGCCGAAATGGGCGACAGCGCACATAAGAACGACGATGACGTCTTTGACTTTGACGCAGACGGTGATGCACCTAGCACCGATGAGGCGGGCGAAGACACAGCAGAGGCCGCTGCGGATGAGGCGCCCGCCGAAGAAGAGGACGCCATCGATCCCGCCGCCCCGCCGCATTCCACGGTTGAGATTGACGAAACCCCAATTTCCACCTTCGCCGAAGATCATCTCTATATGAAGATCTGGGAAGAGATGGTGGTGGAAACCCTGCAAAATCTTGGACTTGCCCGCAAATGGCAGGCCGAATTTGACGCCCGCCTGAAGCGTGCAGATGACACGGCTGCCCGGTTGTTGCACGCCGCGCATCAGATGGAGTTTGAAGACTGGATTCAGGTGCTGGAGGACTTTGCCTTTGATGCGCCTGTGCTGGAAGATGACGCCGCTTTGAACGCGGCGCTGGATAAGGTCAGCGCGGATCTGCAGGCGCTGCGTGGCGACAAACCCGCCGTCGACATCCCTGCCGAGGACAACTACGCCCCGCCCCAGGTGGAGGGCAACACGGTCACCCGCCCGGCGGAGGAAGAGGTGGCACCAGAACCCGTGGCCGAAGAGGTTGAGTTTGCGCCGCCGCCCAAGCCGATGGTGTCCGACACCGATGAAAGCGCCCAGATCCGCAGCGATTGGGAAAGCGATGACTTCTGGTCCTGGGATGACGATGAGGGCACCGACGCCGCAGCAGCCCCGGCCGAAGACGCCACCCCTGAAACACCCGCCGCCACCCCGGCTGTACCTGCACCTGCTGCCACCGCCCCTGCTCCCGTTGCCGAGGCCGGACCGGTTGAAATTGATGAGACACCGATTTCATCCTTCGACGAAGACGACGGCTTCCGTGCGATCTGGCAGGAAATGGTGGCCGAAACGCTGGAAGGGCTGGGCATCACCCGCCGTTCTGATGACGCGTTGGAGGATCGCCTGTCCCGCGCCAAGGCCCATGCGGATCGCCTGTGCCACGCGGCGGAACAGATGGAATACCAGCCTTGGGTGGATCAACTGCAGGGCTTCATGAGCAGCGCAGCCGGGCTAAGCGATCAGAATGCCCTTAATACGGCGCTGGACCAGCTGATCGCGGATCTTGATCTACTGAAAACCGGAGCAGCTGCCGTGGCGAGCCTGATGGCTCAAGCGCCGCAAGCAGCCCAGGCCCCTCAGGCCGCGCCGGATGCGGTGAATGTGCCAACGCCAAAACAGGCCCCTTCTGCCCCCTCAGCGGCACAAGCCCCTGCGTCACCCGCCTCAGTCACTCCCGCGCAAGCCGCCGAAGCCGCCCGCAGCCGCACGGGTAAGGCGACGTTGGACGACATCTACAAGTTCTTCCCAAAGGGCTAAGATAATGGAAGACGCGAAATCAGCTGTTGTAGCTGCACAGGTTGGCGTAGCCGGCGCCGTGCCGGTCGCACCATTGCTGGTACAGGCTGGCGGCGCGTTGCTGCGCGGCAAGCTTGGTCTCGCGATCCAGATTGCGCGAGGTGACATCGCGCCATTTGCTGGCATGGGGCACCTGCAGGGCCGCTGCCATGGTGAACCAGACCAAGGCCTGTTCGTGATCCACCGGTTCAGTGATTTCCAAAAATACCCGGCCAAGCGCCAGCATCGCGTCTTTGTTGCCACTGTTCACATCGTTCAGCAGGTCATCCCGCAGGCGGCGCTGCACCTTTTCCAGCAGCTCCACCGGGGAACCCCGGCCCAGGTAACTGGTCAGGGTTTCTGCCTTATCGACACCGGAGAACCGGGCCTTCCACGCCCAATAGAGCGCGGTTTCGTCATTTTGGGTGACCCCGGATCCCAGCGCATAAAGCACCGCAAGGTTGAACTGCGCCGGTCCGTTTTGTTCATCCGCCAGACGGCGGAACATCTGCACAGCCTGTGCCGCCTGCCCGGAACGGGCGGCTGCCACCGCCTCGGCAAAGGCGTTGGACTGCGCGGGTTGCGCCAGCACAGATAGGCCAGCGCACAGCCCCAGGATATGGGACCAGCGGGTTCTCATCTGCCGGCCATCATCACAAGCTGCAGATACATGATGCGTTTGGGCAGCGCGCCTCGGCGCTGTTCATAGACCACCACCTTGGACCGTTCACCCGGATCGGTTTCCACCGAGACCAAAATGTCTTCGGGCAGGTGCACGTGATAGTCGGACAGCGTATCTTTCGGGGCCAGGTAAAATTCCTGGCGGAATCCCTTGTCGATCCAGCACCGCGCCAAGGCACGGCCCAGAATATCGGGCAAAAACCGCTCGACCTGAGACACGTTTGACAGGTGCGTCTCCTGACGCACCAGCTGAAAATCTTGATGGCTGTCCTCGCCCTGCTCACTGACCATCCGGTAGCGACCGAGGTTGCGGGTGAGAGAGCGCACCTTCCTGGATGACATTAACCTATCCTTTCGGAAACTTGCCCTTAAGGTTCATTTACATAAACGTCGCAAGAAGGGCCCATCTTAGAGAATAGTTGGAACAGTGATCTTTTTTGCACAAACGCCGGGGGGACTTGGCATTTTCTTTGCAGGCGCCAGCTTTTTGTTGACACGCAATGCGCGCATTGAAAAGCTAATGCTATCCCGTAAGGCTTGTGGATCGTTTTTAAGACACGTCAGACGGACTTTGGTTACCACTCGACCAGGCAAGAGCTAAGACATTGAATAAGAAGACAGAGCCCTATCTGACAGCCGCAGTGCGCCGCAACCTACGCGCGCCCTTTGGCCTTGCTGGCTTGGCCCTGACGAGGCTCTGCACCGCAGCAATCACCTTCGCCGGTTCGGTTAAAACCCATGCTTGCAAATTCACTCTCCCTAAGGTTGATCATTGCAAAAATGCCGGTACATCTTTCACCTCAAATGACCCCACCCAACCCGGTTTGCCGACCGGTCTGAGCGGCGAATCAAAGTTTTTTATTGATGGGTCACCCCTGCCCTGCAACCGCGCGCTGCCTAAAATTGCAGCATCGCCGCGCTTTGCATTTGGTTTGAGGGCCGCGTGAAATGACAAAAATCGACCTGCTGACCCAAGACAACAGTTTTGCGCGCTATGCCGAAATCCTGACCTTGGACACCACGCCCAGCTACCTGTTGGGGGCCGATGGTCAGGTCTATTTCGCCAATGCCGCAGCAGAACGCCTGTGCCCGCCGGAACGGCTGCAACGTTGCCTGTCTGACAATAAGGAAAACGCGGTTGAGCTGCTGAAGGCCGAACGCAGCACCAGCAAACATCTGACTCGCCTGATGCTGGAGGATGACCTGGGGCAGGCCAAACTGCATCAGGTGCGCATTGCCCGTCTGCCGGCAAAAACCGCCGTGGCCCTGCTGATCCTGAAAATCGAAAGCACCACGCTGGATGATCCCTTCCGGCGGTTGCGTGCAGACTCGGCCCAGCTGAAACGGGTGATCCAGGCGCGCAAACGCAGCGACAAGCGATTCCGCCAGTTTTTGAATTCAGCCGTGGATGGTATCGGCGCGATTGCTGAAAATGGTCAGGTGACCATGGCCAACTCGGCGCTGTCAGAAATGCTGGGTGTCTCCAGCCTGATTGGCAAACCGCTGCTGGATTACCTGGATCTGGGCACCGCCCAGCCCGGATTTGAAGCCCCGACGGACCCCGGCGCCTTTCTCAACGGGCTGATCGGCATGCCGCATGAGGCCTATATCGAAAGCGTTCAGAAAGACCGCTACCCGGTGGAATTGACCGTCACCGCGATCGAAGAGCCGGGCATGAAGCAATATGTGGTCGTGCTGCGTGACATCACCACCCGGCGCGAGTTCAAAGAGGCAGTTGCCCGCTCGCAATACCTGGAAGCGGCGCGTGACATTGCCCGCGCCAATGAGCAGACCAAAACCCAGTTTCTGGCCACCGTCAGTCATGAGATGCGCACCCCGATGGGCGCCATTGTCACCGCGGCGGATCTGTTGCTGAACGACGGCAAACTGGCCCCCGAACACCGGCAGCTGGTTGAGGTGATGCGCGGGTCCGCCGACACGGCACTGGAACAGATCAACGACACGCTGGAACATGTCCGCATGGACCTGCGTCCGATCAAGGATCACCCGGTATCTGCCTTCAGCCCCAGTGAAGTGCTGAACAAACTGGTGGGCCAGACCCGTCTGGCGGCCGAAGCCAAAGGGCTGACGCTGGAACTGAACGTTGATTGCAAAGCCTCCATCCGGGTGGCGGGCTATCATCACCTGTTCCACCGCGTGGTGCAGAACCTGTTGGGCAATGCTGTGAAATACACCGACAGCGGCAAAATCACCCTGTCGGCGCAGGCCGAAATCCTGCGCAGCCCCGGTGCGGCCAATATGGTCGGCGTACAGCTGGAGGTCGCCGATACCGGCCGTGGCATCCCCCACGAACAGATCGAGCGGCTGTTTGCCCCGTTTGAAACCGGTGACAGCTCCTTCAACAGCCTGTCGCAAAGCGCGGGTCTGGGTCTGTCGATCGTGAAACGGGCGGTGGATGCGATGGGCGGATCTATCCGCGTCAGCTCCACCCCCGGCGAAGGCAGCAGTTTTCAGGTCACCCTGCGCTTTGGCCTGCCCGCCACACAGGATGTGGTCAGCGAAGACACCCCGATGGCGCCGATCAACACCAAGGGTTTCCGCTTCCTGGTGGTGGATGACAACCCGCTGAACCGTCAGCTGATGTCGAAACTGCTGGAAAGCGAAGGCTGCACCGCCGCCACCGCAGAAAGCGGCGAAGCGGCGCTGCAGATGATTGGTGAGTTGGACGTGGACGCGGTGCTGATGGACATTGGCATGCCGGGCATTGACGGTCTGGAAACCACACGCCGTCTGCTGCAACGTCCTGAACATAAACAATTGCCGGTGTTTGGCCTGACGGGCTTCAGCGATCCCGAAGTGCGCGAGCGTGCCGAAATTGCCGGGATGAGCCACGTCTATGTGAAACCCCTGCGCCGCAGCAAGCTGCAGGAAGTGATCCACCGGATCGTCAATGGTGGCTCGACCCCTGAGGTTCAGCAGGTGAAACCCGCCCCGGTGGAGCTGTTGAAATCCGATGTGGCGCGTCAGATCGCGCGGATTTCCGGCGACAATTGGTCGGTGTTTGTGCACCAGCTGCACAAGGAATGCCTGGCGATGCTGGCACAGATGAAACAGTCACTGGACAAGGGCGCCTTGCGCGATGTCCTGGACATTGCCCGCCGGGGCAGCACCACCGCAGCGACTGTAGGCGCCATTGCGCTGCACCAGAACTTCCTTGAGATCGAAGAACAGGCCAAGGCCGAAAGCCTGCAGGACCTCTCAGGCGCGTTTGAACGCTCGGAAGATATTCTGGAACAGACCCGGTTGGCACTCGCCTTGCTTTGAACAGGGCAAGTGCAGGGCCATCGGCCCCTGCATGCCCCCTGTTTTAAGGCCAAGAGAGTGTCATGAGCGACGAAGATTTCATCATCGAGAAGCCGCAGAAAGCCCCCATCATGCCCGCCGTTGTGGCGATGGTGCTGTTCAGCGGCGCCTATGGCATTGGGCATCTGGCCCTCACCGCGCCGGAACCGCTGATGATTGCGGGCACTGAGGCTGAGATGGCCGCAGAAGAGGTGGACACCGGCCCGGTGCCACGTCGCTATGTCTCCTTCCCGATCAGCATCACAGTAAACGTGCCGCGCTGGGGCACGATGCTGATTGATATGGGCATGGCCGTGCATGAGGAACTGCCAGACAACGTGACCGAAGCCTTCCTGACCGACAGCGCTCCGCTGACCGCGCCGCTGTCCGAGGCGATGTTGGCCGCGGTTGAAGACCCCGAAGCCAAGGATCTGGAGGCGCTGCAACGCATCATGCCGCCCCTGCTGCGCGATGCCATGAACGGGGTCATCAGCACCGAGGAACTGCCGGATCCGGTGATTGAGGTCTATATCCTGAAGCTGATCACCACCGGCTAACCCCCGCCCAATCAGCCCGCCCGATCAGGCTGCCCGCGCGTTTGGCACGGTTTATGCAGCAAACACAGGCAGGACAAAGAGGAGCACATCATGATTGATCAGCAAGAGGCGCGCAGCCGCCACGCAAGCGACAGTGAAATCCGCAAGATGGCCGTCGAAATCGTCATGTTTGATGAGGAGGACCGCCCGGGCCGTCAGGCCAAGGTGAACCTGGTGGATTATCTGCGCCCGATGACCAAACCGGTCTTTCGCCGTCTCAGCCAGCGCGGCTGAAACTAGGGCCCTAACCCAAGGGCACTATGCCCCAACAAAAATCGGCGCTGCGATCCAATCGCGCGCCGTTTTTTCGTTTCTGTGACAGTCTGTTACTGCTGCTTTTCTGCCTCCACCCGCGCCAGCGCCTGTTCGGCGCGATAGGCTTTCAGCCGGTGGTAAAAGGCAAAGGATCCACCCAGCATGATCAGGATCCCGATGGTCAGTGCGGAGGGGATCATGCCCGCCACTTTCTGGGCCTGCTCGGGGCGCAGACCAATCATCAGGATCGCCAGAAAGGCACAGCCCAGATAGATGCGGATCCATTGGCATTTGCGGCAGGTCGTGGCGAACATCACAGTCTCCCGGTGTTGCGCGAATAGGCCAGACGCACTTTGCGATCTGTCTGCTGGCGCGTTTTCAACTTGCGACGGTCGACATCGATCTGGTCCGCAGTGGTGCTGAGCTGACGCACCGCATCACGCAGCGCCTCCAGCATCCGGGTGTCACCGGGTTCTGAGGCCGGCAAAGCCCCCACCATCACCATGGCCAGATTGCGCAGCTGATGATCCAGCCCCTGAAAGGCAGCAACATCGCCGTCCCTTGCCGCCTGCTGGCATTTTTCCAGCAGGTCCTCAAAGTCCTTCAGATGCTGTGCGGGCGTTGCCATGCTGATCTGCTCTGAAATCATCCAACCTGTCTCACTTGCGGGCCGATCTCTGTCCAGGCATCCAGAATGCCCGAGATCGCATCCGCAGAGGCTGCAAGTTCCGCGCCTTCTTCCTTGCGGAAGGCGGCCAAAATGTTCTGGCGGCAGAATTCATAGAGCTCGAACAGTGAAATGGCGATGTCTTCGCCCTTTTCAAAGTCCAGGCTGGACTGCAGCAGATAGATCGCGCGCAACGCTTTGTTGACGTGTTCCGGCGGGTATTCGTTGCCGGCCTCATTCGCCACTTTCATCACGTTGAGGGACTTTTCCAATTCGCTCAGGATCACGCGAATGATCTGATGCGGATCGTCAGGGACACTCACCCCAGAGTTGCCGGTTTGACGGTATGTGGAGCGGGCAGAAGCAAAGGTCATCTGACGTCTTTCCCTTCGGTTGCGTTGTTGCCTTGTTATTTAAAGAAACGGCAAAACCAACGCAGAGCTTTAGTTCTTTTTCAGGTAATCCGGTTCGGATTTTGCCCAAGAGGGCGCGTAATAGACCACATGGCCTTTACGGATCGTTTCCACCTGCCGTGGTTTTTCGCCAACGGTCTGATAGTGGGTCATTTTCTCGGACAGTTCCTGACGCTTTGCCATAGCTTCGCTGGCAGAGAGCCGCCGCGATGCAGGTCGGGTGATCGATTGCGTGGCCTTTTGTGCGGCCCATTCGCCCTGCTTGACAGCCTGACGGGTCAGGGCCTTGCCGACAATGCCGGCAAAGCCCAGATGTTGTTGCAAAAACTTGCGCATGTTGGTGGTCTCCTTAGGCAGCGTCTGCCAAGCGATCCACTGCAACGACCATGCCGACTTCGCCACCAGATAGCAAAGCAAGCCCCATCATGTTGCGAATTCCGACCAGTGGACCCTGCAAGGGACGCAGAAGCACCAGTTGCTGGCCCAGCATTTCATCCACCGGGATGGCAATGCGGTTCTGATCGTTGCGCAGCACCACGTAGAGGCTCTGGGTTTTGGTGCCTTTGGCTTTTTCCGCCATGGCCTTCTCCCCTACCCCTTTGCCGCCCTGAATGACGTTCAACTGACGGATCGGGGCCAGTTCACCGGTGTCGGTGCGCAGCATCGCGGCGTTGTTCTGCGCCGGGATCGGCAGCAGCGCATCCGAGCTGCCCAATTGGATCCGCTCGATCGAGCTGACAGGCACCACATAGCGCACATCGCCAACCCGCACGACCATACCATCCAACAGCGCCATATGGACCGGCAGCATCAGATGGAAGGAATGACCACCCTGCGGCACCGGCGCGACGCGGAATTCACCACCCTGGCGCACCGCTTCGCTTTCCAATTCGGACATCAGTTCGCTGTCCAGATCGGCACTGCCATCATCGGTGAGCACAACCGAAACGCTGTTGTCTGCACGGCTGAGGCCGAGGTGGAATTTCTTCGGCGCCCCCTCTTTGACCAGACGCGAGCGGATCACCCGTTTCAGGAACTTCGACAAGCTGTCCATCATTGCCTGATCCAGCACCACGTTTTCACCGGAATGGCTCATCCGAGCCTCACGGCCAACGGTACGCGAGCGTGCTTCGACAAAGGCGGCCAGCGTGCGCAGCAGGATCGATGCCTTGCGTTCGCGCAGCTTGGCGGTTTCTTCCTGCAGACGGTTCATCTGGGTGTTCAGCTGGGTTTCCGCCTCAGCCGCGCGGGCGACCTTATGGGCGTATTCCTCAATCAAACCGCGGATGGCGCTTTGCGTGGCTTGATCCAAACCGCTGTCTTCCTGCTGCGCCTTCCGGCGCATCACATGATCCACGGCCTGAACGATGTCGGCTGACATCAACTCTTCCAGAATGTGGTGGACCATGGCCTGACCGGCCGAAATCTCACCGATGGCTTCCATCAGCGACAGGCTGATCGCAGGGGCGGCGCTGCCATCGGTGGGCTTTTCACCCGCCTCTTCGCCGTCTTCATCGTCTTCGTCAAAGCCGCTGTAATCCGGCTCCAGCACCTCTTTGACGTAGAGGTTTTTGGCGGCTGGATCCATGTTGGTCATGGCCGCAACCACACCGTCCTGTTCCAGATCCGAGGACAGCAGGAAGTCAAACAACGTCTTGTCGTCCTGGAAGACGGTCACGTTAGTGATCATCTGCGCGTTGCCGGCGCCGATCCATTCCAGATACTTCTCGGCCAGCACCTCATCTTCGTTGAGGTCAGCACGGATGACGTAGAATTTCTTCTTTTCTTCCAGCGCGGAATGCGCGGTTTTCACGCTTTCCGGGCTGAGGACACGATGGAACTCTTCCGGCAGACCCAGCTTGCGCTCAATGGTGCGGGCCGACACGACGCCGCCCTGCTGGAAGGTGATGTTGGTGGCCTCTTCGAAAAGCTCCTCCACCCGGTCCATATCCGGCTCATCACCCTGATCCAGTGCATCAAACACCAGTTCGATGGTATCCAGGAAGCCCCGCGCCATATGCAGCATCAGCGCATCGGCGACATTGGTGCTCTGACGGACACGGCCGAACAGGTCGACCAGTGCCATCGTCAGGTTGGCAGCGGTTTCCATCCGGTAGTGGTTACAGGCGTGATAGACCAACCGCATCAGGTGGTTGAAGCCCGCGAACCAATCCATGCCCTCTTCGTTCAGGGCGCTGCGGTCAATTTTGTCGCGCAGACCATTGAGCGTGTCAAAGATCTGATCGGTTGCCCAGAGACGCACGAGGTTAGACGGGCGCACCACCAGATCACCTGAGATGCGGTTTTCCACCGGCATGATCTGCTCATAGCCGATCAGCTCTTCGTAGAAGGTCAGCTGTTCGATCCGCGCCGCTTTCACCGCGTCGGCTTTGGCCAGACGATTGATCGAGTCAATCGCGCGCACCAGACCGTGGGGTTCGATCAGTTCGATCACGGTTTCAGCCAGTTTGGCCAGCTCTTTGCGCGCCTCTTCGGGATCTTCTTCGAGGAAGATCACCGCCTCAGCAATCGCCGCGTAATAGGGCTCTAGCTGGCGGAACAGGTTGTCCGCTTCGCTGCTTTCGGCCGAGGGGCTGGCGCCACCGGTTTCAACTAGGCCTTCGCCCTCCGAGACGATGAACTTAATGCCAGTGTCCAGCGCGGCCTCATTGCCGAAACCTTCAACCTCACCCATGAATTTCTCAAGCAGCGCGATCCAGCGGTCAAAGCCCATCTGGTTGGCCGCATGCAGCAAGCCGTCAGTTTGCTTTTTCACATTGGACTTACGTGCGCCAATGTCTTCGCCTGAGGCCAGATCATCCTTCAGCTTGCCCAGATACTCTTCGCACATCTCGGCAAAGATGGCGCGGTAGGTTGGGTCATCGGACAGTTTCTTGGCTTCACCGCTGGTGCAGGCCTCTTCGGCCGCCAATGCGGTTTCAGCCTGCTGATCGGTGGCAGATTTGTCTGCCTGCGCGGCTGCAGGGGCTGGGGCCGCTGCTGGGGCCGGTGCAGGAGCGGGAGCCGGGGCTGGCGCGGGCGCCGGGGCCGCCTCAGCAACGGGGGCCGGAGCAGGCGCAGCTGCGGGTGCTGCTGCGGGGGCCGGTGCGGGTTTAGCGGCGGGGGCAGCGGAGACTTCACCGCCGGCATGCAGGGTTTCCAGATTGGCAATCAGCGTGGTCAGGGCGCCATCCACAGCGCCATCTGCCAGACCCGGACCTGCCGCGTCAAATCCTTCAAGCACGCCAATCCAGCCGTCAAATTCCATCTGACGGGCGGCGTGCAGCAGACCACCTACATGGGCCACAGCCTCATCCCGGCGATCGGCCGGGGCATTGGCTGCACTGCCCTTCAGGCGGTTGATCAGGTCTTCGGCCATTTCCGCAAAGATGGCGCGGTAGGTCGGATCATCTGACAGTTTGGCGTTTGGATCCGCCTCAACATGGCCGTCTGCAGCCGGCGCCGCCTCAGCAGGCGCGGCAGCCGCGGGGGCGGCCTCATGATGGGGGGTGGCGCTGGGGGCATCGCCGTTTTTCAATGCCTCAACATCGCGCAGAAGCGCATCGATCGCTTCGACCAGACCGCCCTCATCCGGGATCGAGGGGCAATCAAAGGCAAAGTCTTCCAGCAGGGACACCCAGCTGTTGAAGCCCATCTGACCTGCAGCATGCAGCAGACCGTCGACCTGACGTTCGGTCTGAATGCGACGATCCTCAAAGGTGTCATCAGACGTTTTGATCGCGTTCAGACGGGTGACCAGATCATCGGTCATCTCTTCCCAGATCTTCATGTAGGTCGGATCTTGCGAGAAGGAGTCAATCGGGGTTTCGTCGATTTCAACGGTGCTTTCGACCACCGGTGCCTCACCATGCTGCACCGGACGTTCCGCCGCGGATTCTTCCATCTCCGCGTTTTTGGCTGCGTTTTTCGCCGCCAGTTCCTCGTCTGAGAGATCCTCATCAAAGGTGAAGGCATCGTCGTCATTGTTATGGGTGCTGTCACCCATCTCAGCAAAGAGCGCATCCATGCCGGCCATAGCCGCCGGGGCAGCCGGGGCTGCGGGCGCCTCAGGTGCCGCCGCCGGAGCCGGTTCTGCCACAGGTTCTGGGGCAGTCTCAGCAACCGGTTCCGGCGCGACTTCTGGGGTAGGCTCTGGTGCGGGGGCTGGCGCAGGCTCGGGCGCCGCTTCCACTACGGGTTCAGGGGTGGGTTCGGGGGCAGGCTCCGGGGCCGGCTCTGGCTCAGGGGCAGGCGCAGGTTCAGGCGCCGCCTCAGCGGCGGGCGGTGCCTTTGGGTCCACCTTGGCGATCATCGCCTTCAGCTGGTCCATCAGATCCTCAGAGGGGCCCGGATCCACGTCAGCGCGTTTATCGGCCACCTCTTCCAGCATGGTGCGCAACGTGTCACCGGCCAGGAACATCAGGTCCAGAATATCATCGTCAAACGGCACGCCGTCATCGCGCACAAGACCGATCAGATCTTCTGCGTAATGCGCGCGGCTTTCAACCACACCCAACCCCAGAACACGGGAGTTGCCCTTGAACGTGTGAACAGCACGGAACAGGGCCGAGATATGCGGGGTCTGGTCCTCAGCACCGTCCTGCAAAGCATCCAGTGCGGCTTCCATCGCATCCAGGGCCTGCTGACCGTCATCGGCGAACAATTCCCAGATTTCGTCCATTTCGCTCGACATAACTCACCCGTTCTTACTCAATACAACACGTTGCGTCAGCGACGCGGTTGATGCCCGCACACATGGGCATCAAAGGGGTCCCGTGAAGGGGGTCTGAGGCTTAAGCTGCCACCAGACGGCGCATGGTTTCGCGCAATTCCTGACCGGTCTTTTCTTCCAAGTCATGTGACACTGTACCCGAAGGTTTGGCCACAACGCCGTCAGCGCCCAACTCGCGCGCTTTGGCTGCATGGGGCGAACCCTGCACTGTCACCGAGGACAGCATACAGATCTTGGCGCGGGTCTTCAGTTTGGCGTGACGCAGGAACTCCAGCCCGTCCATCACCGGCATCTCGATATCCAGCAGGATCAGGTCGAGGTCGGGGATCTCGGAGAGTTTGTCCAGCGCTTCGCGACCATTGGCGGCCTGGGCGGCAACCTTGAAGTCTGGCAGCGAGTTCAGGAAGCTCGAGATGTAGAGCCGCATCATTGCAGCGTCATCCACGATCATCACTTTATAAGCCATTTCGTTTGCACTCCTAGTGGCTGAGATCAGCCCCCGCGCCCTTGGAGACAGGCGCGGAGGCGGGAAGAATTTAGAAGTTCAGGAAGCCGCGTTCATCGTGGTCCCCGCCCTGCGCCGCACTTGGGCTTGCTGCAGGGGTGGCCGGCGCGCCGCCAACTTTGGCGCCCATCATCGCTTTCAGCTTGGCCAGCATTTCCGGCGGCAGGTTTTCCATACCGTCGACCATGCCGAAGTCAGCTGGGCTGGGCGACGCAGGGCGCAGCTGGAAGCGTGAGATTTCGCGGCTCATGCTTTCGGTCGCAGCGGTCATTTCGGCCGAGGTTGCGGCCAGTTCATCCGCCTGCTGGCTGGTGGCCAGCGCGGTGCGGGCAACTTCGCCGATGGCGGTGTTGATCTGGGCCACACCGCGCGACTGCTCTTCCGAGGCGCGGTTGATGGTTTCGACCAGTTCACGCACTTCGCCGATGTTGGTTGCGATCTTCTCAAAGCTTTCCGAGGTTTCGGTGGCCAGGCGCACACCGGCCGCAACGCGGCTGGTCGAGGCCTCAATCAGATCCGAGGTTTCGCGGGCCGCTTTGGCCGAGCGACCAGCAAGGTTACGCACCTCTTGGGCCACAACCGCAAAGCCACGACCATGCTGACCTGCGCGGGCCGCTTCAACCGCGGCGTTCAGCGCCAGCAGGTTGGTCTGGAAGGCGATTTCGTCGATCACTTTGATGATCTTGGCAATGTCCTGCGACGAGGCGTTGATGCCTTCCATCGCGGTGACCATATCGTCGATCTTGCCTTTGCCTTCTGCAGCCACTTCAGCGTTGGCGGTCACCAGGATTTCAGCGTTTTTCGCCGCATCCGCGTTGGCTTTCACCTGCACGTCCGTCTCTTCTGCCGAGGCCGAAACCTCATCCACCGAAGACGACGCGATCTGCGAGTTGGTCGCCAGTTCCTGGCTGGCCGAGCTCATCTGGCCAACGGTCTGGGTGACCTGACCAACCTGTGCGCTCAGCTCATTGAAGGCGCCGTTCAGGCTGCCGAAGGCGGATTCGAAGGTTTCCACAACCTCACGGAAGGCGCCTTTGAACTTGCCGGTGTCGGCCTGCACGTCCAGCTTACCTTCCATGATCGCGTTCGACAGGCGCTTGATCTCGCCGTTCACGTTCATGAAGTTGTCACGGGTGCGGTCGATGGCATGGTTCAGCGCAGCCTTGTCACCGGGCAGCTGCGGCATGTTGGCCGTCAGGTCCCCTTCCGAGAAGGTTTCAAAGACCGAGATGCCTTCCAGAATGGCGTCAATATGGTCTTTGACCATCTTGTTCACCTGCACACCCGCCGCAGCGATGTTGGGCAGCTCAAAATCATCGGTCTGGATAAATTCTTTTACGTGACCGGCGCCATGGGCATCGGCCATTTCGGTGATCCGCTCCAGCAAACGCTTGGTCTCAGTTTCCAGCAGAACCTCAGCCGATTTGTCCTGAAACTCCGCCACGTAGCTCTGCCCGTCCGCGGCAGCCGTCACCGCGATGTCCCATGCAAAGCCCGGCAGACGGATCGCTGCTTGATAGGTGCCGCGCAGGCCCTTCAGCATGCTGCGCTGGTGGCTCGGGTTCTTGTGGAAGTCATCGATGCAGCTGCCGATCAGATTGTCCGCGCTGAACGAGGGCAGCATGCCCTGCAAGGTGGCTTCGGCACCGGCAAACATTTTCTGCGCCGCGGGGTTGGCATAGTTAATCACCAGATCCGCGTCGGTCATCAGAACCGGCTCGGAAATCATGTCCAGCAGTTGGAAGGCGTCGGCACCTTTGGCTTCTGGCGTCTTATCCGTCTTCGCTTTGGTCATCGGGGTGTCCTTTCTGGGGCGGGCTGTACTTTTATTAGCGACCGGGCGGGGATTTTCTTTAGCCTCTGGGTCGCCAGATATGCGGTTTTTTAGAGTCGACTGGTTATTTCGATCAGCAATTGGGAAGAGCTATGCGTTTGCGCCAGATATGGGCGTCTGGGCGGTTGGGGTCCGCGCTCGCTCATGATGAACTCTCCTATGTTAATCAGTTACTTGTTACGGTTGAGCCTGCCACGGAGGGCGAGGCCACTCCTGCCCCCGGACCGCATAAAGCCCCCGGGGTGGGATCGGACCAGTTGCCTGGCCTTCGGGGCCTGCACGGCCCAAGTTCTTAGGCGGTTGCCGCCTCTGGCATCGACAGTTCTGCATCCGAAACCAACAGGCCCGAATTCAGAATGATCGCAACGTTTTCGCCAACACGGCCCAGACCCTGAACCAGACCCTGGCTTTCGCCACCGCCCAGACCATTGGCGCTGTCGATGTGATCGTCGGCGATTTCCAGCACTTCGCTGACGCGGTCCACGATCAGACCCACCGGCGAGGTGCCCAGTTCCAGCACGATGATGACGGTACGGTCATCATAGGCGCGCTCTTCCAGGTTAAAGCGCAGACGCACATCCATCAGCGGGATCACCTTGCCACGCAGGTTGATCACACCTTTGATGTAACGCGGGACATCCGGCACCGTCATGATGCGCTGCATGCCCACAATCTCGGTCACAACCGCGATCGGTACACCGTAGGTTTCTGTGCCGATGGCAAAGGTGAGATACATGTTCTCGATGTTGTCATCATCGCGCAGCAGCGCTTCGGCATCTGCAGACGAGGCTTGCTCAGCGGTCATCTCAGTCATCCTCTTGGTCCTTTCAAACTCTGTAACTTTCCAGCCCGCTGCGCGCTCCAGCCTTGGGGCAGGAATTGAGCAGCCATGACGGCATTTCACTCAACGGGACCAGTTTCTCTGGTGCTCCGACTTCGGCAGCAGCATGGGGCATGCCGAAAACGACACAGCTTGCCTCATCCTGGGCCACGGTTCGGCCACCCGACAGGCGGATGGCCAACTGCCCTTCAGCACCGTCCCGGCCCATGCCGGTCAGGATCGCCGATGACACACGCCCCTTGGCGTGCTGGGCAACCGATTTGAACAACACATCCACAGCGGGACGTGAAAAACAGACTTCTGGCCCTTCGACCAGTTCCACCACAAAGCGGTTTCCTTTGGGTTGGATTTTCATATGGCGCGGCCCGCCCGGCGCGATCAGCACTAGACCGTTTTCCAGCACA
Organism: Thalassovita sp.; assembly: GCF_963691685.1. Lineage (GTDB taxonomy): Bacteria > Pseudomonadota > Alphaproteobacteria > Rhodobacterales > Rhodobacteraceae > Thalassobius. The sequence continues at coordinate 2,740,268 of NZ_OY829290.1, forward strand.
TCACCGTCCTTGGCTTCGCGCACACGCAATGCACAAGTCTGATCCAGACGGTTGGCGAAAGAGGCGGTGAAGCCTTCGGGCATGTGCTGCACGATCACGATCGGCGGGGTGCTGACCGGCATGGCTTCCAGCACATGGGTCAGGGCCTGAACGCCCCCGGTGGAGGCGCCAATTGCGATCATCCAGGTTGGAATGTCACCCGCTGCTGCGGCAGCAACAGGCGGCAGGCTGCGTTGGGTCACAGCAGGCGCGACACGCTGTGGCATGCCCCCCTGCCCCAACGGCGCTTTGGCTGGGGCCTGACCCACCTGGGCCCGTGCCGCAACCTTCACCCGCTGGGCGATGCTGTCCATCATTGTATTCAGACCGCCGCCCAACTCCATCTTGGGCTTGGCAATCACATCCACGGCGCCTGCCGCCAGCGCATCCACAGTGGCCTGCGCCGAGCGCTGGGTCTGCGACGAGATCACCACGGTGGGGATCGGCGATTTGGACATCAGCCCACGCAGGAAGGTCAGCCCGTCCATATTGGGCATTTCCAGATCCAGCGTGATCACGTCGGGTTTGTCTTTGACCAGGTATTGCATCGCCACCCGCGGATCGGCGGCGGTGCCCACAACCTCGATCTCAGGGTCCTGAGACAGGCCCATCGACAGGATTTTGCGCACCATGGCGCTGTCATCCACGATCAGGGTGCGGATTTTACGACCCAGAGGCATCTTAGTCCCTCCGGTAGATGCCGGTGGTCACCGGGATCCATTCGTTGCAAAGATCGCGCACCGCCTCGGTGACCGAGGTCACAAGGAAGCCACCCGGTTCTGTCGCGTCATAGATCGCGCGCAGGGTTGCGGCCTGATCCTCGGGCTCAAAGTAGTAGAGGATGTTACGGCAGAACACGACCTGGAACTGTTTGGCAAAGGGGTATGGCGTTGCCTTCAGGTTCAGACGGCGGAAGGTACAGGTATCGCGCAGGTTTTCGTTCACCCGATACTGTTCGATGCCGGTCGGCGTCATGTAGCGTTTCTTGATGGTGCGATCCATCTGGCTCAGCTGGCGGCCCGAAAACACGCCGAGCTCTGCCCGCTCAACAACTGGGGCCGAAATATCGGTGCCTAGAATAGCGAGTTTCTTCAGCGCGTGCGGGCCAAGGTGTTCGGCCACCAACATGGCAATCGTGTAGGCCTCATCCCCGGTAGACGCGGCGGCCGACCAGATGCGGATCTGTTCACGATTGGCCAGTTTCGGCAGGATGTTCGTTGCAAAAACATCCAGGACCTCAGGCTCACGGAAGAAAAACGTGTGATTGGTCGAAGCCGCATGCATCACGGCCAGTTCGACGTCCTGACGTTCCCCTTTGGAAATGGCGCCGGCCAGTTCATTCAGATCTTCCAGTTTGAACGACCGGGTGACCCGGGCCAGACGCTGACGCAGCAGGTCTGCCTTATGTTCAGGATAGGAAATGCCACAGCGATCGCCCAACCATGAGCGGATGCGCTCATAGCCGGCGTGATCTTCGTAAGAGGAATGATCCATGACACTCATCAGTTCTCTCCTCCTGCGGCAAGACGATCAGCATCCAGAACCAAAGCCACTTCACCGGTACCCAGCAGGGCGCAGCCCCAGCTGGCACGGACCTTGGCCAGAACCCCGGACAGCGGTTTCATCACCACCTGCTGGCGGTCCAGAACCTCATCCACCGGCACGGCGATCAGCTTGGAACCTGCGTTGAGGACGATCACAACAGTGTCGGTCAACGGCTTCAGGTCCGGCATGGCATCGCCATAATAGGTTTCCAGACGGCACACCGGCACATGGGTGTCACGAAGACGCAGCATTTCAGCGCGCGAACCTGCCGAAATGGTCATGCTGTTTTCAATGCCGGGATTTACGATTTCGGCGATATCTTCAACCGGGACCGCAAACAGATGGGTGCCCTGACGCAGCAGAATACAATCAAGGAAGGCCAGCGACACGGGGATGTGCAGCGACACATTGGTGCCCTTGCCTTCCCAGCTGTCCACGGCAATCCGGCCCCGCAGGTCGCGCATGGTGGAGTTCAATACATCCATACCCACGCCACGGCCCGACAGGTTTGAGACTGTTTCAGCGGTGGAGAAGCCCGGCTCAAAGATCACCTTCCACAGCTTGCTGCTTTCAGGTTCTTCGTCCGGTCCGTAGAAACCCCGCTTGCGCGCAATTTCCAAAATCTTCTTGCGATTAAGGCCGCGGCCATCATCGCCCACAACAATCTGAACCTCACTACCGACCTGCGCCGCCGAGAGCGTGATTGTGCCCTTTTCGGATTTGCCGGCTGCCACCCGTTCGTCAACGCCTTCAAGGCCGTGGTCGGCCGAGTTGCGCAAAACGTGCAGCAAAGGATCATACAGACGGTCCGCCACCATTTTATCAATGGCAGTGTCAGCCCCTACGATGTTGAGATTGATTTTCTTTTTAGTCTGACGCTCAAGCTCACGGATCATGCGCTTGAGGCGTTTGAACACCTCATCCACGGGCACCAGACGCAGCTCGGTCGCGGCGTCCTGTACTTCACGGACAATCATAGAAAGACGATGTGCGGCGGCTTCGAAATCGGTACGATCCCCATTGCCCTCCAACAGATCAGGTGAGTTCACGGTCTCTGACACACTCAGAGACAATTCACCAACAAGGTCCATCAGGCGGCTGATCTTCTGCGACGATACGCGCAGCAAGGCCCCGCCTGCGGCTTGTTTGTCAGTTCCGGTATCTACCTCTGCCGACATTACGACCCTGGTCCTTTATTTACACAACACATCGCCAAAAATGGCGTCACTCTTCATACGATCCGGCTGCCTTAGGCAGCGTTCTCGTTTCCGTCGAAGCTGAAAATACACACCCCATCAAACCCGGTGGATTTGAACAGGAAGGTCTTCTTCATCATATCGACAAAGCCACCATGCTTCTTCTCGAAGTTTTTCAGATCAGCCACGGTGGGGAAGAAGACATTAACAGAAATGTCACCTTCTTTACTGATCAGAACCGTAAGCCCCGACAAGCGGCACTCAGGGATAGCGTTGCCCAGCGTCTCAGTCACAAACGGTGCAGCGATTTGTGCGGCATCGAGGCTGGGGAATTTTAGATGGTACGTTTTTGACAACATAAACACGGCCTGCAGTTTGTTTTACGTCTGCAATGTGAAACGTCCGGCTTCTGGAAAAGTTGACCCCCCTCATATGGAAAAATCTACATCCCTAAGTATGGGGTCATCAGATTTCGGAGATGGTCGACTGTCGTCAATTTGTCGACACCCATCAAAACCCCGTCAATTTCACCCATCAAGCGGGTATACCCGACCTATACCTAGGGTCTTAACCACCTATATACTTTAGTTACTTTAGTTTTTTAAATTGTTTGTTTTCAGTGTCTTAGTAAATTTTTCTAAAGTTAATGCGCCGGTTGGTACGCTCCCTGCTTCTTAGAAACCGTCAGCTAATCGCAGGAGGTAACCATGGCCAAGATCTTTATCATCGGACAAGAATTTGACGACGCAGCCGCAGTGGCGGATCTGTTGAAACGTCGTCGGATCGACGCGGTATTGATCGACGCATTGGGCACCCCTGATACAAATCCCGGCAAAGGCAACACCCTGGTCTGCTCGGCCGCAGCTGAAAAAGCGGCAGGCGGTCAATCCGGTCTGGTGGCCGCGGCCCGCCCGCTGGGCATCACCCAGCTGGTCATCGTCACCCCGGGTGAGGCTTTCGCGGTGACCGCAGAACTGGGCGGCCGCATGCAGCGCGTGACCCTGCCGCTGCGCGGTTCGGCCATTCCGCCGCTCTACTCGCCTTCGCTGCTGGCCCTGACTGACCTCATCGCAACCCCGCATGGTGGCATGGTTGCTGCCGCTGACAACACCGGCGCCCTGATGGATCTGGCCGCCCGCGTCGCCCAGACCGACGTCACCGTCTTTATCAACGGCCCGACCGGTTCCGGCAAAGAGGTGCTGAGCCAGCTGATCCACGACCGTTCGCCCCGCGCTGGCAAGCCTTTTGTTGCCGTGAACTGCGCCGCGATCCCGGAAAACATGCTGGAAGCCATGCTGTTCGGTCATGAAAAAGGCGCCTTCACCGGTGCATCGACCGCCAACCGCGGCATCTTCCGCGCCGCTGACGGTGGCACCCTGCTGCTGGACGAAATCTCGGAAATGCCGCTGGGTCTGCAGGCCAAACTGCTGCGGGTTCTTCAGGAAAAGAAAGTGACCCCGCTGGGCAGCCAGAAAGAGGAAACCGTTGACGTGCGTGTCATCGCCACCTCGAACCGCGACATGCTGGCCGAAGTTGAAGCCGGTCACTTCCGCGAAGACCTATACTACCGTCTGAACGTATTCCCGCTGGCGACCCAGGAACTGGCCGCCCGCCCCGAAGATATTCCCGCCCTCGCAACCGCGATGATCCGCCGTCACACCCCCGAAGGGGCCACCCTGCCGCTGCTGAGCGATGAGGCTGTGGCCACCCTGATGGAACACAAGTGGCCGGGCAACGTGCGTGAGCTGGAAAACGTGGTTCAACGCGCTCTGGTGCTGCGCACCGGTGACGTGGTGGGCGCCGCGGACATCATGCTGACTGCAAATGCGGCTATGATCCCCGGCTTTAACATCAACGCCCCGATCGCGGCACAAGCCGCATAAAACAAGAGGGCAAACTTGAGGTAAGCCATGACTATTTCGAGCCTTTCGGGAAATTCGACGTTAGCGGCCCTAAACGCCCGCGCCGCGTCGCAGCTCCAGAACAGCACGCAAACTGCCCTGCCGGCCGGGTTGCCCAACCCAACCGAGCCAGAGACCCCAAACTTTGCCGAACGCCTCGGCGATGCATTGAACAAGGTCAATGACGCTCAGGCCACAGCCAATAAATCGGCCTTCGCCTATGAGACGGGCGCAACCGACAATCTGGCTTCGGTGATGGTGGATCAGCAGGTGTCTTCGCTGGGCTTCCAGTTCACCATGCAGGTGCGCAACAAGGCTCTTTCCGCCTACCGCGATATTATGAACATGCCGGTTTGATCCGGCGCCTAACGGCAAACTAGACGAGAGTTTCGATGGACAGCACGACCAACCCAGTCGCCCCCACCGAAGGTGCAACGCCCGCCCAGCAGGGCAAGGCTTATCTGGCGCAAGCGCAACAGATGATCAGCCAACCTGCGGTGCGACGTGCCCTGCCTGCGATCATTCTGGTCGTGGTCGCGGTGATGGGTCTGATGGTCTATATGATGCTGGCCCAGCCGAAACGTCTCAGCCTTTATTCGGATCTGCCAGAGGCCGACAAGGCCCGTGCCGTGGAGGTTTTGACCTCCAACGGGATCGATGCGGTGATTGATCAGGGAACAGGCACCCTGCGCGTCACCGAAACCGATTACCACAAGGCGCGGATGCTTCTGGCGACCGAAGGCCTGCCGGCCGGCACCCCGGACGGTATGAGCACCCTCAGCGATATGCCAATGGGCGCGTCCCGCTCGGTCGAAGCTGCGCGTCTGCGCCGCATGAATGAGCTGGACCTGGCCCGTTCGATCACTGAGTTTTCCAACGTGACCTCGGCGCGGGTGCATCTGGCCCTGCCCGAACAAACCGCCTTTATCCGCGACACCAAACCGCCCCGCGCCTCGGTCTTTGTCCAGGTTGCGCCGGGTCGCGCGCTGGATGAAGGTCAGGTCAGCGCCATTGTCTCTCTGGTCTCCACCTCGGTGCCGGGCATGACCCGGGCCAATGTTTCGGTGGTCGATCAGACAGGCCGCCTGCTGTCCCGCGAAGGCGGCGACCCGATGAGCGAGCTGTCGACCCAGCAACTGGGCCACCGCAAGCAAATGGAAAACCTCTACCGCCAACGGATTGAGGCGCTTCTGTCGCCCATCGTCGGCGCCGGCAATGTCGCCGCTGAGGTGACGGTGGACATGGATTTCACCCGCTCGGAAATCACCGCCGAAGAATATATGCCCAATGGCTCGGTCATCCGCTCGGAACAGGAAATGATCCAGCAGAACAGCCAGCAGCAGGCCAAAGGCATCCCCGGTGCCGTCTCCAACACGCCGCCGCAGGAAACCCAGCTGGTCGAAGAAGGCCCCGGCGTGACCGTGCGCAACACCAATGCGGTGAACAACAACACAACCACCAACGCGACCCGCAACTATGAGGTCAGCCGCCGGGTGGAAACCACGCAGCCTGCCAGCGCCCAGATCGTCCGGATCCACGCCGCCGTGCTGCTGCGCACCCCCGCAGGCACCATGGCCGAAGATGGCTCCCTGGTGCCGGGCGCCCTGCCCGACAGCGTGATGCGCGACGCCGAAGCGCTGGTGCGTTCGGCCATCGGCTATCAGGACGGTCGCGGTGACACTGTGACCCTGTCGGCCCAGCCGTTCATTGACACCTTCGCCGAAGTGGCCACCCCCTGGTACAAAGAAGGCTGGGTGATGAACACCGCCCGCTACGCCGCGCAGATCGCCGTTTTGGCCATCGTGGTGCTGGGTCTGGTGAAGCCAATCGTTGACCGCCTGCTGTTCTCACCCGCAGCGCCTGCCGCCCCGATGGGCATGGGCGCCCCGATTGGCGGCGCACCGGGCCAGATGGGTGACGCGATCGAAGTTGGCCCCGGTGAAACCCTAGCCGAGGTCCGCGCCCGCCTGGATGGGTTTGAGCCTGCAGGCAACCCGTGGTCCCATGTGTCCTACGAAGAAAAACTCGCCCTGATCCGCGACCTGACCCATAGCGACGGCGACCGTATCGCCACCGCCTTCAAGTCGATGATCGAAGACGACAACTCTCAGCTGAAGTGATCTACCATGCCTAGAACCATGACCATCGATGACCTTGGCGGCACCCAAAAAGCAGCCGTTTTGATGATGCTCTTTGGCGAAGAGGCAGCAGCCAATATCCTTGGCTACCTCAATCCGGCCGAAGTGCAGCAGCTGGGCACTGCGATGTATATGGTGCGCAATGTGGAACACTCGACCGTGGATGCGGTGCTGAACGAGTTCCTGCATGACCTGCGCGAACAGACCGGTCTGGGCGTCGGCGTGAACACCTATATCAAAGACGTGCTGACCAAAGCCCTTGGCAACGACAAGGCGCATTCGGTCCTCAGCCGGATCCCGCGCACCTCATCCGAGCGTCCGATTGAGATCCTAGAGTGGATGGATGCCCATGCGGTTTCGGAACTGATTGTCGACGAACATCCGCAGATCATCGCGCTGGTCATCGCCTCACTCGACCCCGGTGTCGGCGCCGAGGTGCTGAAGCTGATGCCCGAAGAGGTGCAGTCCGACATCATTCACCGGATTTCCAACCTGGCCAACGTTCAGCCCGAAGCGCTGAAGGATCTGGAACAGGTGATCCAGAAGAAGTTCCAAGCCAACACCACCCTGCGCGCCAGCCAGATGGGCGGCGTGAAGGCAGCGGCCCGCATCATGAACTTCACCAAACAGGATATGGAACAGCGCATCCTGAAGGACGTTCAGAAACACGACAAAACGCTGGTCACTGCCCTGCAGGACAACATGTTCGTCTTCGACAACCTCATCAAGTCGGACGATCGCGCCATTCAGACCCTGCTGCGCGAAGTGGAAAACCGCACCCTTATTCTGGCTCTGCGTGGCGCCGACGAAATCCTGCGCGACAAGCTTCTGGGCTGTATGTCCACCCGGGCGGCTGCGGCCATCGCGGATGAGATGGAGGCCCTTGGCCCCGTCCGTCTGACCGAGGTGCAAAATGCGCAGAAAGACGTTATTGCTGTAGCACGGCGTCTGTCTGACGAGGGCACCATCACCCTCGCCGGTCGTGGCGGCGAGGTTATGGTTTAAGGTTCTGGTTTATAGGGAGGATCCGATATGGGCTTCCACAAAGACATGTCCGTTCAGGCGCTTGATATTGAGTCCATCAACTCAATCCTGCGCAAAAACCGTGACGGCAATTTCCGCCCCCGCGCCTTTGAGCAGATCCCCGAGGATCAGCCCGCTGATGCCGCGATGGAGGAAAACGGCCTTGGCGCCCCGGTGCAGACCGAAGAGGTTGCACCGCCAGAGCCTGAGCCCAATGCTGAGCTTGAGGCGCTGCAGGCTGCGGCCCATAAGACCGGCTACACCGAAGGTTTCGCCGAAGGCTATCAGAAGGGCCTGGCCGAAGCGCCCGAACCAGAACCCGCCCCTGCCCCCGAAGCACAGGCCCATCTGGAAGAGGCCACACGCCTGTTCAGCGATCTGGCGCGATCCCTCACCGATCACGCTGCCGATCACCACACCGCCCTGCGTCAGGCGATGGAACAGACGCTGCTGACGCTTGCCAGTGACCTCGCCGGTCAGCAGATCGATACCCTGCCCGCCGCCTTTGCCCAGAAGGTTGAGGAACTGGTGGAACGTGTGGGCAAGACGGTGGATTGCACCCAGATCCATCTGAACCCCGAAGATATGGCGGTGATTGAACCCTCGCTTGCTGGCTCTGAAATCATTGATGGCTGTGTCCTGCAACCGGATGAGGCGCTGCCGCGCGGCGCAGTGGATATCCGTTCCGGCCCCAACCGGGTTCAAAGCGCCCTGCCAGAGTTTGACGATGGCGGCCTGCCCGCAGATTGGGATGACACCGAAATTCAGATCGCGGATGCCGGCCAATGAGCGCCACCATCCTTGAGCGGTTGAGCCATGATCTGGCCACCCTGCCAGACCGCACTGCGCCGCAGATCAGCGGCCAGGTGGTGCGCTATGATGGGCTGGTTGTGGAATGTTCCGGCTTTCCGGCCTCCCCTGGCGACCTCTGCCTGATTTACCCGCGTCATGCCGGCCCCGGTGCCGCCCCGGTTGAGGGTGAGGTGGTGGGTTTTTCCGACGGCAAGAACCTGTTGTTCTTGGACACCGCTGGCGCGCAGATCACCCTGGGCGATCCGGTTGTGCTGCGCCGTGCCGGCCGCATGTGCGAGGTGGGCCCTGAATTGCTGGGCCGCGTGATTGACGCCAGCGGTGCGCCACTGGATGGCCGCCCTGCGCCGAAACCCTCTGACCTCTGGCCCTTGGCGGGCAAGCCACTGAACCCGCTGGCCCGTGGCCCGGTGAAGGAAGTGCTGGACGTTGGGGTGCGGATCCTCAATTCCTCGATGACCATTGGTCGTGGTCAGCGTGTTGGCATCATGGCGGGATCGGGCGTCGGGAAATCCGTGCTGATCGAAATGATGACCCACAATACCACGGCAGATGTTATCATTGTTGGCCTCATCGGGGAACGTGCCCGTGAGGTTGGTGATTTTGTCAGCCGCGTGATGACACCCGAGGCGGCCGCAAGGGTTTGCGTTGTGGCGGTCCCTGCCGACCGCTCCCCGCTCTTGCGCCTGCGCGCGGCCAACCGCACCACCGCCATTGCCGAATACTTCCGCGATCAGGGCAAGGATGTGCTGCTGATCATGGACAGTCTGACCCGCGTCGCCCATGCCAAACGTGAGGCCGGGCTGGCCCTTGGCGAACAACCCACCGCCAAAGGCTACACCCCTTCGGTGATCTCAATGATCCCGTCGCTGATTGAACGCTGCGGTCCCGGTCTGCCCGGTCAGGGGACGATCACAGCGCTTTACACCGTGCTGGCGGATGGCGATGACACCACCAATGACCCGGTTGTGGACTCGGCCCGGGCGATCCTTGATGGCCACATGGTGCTCAGCCGTGCCCAGGCGCAGCGCGGCATCTATCCCGCGATTGATCTGCCTGCCTCGGTCAGCCGGGTGATGAATGACATCGTGCCACCCGAACATGTGACCGCCAGCCAGCGGCTGCGTCGTCTGATCTCGCTTTACAACGAAAACCGCGATCTGATGCTGATGGGCGGCTATAGCGCCGGTCAGGACAAGGATCTGGACGCGGCGATCAAGAACTGGCCACAGATCGAAGGTTTCATCTGCCAGATGAAACACGAAAAGGTCACCTTCGAAGAAAGCCAGAAACAGCTGCTTGAGCTGATCGGGATGACCTCATGAATAAGCCGAACGGAAACCATCTGAAGCTGATGGCCAAAGCCGAAACGATCAAACAGGCCGATCTGGCGAAAAAACTGCGCCGCGCTCAGGATGAGATGAACAACATCACCGCTCAGGCCGGCTCCATCAAGCGGATGTTGCATGAACATGACGGCCAGCTGAAAGGTGCGCAGAACTCGGCGCAGCTGGCCAATACCCTGCGTCTGGGCCAGCAGCTGGAGGGCTTTCGCAGCACCCTGTCGATCCAGAAAGCGCAATCCGAACGCCGCCTGAAAAAGGCCCAAACCGAACTGGCGCAAAGCGGTCACAAGCTTGAAATGCTGAGTGAAAAAGCCAAGGTCATGGACGCTCAACAAAATTCTGAATGAGCGCCCTACCTTGGCACGGATGCTGCATTAATCGTGGCAAAACCAGTTCCAAGGACCGGAAAAACACATGCAAAACAACGTTGTGCCTGCCATCTTGACCCTCGCACCCGGCAGCGGTGCGGGCACCATGAATGGCCAGCAAATCGCGCAACCCGTCCTGCCTGGCGCTGCGGCGCCCATGGATTTCGCTGCCTTGATGCAAACCCAGCCTGCCACAGGCGCCGCAGCCGGTGCTGCGTCCGGCCCCACTCCGGTGGGCCTGCCCCCTGTGTCACCGGACACTCTGGTCGGCGAAGGTGGCGAAGCGGCTGAGCTGAGCCCCGAAGACCTGGCCGCCCTTGCCGCAACCACCGGCGCGGCGGCGGGCAATATCTCAGGCGTGATTGCCACGAAATCTGGTCCCGTGGCCCTGTCTGACTTTGCCGAAGGGGACGAAGATCCTGACCTTCTGGCCGCCCTTCAGGCCGAGGAGGTCACCACCCCGGCCGCCACACTTGCCACCGCTCAGCAGATGAAGGAACGCCAGTCGCTGCGCCCACCCACTGTAAAACCGGCTGAGGCAGGCACCTCCACCGAAGGTGCCGCGGCCGCGTTGTTGCGCAATGCCGAGATGGTCACCACTGCGGATGGTCAACAGGTCGCCGCTGACAGTGATGCTGCCGTACAGGTTGCGGCCACAGCCGCCGCGCTGAAAGGCACCCAACCAGCGGAGACCGCGCACCCTGCGACAACCCCGGTCATGGTGGCGAAACCTGCAGGTGAGACCGCGCAAACAGCAATGGCACAACCCACCCTTAATCAGAGCGCTTTGGCCCAGCCCGCCCCCCAGCCCGACGCCCCAGTCGAGCCGTCAGCGCAGCGCAGCCAACTGCTGAACTCCACCGCCCCAGCGCCACAAGCACCTGCCGTGTCAGCAGAAGCAACAACGGAGCCCAAGCCGACCCTGGCCCAGATGGCCCCCTATTCGATGACGCAGATCGACGCGCCGACGACCAAAGGCACGCAGACAGCTGCCACCCAACCTGCGGGAACGGTGGCTGAGCTTGAGACCGCGCTGAAGGCTGAAGTGGTCGCGCAATCCACGACAACCGCCAAGGAACCAACAAAGGGCGCAGATCCCGCCACGGCCTCAATGTTGAAAGCCGTTGCTGGCACCACCACTGAAGCGGTGAAAACCACCACGGGACGGGCGCCTGCCGCCCCTGCCGTGACGGATGTTCCGGTTGAGACGGTCAAAGCGGATGGCACCGCCAAACCCGCATCCCAACTGCCCAACGCGCAGCCGGGTAACACGACACAGCCGTTGGCCGCAAACCTGAACCAGCCGCAGACCACCGCAGCGCCTCAGGCCAGTTCCGCCAATACCGCCCAGCCTCTTCCCGGTCAGCCTCTTTCCGGTCAGGCGCCTGTGATGCAGGGCCAAACCGCTGATGCCGCCCAGCAGCAGGCGGCGCCACAATCTGAGGTGCCGGTCGCGGCAAAGGCCGAATATGACACCACCAAGGTGCAGCCTGATCTGAAGGCAGAGCTGACCGCAGAGATGAAACCGGGTGTCGCTCAGATGAGCCCGGCGCAGGCTGCCGCGCAACCTGCCGCTGTTGCGCCGCAACAGGCGATGATGGCAGGGGCCGAAGCATCGGCTCAGACCCAGGCCACACAGGCATTGGCGCAGTCAAACGTCACCGCACAGGCTGAGGCCGCGCAGCCGCAGACCGCCACCAGCCAGGGTGCACCGATGACCCGCAGCCTGATGATGACGGATCGCGAATGGCCAACCCAACTGACCGCCATGGTCAAGGAAGCCCGCGACCTGACCCAGGGTGACATCGAAATTGCCCTGCAACCTGAACGGCTTGGCAAGATGACCATCCGGATGGAGATGCGCGATAACGCCGTTGCCGTAACAATTGTGACCGACAATGACTCTTCGGCACGATTGTTGAATGACAACCAAGCAAGACTTGCTGATCTGATGAAACAGGCCGGGTTGGATCTGACCCAGCACAATGCATCATCCGGGCAGCAGGGCCGCGAACAGGCGGGCTTGGGTGGTCAGGCCGGGGGCAATCCCGGTGGTCACGGACAGTCCTCTGACACAAACCAACCGGCCACCGCCCAGATCCTGGGTGGCGATGCTGGCACGATGAACCCCGCCGCCGAAGACGACGGCATTGATATTTTGGCCTGAGGTAAAAGGTAATGGCAGACGCAACAGCAAACGCCCCCGCCAAGAAGAAAGGCGGCGCAGTTAAAATGGTCCTGCTTTTGGTCACAGGCGCTGGTCTGGCGGCTGGTGGTTTTTTTGGCGGCAAATATTTCGCTGAATCCAGCATGAGCCCCGCCGATGAGGTGCTGCGCCTCATTGAAGAGACCAACATGCAAACCGCCGATATGGGCGAAGACGGGCCGATGAAAGTGTCCAAAGAAATGCCGGATGAGCCGGTCTTTGTGACCCAGTATTTTGAGTTCCCCGAACCGCTGACCACCAACCTGAAAGGCTCCAGCCGGTTCCTGCAGCTGGGGATTGGCCTGTCCACGCAATATGACGAGGCAGTGCTGAACAACGTGCAGAACCATGAGATGGCGCTGCGCTCGGACATTCTGGCGGTGTTGTCCACCTATACCGAGACCGATGTTGAGGGCACCGAGGGGCGCGATCGTCTGGCGGATGAGCTGCTGAGAGTGGTGAACCGCCGGCTGGAGAAGCTGGAAGGCTTCGGCGGCATCGAGAGTGTTTTCTTCCCCACCTTCGTAATGCAGTGAGGCAGGCGAATGGCCGGTACACACAAACTATCCAGTAACGAACTTGCCGAGCTTGTCGGCGGCCTGATGGATCTCGACGCCGGGGATGGCGACGAGCTGAAAGATGGTGAGATAAGTTACAAACCGTATAAGTTTGGTGAAAATAACCTGTCGCTTATGGGCGACTACTACGGTCTGCGGATGATCAACGAACGGTTCTGCCGTCTGGCACGTTCGGTGTTTCTGCCGATGTTGCGTCTGCAGCCGCGGATTTCCTCCTTCCCGCCGGAAATCAAAACCTTTGCCGATTACACCGATGAGGTGGAAAATTTCGTCTCGCTGACCACCAGCCGTATTGAAGCGCTGCGCGGCAGCCAGATGCTGGTGATCCCGCCCGATTTCATCTCAATGCTGACCAACAGCTACTACGGTGGTGAAATCGCGGTGCAGCCGATCACCCGGACGGAATTCACCGGCACCGAACAGCGCGTGATCGAACTGGTTTCTGACGGGTTGAACACCGCGCTGGCGCATTCCTGGCGCGATCTGATGCCGATCAATTTCGAACTGCAGAACCGCGAAGAAAACTTGAGCTTTGCCTCTTTCGCCGATGCTGAGGATATGGTGATCAACTGCTCTTTCATGGTGCAGCTGCCCGATACCGATCCGGCGAACTTTGATGTGATTTATCCGCTGCAGACGCTGAAGCCGATTGCCATGCAGCTGCGTTCGCGGATGCATTCTGACCTGATGGAAGAAGACCTGACCTGGCGCGAGAAGCTGGAACAGGCTGTTCTACAGGTGCCACTGGACATCACCGCCGTCCTGGCAGAGCCGCAAATGCCCCTGGGCCGTGTCAGCCAGGTGGCGGCCGGTGATGTGGTGCCGGTGGCGATGACCCCTGCCCCGAAACTCCTGGTCGAAGGCCGACCGCTGTTTGATGCCGACCTCGGTGAGGCCTCCGGCAAATCCGCCCTGAACCTGACCCGCCGTCTGGCGGAAACCAGCTCTTAAGACTGCTCGCGAAGAAGGACCTGTATGATGAGTGACGAAACCCTGATGGAAGAAACCGCTGGTCTGCCTGCCACTTCGGGCGCTGGTGTTCCCGACACCACGGATGCGGGGCTGCTGGGCGGTTTGGGTGTGCTGGATACGGTCAAGGTTCGCCTGACCGTCGAGGTGGGCCGGACCCAGATCACCATTCAGGACCTGTTGAAACTGAACGAAGGTTCGGTCGTGGAATTGGACCGTCTGGCCGGTGACCCGCTGGACATTCAGATCAACGGCACAACCATCGCCAAAGGCGAAGTTGTGGTGGTCGGTGAACGGTTTGGCATCCGTTTCGGCGACATTGTCGATCCCAAAGATCGCGTGAACATCTGATCTAACGCGATCACCCCGGGGCACACGTGTCCCAAGACATTGAAAAACCAAGGAACGGGGCCCTGCCCCGCGCCTTGTGCTATTTCATTAAAATCTGCGCCAGACTTGGCACGAAACATGCCCCTAAACGGTCAAGGTAACCGTTTAGGAGAGGCGTGTTATGGATATTGTTGCACTAGACCAGCTGCTGACCGTTGGGGGCTTTCTGGCCGTCCTGTTCGTGGCGCTCTTTGTTATTAAAACCAACAAAGGGAAACTGAAAACCAAACTGACCCAAGACCGCCGCATGGCGATCGGTGAGGTCACCGCATTGGGTCCAGACGCCCGTGCGATGCTTCTGCGCATTGATGAACAAGAGTTCCTGGTGGTCACTGCCAAACGGCAGGCCCCGGTAATCACCCCGCTGGGCAGCCAAAAATCAGGCACAGAAACCGGTCAAGAAACCGGACGCGCCGCAGACACCCCAGCCCTTGATGCCACCACTCGTGCCCGGATCGCCGCATGAAACACCTGTTCCCCGTCGTAATTGGTCTCACGGTTTTGGCGGCCTCGCCCGCTTTGGCGCAGGGGCTGCCTGCGCTGCAGATCACCAGCCCCGCTGGTGGCGAAGAGACGCAGTATTCCCTGTCGCTGCAAATTCTGGCGCTGATGACCGCGCTGACGGTGCTGCCCTCCATCGTTTTGGGGATGAGCGCCTTCACCCGGATCATCATTGTGCTATCGATCCTGCGTCAGGCCCTGGGCACCCAGCAGACCCCGCCAAACCAGGTGCTGGTCGCGATTGCACTGTTCCTTGGCTTCTTTGTCATGCAGCCGATGCTGTCGCTGGTCTATGAAACCGCCGTCGGCCCCTATCTGGATGGCAATATGGCCGCGCCTGAGGCGATGCAGAAAGCACGGGTGCTGATCTCGGGCTTTTTGATCGAAAACACCCGCCAGAACGATCTGATGATGTTCATGGATCTGTCCGGCAGCGGCCCCTACGAGAGCAACGAAGACGTGCCTTTGGCCGTCATGCTGCCCGCCTTCATCACTTCGGAACTGAAGACTGCTTTCCAGATCGGTTTCCTGCTGTTCCTGCCTTTCCTGGTGATCGACATGGTGATCGCCTCGATCCTGATGGCGCTGGGTATGATGATGCTGTCGCCGATGCTGGTGTCGCTGCCGTTCAAACTGTTGCTGTTTGTGCTGGTGGATGGCTGGGCGCTGACCATGGGCTCTCTCGTGAACTCTTTCTCCAGCGGTGTAGGAGCCTGACAAGATGGATTTTGACGCCAATATCGAACAGTTGCAGATCGCCTATTGGAAGATCCTGATGACCGCAGGCCCGGTACTGGGCGTGGCCCTTGCTGTGGGTCTGACCGTCGGCATCATTCAGGCCGCCACATCGATCAACGAAGCAACGCTGTCCTTCGTGCCGAAACTGGCCATCGTCTTGCTGACGATGGGTCTGGCCTCGGGCTTCATGCTGACCACGATGTCGGATTACTTCGTCCACATCTTCGAACTGGTCGCGAGCATGCGCTAAATGCTTGAGGATCTGATCACATACGATTCCGGGGTGCCGGGTCTGGAGCTGGCAAAGCTCATCGACCTGTCCGTCCTGTTCCTGTTTGGAATGCTGCGCGTTGGGGCCTTCCTGATGGCGGCGCCCATCTTTGGTGCGCGGTTCATTCCCCTGCAGGTGCGTATTGTGGCCTCCGTGATCCTCACTATCCCGGTGATCGCCTATGCAGAAATGCCCACGATCGAGGCGCTGACCAGCCCGGCAGGTGTCGGCATGGTAATCGGTGAATTGGCGCTGGGGGCCTCAGCGGGGCTGATCCTGATGATCTTTTTCGCCGCCGCGGTTGTCGCCGGTGACCGGATCGCCACCACGGCCGGTCTGGGCTTTGCGGCGCAGGTTGATCCCACCTCGGGCGCGACGGCACCAGTGATTTCGCAGCTGTTCTCGCTTGGTCTTCTGGTGCTGTTTTTGTCAGTGGACGGGCACCTCACGGTGCTGCGGCTGATCTTTGACAGCTATATCCACATCCCCCCCGGCACTGTTTTTGACTTCTCCGGCATTGCCCAGGCGGGCATTGCTGCGGGCGGTGAGATGTTTGCCCATGCGGCGCGTCTGATGATGCCGGTGGTTTCGGTTCTGTTGCTGGTTAACATGGGCATCGGTGTGATGACCCGTTCGGCCCCGCAATTGAATATTTTCTCTTTTGGTTTTCCGCTGACCCTCTCGGTCACCATGGTGCTGCTCTACCTGGGGGCACCGGTGCTGGGTCTGGCGATGGACAAGCTGATCGACGCTGCAATCGAAGCGTTGACGCTGATGATGACAGGAGCGGCAAATGGCTGAAGGCGGCGCTGGCGACAGTCAGGAAAAAACAGAGGAGCCAACTCCGAAGAAGAAACAGGACGCGCGACAGGAAGGCAAAGTTGTCACGTCCAAGGAGATGTTCGTTTTCGCCTCGATGCTGAGTGCGATGGTGATCCTGATGGCTGGCAGTTTCGCCGGCAAGGCGCTGGCGCGGGATTTCGCCAGCTTTTTCCGCTTTGGCGGCGCTGAAAACTTCGACAGCCTGATCCTGACCCGTCTCGAAGACTCGCTCTATCATGTTCTGGTGATTGGCATGGTGCTGGGTGTGCCGATGCTGATCGCAACCGTGGCCATGCAGGCCGCGATGGGCGGTGGCATCCTGTTCGCCACCACCAATATGAAGCCCAAGTTTTCCAAGCTGAACATCCTGTCCGGCATCAAACGCATGGTTTCGGCCAAAGCAGCGATTGAACTGCTGAAGGCAGTGATGAAGGTCACCATGCTCAGCGTTGCCGCTGGTGTGGTGCTGTGGCAATGGCTGCCAACCCTGTCCTCCACCGCCTTTATGGGGGTGGGCGAACAGTTCTCCATGCTGTCCTCGGTCTCCTATCAGGTGCTGATGGCGCTGGTTCTGGCGCTGGCCATCATCGGTGCGGTGGATCTGATCTGGCAGATC
Organism: Thalassovita sp.; assembly: GCF_963691685.1. GTDB lineage: Bacteria > Pseudomonadota > Alphaproteobacteria > Rhodobacterales > Rhodobacteraceae > Thalassobius. The sequence goes on from NZ_OY829290.1 coordinate 2,757,725, forward strand.
TATTCGATGAACAAACAGCTGAAGATGTCCAAGCAGGAAATCAAAGAGGAAAGCAAACAGACCCAGGGTTCGCCCGAGGTCAAAGGGGCAATCCGCCGCAAACAGATGGAGGCCGCCCAGAACGGTGCCGCCCGCCGTGCGGCACTGGATGACGTGAAAGACGCCACCGCGATCATCACCAACCCGAAACACTTCTCGGTCGCGCTGCGCTATGTGCCGGGTGAAGATGATGCGCCCACCGTGCTGGCACTGGGTGAAGGGGCGATGGCCTTCCAGATCCGTGAGCTGGCCAAAGAACATGACGTCACCATCCTGCCGGTGCCGCCGCTGGCCCGTGCGCTCTACTTCACCTCGAAAATCGGCGGTGAGATCCACCCGGGCCTTTATGCTGCGGTGGCGACCATTCTGGCCCATGTTTACCACCTGGATCAGGAACCCGATGCGGACCTGCCAGAGGTCGAGCTGACCAAAGAGTTCCAGTTCAACGAACATGGCAAGAATGCTGCATAACGAATGACACCTGCGGGCCGCACCGGCCCGCCCCCGCCAAGGAATGGAGACACAGATGATGATGCAACGACGCGAAAAAGGCGCCTATGGCCAGATGATCTCAACCCTGTGTTTTGCCGGGGTTGGCCTGTTCCTGCTGGGGGAGGTCATGGTGACGGAGGGTGATCCGCTGCGTTCGCTGGTGATGTCCTTCTGTGCGCTGCTGTCGCTGGCGGGCGCCTTGCGCTTTCAGATTGCCAAACTGGCTGACGCCCTGCCCCGCTGGCTGGGCCGTTCTGACTAACCTTCAGCCTTAGTCATCGCCCAAAGCCACCCGCCAAAAGCAAAACCGGGCGGTCCCGAGGGACCACCCGTTTCTCTTGGAGAGAGAGATTGCGCTGCGGAGATGGGGTGTTTGGGGACGGGGGCCCATCCCCGCAGACTTGGTGAAACTGGGGATGTGACCTTAGATAATCGTCTTGGTCACGGTCGGGATGAACCAGAGCCAGAACATCGTGCCGCTGGCGATATAGGGCACCAGCCACCAACCACCCATCATAGGCTTGTCCGACTTTTCTTTGTTCATCGCAGCAGGTGCAGGGAAAGATACCGGTGTTGCATCTGCCAGGGCGGCGGGCTGAAACTGGAACGACATGGGGACCTTCCTTTCGGTATCTCGTTTGCGGTTGCGATCTGACGCTGTGTTGGCGTCTGACCTCATGATTGCCCAAGGTCCGTTGTGATTGCTACGTCGCATAGGAAGAGGCCCCTGAAGAATAGGTTTGGGGTACGCCTACAAAAGTATGTAGGCGCGTAGTTAAATGTCGGTAAAATCCGGTCGTTCTCGGCCAAATTGATGCAATTTCCGGGCCAATCCGCCGCGTGAAAGCAGGAATTTCGCAGTTTTTTCGCTAATTTCTCACATTTTTTGCGATCCGCCGTTTTAGGAGATTCGCCTGCGCATTTGCCCCGGAAACCACCGGCTTACCGCTTTGCGCGGGCCCGAAACGACACCCGCAAAAATCGTAAGTTCCGCCCCGGGCAAAACTCTAGGCGCGGAACCTTTCGTTCCGATCGCGTCGCCCTGTGCTGTTTCGGAAATCTCCTACCGGGAATTGATACACTATCGCGACGGAAAGCCGCGTTTGACGACTGGCCAACACCGTAGTTTCCACGTATAGCAGCGCCCCAAGCATCTGACCGGAGGATCCTTGCTTGCTCGACCTTAGTACGCTGCGCAGCGACCTTGCCGACCATTACGATCTGGCACCCAACCCGCGGCTGGCCGACAGCATGTCGGACCTTTACGCCCGTATGGACCGGGTGGTGTCACCGCCGGAATGGGTCACCTATGCGCCCTATGTCAAAGCCATCAATGACCTGAAGGCCCAGCGCAACGCCGCCATTCTGGCCCATAACTACATGACGCCGGATATCTACCATGGGGTTTCGGATGTTGTGGGCGACAGCCTGCAGCTGGCGATTGAGGCCACGCGGGTTGAGGCGGATGTAATCGTTCAGGCCGGCGTGCACTTCATGGCCGAGACCTCCAAGATCCTGAACCCCGCCAAAACCGTTCTGATGCCGGATATGGAGGCGGGCTGCTCGCTGGCCTCCTCGATCACCCCGGCGGGCATTGCGGAAATGCGGGCGAAATACCCAGGCGCGCCAGTGGTCACCTATGTGAACACCACCGCTGAGGTCAAAGCCGCCTCAGACATTTGTTGCACCTCTTCCAACGCGGCGCAGATCGTCGCCGCGCAGGAAAGTGACACTGTCATCATGACGCCGGATCAGTATCTGGCGCAGAACGTCGCCAAACAGGTGCCCGGCAAACGCATCGTCTGGTGGGAAGGCTCCTGCATTGTGCACGAACGCTACACCGCGCAGGATCTGAAAGATTTCCGCGAATGGAACCCCGGCACCCGCATCATCGCGCACCCGGAATGCCCGCCTGATGTGGTGAATGAGGCTGACTTCTCCGGCTCCACCGCTGGCATCATTGCCTATGTGGAAAATGAACGCCCCGAAAAGGCGATGCTGGTCACCGAATGCTCCATGGCCTCCAACATCTCGGACGCCTTGCCGGATGTGGATTTTGTCGGCCCCTGCAACATGTGCCCCTTCATGAAGAAGATCTCGCTCGAGAAGATCCTTTATTCCCTGCACACAATGTCGACCCCGGTGGAGGTTGACCCCACCGTGGCCGAAGGTGCGCGGCTGGCGGTTGAGCGTATGATCGATGTCAGCCGGAAAATGGGTCTCTGATCTGAGCTGAACCATCCGGGCATCACCTGTGGGAGGGGCGTCATGACAGAAGATGTGCAAGAGGTTGAGACCAATCGCATCGTGATTGTCGGTGCGGGGCTGGCCGCGCTTTATGCGGCGCTGAACCTTGCGCCCCACCCGGTTTTGATGATCTCACCCGACCCTTTGGGCGAAGGGGCTTCTTCCGCCTGGGCACAGGGCGGCGTGGCGGCGGCGATGGGGGATCCCGACAGCCCCGACAGTCATTCCAAAGATACGCTTGCCGCAGGCGCCGGCACCGTTGATCCCGCCGTGGCCCAGCGGGTGACGCAGGAGGCGCGCGATCACATTCTGGATCTCACCCGGCGTGGCGCCCCGTTTGATCGCGACAGTGAGGGCGGCTATGTGCTGTCCCGCGAAGCGGCCCACAGCTACGCCCGTGTGGTGCGGGTCAAAGGCGATCAGGCTGGCGCCGAAATCATGCGCGCCCTGATCGCAGAGGTGATGGCGACCCCGTCAATCCAGGTGCTGGAAGGTGTGATGGCCGCAGGGCTGGGGACCGAAGGCGAGACCGTGCAGGGCGTTTGGGTTGAACCCTCAGACATGGACCGCCGCGCAGCGCCGCTGCTGATCAAAACACCCGCGGTGCTGCTGGCCGGCGGTGGCTCAGGCGGGCTTTATAAGCTGACAACCAATCCGCCCCGGATCCGGGGGCAGGTGATTGGCATGGCGGCCCGGGCCGGGGCGCAAATCGCTGACGCCGAATTTGTGCAATTTCACCCCACCGCCATCGACATGGGCGAAGATCCCGCACCCTTGGCCACCGAGGCCCTGCGCGGCGAAGGCGCGATCCTTGTGAACAAGGACGGTGAACGCTTCATGCAGGCGGTCCACCCTGACGGCGAACTGGCCCCGCGTGACGTGGTGGCCCGCGCCATCTATGCCCAAACACAGGCCGGCAAGCGCCCGGCGCTGGACACCCGCGCCGCGTTGGGGGATGCGGTCACCCGCCAGTTTCCTGCCGTAGCCGCCGCCTGTGCACGAGGTGGTATTGATCCGGTCAAGGGCACCATCCCCGTGGCCGCCGCCGCACATTACCACATGGGCGGCATCGCCACCGATCTGCAGGGCCGCGCCACGCTTGACCAGCTTTGGGCCTGTGGGGAAGCCTCCTCAACCGGGCTGCACGGCGCGAACCGCCTGGCCTCCAACGGATTGCTCGAGGCACTGGTTTTCGCCCGCATCTGCGCCCGCGATATCGCGGCGACCACCGCCCCCGAGGCTGCGGAGGAGATCACCCTCACCTTCCGCCCCGGTGGTCACGCTCCGGATCCGCAAGCGGTTGAACAGCTGCGCCAAATCATGACCGATCACGTTGGTGTGCTGCGCGACGCAACCGGGTTGCAAACCGCCCTGCGCCAGATCGCCCTGTTGGAGGGGGCGCAGCCAGATTGCCCCGCCTTCCGCAACATGACCGCCACCGCCACGCTGATCACCGCTGCGGCGCTCCTGCGTGAAGAAAGCCGCGGTGCCCATTGCCGCCTTGATTTTCCCGAAACCAACGGCAAGGTCGGCACACGCAGCCAGATGAACCTGGACGCCGCCCTGCGCCTGCGCGCCGAAATCGTGAGTGAACCGACATGAGCCAAAGCTACGCCACCCTGCCCGATCTGATTTTGGAACCGCTGGTGAAATCCGCGCTGATGGAGGATCTGGGCACCTATGGCGACATCACCACCCGCGCAGTGATCCCCGCCGATGTCACCTATACCGCGCGGCTGAACGCCCGTGCCGATGGCGTGGCCTCGGGCCTGCAGGTGGCAGCAATTGCCTTCCGTCTGGTGGATCCCAGATTGCAGATCCGCACGCTGAAACGGGATGGTGACCGGATCGCCAAAGGCGACACGCTGATGGAGATTGAAGGCGCCGCCGCCTCAATCCTATCCGGCGAACGGGTGGCGCTGAACTTTGCCGGCCGTCTGACAGGTATTGCGACCCTGACCGCCGCCTTTGTGGCGGAAACCGCTGGCACCCAGACCCGCGTCACCTGCACCCGCAAAACCACCCCCGGTCTGCGCATCGTCGAAAAACAGGCCGTGCTGCATGGTGGTGGGTTCAACCACCGTTTCAGCCTGTCTGATGCCATCCTGATCAAGGACAACCACATCGCGGCAGCCGGCGGCGTGCGCGCCGTGTTGGAGGCCACCAAAGCCCACGCCAGCCATATGGTGCGGGTGGAGATTGAGGTCGACACGCTGGCCCAGCTTGATGAGGTGCTGCGCACCGGTGGCGCCGATGTGGTGCTGCTGGACAATATGGACACCCCCACCCTGCAGGAGGCGGTGACGCTGACCGCGGGCCGGATGGTGTTGGAGGCCTCGGGCAACATGAAGCTGGAGCGGATTGCCGAGGTTGCCGCGACCGGTGTTGATTACATCTCCTCCGGGGCGCTGACCCATTCGGCGCAGACTTTGGATCTGGGGCTGGATTTCTGAGCGGCCTTCAAATCGTCTGATTTACGGGCAGTCGCCCAAAATTCAGGCAGCCAATCTTTACCCCAGTAGTTTCCGCAATGACGTCCCGCGTGCGTCATTGCCCTTCATCGCTGCAGCGCAGAAAGTCCGAGGGACCAGCCACGGATTTTCCCCGCCATGCCCAAGAACCTCACCATCATCATCGTCGAAAAGGACCGCGACCGTGCGCTTCAGATCGTCGATGGGCTGAAAGCCTCTGGCGATCATGCCATCACCGTTTTGTCCGAAGAAAGCGGGCTGGCCCGCCGGATTGCGGCGCTGGACCCGGATGTGGTGCTGATCGATATGGCCAGCCCGTCGCGCGACGCGTTGGAAGAACTGGCGCTGGCCTCTGGTCCGATGGATCGCCCCGTGGCGATGTTTGTCGATCACTCGGACGGGGCGCTGACCAAAGCCGCGATTGAGGCCGGCGTGTCCGCCTATGTAGTGAACGGGTTGCAGCAGGAACGGTTGACGCCAATTCTGGATGCGGCGATCACCCGGTTTCACATGGTCAGCCGCATGCGCAGTGAACTGGCCGCGACCCGCCGCGCCTTGGAGGAACGCAAAACCATCGACCGCGCCAAGGGTATTTTGATGAAAGCGCGCGGCGTCAGCGAGGATGAGGCCTATGCCCTATTGCGCAAGGCCGCGATGGATCAGGGCCGCAAACTGGCCGAGGTGGCCGAAGCCCTGGTCAGCACCGCGGGGCTCTTGTCATGACCTATACCCTGCCCACCGGATATATCCCGCTGACCGATGCCGCGCCGCTGATCATTGCCCGTTCCCTCGGGTTTGATGAGGAGGAAGGCCTGCATCTGGAGCTGCACCGCGCGCCCAGCTGGGCAACCTTGCGTGACTATCTGGCGCTTAGCCGGGTGGAGGCCGCGCATCTGCTGGCGCCCCTGCCCATTGCTGCGGCGCTGGGGCTTGGCGGCGCGGCGCAACCGCTTGAGGTGCTTTCGGTCCTGTCACTCAATGGCACCGTCATTGGGGTCAGTCCCGGACTGGCACATTTGATGCGCAACAACGGCTACCGCTTTGATTTTGCTGATGCATGGGCCGCCGGTGAGGCTCTGTTTGCGCTGGATCAGCCGCTGCGGGTCGGGGTGCCCTTCCCCTTCTCAATGCATGCCGAACTGCTGTTTTACTGGCTGGACGCGCTTGGCCTGCCCGCTGATCGACGCCCCACCATCCACACAGTGCCGCCGCCCCTGATGGCGGAGGCCATGGCGAAGGGTGAGATTGATGCCTTCTGCGTTGGGGAACCTTGGGGAACAATTTCGGTTGAAAACGGCGTGGGTGAACTGCTGTTGCCCGGTCAGGCCATTTGGCAGAGCGCACCCGAGAAGGTACTGGCCACCCGCCACGGCTGGGCGGACCGCCACCCTGATCTGGCCGGGCGCCTGATCCGCTGCCTGTGGCGCGCAGGTCGCTGGCTGGGGGAGGCCCAGAACATGACGACCTGCGCGGAGATCCTGTCACGGCCGGAACACCTAGGCGTGTCGCCAGACCTGATTGACCGGGCGCTGTCGGGCCGGCTGGTCGTTTCGCCCCGCGGGGAAATCCGGCAGGCGGACAGGTTTGTGGCCTTCTTCGATGGCGCGGCCACCTTCCCCTGGCAATCTCAGGCGGCCTGGATCGGCGTACAACTGGCGCGCCGCCATGGCCGCGATCCGGTGAAATCCGCGCAGGCCGCACAGGCGGTGTTCCGGGCGGACCTGCACCGTCATCATTTGTCCCAGGTGACCCGCAGCCTGCCCGGTGCCTCGGCCAAGGTTGAGGGTGCGCTCAACCACGCCAGCGCATTGGGATCGGAAAACGGGCGGCTGATTCTGCCCCCCGATTCCTTCTTCGATGGCCGCATTTTTGATCCTGAGCGGGTTGCGTGATGAAAAATCAGGCAACCCGGCGCCTGCCTTGCGGCAACGCAGAAAAAATCACTCAAATCGATTGCCGCAGTGCCGCGAAAACCACAGGATGGCAGGCAACCGGAACAATGGCGTTCCGCTAGATGGCGCTACCCTTCCTCCTCCCGATGGGGGTGGCGACTGCCAAGAGCAAAGCCGCTCGTTCTCTCTGTCCAACCTCCCAAGGACAGAGCAGACGAGCGGCTTTTTTCGTTTTGCCTCAGCCCTTTTCGGGCGGGCACCAACAGAGGACTTGATATGAAACGCACGCATTTGAAGATCGCTAGCCTGTTGGCTGCAAGTACCCTGCTGACCACCCCGGCACTGGCTGAGCTGCTGGATGTTGAAAAGGATGAGTTGAAGTTCGGCTTCATCAAACTGACCGACATGGCGCCTTTGGCGGTGGCCTATGAAAAGGGTTACTTCGAAGACGAAGGCCTGTTTGTCACGTTGGAAGCCCAGGCCAACTGGAAGGTGCTGCTGGACGGTGTGATCTCGGGCACTTTGGACGGTGCACATATGCTGGCCGGTCAGCCGCTGGCCGCCACCATCGGCTACGGAACCGAAGCACATATCATCACCCCCTTCTCGATGGATCTGAACGGCAACGGCATCACCGTGTCAAATGAGATCTGGGCCGAGATGAAACAACACATCCCCCATGATGATGCCGGCAAGCCGATCCACCCGATTTCCGCTTCGGCGTTGAAACCGGTTGTCGAGGCTTATGCCGATGACGGCAAACCGTTCAACATGGGCATGGTCTTTCCCGTGTCGACCCACAACTACGAACTGCGTTACTGGCTGGCCGCTGGCGGGCTGGAGCCGGGTTTCTATTCGCCGGAGGACGTAAGCGGCCAGATCGGCGCCGATGTCCTGCTGTCCGTGACCCCGCCGCCGCAGATGCCCGCCACGATGGAGGCTGGCACGATTTATGGTTACTGCGTGGGGGAACCGTGGAACCAGCAGGCGGTGTTCAAAGGCATCGGCGTGCCGGTCATCACCGATTATGAGCTGTGGAAGAACAACCCCGAAAAGGTCTTTGGCCTGAGCGCCGAATTCCAGCAGGAAAACCCGCAGACCACGCTGGCTATCACCAAGGCCCTGATCCGCGCCGCCATGTGGCTGGATGAAAATGACAACGCCAACCGCCCCGAAGCGGTCGAAATCCTCAGCCGTTCGGAATACGTGGGGGCGGATTATGACGTGATCGCCAATTCGATGACCGGCACCTTTGAATATGAAAAAGGTGACAAGCGTGAAGTGCCCGATTTCAACGTCTTCTTCCGCTACAACGCCACCTACCCCTACTACTCGGATGCTGTCTGGTACCTGACCCAGATGCGCCGCTGGGGCCAGATCGCCGAGCAGAAGCCGGACAGCTGGTATGATGAGGTCGCCAAATCGGTCTACAAGCCCGAGATCTATCTGGAAGCGGCCAAAATGCTGGTCGACGAAGGTCTGGCCGATGCCGCCGACTTCCCCTTTGACAGCGACGGCTACAAAGCGCCCACCCCAGCGGGCGACATCATTGACGGCATCGCCTACGACGGCCGCACGCCCAACGCCTATATCGACAGCCTGCCGATCGGCCTGAAAGGCGCGCAGAAGGTCGTGGGCAGCGACGTCCAGGGTTAACCACCCCGCCACTTCGGGCGCGGGGATCTGTCCCGCGCCCGCTTTTCCAAACCCCTCGACTTGACCGTTCCAGCCAGGATCTCTCGCCATGACTGCCATCGACCCGCAATCTCTCTCTGACGCGGAGAAAGCCGCCCGGAAAGACGCCCGACAGGCCCGTATCTTCACCCGCATCAACCGTTTGGACGGCTGGTTTCAGGTGCTGGGCCTCGCTTGGCTGACCCCGATCCTGAAAGCTGCTGCTGGTGACAATCCACGCGCCCAGATGAAAGAGGTCTGGCAGCTTCTTGGTGTGCCGCTGATCGCGATCTTTGCCTTTCTAATCGCCTGGGGCACATTGGCGCCGAAGGTGCAGACCTCACTTGGGGCCATTCCCGGTCCGGTGCAGGTCTGGGAACAGGTCGGCAATCTGCATGACGATCATCTGCGCGAACAGGACAAGGCGGCAGCCTTCTACCAGCGTCAGGATGAACGCAACGCCAAACTGATTGCGGCGGGCAAAGCCGACAAGGTGAAAAACCGCAGCTACACCGGCAAACCAACCTATTACCAGCAAATCTGGACCTCGATCAAAACCGTCTTCTTCGGCTTCCTGATCGCCACTGTTGTGGCGGTGCCCGTGGGTATCGCGGCGGGTCTGTCAAAAACCGCTAACGCCGCCGTGAACCCGCTGGTGCAGATCTTCAAGCCGGTCTCGCCCCTCGCATGGTTGCCGATCGTGACCATGGTGGTGTCGGCCGTCTACACCACCAATGACGGCATGTTTTCCAAGTCGTTCCTGATCTCGGCCATCACCGTGACGCTCTGTTCGCTGTGGCCGACGCTGATCAACACCGCGCTGGGGGTTTCCAGCATCGACAAGGACCTCGTCTCGGTCTCCAAAGTGTTGAAAATGAACACCTATACCAAGATCACCAAGCTGGTGCTGCCCTCGGCCCTGCCGCTGATCTTCACCGGTTTGCGCCTCAGCCTGGGCGTCGGCTGGATGGTGCTGATCGCCGCCGAAATGCTGGCGCAGAACCCCGGCCTTGGCAAATTTGTCTGGGATGAGTTCCAGAACGGCTCCAGCCAGTCCTTGGCCAAGATCATGGTTGCGGTCTTCACCATCGGCATCATCGGCTTCCTGCTGGATCGTGTGATGTATGCGCTGCAGTCCCTGTTCACCTTCACGAACAACCGGTGATCGATATGTCTATGATTTCCTTTAAAAACCTCTGCAAAAGCTACGGTGAAGGCCAGCATCGACAGGAGGTGTTGAAAGACATCAACCTGGAGGTGGAGGAAGGCGAATTTCTGGTTCTCCTCGGCTTCTCCGGTTCGGGCAAAACTACGCTGATCAACATGATGGCCGGTCTGGATCAGCCCACCAGCGGTCAGATCACCTTCAAAGGCGAACCGATCAAAGGGCCCGGCCCAGAACGTGGTGTGATCTTCCAGAGCTATTCCCTGATGCCCTGGCTGACGGTGGCGGGCAATGTGGGGCTGGCGGTGGACACGATCTTCCCCGGTCTCAGCAAAAAGGACCGCGCCGCAAAGGTCGCGCATTACGTCAAGATGGTGGGCCTCAGCCACGCCATGACACGGCGCCCGGCGGAACTGTCGGGGGGCATGCGGCAGCGGGTGAATGTGGCCCGTGCGCTGGCGATGAACCCTGAGGTTCTGCTGCTGGATGAGCCGCTGTCAGCCCTTGATGCGCTAACCCGCGCCAATCTGGCCGATGAAATCCTTGAGATCTGGGAAGATGACAAAAAGACCTGCGTCTTGATCACCAATGACGTGGATGAGGCCATCATCATGGCCGACCGCATCATTCCGCTCAATCCCGACGGCACCCTGGGGGACCCCTTCAAAGTTTCTATTCCCAGACCGCGGGATCGGATGGCGATGAACCACCATGACGGCTTCAAGAAGCTGCGCGGTGACATCACCAAATACCTGATGGATGTGGGGATCGAAGCCAAGGCCGAGGCCACCCGCACCCTGCCGAATGTCGAACCGATCCACGGCGTCCCGGCGGCGGTTGCCGACGCTCAGAAAGGTATGATCGACAACAACTTCCTCGACTTTTCGCAGCTGCATAAGATCTACCCGACCCCCAAGGGTCCGCTGACGGTGGTGGAGGATTTTAACCTCAAACTGAATCGGGGCGAGTTCATCTCGCTCATCGGGCATTCAGGCTGCGGCAAATCCACCGTGCTGACCATGGCGGCGGGTCTGAATGAGATCAGTAAAGGCGGCATTCGCCTTGATGGTCGCCACGTCGAAGGTGCCGATCCCGAACGCGCCGTGGTGTTTCAGTCCCCCAACCTCTTCCCCTGGCTGACGGCACGCGAAAACTGCGCCATCGGGGTGGATAAGGTCTATCCCGAGGCCTCACAGGCCGAACGGCAGGATGTGGTGGAATACTACCTGGAACGGGTGGGTCTGGCCGATGCGATGGACCGCCCAGCGCAGTCGATGTCAAACGGCATGCAACAGCGCGTCGGCATCGCCCGGGCCTTTGCCCTGTCGCCGAAACTGCTGCTCTTGGATGAACCTTTCGGCATGCTCGACAGCCTCACCCGCTGGGAGTTGCAAGAGGTGCTGATGGAGGTCTGGGACCGTACCAAAGTGACCGCGATCTGTGTGACCCATGATGTGGATGAGGCGATCCTGCTGGCCGACCGTGTGGTGATGATGACCAACGGGCCACAGGCCACAGTCGGTAAAATTGTCGACGTTAATCTGCCCCGACCGCGTAGCCGCAAGGCACTGCTGGATCACCCGGATTACTACACGTTCCGCCAAGAGGTTCTTGATTTCCTAGAGGAATACGAACACGGCGCCAAACCAAAAACGCCGAAAAACGGCAAGAACCCCATCGCGGCCTGAGGAAAAAACATGCCAGCGTTTAGAGAATTGCAAGCAAACCGCCCTACCGTCTTTGCACCAAAGATGGAGAATGCGGATGGACTTCCTCAGCAAAAGCGACATCGCAGAGGTGCAGGCGTCGTATCAGGACCTCGGCCCCAGCAAGGGCTATCTGACAAATGTGTTTTACCGGCGTCTGTTCGCCATCGCGCCACAGGCCCGGCCGCTCTTCCCCGAGGATATGAGCGAACAGATGAGCAAGCTGGAAAGCATGCTCGACTTTCTGGTCAACAACCTGCACCAGCCCATGTTCCTGGCCGGCAAGATCAAGCGGCTGGCGCGGCGGCACGTCACCTATGGGGCGGAACCTGCACATTACGAACTGGTCGGCGAAGCGCTGATATTCGCGCTGGACGATCTGACCCCCGGGGGCCTCACGGACGAGCGCAAGCTGCTTTGGGGACAGGTCTACGGATTTGTCTCAACCACAATGATCGACGCCGCCTATTCCAAGGCGTCCTAGGGGCAGCACTCCCTGCCCATGACTTCGGGCAAGGAGGCTCTCATGTCTAAGAAACTGGTTGTGATCGGGGCTGGCATGGCCTCGGGCCGGGCGTTGGAACACCTGCTGGAGGCAGATCCGAACGCTTACGACATCACGCTGTTCAACGCAGAACCCCGCGGCAACTATAACCGCCTGATGCTGTCCCCCGTCTTGTCGGGCGAAAAAACCTATCAGGACATCGTCACCCATGACGCGGATTGGTACGCTGACAACAACATCACCTGCCGTTTTGGCGAAAAGGTCCTGCGCATTGACCGCGACCGTAAGGTGGTCATCGGCGAAAACGGCGAAGTGCCTTATGACAAGCTGGTGCTGGGGATGGGCTCCAACCCCTTCATGATCCCGCTGCCCGGCCATGACCTGGAGGGGGTGATCCCCTACCGCGATCTGGAAGACACCGAACGCATGATGGCGCTTGGCGCCAAACCCGGCGCCAAGGCGGTTGTGATCGGTGGCGGTCTTTTGGGGCTTGAGGCGGCAGCGGGCATGGCGGCGCAGGGTGTTGATGTGACCGTGGTCCACATCATGGGCCACCTGATGGAACGTCAGCTGGACCCGGCAGCGGGCTACCTGTTGCGCAAGGCGCTGGTCGACAAAGGCATCACCGTGATGTGCAACGCCAACTCCAAGGAAATCCTGGGGGAGGATGGCAAGGTCCGGGCGCTGCTGCTGGATGACGGCACCGAATTGCCCTGCGATCTGCTCTGCATGGCCGTCGGCATCCGCCCTGCCACCCAACTGGGGGCCGAGGCCGGACTGGCCGTCGGCAAAGGCATCCATGTGGATGACCAGATGATCACCTCTGACGCAGACATTCTGGCGCTCGGGGAATGTGTTGAACACAATGGCGCGATCTTTGGCCTTGTGGCGCCGCTTTATGATCAGGCCAAGGTTCTGGCCAAGACCCTGCTGGGGGAAACAGACACCTTTGTGAACAAAGAGGTCTCCACCAAACTGAAGGTCACGGGCTGTGATCTGTTCAGCGCCGGCGATTTTGCCGAAGGCGACGACCGCGAAGATATCGTGTTCCGCGACCCGGCCCGCGGAGTCTACAAACGTTTGATCCTGAAAGATAACCGGATCATCGGCGCGGTGATGTACGGCGACACTGCGGATGGCGCCTGGTTCTACGGCATGATCAAAGACGGCACCGATGTGTCCGACATGCGGGACACGTTGATCTTTGGGCCCGCCTACCAAGGGGGGGCCGCGCTGGACCCTATGGCGGCCGTTGCAGCCTTGCCGGATGATGCAGAAATCTGCGGCTGCAACGGCGTTTCAAAACTCGACATTGTGACGGCCATTCAGGCCGGTGCCACCACCCTGGGCGACATTCGCGCCACCACCAAGGCCTCGGCCTCCTGCGGGACCTGCACCGGGCTGGTGGAACAGCTGATGGGCGCGACTTTGGGGGATGATTTTGTCGTTCCCACCGATCAGGCCATCTGCGGCTGCACCGATCTGACCCATGAGGCGCTGCGCCGGTTGATCAAATCGCAAGGGCTGAAAAGCCAGGAGGCAGTCTGGCAGGAATTGGGCTGGAAAACGCGCAATGGCTGCCACACTTGTCGCCCGGCGGTGAACTATTACCTGCTGGCGGATTGGCCGCTGGACTATGCTGATGATCCGCAATCGCGCTTCGTCAATGAACGCCGGCATGCCAACATTCAGAAAGATGGCACCTATTCGGTGGTCCCCCGCATGTGGGGCGGGTTGACCACCCCGGATGAGCTGCGCGCCATCGCCGATGCGGCGGATAAGTACAACGTGCCGACGGTCAAGGTGACGGGTGGCCAACGGATCGACCTCTTAGGGGTCAAACGCGAAGATCTGCCCGCCATGTGGTTTGATCTGAACCAGGCCGGGTTGGTGTCTGGCCACGCCTATTCCAAAGGGCTGCGCACGGTGAAAACCTGTGTTGGCACAGACCATTGCCGCTTTGGCACCCAGGATTCCACCGGTCTTGGGGTGAAACTGGAAAAGCACCTCTGGGGGTCGTGGACACCGCACAAACTCAAACTTGCAGTCTCTGGCTGCCCGAGGAACTGCGCCGAGGCAACCTGCAAAGACATCGGCGTGATCTGCGTGGATTCGGGCTATGAAATCTCCGTCGCAGGCGCCGCCGGCATGGAGGTTAAAGAGACCGAGCTGCTGTGCAAAGTCCCGGATGAGGTTGAAGCGATCGAGGTCATCTCGGCCTTTACCCAGCTTTACCGCGAAAACGGCAAGTATCTGGACCGGGTTTATAAATGGGTCGCCAAAGTAGGGCTCGACTGGTGCAAGGAACAGGTGGTTGACGATCTGGACAATCGCCGCGCCCTTGCCGAGCGGTTTGACGTGTCACAATCGGTCTATCGCACTGACCCTTGGGCCGAACAGGCGCAACCCGAACCCGCCAAACAATTCACCCCAATCGCTGATCTGACCCTGGAGGCTGCGGAATGAGCTGGCTTGATATCGGACCTGTCGACCAAATCCCACTGCGCGGCGCCCGTGTGGTGAAAACCCGCCTTGGCTGCGTGGCCCTGTTCCGCACTGGCGAGGATGAGGTCTTTGCAACCTCTGACCGCTGCCCGCACAAAGGTGGTCCGCTATCTGAGGGCATCGTCCACGGCCGCGCCGTGACCTGCCCGCTGCACAATTGGGTCTTCAGCCTTGAAAGCGGCGAAGCCCAAGGTGCGGATGAGGGTGCGATTGACACCTATCCGGTACGGGTTGAACAGGGCAACATCCTATTGGATGTCAGCCGCTTACAGGGGGCAGCTGCGGCGTGATGCCGGGGTTCTTTGACCTCAGTCCTGCCGGTCAACACCGCACAACGCGGCCAACAGCGCTCAATCCGCCGACGTCGCGAAGGGCATCCTCGCGGCGGGCAGCCTCAACTCCTGTGATCGCCATCTCGCTGGTGTTCGATCCCTCCTTTTCCTCGCCTCCATTCTGAACGGAGCCCAAATGGCACAGCCTGATCCGACCCGCGCCGAGAGCAAAACCGTGAAAACCACCTGCCCCTATTGCGGCGTGGGCTGCGGGGTCCTGGCCACGCTGTTGGACACGCCCACCGGCCCGCAGGTCACGGTGAAAGGCGATCCGGATCACCCCGCCAACAAAGGCAGGCTCTGCTCCAAAGGGTCGGCGCTGGCCGAAACCCTGTCACTTGACGGCAGATTGCTCCAACCCACGATCAACGGCGCCCAAGCCTCCTGGGACAGCGCCCTGTCTCAGGTCGCCAGCCGTTTCAAACAAACAATCGAAGCCCACGGTCCCGACAGCGTGGCCTTCTATGTGTCCGGTCAGTTGCTGTCCGAAGACTATTATGTCGCAAACAAGTTAATGAAAGGTTTCATTGGCTCGGCAAACATCGATACCAACTCGCGGCTTTGCATGGCCTCTTCGGTTGCCGGTCACAAACGCGCCTTTGGCACCGACACCGTACCGGGGCAATATGAGGATCTGGAACAGGCCGATCTGATTGTTTTGGTTGGCTCAAATCTGGCCTGGTGCCATCCTGTTTTATACCAACGCATCGCGGCGGCGAAATCCGCGCGTCCGGCGATGAAGATCATCAACATTGACCCGCGCCGCACGGCCAGTTCGGATCTGGCGGATCTGCATCTGGCGCTGACACCGGGCAGTGATGTGGCCCTTCTTAACCATCTGCTAACCACGATTCACGAAATGGGTGCCGTCGATAGCGCATTTGTGGCACAGCATGTTGATGGGTTTGACGCGGCACTCTCCGCCGCCAGTTCCGGTGATGTGCAGGCAACGGGGCTGAGTGCGAATGAACTTGCCGAATTCACCCGCGCCTGGATCGGCACCGAAAAAGTTGTGACCATCTATAGTCAGGGGGTGAACCAATCCACCTCGGGCAGTGATAAGGTGAACGCAATCCTGAACTGTCATCTGGCCACCGGGCGGATCGGTCGGCCGGGTATGGGTCCGTTTTCGGTCACCGGCCAGCCAAACGCCATGGGCGGACGTGAGGTTGGCGGACTGGCGAATATGCTGGCCTGCCATCTGGATCTGGAAAATGCGGGCCACCGCGCAACCGTGCGCGATTTCTGGCAGGCGCCGACCCTGCCCGAAGCGGCGGGGCTGAAAGCCGTCGATATGTTCCGCGCAGTCGGCGACGGGCGGATCAAGGCGCTGTGGGTGATGTGCACCAACCCCGTCGTCTCAATGCCCGAAGCGGATCGTGTCAAAGACGCCATCGCAAACTGCGATTTCGTAGTTGTCTCGGACATGTATGGTGACACAGATACGGCAAAGCTGGCCGATATCGTCCTGCCCGCCACGGGCTGGGGCGAAAAGACCGGCACCGTGACCAATTCCGAGCGCTGCATTTCGCGCCAACGTCCCTTCCTGCCTGCGCCGGGCACCGCGCGCCACGACTGGGATGTCCTGGCGGAGGTCGGCAGGCGCATGGGATGGCAGGCTGAATTTGCCTATGAAAGCCCGGCCGAAATCCTACGCGAATACGCCACCCTGTCAGGTTTGGCCGCACAACATGGCAAGGATTTCGACATTTCAGCCCTCAGCGATCTGACTGAGGCCGACTATGACGCCTTGCCACCGCAGCACTGGCCCCTGACCAAGGCGCGCAGCGGCGGACGGTTCTTTGCCGACGGGCGGTTTTTCACCCCGTCAGGGCGCGCCAACATGCTGCCGTTGCATCACCGCGCCCCGGCGAAACCCGCTGACGCCACGCATCCCTTCATCCTCAACACAGGACGGATCCGCGACCAATGGCACACGATGAGCCGCTCTGGCCTGGCACCGCGCCTGAACCAGCATATGGCCGAGCCCTATCTGGAAATTCACCCAAGCGATGCCCGTACATTAGGACTGCAGGCGGCAGATCTGGCCGAGGTCTCCTCCGCCCATGGTCGCGCCATCCTGCGCGTTTTGCTGAGCGACAAGGTGAAACCCGGCGCTGTCTTTGCACCGATGCATTGGACCGGGCAGCTATCCTCCGCCGGGCGGATTGACGCCGTGGTTGCAGCAGAGGTTGATCCGGTCTCAGGCCAGCCGGAATCCAAAGCAACACCTGTGGCGATCACAAAACTGCCGGCCCGCTGGTATGGCTATGCCGTCAGCCGCCAACACCCCAAGCCTAAGGCCGAGTATTGGGCCCTGGCGCGGCTGGGGGACGGTTGGCAGATGGAGCTCGCCGATCGCCATACGCCTGCGGATTGGCGGGCTTACGCGCAACAGCTGCTCTGCACCGATGGCTGCAGCCTGCAAACCACTGAGGACCCGGCCAAAGGCCTGTTCCGGCTGGCCGCCCATCGCGACGGTCTGCTGGAGGCCGCCCTGTTCATCGCCCCCACCCCTGTCGCATTGGCCCGCAGCCATGTCAACACCCTGCTGGGCACCGAGGCCCCCGCCGCTTTGGCCGGGCGCGCCGGCGCGGATCAGCCGGATCCCGGCGCTACGATCTGCGCCTGTTTCGACGTAGGCATCAACACCATCATCAGCGCCATCCAGCAGCAAAACCTGATGTCAGTAGACGCCATCGGCACCGCGCTCAACGCAGGGACGAATTGCGGCTCCTGCCGGCCAGAACTGGCGGCGCTGCTTTCTGCGGCAATGCCAAGACAGGCGGCGGAATAAGGCCGCTTGCCCCTTTGCTTCGCCGCAAAACACCGTTAAACCACGGTGCCATTCGACGGGTGGCCTTGCACGGGGCCCCTCCAAGGTGCCAGTTAAGATCCCCGGGTCCGCCCGCAGCCGTTTAGGACGCAGCCGATGAAATTTTTCCCTATGTTCTTGCGGATGGCAGACCGCCGTGTGGTGATCGCAGGCGGCGGGGAGCAAGCGGCGCAAAAGGCCCGTTTGGTGCTGAAGACTGACGCGGCCTTGAGCATTCTGGCCACCGAGCTGGACGATGAACTGCAGGCAATCGTCAACGAAGGACGCGCCGAACATCACACCGGCCCAATTGGCGTGGCACAGTTTTCTGACGCGGCCTTGGTTTTCATCGCCACCGGGTGCCCGGGGATGGACGCGGCGCTGCATGCCATCGCCAAAGCCGCCGGCGCCACGGTCAACGTTGTCGACCAGCCGGACCTTTGCGATGCAACCACCCCCTCAATCGTAGACCGTGATCCGGTCGTGGTGGCCATCGGCACCGAAGGCACAGCGCCCGTGCTGGCGCGCCGGCTAAAAACCGATCTTGAGGTGATGCTGGACCCGCGCCTAGGCAGTTTCGCCGCATTGGCGGGCCGGCTGCGGGATGCGGTGGCGAAACGGGTGCCACAGTCAAAACGGCGCAATTTCTGGCGCTGGACCTTCAATGAGGAGCCGTGGCAAGCCCATAAACGGGGTGCGGAACGACAGGCGGCAGATCTGTTGAAACAGGCCATCGCAGCTGGCGGGGCGCCGGGATCGTCGGATCTGGGGCAAATCAGCCTTGTTGGCGCGGGCCCCGGGGCGCGGGACCTGCTGACCCTGCGGGCGGTGGAGCGGTTGCAAGAGGCCGATATCATCTTCTACGACCGGCTGGTTGATCCTGAGGTGCTGGAGCTGGCGCGCCGTGACGCCGAGCGGGTCTATGTCGGCAAGGTGCTGGGCACCACCCAATGGCCACAACACCGCATCAATGAGGTGGTTCTGCGCGCCGCCCGTCAGGGCCAGCGCGTGGTGCGGCTGAAATCAGGCGATCCCTCGATTTTCGGCCGCGCGGTGGAGGAATTGGAAACCGCCCGCGCCGCCGGCGTCCCGGTGGAGATTGTGCCCGGTGTGACCGCCGCCTCTGCCGCTGCAGCCGCCTTGAACCGGCCGCTGACCGCGCGCGGTGAAACCGATCGCGTCACCCTGACGACAGGCACCCTGCGGCCCGGCGACGGTCAGCCCGATTGGGCACAGATGGCGCTGCCCGGCTCGCTCCTGGTGCTGTACATGGCGGTGCATAAGGCGGCTGAGGTGCAGGAAAACCTGCTGTCGGGTGGCCTGCCCGGCGACACCGAAGTCTCAGTCGTGGCCTCTGCCAGCCATCCACATGAGAAGATCCTTGATTGCGCTCTGGATGAAATGGCCGAATGCATTGCCGCCAAAGGCATTGAAAACCCGGCCGTGCTGATGATCCGCTGCCCGAAGGATATGGCAACCGGCAGCGCCGCGGGCACGCCCTAAGCCACTCAGATCACGCAGATGAGACCACCTGACCTCTGGCCCTTGGCCCGAGGCTGAGGTAGCTCTTGGCCATCAGATGATGAGGCCGCCATGCAAAATGACATCCCCCTGACCCAAGACGTGGTGCTGATCGGTGGCGGCCACACCCACGCGCTGGTGCTGCGCAAATGGGGCATGCGGCCCTTGCCGGGCGTGCGGTTGACCCTGATCAATCCCGGCCCCACGGCGCCCTATACCGGCATGTTGCCCGGCCACATCGCCGGTCACTACAGCCGGGAGGAGCTGGAGATTGATTTGGTTCGTCTGGCCAGGTTCGCGGGTGCACGTCTGTTGCTGGGCCGGGCCACAGGCATTGATCCAAAGGCGCGCCAAATCACAGTCGAAGGCCATGGCGTGGTGGACTATGACATCGCCTCAATCGACGTTGGCATCACCTCGGATCTACCTGATTTACCGGGATTTTCCGAACACGCTATCGCCGCGAAACCGCTGGATCGCTACGCTGCGCGCTGGCAGCAGTTTCTGGACGCGGCGCAGGTGGCTGGCCAGGCTGGCCCCGTTGCCGTCATCGGCGGCGGCGTCGCGGGCGTCGAACTGGCGCTGGCCATGGCGCATCGCCTGCGCCACACCGTAGGCTCGGCGGATGTGACTGTGTTGGAAGCCGCGGAGCAGCTGACCGGCACCAGCCCAGCAACCCGCCGCGCGCTGGAAAAACAACTTGAGGAAAACGGCGTAACCCTCAGAAAAGGCGTTGAAATTGAGGCAATCACCGCGGACGGACCGCGTCTAAAATCTGGCGAGGTGATCCCGGCCGCCCTGACGGTTGGGGCCGCGGGTGCCACGCCACACGGCTGGCTGGAAAACACCGGCCTGCCGCTGCACGAGGGGTTCATCAAGGTTGGCCCAACATTGCAGGTTGAGGGGGTCGACACCCTTTTTGCCACCGGCGACTGTGCCCATCTGAGCCATGCGCCAAGGCCCAAGGCCGGGGTCTTTGCCGTCCGGGCCGCGCCCTATCTGCATGGCAACATCGAGGCGTTACTTGTCGGCAAAAAACCACGCATTTTCAAACCACAATCGCAATATCTTAAACTGATCTCCCTAGGTCAGAAATCTGCCCTTGCCGAACGTTGGGGGCGCCCGGTCACAGGTGCAGCCCTGTGGCGTTGGAAGGATCGGATTGACCGCGCCTTTATGGTGAAGTTTCAGGACCTGCCGCAAATGGCCAGCGCTGCGGCGCCCGCGGTTGCGGCTGCGGGCGTGGCTGATGAACTGGCCAGCGGCAAGCCGATCTGCGCTGGCTGCGGGTCCAAGGTGGGGCCGGCGGCACTGTCTGATGCGCTGAGCGCCTTGCGCATGCCCGCCCATCCCGATGTGGTGCAGGGGGCTGGCGATGATGCGGCGATCCTGCAGATGGGTGGCGTGAAGCAGGTGATCTCAACCGATCATCTGCGCGCCTTCAGCCATGACCCGGCGCTGATGGCGCGGATCGCGGCGGTGCATGCCCTGGGCGACATCTGGTCGATGGGCGCCCGCCCGCAGGCGGCACTGACCCAGCTGACCCTGCCCCGCATGTCCGACCGTTTGCAGCGGCGCACCCTAAGCGAAATCATGCGCCACGCCGGTGAGGTCTTTGCTGAGGCTGGCGCGGAAATTGTGGGTGGCCACACCACGCTGGGGGCCGAGTTGACTATTGGCTTCACGGTGACCGGCACCGCAAAAAATCCCATCGGGATTGACGGCGCGCGGTCGGGTGATGCGTTGATCCTGACGCGCCCGCTGGGATCGGGCACCCTGCTGGCGGCTGAGATGCAGGGCCAGGCAAAGGGTCGCGATGTGGCCGCCATGCTGCACCAGATGGCCCAGCCGCAGGGGATCGCCGCAAGGCATCTGTCCAAGGCGCACGCCATGACCGATGTCACCGGCTTTGGCCTGGCCGGTCACCTGCAAGAGATCTGCGCCGCCTCTGGTCTGGGGGCTGAGATCTGGCTGGAGGCGCTGCCGCTCTACGATGGGGCGGAGGCACTGGCGGCAGCAGGCGTGACCTCCTCGCTTCATCCCGCCAATCTGGCCCATGCGCCAGTGATCAACGCACGTGGACCGCGGGGCCTGTTGCTGCATGATCCGCAAACCGCCGGTGGCCTGCTGGCCGCCGTGGATCAGGGTGAGGCGGATGCCCTGCTCTATGCTTTGGCAGATGAAGGTATCTCAGCCCGGCAGATCGGCACGTTTTTCCCAGGAACGGAGCTGCGCTGTCGCTAAGGCGCCAGAACGGACAGCACCTCGGTTGCGGCCGCTGTGATGTCGCTTGAGGACAGGCCCGCCAGGGACAGAACCGTCAACGGTGCCCCGACGCACCTTGAGGATCGGCGGTAGCTGGGATCGTAATGCACCGCAACCAGATCAGCGGCCAGGGCCTGATGATCGCCACCCCGCGCCATCTCCTGCCAGCGCTTCACCAGATCATGGCCGTGAAACGGCGCAAGATGTGACAGCCGGGCGCAGAGCTCCTCCATATCGCCGATCACATCGCTGTAAGCCTGCGCCAGATACTGCGCGCGCGCCTGCAGCGGCACCTCCAGCCGGATGTGATCGGCCGACAGCATCGCCTGCCAGACGGAGGGCGGAATGCGGATGCGGCCGATCTTGGCGCTTTCCGCCTCAACCAACACCGGCCTGGCGGGATCCATCGCCGCCAGCGCCATAGCCAGACGGCTCTCAAAAGCCTTCTGGCTGGGCTGACCACCATCGCGCCCCCCAAGCAGGGAGCCGCGGTGATGCGCCATATCCTCCAGATCCAGCACCTGCGCGCCCTGATCGGCCAGTGCAGCCAGCAGATCGGTCTTGCCAGTGCCTGTGCCCCCGTCAATCAGCACCAGCCGGTGCGGCAAGGGCTGATCATAAAGCATCTGCACCACCAGACGGCGATAGGATTTATAGCCCCCTTCAATCAGGGACACCCGCCAGCCGATCTGCGCCAGGATTGAGGCAAAGGAGCCTGACCGCTGGCCACCGCGCCAGCAATACACCAGTGGCCGCCAGCCGCCCGTGCGGTCCGCCAAAGCACCCTCAAGATGCGCCGCAGCATTGCGCGCCACCAAGGCCGCGCCCACTTTGCGTGCCTTAAAGGGATCCTCCTGCACATAAATCGTGCCGACACGCGCGCGTTCTTCATCCGAAAAGACCGGCAGCGAAATGGCCCCGGGCAGGTGATCCTCGGCATATTCGGCCGGGGCACGCACATCGATGATGTCATCAAACCCGGCAGCTGCAATTTCTTGCAGCGAAGAAAATGTCACCCGGTTTACCATGCTGCGCTCCTGCCAATAGTGCCTTCTTCATAAGGCGTTAGCCCCTTTAACGCCAGAGGGCGCGCTGCGTTAAGAGGGTGGAAACAAAACCTGAGTGAAAAACTCAGCTTGACCATCCTGAGTAAATTAGTCAGAAAGCGGATATGTCTAGCCAACCGCAGGCGCGGTAGCCCGATTCTGCTGCAAAACAGGAAACAACGATATGAGAAACGCGCAAATCTCAGCGGCTGGACGTCGGGTGGCAACACCCTCTTCAACCCGTTCGGAACGACCGCTAGTGCTGTCGTTGCTTTCCGAGACCGGCATTTTTGAAACTGGCCTTTCCGAGAACTACTCTCTGGAACGCCTCATTGACCGGCTTGATCAACGGGAGACCCTGTCATGACCACCATGAGACTGAACCAATCCGGCGCATCCGAAATTGAGCTGCCGTCGCTGCCCACTCACCGCGCCGAGGACCTGACCCAAGGCGGGACACAGGCCCTGATCGTTTTGAACGACCAAGTTTATAGCCTGCGTATCACCCGCGCCGGCAAGCTGATCCTGACCAAATGAGCCACCACACGCCGCATAACACCCGCCCCAAAGGCGCCGCCCCCGTCGGGGTTCTGAGCGATCTGGAGCCGGTGCCAATGTCGGCAGTGATGTACCTGCGCCTTTGGTGCGAGGGCCATCGGGACCAATTGCGGCAGGATCTCTTGCCTGCACTTGGTCCTGAGGCGGCCGCCCGCGCTGGTCAGGAATTTGATCATCTGTGCAGCCTGTGCATCAACCACGGCCGGCGCCGCCTGTGCCGCCATCACTTGCAGTGCAAGTGTCTGGGGGCGGATGAGAGTTGTTTTGCCAACCTCGTCGAACTGGCCGCTGCGGGCGAAGATGCAGATGCAATGCTGATTGCCACTTTGATGCTGCGCGCCGAACAGGTGCCCCTGTCAACCGCATTGGCACAATCCGTCGGCACAGCGCTGTCGCGCGCCAGATCAAGCGAAGATTTTGGGACTGAGGCACTGGAGCCGCGCACCGGCCACCTCTACCCGAGCCCGCAAGTTTCACAATAATTGTCATTAAATCAACTGAGGACAGTCTGACATGAAAACCACCTTCCTGAGCACCTCCGTGCTGGCACTGACGCTGGGCAGCGCCGCCCTCGCCGAGGCCCCGAGCGCCAAAGCGGTTCTGGAAAACTATGCCAACATCGCTGAAGCGAAGTATCAGGACAGCCTGATCACCGCCAAAGCGCTGCAGGCCGCCGTTGATGCGCTGATCGCGTCGCCGTCGGATGACACCCTGCAGGCGGCAAAGGATGCCTGGCTGGCCTCTCGCAACCCCTACCAGCAGACCGAAGTCTACCGTTTCGGCAACGCCATCGTTGACGACTGGGAAGGCAAAGTGAACGCCTGGCCATTGGACGAAGGCCTGATCGACTATGTTGATGCGTCTTACGGCCTGTCGGAAGAAAACGACTATGCCGGGCTGAACGTTGTTGCGACCCCGGTCTTCACCCTGTCGGGCACCGAGGTAGACGCCACCAACATCACCCCGGAACTGCTGGAAGCCACCCTGCACGAAGCCGACGGCGTTGAAGCCAACGTTGCCACCGGCTACCACGCCATCGAATTCCTGCTTTGGGGTCAGGACCTGAACGGCCACGGCGCTGGCGCCGGCAACCGTCCGGCCACCGATTTCGCATCGGGCGACGCCTGCACCGGCGGCAACTGTGACCGTCGTGCTGCTTACCTGAAAGCCGCCACCGACCTGCTGGTTTCGGACCTGGAGTTCATGGCCGCAGCCTGGGCTGAAGGTGGCGAAGGCCGCGCAACCGTACTGGCCGACGAAGGTGCTGGTCTGGTTGCCATGCTGACCGGCATGGGTTCGCTGTCGTACGGTGAACAGGCGGGTGAGCGTATGCGCCTTGGCCTGATGCTGAACGATCCCGAGGAAGAGCACGATTGCTTCTCCGACAACACCCACAACAGCCACTACTACGACGGTCAGGGCATCCAGAACGTTTATCTGGGCAGCTACACCCGCGTAGACGGCACCGTTGTGTCGGGCGCCTCGCTGAGCGATCTGGTGAAAGCCAAAGACGCCGCTCTGGATGCTGAGATGACCGGCAAACTGGAAGTGACCATGGCCGCTCTGGGCAAAATGAAAGAGGCTGCCGACAACGGTTTCGCCTACGACCAGATGCTGGAGCGCGGCAATGCCGAAGGCGAAGCGCTGATCATGGGTGGCGTCAACGGTCTGGTTGATCAAACCAAATCGATCGAGCGTGTTGTGGCCGCTCTGGGCCTCAGCCAGCTGGAATTTGAAGGCTCCGACAGCCTCGACAACCCGACCGCTGTTTTTGAATAAACAGAGGTTTTCCAATGGGCCGGCTGCGGGCAACCGTGGCCGGCCTTTGTGCATCTCAACACCTTGTATTTCAACAAGTTGATTGCCTTGCCGACATCCAGCCCCGCCCTAGTTTTCAAGGGATCCGTCCCGGTGCCAGAAACCATGTCCAAATACCTACTTCCGCTCCTTTCCCTGCCGCTGACAGCTGCCCCAGTGTTGGCCGATCTGTCGCAAGAGCCCCATCTCAGCCCCCTGCCCCGCACCGCGTCTGAAGTGGCCCGCATCGCCGCCGTGCGTGCAGCCCCAGAGGATTTCACCATCCCGCAGAAGTTTGAGGTCCTGCCCGCCGGTGCAGGCACCGTTCTGGTCCGCGATGGCGCCGCGCTTTTTGCGCAGCCTGCGGCCAACCTGACGGACACGTTGGATTTCGAATTGGGGCGGTCGCTGTTTGAAAAGCTTTGGGTGGCAGCACCGTCCTCAACCCGCGCCTCTGACGGTTTGGGACCTGTCTATAACGCACGTGCCTGTTCGGGCTGCCACATCAACGACGGGCGCGGCCATGCCCCAGCCGGGCCCGAGGATGACGCCAAAAGCTTTGCCCTGAAACTCTCCGTCCCCGCGCCCTTGCATGAGCGGACGGCCGAAATCGCCGATTGGATCGCCACGGCGCCGGAACCCAACTACGGTGGTCAGCTGCAGGACTTTGCCACCGCCAATATCGGGGCGGAGGCGCGGCTTTCGGTCAGCTACAGCACTCATCAGGTCACCTTTGAGGATGGCGCGGTTCTGTCGCTGCGCCAACCTGAGGTCGCGCTGGAACAAATGGCCCATGGCTCGCTGCACCCTGACGTGATGCTCAGCCCACGCATCGCACCGCCGATCAGCGGCCTTGGGTTGATCGAGGCAATCCCCGCCGCTGATATTCTGGCCCTTGCCGATCCTGAGGATAGCAACGGTGACGGCATTTCCGGCCGCGCAGCCATCGCCTGGTCGGTGGAGCATGAGCGCTGGATGCTGGGCCGTTTTGGCCATAAGGCCGGCCAACCCACCCTGCGCCAACAGGTTGCCGCCGCGCTCAGCACCGATCTGGGCCTGTCGACGCCGCTGTTCCCTGCGGGCTGGGGCGATTGCACCGAGGCGCAGACCGAATGCCGCGCCGCGCCGCATGGCGACAAGGACGTCCGGGTGCATGAGGTGGACGATATCGCGCTGGACCTGATGACGCTTTACACCGCCAATCTGGGCGTGCCCAAACGGCGGAATGTGGACAGCGCGGAGGTTCTGCGCGGCAAAGAGATCTTTCATCAGGCGGGCTGTCAGGCCTGCCACACCCCCAATTTTGTCACCCATCGCCTGAGCGACACGCCGGAACGGTCGTTTGAGCTGATCTGGCCCTATTCCGATTTTCTGCTGCATGACATGGGCGCAGGTCTGGCGGACAGCCGGCCCGAAGGCATCGCGGGCAATCAGGAATGGCGCACCCCGCCGCTTTGGGGTATCGGTTTGGCGCAAGCTGCTTCGCCTGAGGCCGGGTTCCTGCATGATGGCCGCGCCCGCACCCTGCTGGAGGCCGTGATATGGCACGGGGGCGAAGCCGCCCGCGCCCAGACCCATATTCGCCAGCTGCCAGCGTCAGACCGCGACGCATTGATCGCCTTTTTGGAAAGCCTTTGAGATGTTGAAACCCTTTGCCACCGCCCTTGCCCTGATCCTGCCCACTGCAGCCCTGGCCCAATCCGCAGGCGAAAAGGTCGCGGCGGTGCTGGATCAACAGATAGTGCCGGGCTTTGCCGAACTGGCAGAGAGCAGCGCAATGCTGGCAACTGTCGCGGGCAATGACTGCACCCCGGGCAACAGCGATCTGATGCAGGCCTATAACCGCGCCTTTGACGCCTGGGTCCGGGTCAGCCATCTGCGGTTTGGCCCCAGTGAGGTGCAAAACCGCGCCTTTGCGCTGGCCTTCTGGCCGGACAGCCGCGGCAAGACACCGCGCGCGCTGGCCCGCCTGCTGGCCGATCAGGATGTCGCCCTGCTGGCCCCGGAAGAATACGCCGAGCTTTCCATCGCCGCCCGCGGGTTTTACGCCTTGGAATACCTGCTGTTTGAACCGCAGCTGCAACAGCCTGCCGCCTATGCCTGCGCCCTTGTGCAGGCCGGCAGCGCCGACATTGCCCGGATCACCGCAGCCATCAACACGGATTGGCAAAGCTATGCCGACACCCTACGCAACCCCGCAGCCGATGGCCCTTATAAAACCCAGGACGAAGCCACGCAGGAGCTGTTCAAAGCCCTGCTGACCGGTCTGCAGTTCACCGGCGACATGCGCCTCGGCCGCCCCTTGGGCAGTTTTGACCGCCCGCGTCCCAAACGTGCTGAGGCGCGCCGCTCAGAACGTTCCAAACGTCATATCGAACTGGCGCTCACCGAACTGGCACAACTGGCTGATCTGCTGGCAACCGATGACAGCAGCCTTGAGCGCGAACTGGCCGGCGCCTTTGCCGAAGCCACGGATAACCTGGGCGGCATCACCAGCGCGGATCTGGGTCAGGTGACCGAGCCGATGGGCTGGATGCAGGTCGATATGCTGCGGCTGACCCTGCATGATCGGATCATGGAAGAGCTGATGCCGATGCTGGGCGAAGAATTGGGTGTACCCGCAGGGTTCAACGCGCTGGACGGGGATTGATCCGATGACTTCACGGCGGGGATTTCTGGCGGGGCTTCTGGCGGCGGGTCTGACACCCGCGGTGACCTGGGCCGATGTCGGCGCGCC
Source organism: Thalassovita sp. (assembly GCF_963691685.1). Classification (GTDB taxonomy): domain Bacteria; phylum Pseudomonadota; class Alphaproteobacteria; order Rhodobacterales; family Rhodobacteraceae; genus Thalassobius. The sequence goes on from NZ_OY829290.1 coordinate 2,785,492, forward strand.
GCGCTACCTGTCGGCTGCCAAAACGCCAGACGGATCCTTTCGCCTCTTTGGCCTTTCGGCCCAGGGTAAGCCGGTATTTGATCTGCCCCTACCCGGCCGTGGCCATGCCGCCGCCGCCCATCCCACCCGGGCCGAGGCCGTGGCCTTCGCCCGCCGCCCTGGCACCTTTGCCCATGTGATTGACTGTTCAACCGGTCAGGTCATCGCCGAACTTCACAGCCCCGAAGGTCGTCATTTCATGGGCCACGGCGCCTTTGATCTGGCCGGCGATCTGCTGCTGACACCGGAGAATGACTATGAGGCTGGTGAAGGCCGCATCGCCCTTTGGGACAGGCGGCAGGGTTATCGCCGCATTGGCGATTTGCCCTCTGGCGGGATTGGCCCACATGACCTGCAGCGCCTGCCCGGTCAGGACCGTTTTGTGGTCGCCAATGGCGGCATAGACACCCATCCTGAAAGCGGCCGTACTGCGCTGAACCTGCCGACCATGCGCGCCAATCTGGCACTCTTGGATCTGGACGGCGGGCTGGAGGTGACCCAGCTGGCGCCCGCCTTGCGGCTGAACTCAATCCGCCACCTGGCGCTCCGGGCGGATGGGCTGATCGGCTTTGCCATGCAGTGGCAGGGCCGCGATGGCAGCCACCCGCCACTGCTGGGGCTGATGCGCCCCGGTGAGGCGCCCCGCCTCAGCGCCGCGCCCGAATCCCAGCATGAAGGCATGCAGAACTACGCCGGCTCCATCGCTTTCAGCGGCGATGGGCAAACGGTTGCCATCACCTCGCCCCGCGGTAATGCGGTGCAGATCTTTGATGCCAGAACGGGCGCCTTTATCAGTCAGATCGACGAGGTGGACGTCTGCGGCCTGTCACCCTCTGGCGACGGATTTATCGCAACCTCCGGCACTGGGATGATCCGCTATATCGGGGCTGAGAGCGATCCAGTGCAGCACGACATGGCGTTTGACAATCACCTGATCGCTGTTTGAAGACAGAGGCGGAGGGTCGTGCCCGACCCAGGGGCGGGATCTTCAAGTGCGCCGACCTCTCAGGACATCGGCGCACTCTTTATCACGTAGGTGTTGTAAATTCGCGCCCGCCCTGGGGGCGGGTCGGGCACGAACCGGCTCACTGCGTGACCCGGCTAGATATCGTCACACCTGTGACGGCAGCCACAGGACAATCCATGGGAAGGCGACGAGGAGGGCGATGGTGATGGCGTCTGCGATGAAGAAAGGGGTGACGCCTTTGAAGACATCCTGCACGCTCACGTCATCGCGCACGCCCGCCACCACAAAGCAGTTGAGGCCGATGGGCGGGGTGATCAGGCAAAACTCGGCCATTTTCACCACCAGAATACCAAACCAGATCGCACACATCGGGCCCGACATGCCAAAGGTGCTGTCCGCGGCCGAGACAAACTCACCGCCGTTGAGCGCCATGACAGCGGGGTAGACCACCGGCAGTGTCAGCAGCAGCATGCCGATCGCATCCATGAACATGCCCAGGACCGCATAGGCCAGAAGGATCAGCACCAGCGTCAGCATCGGGCTCTGCTCCAGCCCGGTGATCCAATCCGAGAAAGCGCCTGGCAGATCGGCAAAGCCCAGGAACCGCACGTAGATCAGCACGCCCCAGATGATGGTGAAGATCATCGCCGACAGCTTCGCCGTCTCCAGCAGCGCATCCTTCAGCTGCGCCCAGCCCATGCCGCGCAGCAGCGCCATCACAAAGACCACAAAGGCCCCCAGCGCGCCGCCCTCGGTGGGCGTGCCCCAGGCATCTCCGCCAAAGGGGTTGTAGATGAAGAAGATGATGATGAAGACCACAAAGAAGATCGGGAAAGCCGGCGGGATCGCAGCAAAGCGCTGTTTCCAGGTGAAGCCTTTCACTGGCGGGCCGAACTTCGGCAGGGCCAGCGCCAGCACCACGATGAGGCCGCCATAGATCAGCGCCGAGAAGGCACCGGGGATGAAGCCCGCAAGCAACAGCTTGCCCACATCCTGTTCCACAATGATCGCATAGATCACCAGAATGGCCGAGGGCGGGATCAGCGAGGCCAGCGTGCCACCAGCCGCCACAACACCCGCCGCAAAGCGTTTGTCATAGCCGATCTTCAGCATCTCGGGGATGGCGATCCGGGCAAAGACGGCCGAGGTGGCCACCGAAGCGCCAGAGACCGCCGCAAAGCCCGCGGTGGCAAAGACGGTCGAGACCGCCAAGCCTCCCGGCAGCCAGCCGACCCAGCGTTTGGCCGCGTCAAACAACGCCTTGGTCAGGCCCGCGTAATAGGCCAGGTAACCGATCAGGATGAAGGTCGGAATAAGCGACAGCGCCTGGCTGGCCACTTTCGAATGCGGCACCTGGCCAGCGGTTTTCACCGCCACGGTCAGCGCCCAGCCAAAATCTTCGGGGTCATAGCCCTTCTTGGCCCAGAAGATCCAGATCAGACCCACAAGCCCGGCAATCCCGGCGGCAAAGGCCACCCGCATGCCAAGAACCACCATCAGCAGCATAAAGCCCGAGACCCAGAGGCCAATTTCAATCGGTTCCATCAGCCCCGTCCCTCATCATTTTCCAACTCGCCCACATGGGCGGCCTCTTCTGCCGCCTGGGCGGCGGCCGATTGCACCAGCGGCACCGCCACCGGCTCCACCAGACCCAGCACAAAGGCGCGGCCATAGCCCCAGAGCTGCAGCGCCATACGCGCGCTCAGGACCGCAAAGGCCACCGGGGCCAAGAGCTTGGCCGGCCAGATCGGAATGCCGATGTCGATCGAACTGTCGCGCGACCAGAGCGGCGCATTAAAATCAAAGCTGCGGTCAAAATGCGACCAGGTGCCCCAGACCAGCAGCACCATCAGCACCAGCGCCGCCAGGGTGGTCAGAAACTCCGCCGCCCAAAGCGCCCGCCCCGACAGGCGGCCCACCAGAATATCCATGCGAATATGGCCGCCATCGCGCTGGGTGTAGGCAATCGCCATAAAGGCAATCAGCGGCATCGCCTGTTCGATCCAGTCCACATAGCCCGGCAGCGGCGCGTTCATCAGGTTGCGCCCCGAGACCGAGACCACCGCCAGAAGCATCAGCGAGAACACCGCCAGCCCACTCAACAGCGCCAGAACACGTTCCAGCCGAAACAGGTTTTGATCCAGCCGGCTCAGACCCGACCCATCTTCCAAGACCGCAGCAGATCCCGCCATCTCATCCCCCATCCAGTTGTTTTATATAGAAAGACCGCCCCCGAGGGGCCTCAGCCCAGCAGGAGCGGTCGATGTCAAAAGGCGCCGCTTACTTGCTGCGCTCAGCCTCAAGCGTGCTCATGACCAGGTCATACAGCTCCTGGGCGGGCAGGCCCTGGGCGGTCATGTCGGCGATCCATTTGTCGCGGATCGGGCCGGCGGCCACTTCGCGGAATTTGGCGATCTCTGCCTCGGGCAGCTCCACCTTGGCCACACCTTTTTCGGCCAGGACGCTGTCCCATTTGGCCAGAACCTCACCGTAGTTGGCCAGGTAATGGGCGATCGCCTCATCGACCGAGCTGTCCAGCGCCTCACGGTGGGCGTCCGACAGGCCTTCATAGGCGTCGACATTGACCACCACCGGGCAGTTCACGGTGCCGGGGTTCAGGTTGGCGGTCCACCAGGTGGCCTGGTCAATGGTGCGATAGGCAAAATGGGCGTGCTGGGCGAAGGCCACAGTGTCCACAACGCCGCTTTCCATCGCGTTATAGGCTTCGGTTGCGGTGACCGAGGTCGGCACCGCGCCCACGGCGCTGAACGCCTGACCGATACCGCCGGTGGCGCGCACCCGCATGCCGTCAAACTCGGCCAGGGCATCGCGGGCTTCGCCGGTGCCGACAATGTTGTACTGCGGCATCGGCGAGGTCATCAGCAGCTTGGCATTCCAGCGCCCCAGATCCGCCTGCACCGCCGGGTGGCCATAGACCGCATGGCTGACCGCCACTTCTTCTTCCAGCGTGCTCACACCCAGGAACGGCAGTTCCAAAACGGTGATCGAGGGGTTCTTGTCGCGGTGATAGCCGGCACAGAACTGCGCCATCTCAAAGGCCCCGATCGAGATCCCATCCAGGTTCTCCCGGTTCTTCGACAGACCGCCATAAGAAATGTTCAGCGTGAACTCACCACCCGTCTTCTCAGACACCAGCTCCGCCAGCTTCTCAACATGCTCCGTAAACGCACGACGCTTACCCCAAAGCGATACATTCCATTCCTCTGCAATCGTCTCCGACGCAAAACCAACGGCGAGCGAGGCCACAACGGCCTTGGCAAAAATAGACTTCATATCTTCCTCCCGTAACTGGGCCCGTGACTGGGCCGTCCCGGTTGAGGCTAACCCAGCCCCAATGCCAAGCCAAGCCCTGCGTCCCCGCAAAATCGCGATGCCGTAGTTTCACGGGACCCGGTAAATTTCATGCAAATTCACAGCGGTTAAGCGCCTTGATTTGTGCCAGATCAAAGTGCGCCCGCTGCCCCGGGCGCAGGGTTGCTGCCATGAAGGATGTGCTGATCATATGCTATTCGCGCACCGGCCTGACGCGGCAGGTGGCGCTGGATCTGCGGGCGCGGCTGGATGCGGATTTTGAAGACATTCGCGAAGGCCATCGGCGCCGCGGCCCGCTGGCCTATCTCTGGGGGCGTTGGCAGGCCAGCCGCGGCATGGCCTGTGAGATTGCGCCACCGCTTCGCTGGGCCTCAGACTACCGCGCGCTGGTTCTGGCGCTGCCCAATTGGGCCGGGGCCCTGTGCCCGGCGATGCGGGCGTGGTTGCTGGAACAGGGCCGCCCCCTGCCCCCCTATGCAACGCTGATCACCCAGTCTGATTCAGGCGCCGATCAGGTCAGGGCGGCGGTGGCGCAGCTGATTGGCGCGCCGGACCGGGCCCATCTGTGCCTGACCGATCGCCAGATTGCCGAACAGGATTTCCATGCCGCGCTGACGCCCTTTGCCCGCAGTCTGCCGTCGGCGCTGGGGCTGACCCAGCCCGCGAAGGGGCGCAAAAGCGCCTGAGGTCTCTAGCCCCGGGCCTTGCTGTGGCGGGGCATCGGGCGGGTTGGGATTTCTTTCAGCAAACCGCCCACCCCCATTTCGGCGATGTCCTGCCCTGTGACCTCAATCCCGCAGACCACGCGGCTGAGCACCCAATCCGCGCCGTTGAGCGCCGGCGAGCGGGCACAGCCCGGCAAGCCAATCACCGGACGGTTGGAGATTTCGCCCAAGAACAATAGGTTGCCGGGATCGACCGGCATGCCGAACCGTTCCACCCTGCCGCCCGCCTGGCGCACCGCTTGTGGCGCCACATCATAGGCGTCTGAGGTGGCCGAGGCGGTCAGGATCAGCACCATATCGGCGCTCACCGTCGCCAGAGCCTCTGCCAGCGCGGCCTCCTCATGAGGAACCAACTTGGTATCGACCAGCTGCATCCCCAAGGCGGTCAGGCGGTCAGCGATCGCCTGTTCCCCCTTCAACCCAGCGCCGCCGGGGATATCGGTGACAATCAGCGCGGCGGTTTTGTGCACCGGCGGGCGCAGACGCAAGGCACCGCGCGCCACGGCGCAGGCTTTTTCAACATCGCGCGCACTGACGCCGTAGGAAATGACCTTGACCGTGCCGACCATGCCGCCCTCGGTCATCTGCTGATAGGCAGGGACAGTTGCCAGCGTGATCATCGGATCGATGGCGTTCATCGCCACCAGGGCTCGTTGGTTGAGGGAGACAACACCGGGCCCCTTGGCGGTGATGTTTACCCGGCCGGTAAAAGCTTTGCTGAGGCTGAGGCCCGCAGCCCCCGGATCCGGCACCAGCGCCTGTGCCAATGCATCGGCGCCGGCATCTTCATGCATATCCGTGGCCTCAAGCCGGGCAACGGTCACCTCAGTGACCTCGGCCGCCTGTAGGGCAGCAATATGATCTGCATCCAACTGCAGACCTTTGCGCAGTTTCTGGCCGGGCAGTTGCATCGAATGGGCCAGAATGGCGCCTGCGGCTTCGGCCACGGGGACAGGTCCAAACTTCATCCTGCCGCCTTTTCCGACGGTGCCTCAGACCCGTTTTTTGGCCCGCTTTTTGGCCCGTGGCGCAAGACCTCGGTGCATTCCGCCATGATCGACAGCGCAATCTCTGCCGGGCTGGCCGCGCCGATATCCAGACCAACCGGCCCGTGGATTTTGCCAATTTCGTCAGTGCTGTAGCCCTTCTCCTCAAACCGGGCGACGCGTTTTGCGTGGGTGCGTTTGGAGCCAAGCGCGCCGATATAAAACACCTCTGAGCGCAGCGCCTGTTCCAGCGCCGGATCGTCCAGCTTGGGATCATGGGTCAGCAAAACCAGCGCGGTGCGGCTGTCCAGCCCATAGCTGGCCACGCCCTCATCCGGCCAGTCATGCAGGATCGTTTCACCGGGAAACCGTGCCTCGGATCCGAAGCTTTCGCGCGGATCGATCAGGGTTGGATCATAGCCCGCCAGCCGCGCCATCGGAACCAGCGCCTGGGCAATATGCACCGCCCCAACGATCAGCATCCGCAGCGGCGGGTTGTGAATGGCCACAAAGGTTTCGCCGTCCTCTTCGAACCCAGAGCGGTCCATACGGAAGCGTGTGCCATATCCGTCGGAGGTCAGGCTACGCGCCCCGGATGTGGGGTTCACAACATAGGCGATAGGCTGGCGGGCTGTGCGGGCGGCCACCAGATCGGCCAGCATTGCCTCAGGCAGGACTGCGCCAATCGGTTCGACCAGCACCCGGATGGTGCCGCCGCAGGCCAGCCCAACGGCAAAGGCATCGCCATCGCTGATGCCATATTCCAGCATCCGGCTTTCGCCCGCCTCCAGCGCCTCAATCGCCTCAACGACCACAGCGCCCTCAACACAGCCGCCTGAGACGGAGCCCTCAATCTCCCCTTCTGAGGAAATGGCCAGCTGGCTGCCCACACGGCGCGGGGCACTGCCCCAGGTTTCCACCACAGTGGCCAGCACAGCGCCTTTGCCCTCACGGTGCCAGCCCAGCGCGATTTCCGGAATATTGTCAAAGCGTTCCATCCAAGCCTCCCTGCCCGGTGATAGCAAATTAGCAGCCCCGCCGCTGTTGTCCATTGGTGGTAGTCCGCACCACGCAGAAGAAAACCCCAAGGGGGACTTTCATTTTGCCGGCACAGCCCTTAAATTCAATCATTCGAATTATTAGGAGAAGTTATGCAACCCCCTCGCCAGCCAGCGCAGCAGACGGCCTCGGATACAGGCCCCGACACCGCGCCCAGCCAACAGCAGAAATGGGAGGATGTCTATGCCACCAAAGACCCCAAAACCGTCAGCTGGTTTGAGGCCGAAGCGCGCCAGTCCATTGATCTGCTGGACAAGATCGGTGCGACACCGGACAACAGCCTGATCGACATCGGCGCCGGCGTGTCCCCTTTGGTGCCGGATCTCTGGGCGCGGGGTTGGCGCGATCTGACGGCGCTGGACCTTTCGGCCAATGCGTTGGCGATCAACAAGGCGAAGCTGCCAGAGGCAAAAAGCATTCAATGGATTGCCGCTGACGTGCGGGAGTGGCGCCCGAAACGCCGTTATGACATCTGGCACGACCGGGCCGCCCTGCACTTTCTGACCTGCGCGCGCGATCAGGCCCGCTATCACCGCACGCTGCTGGCCGCCCTGCCGGTTGGCGGGCATGCAATCATCGCCACCTTCGCGCCGGATGGCCCCAAATCCTGTTCGGGTCAGCAGATCGAACCCTATGATTCCGGGCAATTGATGCAATTTCTGGGATCTAGGTTCACCTGTCGTCACAACCAGCGTTTCAGCCATTTCACCCCTGCGGGCAGCGAACAGCGGTTTTCTGCGGTGGTGGCCCAGCGCCGCAGCTGATCCCTGACCTTTGGTCTGTTAGCCCTCAGCCATCATCGCCATCAAGCGATCCTTTTCACCGCGGTCCTGCGCGTCGGAAATTGCTTCGGCCAGCGCCTCCAGCGAAGCGATGGAATGGCCGGCGCGAAAGGCATCGACATGGGGCAACATGGCCTTGATCCCCTGCGCCTTGGGGGCAAAACCGTCCCAGCGCAGCAAAGGGTTGATCCAGATAAGCCGGCGTGAGGAGAGGTGCAGCCGCTCCATCTCTTTGCTGAGCGCTGCGGCATCGCCGCGATCCAACCCGTCGGTGATCAGCAGCACCACCGCCCCCTGCCCCAACACCCGGCGCGACCAGTCGCGATTGAACAGATGCAGGCATTCGCCGATCCGCGTGCCACCCTCCCAATCCTGCGCCTCAGACCCGGCCAGGGCGAGGGCCTGATCCACGTCGCGGCGGCGCAGATGGCGGGAGATGTTGGTCAATCGGGTGCCAAAGGTAAATCCATGCACCTTGGCCCAGCCCGCGCCTTTTTCATTGGCCACCGCATGGAGGAAATGCAAAACCATCCGGCTGTATTGCGACATGGAGCCTGAGATATCGCAAAGCACCACCAGATTGGGCCAACGGGTGCGCCGCTGTTTCAGCGCCAGTTCATGCACCTCACCACCCCGCCGCATCGAGGCTTGAATGGTCCGCCGCCAGTCCAAGGCATGGCCCGTCGTGGCGGCCTGCATCCGCCGCGACCGGATCGGCTGCACCGGCAGTTTCAGCCGTGCGATCATGCGTTTGGCGGCGGCAATCTCCTCGGTGCTCATCTGTTCGAAATCCAAGGTGCGGAGTTTTTCCTGCAGTGATGTTGTTTGCGAGGCATCAACCTCAATCTTGACCTCATCCGCCTCGGGCTGTTCGGGCAGTTCATCAGGCTGTTGCCCCTCCAGCAGCGCCTCTGCCGCGCGCTTTTCTGCGGCGCGGGCTTTGCGTTCCTCCTGAACCCCGCGAACCGAGGGCAACAGCATCGACATCATATGCTCCAGATACCGCGGGTCGCGCCAATAGAGCCGGAACACCTGCCCAAACACCGCCCGCTGTTCAGGGCGGGTCACAAAACAAGCATGCAGCGTCCAGTAAAAATCTTCCTTGCGGCTGAAGCCCGCCGCCTCCACCGCGCGGATCGCATCAATCACCCGCCCCGGTCCAATCGCCAACCCCGCCTTACGCAAGGCGCGGGCGAAATGGATGATGTTATGGCTGAGCTTGGGATCCTCAGGCAGGTCCAGATCGGGCAGCTGAGTCATTGCGATTGCCTAAGCCCGCGGGAGCGTTGCCCTCCCCTCGGTTGCGGCGTTCCCCTACGTGTTTTTCCGGCAAGGGCAAGGTTCATGCAGCCCCGATTTCTGCCAGAGCCTGATCCAGCGAATAGTCGGCTTTGTCCTTGAAGGCTCTGATGGGCGTAATCTGCCCCACAATCCCACGATTGAACGCAATCAATTCCTCTGCAGGGACCCAGAGTTCCTCATGCGCTTTGCCACCTGCCTGTTCGACAGGATACCGCGCTGCGGTTTCGGCATTGATTTCGAATTTGGTGACAAACCCGTAATTGTCCGGTGCGGCGAGCACTGAATTCCAATCTCGTGCAATCTTCTCGGCGTAGAGTTGGGTGGTGACAGGATAGAAAATGGGTTGATCGGGTAAACGAGGCGGCCAAGCGCTCCAACCGCTCTCTTTGATCAGCAACAGTTCTTTGTAACCCGTTGGGCGATATAGGATCATGCAGTTTCCAGACTCGATTTTGCCTCATCCAGAATACGTTTCGCCTCACTGCCCTGCAACCTCTGGATATCATCCTGATATTTCAGAACCGCCCCCAATGTGTCGGCAATCACCTCGGGGCTGAGGGTCAGCACATCCAGCGCCAATAGGCATTTCGCCCAGTCGATGGTTTCGGCAACGCCGGGTTTCTTGAACAGGTCCTCGGTGCGCAGGCGTTGGACAAAGGCAACCACCTCACGGCTGAGGGCCTCGGCGGCTTCGGGGGCGCGGGCCTGCAGAATCTCCACCTCCCGCTCAAAGCCAGGGTAATCCACCCAATGGTAAAGGCAGCGCCGTTTCAGCGCGTCATGCACTTCGCGGGTGCGGTTGGAGGTCAGGATCACAATCGGTGGCTCAGGCGCTTTGATCGTGCCCAGCTCGGGGATGGTGACCTGAAAATCGCTGAGCGCTTCCAACAGGAAGGCCTCAAACGGCTCATCAGTGCGGTCAATCTCATCAATCAGCAGAACAGGCGCGCCGCCATCCTGCGGCCGCATGGCCTGCAACAGCGGCCGTTCGATCAGATAGTCTTCGGTGAACAGCTCATTTTTCAAGGCGTCACGGTCTGCCCCGCCCGCCGCCTCGGCTGTGCGGATGGCGACCATCTGTTCGGCAAAGTTCCATTCATAAACGGCCGAGGAAGCATCCAGCCCCTCATAGCATTGCAGGCGGATCAACCGGCGGCCCAGCGCGGCGGCGATGGCTTTGGCAATCTCGGTCTTGCCAGTGCCGGCCTCGCCTTCCAGAAACAGGGGCCGGCCCAACTTCAGTGACAGAAAGCCAACGGTGGCCAGGGCGCGGCTGCAAACGTAGTTTTGCTCTGCCAGCTGGTGCTGCAGATCCCCAATGGATGTGGCTGTGCGCATGAATGTCCTCCCTGCCCGGTAGAAGGGCAGCTGCACCTGCCCCCGTCAAGCGCGACCAAGGTCTAGGCCGGGGCGGCGTTGCCAAAGGGCTGCGGTTCGGGCCGCGGTTCGCGTCCAGCGCCTGCCGGACAATTGACGCATTGCAGGGGGGATTGTAGTTAATTGGGAAACAAGCGGCTAAAGCCATAATAAAATCAGTCGTTTCGAGAGCAGAGAGTAAACAAGTGAGCATTGCACAACCCAAAGGGGCAGGCAGATGCGTGTAACCGCAGTCACCTGCGTCAAAAACGAAGGCCCGTTCCTCTTGGAATGGATCGCGTTCAACCGGCTGATCGGGGTGACCGATCACCTGTTTTATTCCAATGATTGCACCGATGGCACGGATGAGATGCTGGATGCGCTGGCAGCGCGCGGCATCGTTCAGCATCTGCCCAACCCCGCCAAGGGGCGCAACTACCAGATGGAGGCGCTGAAACACGCCGCCAAACAAGAGGTGGTGAGCGAGGCCGATTGGGTCTGGGTGGCCGATGTGGATGAGTTTTTGAACATCCATGTAGGCGATCACACCATCCCCGCACTGGTCGAGGCCTGCGGCAATCCTCAGGCGATTTCGCTGAACTTTCAGTTCTTTGCCAGCGATGGGATTGAGACCTTTGAGGACCGTCCGGTGATCGAACAGTTCACCCGCTCGCACAATCCTGACCTGTGGTGTGGGGAAGCCGCGATTGAGGTGAAATCGCTGGTCCGTCATGATTTCCCGCTGCAGTATTTTGGCGCCCACCGCCCGTTTTTCCGCGAAAAACTGCCGCCGAAAAAGCGCCCTTCCTGGACCGATGGATCTGGTCGCAAGGTGCAGCACAAGTTTCTGGTCGCCGCCAATCCGCGCCGCATCCGCAAATTTCCAGCCCAGGGCGCGCGCGACTATGCGACGCTCAATCACTATGCACTGCGCTCGCTCGACAGCTATCTGGTGAAAAACGACCGCGGCGATGTGAACCGGGAAAACCGCGCCTTTGATGACACCTATTGGCGCGAACGCAATGATCCCGCCTGGCAGGATCTGAGCATTCAGCGCTACCTGCCCGATTTGCAGGCGGCGCTGGCCGATCTGAAATCCGATCCTGAGATCAACGCGTTGCATGACAAGGCCTGTGCGCTGCACCGGGAAAAGCGCGATGCTCTCTTGGCCCAGCCCGCCTATCAGGAAATGCAGGCGCAGCTCCGCGCGGCCTCAACCCTGCCGCCGCAGGAGGAAGCGCTGATCCGCAAACTGGGGCTGACCGTATGAGCCGGCTGAGGGTTGTCAATCTGGGGCTGCCGAAATCCGGCACCACCACCGTGGCCCGCGCCCTACGCCGGGCCAGCCTGCACACGGCGGACTACCGGATCCGCACCGGGCAAAGCAAAGACAACCACATCCTGGGCGATTTTGTTGGTCAGCTGGTCTATGAGGCGTTCTTCCGCACCGGCGATCCGCTGGCTTACTTGGATGAATTTGATGCCTTCAGTGAGTTAAGCGTGTTGCGCAAAGGCCTGTCGCTCTGGCCGCAGATGGATTTCGCGGTGATTGACGCGATCCGTCAAAACCATCCCGGGGTGAAGTTCTTTGCCAGTTGGCGTCCGGTGGCTGAGATTTCGGATTCCATGTCACGCTGGTCAAACCTGACCTCAGAACGGCTGCCGAAAAATCAAATCCCCGGTCTGCCGCGCGGATTTGGCGGGGCTGATCAGGAACGTCAGCGCTGGATTGCGGGGCACTATGACCATCTGGACCGGATCTTTGCCGGATCGGATGACTTCCTGCGGCTGGATGTGGGCGCAGAGGATGCGCGTCAGCAACTGGCCGCTTTTCTCGGCCGGGACGTGCCATGGTGGGGGCATCTTAACCGCAACCCTGTGCGCGCGGACACACCAGACCGGCATGATACGGGCCGGGACACCAGCGACCGGCACGACAATGACACGCCGACAGGCGATACGGATACGGAGGCCGTCTGATGCAGATCTACCTGCACATCGGTTTGGAACAGGTGGGCGCGGCCCGCATTCAGGACGTGCTGGCCAACAAACGTGAACAGCTGGAGGCCAAAGGCATCCTGTTCCCGCGCGGCGCCGGCGGCAAGAACCACACCCGGCTTTATATGGCGGTGACGGATCCGGATCATGTGGACACGCTGCGGTTCAATCGCGGCTACATCGATCCCGAAAAACAGCGCAGCCTGTTTAATCTGGTGCAGCAGGCGATCCTGCGTGATGTCGCCGCTGTGCGCCCTGAAAAGCTGATCCTGTCGGCCAGCCAATTGGGCGCGTCCCTGGCGCGACGCTCCGAACTGGAGCGGCTGAAGGCCCTGCTGGCCCCGATTGAGGGGGAGATCAAAGTTGTCGCCCATGTGGATGAACAGGCCCGCCTGCTGGCCCGGCGCTACAGCGCCCAGGTGCTGGAGGGGCGCGCGACTTCACTGGCGCGGGAAATGGACATGGCCGGTACCGCCGACTGGTGGGACGATGCCCTACTGGACGGCCATCAGATCGTGCCGGAAAACGGTGAGTTTCTGGAAATCCAACATCCGCCGTTCTGGCTGGATTACGCCCGCCTGCAGCAGGAGTGGGAGGCGGTCTTTGGCGAAGGTTGTGTGAGCTTCCGCGCCTATGACGAGGCGCTGTTTTATTCCGAGGCCGTCACCGATGAGATCCGCGCGATGTTTGACATCGACCAGACCATCGGCCGCGCCAATGCCGAAGAACCGCCCAAACAGCCCGCTGCCGCCTGGGTGACCCGTGGGCGACAGATGAACGATCTATTCCTGCAGATGCTGAAATCCTCAGACCGGTTGATCAACCGCCAGCTCTGGCGGAAGTTCATGAATGAAATCAAGGTGGACGGTGATCCAATTGCCCCCGGCAGTCTGGCAGCCATCTCAGACGGGTTTGCGAAACAGAACAAGGTGCTGATCAAGGCGCACAAGGGCCTGGGCAAGGCCAGCCTCACCCCGGATACCGCCCTGCCCGACTGGGACGAGGCCGACCCGACCCGCGGGTATCGTGCCACGCAATACCTGCTGTCCTTCCTGCATCGGATCAACAAATTCACCCGCGAGGAGAAGGAGCATAAGGCCGCAGAACTGGCCAAGCTGAACGCTTCCACCGAGGAGGCCCCTGCCCCCGCGCCGGAAGACGAAGGCGACGGGATCACCGGGCTGACCGCTGCGGCGCGCGCAATCATGCCCCCACTGGCGGTGCAAAACTTTGAGAAGCTGCAAGGGTCTTCCTTCAAGCCGCACAATGACATCGGCCGGGTTGATGAAACCGCTGAGACGGCGCCCTATACCGCGATGAAGCCGCGCAAACTGCCCAAGGGCAGCACCGGCAATATCATCGTCGGCTGCATGAAAAATGAGGCGCCTTACATTGTGGAATGGGTCGCCTACCATCGCGCGATGGGCGTCGACAACTTCCTGATTTACACCAATGACTGTTCCGACGGCACCAGCGAGATGCTGGATCGCCTGCAGGAGATGGGCGTTTTGCAGCACCGCAACAACGACAATTGGAAAGGCAACTCGCCCCAGCAATATGCCCTCAATCAGGCGCAGAAAGAACCAGTGTTGAAAAACGCCGAATGGATCGCGCATATCGACGTGGATGAATTCATCAACGTGCGCTGCGGCAATGGCACGCTACAGGATTTCTTTGACCGGGTGCCCGATGCCACCAATGTGGCCATGACCTGGCGGCTGTTTGGCCACAACGGCGTGACCGAACTGGCCGATGATCTGGTGGTGGGTCAGTTTGACACCTGCGCCCCCAAATTCTGCCCCAAGCCGCACACTGTCTGGGGCTTCAAGACGATGTTCAAAAACATCGGCGCCTATGAAAAAATCTCCTGCCACCGGCCAAACAAACTGGATGAGGATTTCAAATCCCGCGTCAAATGGGTCAACGGATCAGGCATCGACATGACCCGTGAGGCCGCCGAGAAAGGCTGGCGCAGCTCCAAGAAATCCATCGGCTACGATCTGATCCAGTTGAACCACTACGCGCTGCGCAGCGCCGAAAGCTATCTGGTCAAACGCCAGCGTGGCCGCGCCCTGCATGTGGATCGCTCCATCGGGTTGAACTACTGGATCCGCATGGACTGGTCGGACTTCAAAGATGTCACCATCCAACGCAACCTGCCGCGCCTCAGGGCCGAATATGACCGTCTGCTGGAGGATAAAGAGCTGAAGCGCCTGCATGAGGCGGGGTTTGCCTGGCATCAGGCCAAAGCGGCCGAATTGCATGGCATGGCGGAGTTCGAAGACCTCTATCAGCAGGCCGTGGCGCTGAAACTGACCGAGGTGGAGCGCGTGGCCTACGCGCTGGCCCTTGATATGGAAAGCTGACCCGATGCGCGCGCTTGCCATCCTGACCTTACGCAACGAAGGGGCCTTTCTGTTGGAATGGTTGGCCCATCACAAACAGGTCGGTTTCACCGATTTCCTTGTGTTTTCAAATGACTGTCAGGACGGCACTGATCAGATGCTGGACCGGCTGCAGGACATGGGCGAACTGACCCATATCCGAAATGACGGCCCCTATGGCAAAGGCGGCATTCAGTTCACCGCCTATAAGCTGGCTGAAAAACACCCCATGATGCAGGATGCAGACTGGGTGATGACGCTGGATATTGATGAGTTTGTTAACATCCATGTGGGCAATCACACGCTAGAGGCGCTGTTTCATGCCCTGCCTGAGGCGACGGCGATCCCGCTGACCTGGCGGTTGTTCGGCAATGCCGGCCAGATCCGCTACAATGATGTGCCGATCACCCAGACCTTCTTTGCCGCTGCCCCCGTGGTGCTGCACTGGCCCTGGCGTGCCGCAATGTTCAAAACGCTGTTTCGCAATGATGGCACCTACGGCAAGCTGGGGGTGCATCGCCCGCGCAACCCCGATCCTGAGCGGCTGAAAGACCAGCGTTGGTTTGACGGTGAGGGTCGCGAACTGCCTGAGAAGTTTGCCCGCACCCGGATCTTTTCCAACTACGGCCAGTCAAACTACAAGCTGGCGCAGCTGAACCACTACCCGCTGGGCACGATGGAAAGCTATGTGTTGAAGGCTGATCGCGGCCGCGCCGTGCATGAGGCGGATCGGCTGGGGCTGGATTACTGGGTGGAACGTAACTTCAACGTGGAAAAAGACCGCTCGATCCAGTCTTTGGCGCCGGAAATGCTGGCAGCGATGGATCAGCTGAAGGCAGACGACACGCTTGCTGCGCTACACCAGCAGGCCGTCGCCTGGCGCCATGCCCGGTTTGAGGCGCTGCTGTCAGAGGAGCCATCGCGCGCCCTGTTTTCCCGCCTGCTGATGACCCCGCCCAGCCAGCCCGTGCCGGAGCAAGCTGCGAAGTTTCTGACCCATCACGCCAATAAGGCGCGGGTCAACGCGGCAGAAACCTCGGGCAAGTAAGCGCAACCAATCCCCTGCTAAACCACTGTTACGTCACAGTGAATTGCCCCATCATGCCGCAATCTTCATGTTCCAGAATGTGGCAGTGATACATAAACGGCGCATCGGCCGGCGCTGCATGATCAAACCGCACCAGGATCTCTGACCAGCCTTCGCCGACATGCACCATGTCCTTCCAGCCTTGCGCATAGGCGGGGGCTGCACCGCCCTCTTGCTGCAGGATACGGAAGGAGCAGCCGTGCACGTGGAAAGGATGCTGCTGTTCATCTGCCGTGATGCGCCAGATTTCCGTGGTGCCCTTGGTCACCTTTTCGTCGATCCGGTCCATCTTCATTGGCTGACCATTGATCGCCATCGCCCCGGCATCGCCGCAGAAATTATCCCACGCCAGCGCCAGCGCGGTCAGATCAGCCCCCAGATCCATGTCCAACTGGAACGACCGTGTCACCGTTGCCTCAGACCGTTTGGGTGGCGCCAACACAGCCAAACGGTTTGGCATCGCCCCGGTGAAGCCTGCCTGCGCCGTGCGATTAAGCTGCAGCGCAATCGTGGTCTGATTGCCGCCAAACAGGCTGGCAAAGAAGCCCACATCACCGCCGTTCAGGTTGACGGTCAGCGCGTTGCTTTCGACAGCCGCCATATCAACAAGGATCTCATAGCGTTCGCCGGGGGACATCACGATGTTCTCCACCTCAACCGGGGATGAAAGGAAGCCGCCATCGGAGGCGATTACCGTGATCGGGCCCGTCGCCATCGACAGTTCCAAGAACCGCGCGTTGCAGGCGTTCAGCAATCGCAGCCGCACCAATCCCGTCGGCACATCCTGCGCCACCGGCGTAATCGCCCCATTGACCACGAGGGTTTCCCCCTGGAACCCCTCCTCAATTGTGTCGCCCGTCAGCGAATAGCTCATCCGCCCGCTGGCATCGAACATCTTGTCCTGCAGGACGAGGGTGAAGTCATCCACGCCATAGGTCTTGGGTAGATCCGCGGCGAGGCTTCCGTCGTCTTCGACCAGCAGCACACCTGCCAACCCGTTGTAGGTCTGTTGCGCGGTTTTTCCGTGCATATGCGAATGGAACCAGTTCATGGAGGCCCCCTGCACAATCGGCACGTCAGGCGACCAGGTTGTGCCATCCTCAATCTCCTGATGGGGACCGCCGTCGACGTCCCCGGGGATGTGCAGCCCGTGCCAGTGGATCGTTGTCACATCGCCGATGATGTTCATCACATCAAACGGCAGCACCTGACCCTGTTTCACCCGCAAAACAGGCCCCAGATAGCTATTGTTGATGCCATAGGTGGCGCTGGCAGCCCCATTGCCAAAGTCATGCTGCGCCGATTGCAGGTTCAGCGCGATCCGTCCCTCAATCCCGGCGGTGAGATCGGTCATCGGGATCAGCGGCAGTTTTCGCGCTGTCGACTGGCCCCAAGCGTAGCCCGCGCCCGCCGCAATTGCACCGGCGCCGCCCAGTTTCAAAAACCCTCTGCGATCCATTGTCCTCTCCTGCCAGAATACCTTCGCCAATCAATCTCTGTTTAGGTAGGGGCAGCCCCTGCGCGATCAACGCCGACCGACCAATGCCATCGGGCGGGCGACACATTTCCGCCCAAATCCTCCGGCTCCAAGCCCCAAAGGCCCTAGGATTCCCGCCGTTTCTCCGCATTTTGGCCGCAAACTCGGGTCAAATTTCCTCAAAAGCCCATAAAGCCCCCCAAAAGCCCCGGGTGCAGGTTGCACCCCAAAGGGCACGGTACTGAGGATCTGAGTATATGCTGGACGCGCCCAACCCGCTCGACACGCCGCTGAACGGCTTGAAGAAAGCTGAATGGCTGGAACGTTTTAGCGAGATCACCGAAGAAACCGGCTTTTTCCAACCCTTGGGCGCGCGCCACTGTGCCGGCTTCGTGGATGAAAAGCCGATCCTCTTGGTCACCTTTGAAACCCGTCAGGGCATTCAGGCTCTTTCCGAAAGTGCACAACCGCTGGGCTGGGATTTCGCCCGTTCGCTGGGCTGGTCCCACCTGTCCGTGATCAGCGACGGCGACACTTGGTTCCGCGCGCCAGAAGTCTATGGTTTCTTTGACCAGCTGATTGATGACGGGTTTTTTGAGGAATTTGACCGGGTGATTTTCTATGGCGCGGGCCCCTGTGGCTATGCCGCCGTAGCCTTCTCGGTCGCCTCCCCCGGCGCGCATGTGCTGGCGATCCAGCCACAGGCCACGCTGGACCCGCGCGTCACCGAATGGGACAATCGCTTTGTTGAGATGCGCCGCACGTCATTTACTGATCGTTTTGGCTACGCGCCCGATATGATGGATGCCGCACAACAGGGCTACGTGCTTTATGACCCGCGCGAAGAGCTGGACGCGATGCATGCCGCGCTGTTCACCCGCCGTAATGTCACCAAGCTGCGCCTGCCCAATATGGGCAGCGCGTTGCAGTCGGATCTGCTGAGCATGGAACTGCTGTTCCCGATCCTGCAGGCGATTGGCGAGGATCGCTTTAGCGAAGAAGAGTTCGCCCGCCTCTACCGCGCCCGCCGTGACTATCCCCGGTATCTGCGTGGCTTGATCGCACGTATGGATGCGGCTGAACGGCCTTGGATGGCCGCAATGGTCTGCCGCAATGTGACCAGCCGCATGCGCGCCCCACGGATCCGCCGCCGCCTTGACGCGTTGGAGGCTGCAGCCCGCGAAGGCAAAATCCGCATCCCCGGGATTGAACCAGTTGCCTCATCACAGGCTGACCAGCCCGCGCCTGATGGCGGCGCAGAGGCATAAGCCGCTCTTAGGGCTCTAGCGCTTCGGCATAGATTTGTGTAAGCGCGGGGCCATGAGCACCTCCATCACCATTCCCCGCCCCGATGACTGGCACCTGCATCTGCGCGATGGCGCGATGCTGCAGGCCGTCCTGCCCGAAACCGCCCGCGATTTCGCCCGTGCGATCATCATGCCCAATCTGGTGCCGCCGGTGGTGACAGGCGCAGATGCCGCGGCCTACCGGGACCGCATTCTGGCCGCCCTGCCTGAGGGCATGGCGTTTGAACCCTTGATGACGCTCTACCTGACCGAAGACACCGACGCCGCAGACGTTGCCGCCGCCCATGCCAGCGGGCTGGTCAAAGCGGTGAAGCTGTACCCGGCAGGGGCGACCACCAACTCCTCCTCCGGTGTGACCAATTTTGACAAGGTGCGCCCGGTGCTGGAAAAGATGGCCGAGATCGGTCTGCCGCTCTGTACCCACGGCGAAGTCACCGACCACGACATCGATATCTTCGACCGTGAGGCCGTGTTCATCGACCGGGTTCTGGATCCGATCCGCAAGGCCACCCCGGGCCTGCGTGTGGTGATGGAACATATCACCACCGCCAACGCGGCAGATTATGTGCGCAGCCAGGACAAGGATTTGGGCGCCACGATCACCACGCACCACCTGATCATCAACCGCAACCACATCTTGGTCGGTGGGATCAAACCGCATTACTACTGCCTGCCCGTCGCCAAACGCGAAGAGCACCGGATCGCCCTGCGCGCCGCCGCGACCTCGGGCGATGCGCGCTTCTTCCTTGGCACCGACTCGGCGCCGCACACGGACGCCAACAAGCTGCAGCCCTGCGGCTGCGCGGGCTGTTTCACCGCCACCAACACCATGCCGCTGCTGGCGCATGTGTTTGAGGAAGAAGGCAAGCTGGAAAACCTCGCCAAGTTTGCCAGCGAAAACGGTCCGAACTTCTACCGCCTGCCGGTGAACCAGGGCACGCTGACCCTGACCAAAGGCGAGACGCCCACTGCTTTCCCGGAACAGATCGACACCCAAGACGGCCCCGTCACCGTGTTCGACCCCGGCTTCCCGGTGCATTGGAAAGTGGCTTAAGCGTTACGCTCGAGAACAAAAGGCTGCGCCTGCCGTTTCTGGCGCAGCCTCCCTTCCACAGCAACCCCTCTCGACATCGTCGCCATAGATCGGCTATCAGCGCGCGAGCTGCTGATCGCTTCAAAAAGGTGCTGCCCAGATGATCCCAACGTCCTACCCGTCCAAAGAAGAAATCGCCCGCCTCTCTGCCCGTATGCTGCTGGAAATCGGTGCGGTGAACTTCAACTCGCGTGAGCCCTATACGCTGGCCTCTGGCCTGCCCTCGCCCAGCTATGTGGATTGTCGCAAGCTGATCTCCTTCCCGCGGATCCGCACCACGCTGATGGACTTCCTGACCGTCACCGTCATGCGCAATGCTGGCTTTGAGGCCTTTGACAACATCGCCGGTGGCGAGACCGCAGGCATCCCCTTTGGCGCGCTGGTTGCTGAACGCATGGCGCTGCCGATGACCTATGTGCGCAAGAAACCCAAGGGCTACGGTCGCAACTCCCGCATCGAAGGCGTCATGACCGAAGGCCAGCGCGTGTTGCTGGTTGAGGATATGACCACCGATGGCGGCTCCAAATTGTCCTTCGTGGATGCGATCCGGGAAACCGGCGCGGAGTGCGGCCACACTGCGGTGATCTTCTACTACGACATTTTCCCTGAGACGACGAAACGTCTGGGTGATCATGGCGTGGAGCTGCACTACCTCTGCACCTGGTGGGATGTTCTGGCAGAAGCCAAGGCGCAGAAAGCCTTTGATGAAGAAACGCTCAACGAGGTTGAGTCGTTCCTGAACGATCCCCGCGCGTGGCAGGAAGCCAACAAAAAAGGCTGATCCGCGACGCGATCGCCGCTCAGCCACCGAAGAGCCACCGCTGAGCCGCAACCATAGGCAAAGGCACGCCGATCCGCACAGGGTCATCCGGCGTGCCTTTTCCACCTACTGGCTGTGAGGCACCAAGATATTGACAGAAACCAGCCGCAGCCGACAAAATGATGTAGGACCAATCTATCCACAGGCCATTCACAGGTCTTGCACAGGGTGGTCCACCAAAACATACAATTTGCCCGGCAAACGCCGCTTCGAGTAAAACCTCCACCCACTGGGGGACAGTAAAAACAATGAACGAAATCGCTCCGATCAACAGCGCTGCGCCAAAAGAAGAGGCGGAAGCGACTGATCCAATGCCGCATTCGATCGAAGCCGAGCAGCAATTGCTTGGCGCGATCCTGACCAACAATGATGTCTATGACAAAATTGCTTCGGTCATTAATGCGCAGCATTTTTATGAGCCTGTCCATCAGCGCATCTACGAGGTGGCCGCCGCCCGCATCGCCAAAAACCAATTGGCAACGCCGGTGACGCTGAAAGCGTTCCTTGAGGAAGACGAGGGCCTCAAGGCGCTTGGGGGACCAGCCTATCTGGTCCGGCTGGCGGGGGCGTCCATCTCGGCCTTTGCGGTGCGTGACTACGCGCAGATGATCTATGATCTGGCCATCCGCCGCGAGCTGATCCGCCTTGGCGGTGACATCTCGGAAAAGGCGCGCCGGGTCGATGTGGCCTCCGAGCCGAAAGAGCAGATCGTTGACGCCGAGCAGAAGCTTTATCAGCTGTCCGAGCAGGGCCAGACCGAGTCGGGGTTCAAATCCTTCCTCAAAGCCGTCACTGAAGCGGTAAATGTCACCAACGAAGCTTATCAGCGCGGCGGTGGCATGGCGGGGATCTCCACCGGTCTGGTCGATCTCGACAAACAGCTTGGTGGTTTGCACCCCTCGGACCTTTTGATCCTGGCGGGGCGTCCCTCGATGGGGAAAACCTCGCTGGCGACCAACATCGCCTTTAATGTCGCCAAGGCCTACAAGCGCGGTCTGAAACAGGATGGCACCGAAGGCGCGGTGGACGGCGGTGTTGTCGGCTTCTTCTCGCTCGAAATGAGCGCCGAACAGCTGGCCGGTCGTGTTCTGGCCGAAGCCTCGGAGATTTCCAGCCACAAGATCCGCCAGGGTGACATGACCGAGGAAGAGTTCCGCCGGTTTGTGCAGGCCGCGAAGGATCTTGAGGCCTGTCCGCTGTTCATCGATGACACGCCGGCGATCCCGATCAGCCAGCTGGCCGCCCGGGCACGGCGGCTGAAGCGGACCCATGGTCTGGACCTTCTGGTGATCGACTACCTGCAGCTCTGCCGCGGTATGTCAGACAACCGTGTAAACGAAATTGCCGAGATTTCGATGGGCATGAAGGCTATCGCCAAGGAACTGAACATCCCGGTGATCGCGCTGTCCCAGCTGTCGCGTAACGTCGAAAGCCGCGACGATAAACGTCCGCAGCTGTCGGACCTGCGGGAATCCGGTTCGATCGAACAGGATGCGGATGTGGTGATGTTCGTGTTCCGTGAGGAATACTATAAAGAACGTGAAAAACCCGGCGATCACGAACTTGAAAAGATGGAAGAGTGGAAAGAGGCGATGGAACGCCTGCACGCCAAGGCCGAGGTCATCGTCGGCAAGCAGCGTCACGGTCCCATCGGCACCGTCGAGCTGTCGTTTGAGGCGCAGTTCACCCGCTTTGGCAACCTTGTCAAACAGTGGCAGCAGGACGACCAGGGCTATTAAGCCGCCCTTCCAATTGCCAAATCTTAAGGGGGCAACACCCGCCCCCTTTCCACCCCCTTTTCAATGTTCTCCAAATACTCATATTGCGCAGCCGCGCCTCAAGGCGCCACGTTTTGGCGGGGTGGTTGCGCTTTCATCTTGACCCGCCCCACGCGTCTGGCAAAACAGGCGCCATGACTGTTTCTACTCTGACGATCGACCTCAATGCGCTGGTGGCCAACTGGCGGGCGCTTGATGCAAAATCCAACGCCTCGGTTGAAACCGCCGCGGTGATCAAAGCGGATGGCTATGGCCTCGGCTCTGGCCGCGTGGCCAAGGCCCTGTGTGCGGCAGGCTTGCGCCGGTTCTTCGTGGCCGCCGCCGAGGAGGCAATCCCGGTGCGTGAGGCGATTTGCGACGGGGCTGAGATCTGCGTGTTTTCCGGCCACGGCGCCGGGGATACCGATCTGATCCGCGATCTGGATCTGATCCCGATGCTGAACTCCGCCGCGCAACTGGACCGTCACCTCAGCGCCCTGCCCCATCGCGGCTACGGCGTGCAGCTCGACAGCGGCATGAACCGTCTGGGGATGGAACCTGCGGAATGGGCCGCGCTGCGGTCCCGCGCCGAGGCCGGGGATCTGCGGCTGGTGATGTCCCATCTGGCCTGCGCCGATGAGCCGGATCATCCGATGAATGCCCAGCAACTGGCCTGTTTCACCGAAATGACCGCCGGCGTCACCGTGCCACGGTCCCTATCGGCAACCGGCGGAACCCTGTTGGGGCCGGACTATCACTTCGATCTGGTGCGCCCCGGCGTGGGGCTTTATGGCGGGTTGCCGTTTGAAGATGCCGCGTCCGTTGTAACCGTGGCGCTGCCGGTGATCCAGACCCGCGATGTGGCGGTGGGCGAGGCCGTGGGCTACGGCAACGCCTGGGTGGCCGAACGGCCCAGCAAAATCGCCACCGTGGCGGCGGGCTACGCCGACGGTCTGCACCGTGTGATCGGCAACGGCCTGAACGGTGCAACGCTCAGTGTCTTTGCAAATGGCACCGCCTGCCCGGTGGTGGGTCGGGTGTCGATGGACCTGATCACCGTGGATGTCACCGATCTGGCCGAAGCCCCGGATCAGCTTGAGATCCTGAATGGTCAGCAGAAGGTTGACGATCTGGCGGATATCGCTGGCACCATCGGCTATGAAATCCTGACCTCCATGGGGCGGCGTTATCAGCGCCAGTATATCGGCGGATGAGTGTTGTGCGGGTGATAGGCGGCCTTGGGGCGCAGGTGCTGGCGATGCTGGCCATGGTGGGGCGGTTGACGCTGTTTGCGGCGGAAACCATCAGCCACCTGCTGCGCCCGCCGTTCTACACCCGCGAATTTCTGACCGCATTGGTGCAGATCGGCTGGCTGAGCCTGCCGGTGGTCGGCATGACCACGCTATTTACCGGCGGCGCGCTGGCGCTGCAGATCTACGCAGGCGGTGCGCGGTTCTCGGCTGAGGCGGTTGTGCCCTCGATTGTGGCCATCGGCATGGTGCGCGAGTTGGGGCCGGTGCTTGGTGGCCTGATGGTGGCGGCACGTGTCGCCAGTTCCATCGCGGCCGAGATTGCCACCATGAAGGTGACAGAACAGATCGACGCGCTGGTCACCCTGTCGACCAACCCGATGAAATACCTCACCCTGCCCCGCGTTCTGGCCGCCACTCTGGCGGTGCCCTGTCTGGTGGCCGTGGGAGATGTCATCGGCATCATGGGGGGCTATCTGGTGGGCGTCAGCCGGTTGGATTTCAACGCCGCCGCCTATCTAAAAAACACCGTCGACTTCCTTGAGGTTTTTGACGTGACCTCAGGCCTGATCAAAGGCGCGGTCTTTGGCTTCATCGTTGCCACGGTGGGCTGCTTTTACGGCATGAACTCCGGCCGCGGGGCGCAGGGCGTTGGCGCGGCGACCAAATCGGCGGTTGTCGCGGCCTCGGTCCTGATCTTTGCTGCCAACTACATCCTTACAGAGCTGTTCTTTTCCGCATGATTGAGCTGACAGATGTCCATAAGGCCTTTGGCCCCAAGAAAGTGCTGCAGGGGGTCAACCTGACCATCCCCAAGGGCACATCGATGGTGATCATCGGCGGTTCGGGCACCGGCAAATCGGTGCTGTTGAAATCGGTGTTGGGTCTGGTGACCCCGGACAGCGGGTCGATCACTCTGGATGGACAGGACGTCGGCACCGGGGATCGCGATGCCTTCCTGGCGCGTTTTGGCATGTTGTTTCAGGGCGCCGCGCTGTTTGACAGCCTGCCGGTCTGGCAGAACGTGGCCTTCCGCCTGATGCGGGGCAGCCTGAAACGCCCCAAGGCCGAGGCACGCGACATCGCGATTGAGAAACTGCGCCGGGTCGGGTTGAAGCCGGATGTGGCGGATCTGTTCCCGTCGGAACTGTCAGGCGGCATGCAAAAACGGGTCGGGTTGGCCCGCGCCATTGCCGCCGAGCCTGAGATCATCTTCTTTGATGAGCCGACCACCGGTCTGGACCCGATCATGTCTGGCGTCATCAACGATCTGATCCGTGAGATTGTGGTGGAAATGGGCGCAACCGCGATGACCATCACCCACGATATGACCTCAGTCCGGGCGATTGCCGATAATGTGGCGATGCTCCACGATGGCGTCATCCAATGGACGGGCCCGGTGGCGCAGATGGATGCCTCAGGCGATCCCTATCTGGATCAGTTTATTCACGGCCGCGCCGATGGCCCGATTGAGGCTGTGCGCTAGGCCCTGAGGCTTGGCAACAAGGGAGGGGACAACATGTCTGATACACCGCTGATTGCCACCTACCTGCCGGATCTGTCGCCGCTGGTTCTGACGCTGCTGCGCCTCTGCGTTCTGTCCCTGCCCGTTTTGGTCGCTATCGCCGCCCTGATGCGCCTGCGCAGCCCGCACCCGCCGCGCGCCGCGTGGTCCTGTGTGGTGGCGGCGGTGCTGCTGTTCCTGTTCTGGCTGATGCCGCCCGCCTGGCTGCAACAGCTGCAGATGCGCCAGTTCCGCGATTTTGCTGCGATTGGCATCTATGGCTGGCTGCTGTTTGACTGGTTCCGCCTGGGGCGCGAGGATGGCTGGGGCCGCGCCGATCTGCCGGCGCTTGGCGCGATGACGGCGATGATTGCCCTGACCGGCTGGGGCATCTTGGGCTGACCCCTTGCAGCGGGTGGCGCTGCTGCTTACCTCTCAGCCACACCGATAACCCGCAGGCAACACGCCGATAACCCGCTGGTGACATAGGGAGACCGCGCAAAATGGCCCGTATTCTCAACCTCTTGCTGCTGGTGCTGTTTCCGGTCGCCTGGTTTGCCCCGCTGCTGCGCGCAGGGCTGTTGCCGCTGTTTGGCCTGAGTGAGATCAGCGTGATTTCCGGCCTGCAGAGCCTTTGGGGCAGTGATGTGTTTCTGGCGCTTCTGGTGACCTTCTTTGCGCTATTTGCACCCTATGTGAAAACCTTAGGACTGGCGCTGGTGCAGTTTCACCTGCTGGACCGCCGGGCCCTACCGGTGCTGACCGTCCTGGGCAAGCTGGCGATGGCAGATATCTTCCTGATCGCGCTTTATATTGTGCTGGCCAAGGGCATTGGCCTTGGCACGGTTGAGGTGGCTTGGGGCCTGTACCTGTTTACCGGCTGTATTCTGGCCTCCCTCGGCCTGTCCTTGGCCGAAAAACGCCAGCGCCTCAGCGGCAAGAAAAACGGGGACGATGCAGCATCGCCCCCGCTCTCCGTCTCATAAAGTTCTGCGCATCAGAACTTTTTACCGATCTCCAGCCAGGCGCTTTGCTCTGAGAAGTCCTGACCAAGGCCGCCGAGGGACAGCCCCAGATCGATTGAGAAGCCGTTGGCCAGTTCCGTCTGGAACCCCAGCGAGGCCGTGCCGGCCCAGCCGTTCTGGTCATATTCGCCCGAGCTGAGCGCGATCGGCGCATTGGTGTCGGTGTAGTCCCCGCTCAGCCCCAGGGTCAGTGAGCCTGCGCTCAGCGCCTGACGCCATTCCGCCCCGACGGAGGCACGGGTGAAATCAACGCTTTCGCCCACGCCGCTGCCTGCCAGCGAACCAGAGGTGCTGGCCAGCTCCACGCGGCCTTTGCTAAGGCCCAGGGTGGGGGTCAGTGTGCGCCCTTTTCCCAGATCGATGTCGCGCTTCACCTCAGCACTGAAGGCGCGCAGATCGCCCTCCGCCGCGGCGGTACCGCCGGAGTGGGTGATCTCATCATAGTCGATCTTGCCCAGGCTCAACGATGCGGTGCCGTGCCAGTCGCCACTGCGCCACCCCAGATAAGGCTGCACCATCGTCTGCTGACCGGTGTAGCTGAAATCAGGCGAGGACGCATCGAGGTTGGCGCGCCCAACCGACAGACCTGCCAGCAGGTTGTCGTTCAGTTCAACATCCACACCCAGCTGCAACAGCGGGCTGGAGAAGCTGCGATCGTCATCCTCCGAGCGGAAGCCCGAAACGCGCATCCACACATAGGTGTCACCCATCATGGTGCCGGTGCCAGCATCGCGGCCCTGCGTGGACATGAAGACGGTGTTGTCCCGACTGGCAAAGCTGCCCGCGACCGCATCGCGCACATTGGTTCGGGTGATCAGGATCGTGCCCAGACCCGTCTGCACCATGATCGAACCGTTTTCATCCAGCTGCTGCTGCGCTGTTGGTCCGGCAAGCAGATGTTCGACGATCAGGTTGTAGAACTCCAGCTGATATTCAAAAGAGGTGGTCCCAACCCATTGTTCGGAAGAGGCAAAGGCGATGTAGGCGCTATCTGTTTCGCTCTCGAATCTGAGCTTGAAACCATCTCCTTCGGAAACCCTGCTAACGTAAAAATTCCTGGTTCCGCGCAGGGCGCCATCATACCGCTCGTAACTTTCGGACGCGATAGAGTAGAACGCCTGATCGCTGTCACTTAAGGGCACACCAGTGTGTTTCACACTGACAACGCGCACATGAGGCTGCGTGAAAACTGGTACCGGTTCATCCAGCACAACGGCAGCTTTCTCCCCACCGGCGGGTGCGAAACCAACGGGCTTAAGCGGTGGAAGGGATATGGGTTTGACCAAGAACTCGGTAAACCCGGCAGAGATTTCTCGATTGTTGTCGACGTAGTAGACCCAGCCATCATCCGGGCTGTTGGTGCCTGAAATGGTGGCCGTATAGGTCAATTTGCCCAAAGACTGCGCATAGGCAGCCGGGGCAGCGCAGCACAGCAGCGCCAGTGTTGCGGCAGTCAACCGCGAAGGTAAAATTGAATTCATTGCATGTCCCCTACAATTCGCCGGGCAACGCTGCTCAAAATGTCTCGGTAAAAAATCAGCACTGATAGGCTACGCGGGCGCGTCACCGGCGCGGCTATTAAGCCCCGCGGACCGCTTATTTCCCTAGGAATTCTTCGGCATCAGCGGCATTTTATTAAACCTTGTCTCATCGCTACCTCACCCGAACGGGTGATCCCGCCACAGGAAACGCCAGACAAAATCGCAGTTTGACCCTTGCGCGTGGCTGTTGCATCAACAGCCCATGGCCAAACAAAACAAAACCTTCAGCTGTTCCGCCTGTGGCAGCTCTTTCACCAAATGGTCCGGCCGCTGCGACGGCTGCGGCGAATGGAATACCATCGTTGAGGACACGCCGCTGTCGGCCGGTCCCGCGTCCAAATCGCTGGGCGGCAAACGCGGCGCCGCGCTGGAACTGACCGACCTGTCGACCGAAGAAGCCCCGCCACCGCGCACCCAAAGCGGGCTGGATGAGTTGGACCGCGTCTTGGGCGGTGGCCTGGTGCCGGCCAGTGCCATTCTGGTCGGCGGCGATCCCGGCATCGGTAAATCCACCCTGCTGCTGCAGGCGGCAGCGCGGTTTGCCCAGGCGGGTTTGAAAACCATCTATGTCAGCGGCGAAGAGGCCTCGGCGCAGGTGCGGATGCGGGCCCAGCGGCTGGGCCTGTCGGATGCGCCGGTGAAACTGGCTGCAGAAACCAACCTGCGCGATATTCTGACCACGCTGGAGGCCGAGATGCCACAGCTGGCGATCATCGACTCGATCCAGACCATGTGGGCCGACAATGTCGACAGCGCGCCGGGATCGGTCAGCCAGGTGCGCGCCGCCGCCCATGAGTTGACGACCTTTGCCAAACGCAAAGGCATTTCCATCGTGATGGTCGGCCACGTCACCAAAGAGGGTCAGATCGCTGGCCCCCGTGTGGTCGAACATATGGTCGACACCGTGCTCTATTTCGAAGGGGAGCGCGGCCATCAGTTCCGCATCCTGCGTGCGGTGAAAAACCGTTTTGGCCCCGCGGATGAGATCGGCGTTTTTGAAATGACCGGTGGCGGCTTGTCTGAGGTGTTGAACCCCTCCGCACTGTTCCTCTCTGAACGGGGGGAGCCCTCGCCCGGATCGGTGGTCTTTTCCGGCATCGAAGGCACCCGGCCGGTTTTGGTCGAATTTCAGGCCCTGATCGCACCCTCTCCCCACGCGCAGGCGCGCCGGTCAGTGGTGGGCTGGGATGCCTCACGTCTGGCGATGATCCTGGCCGTGCTGGAGGCCCGCTGCGGCATCCCCTTTGCCGGATTGGACGTCTATCTGAACGTGGCAGGAGGTCTGAAAGTCAAGGAACCCGCCGCAGACCTGGCCGTTGCGGCGGCGCTGCTGTCGGCCCGCGAAGACGCAGCATTGCCCGCAGATACGGTGGTTTTCGGTGAAATCTCGCTCTCCGGGGCGCTCAGACCGGTGGGTCAGGGCGAAAACAGGTTGAAAGAAGCGCAAAAACTTGGTTTCACCTCAGCCATCGTTCCGTCTGGCGGCAAGATCACCGGGGGCGATGGGTTGAGCCTGCGCTCATATGCAGACCTGACCGCATTTGTGGGTGATATATTCGGCGCTGGCTGAGGCGTCACATAGGGAACAGGGATAAGAAACGGACCATGGACGGTTTCACCATCATCGACGGCGTTGTCGCGCTGGTCATCATTTTGTCGGCCCTTTTGGCCTATTCGCGTGGCTTAGTCCGCGAGTCGCTGGCGATCGCTGGCTGGATTCTGGCCGCTGTGCTGGCCTTTATGTTCGCCCCGAAAGTGCAACCGCTGGTCAAAGAGATCCCCGTTGTGGGTGATTTCATCGCCGACAGCTGCGAACTGTCGATGCTGTCAGCCGCCTTTGTGGTCGCCGCACTGGTGCTGGTGGTGGCGTCTCTCTTTACGCCGCTGTTCTCATCGCTGGTGCAGCGGTCGATCCTGGGCGGGTTGGATCAGGGTCTGGGCTTCCTCTTCGGGGTGTTGCGCGGCGTGCTCTTGGTGGCGATCACCTTCTTCGTCTACGAAACCGTTGCGGTGGGTCAGGACGTTGCCATGGTGGACAACAGCCGCTCGGCCAAGGTCTTTGCCTCAATGACCGGCAAGATCGAAGACCGCGACCCCAGCGCGTCGCTGGGCTGGATCACCTCAAAATACGAAGATCTGGTCAGCAGCTGCGAGCTGTAATCGCGGCCACCCGCAAGTTTCCAAACGGCGCCCAACGAGGCGCCGTTTTTTGTTGGATCAAGCTTTTTGAGGGAGGGTTTGGCAAAATAGAAAACCGCGCTAAGGTAGCAGCATTATCACCAAATTTTTTGCAACAATTTTCATTTAAGGAGCAATTTCAAATGCGGCTATTTCTTTGCGCACTGCTGTTGGCCTCCCCTGCGCTGGCAGGTGGTGCCCATGCTAATCCCCCTCAGAATGCCTGTTATTACGATGGTAAGGCTTTCACCAAAAATGCTCAAATTGTCCGTGATGGCGCCAAAACTGTTTGCGAAGGCCCAAATTGGGATGAGGCTCATGACACCAAATGCGACTATGCGGGTGAGCCGTATAGCCAGGGTGCAATCGTCTCACCCTCCGCAGGGATAAACACGATGTGCAACAAGGGAAACTGGGTCGATACGTCCTGCCGAAACTATGACGTCCCACGCGAACCGCTTGCGCTGATCGTCCAGCCCAGTATTGACAGATGGTCCGTATGTCTTGTGACGCCCTCGGACGCAGATCCCGCTGATCCCGGTGCGGTTAGGGTGACGGTCCGCAGTATAACGACGCCACCAAACGGGCCCCATCTGTTCAGCGATGTTCTCGTCGGGTCCGTTTCCAAAGGTGATGCAGACGCAACATACAGCTGCATGACTGTTTCTGTCGGCCCCAAAGATGTGCTTGCAGCGGTGAATTCAGCCAGCAAGACAGATCCGTTGGAGGTTCGCGTCTGTCCGACGAGCCACTAGTGTGCCAGCCCTCGCTTTTTTTTGGCGGGCAGTCCAAAATCACATCTGGAAACGGCGCCCCTTCGGACGCCGTTTGTTCTGGGGCCTTGGCCCGTAGGCGCTACTGTTACGGGCGAATGGCCAGGTCAACGTAGTCATCCGCCATTTTATCGGCCGCGATCCATGGGTAATCGGTCAGCGTATTATGCGCCATTGCCGCACCGATTAGGGCGGCCAGCAGACTGTCAAAGCGCTGTGTTGCATCCGCACCCGCCGGCACGGCGGCGGCCACCAGTTCGGCAAAGCGCTGAAACTGCGCTTTGGTTTCAGCCCGGTTCAGAAAACATCCCACATCGCTGCGTTCGACCCCGTCAGACATGAAGACCAGACGAAAGTGTTCCGGCGCCTCAATCCAGAACCGCAGAAAGGTCTGCGCCGCCGCGCTCAGCCGCGCAACCTCAGAAGTCAGCGATGCAATCTCCGCTTCGATCTGCTCAAAAAGCTGATCCAGCACATCCGCCCAGAGGTATTGCAGGATGTCGATCTTGCCATCGAAATGGGCGTAGATCGTCATCGGTGAACAGCCCGCTTCCTGCGCCAGACGGCGGATGGAGACGGAGTTACAACCTTCGGCATGGAACAGGCGCAGGGCTACTGCCGCGATTTCCTTACGGGTCTGCGCGACATCAGCATCACTGCGTTTCGGCCTTCCGATCTGACGGGGGGGGGATTTTGCCATGGCATCCTCACTTATTTGGCACACGTTACACAAAACGCTTGCCAGAGACCAGCAAATGCATATTTTAGAACGCGTTCTAATTTAGGAAGGGCGGCGCGATGCTCAGATCCGAAAGCTTGCTGAAATACACCCTGTTGTTGGTGGGTCTGGCGATCAGCCTTCTGGGCCTCGACTTTGCGGTTGGGGGGATCGCCACCTTGGGCTGGCAGGTTGACCCGGGCTATGTCGCGATCGCGGATCCAACGGCCTATCAGATCCAGGACAATCACATCCGTTTCCTCGGCGGTCTCTTTGTGGTGACGGGGCTGACCTATGTGATCGGCAGCTTTCTGATCGGCACCATGCGCCCGGCGTTGATTTCCCTCAGCCTGATGATCGCCGTGGCCGGGCTGTTCCGGCTGGGCGCGATGGAGGCTGCGTTGACCCCAAGCGTTTTGCCGTCACTGCTGCTGGAGCTTTTGGCCTTTCCGGCGCTGGCCCTCTGGCTGTGGCGCGGCGCGGCTTAACCGCTGGGCACCTCATGCGTGGCGCAATGGATGCCGCCGCCCAACTCCCCCAAGGGATCAACGTTCAGCATCACCACATCACGGCCGGGGTAAAGACGGCGCAGCGCCCGTTCGGCTGCGGCATCGGTCTCACGGTCTCCAAATTCGGCGGCAATGACCGCACCGTTGCAGACGTAGTAGTTGGCGTAGGAGGCGACGAAATCCAGCGACTGGACCCGCCGCACGTTTGGTTCAGAAATCACCTCCAGCGCCACTCCGGCGGCTTGCAGGATGTCATGGGTCTCAAAGGCTGAGACATGGAAGGGATCGTCAAAGTCCGGCTCCTCGGGCAGGTTGATCAACCCCCGCCCCGGCCCGGTAAACCGCATCAGGCTGTCGATGTGATAATCGGTGATGTCCTGCCCCTTCACCCCCGGCGCCCAGATCATCCTTTCGGCGCCATAGGCCGCCAGCAGCGCTGCCTCCACCTGATTGCGATGCAGGCCGGGATTGCGATTGCCAATCACCCAGGAACTTTCATGCGCGCAGAGCAGGCCGTGGCCGTCCTGCTCCACACCGCCGGCTTCGCCCACCAGACCTGTGGGCAAAAGCGGCAGCCCCAAACGCTCCGCCACCCGTTCCGCAACCCGGCCATCGCGGCGATGGCGCTGTTTGCCGCCCCAGCCGTTAAACTGGATATGCTGCACAGCCCGCCCGCCGGTGCCATCCACCGCAACAATCGGGCCGCTATCGCGGCACCATAGATCCTCCGTCGGGATGTCCCAGAGCGTCACCTTGTCTGACAAGAGTTGCCGTGCGGTGGCGTGATCGCCAGCCGCGGCCAGCATCACAACCGGTTCAAATTCGGCAATCGTATTGGCAATTTCGGCAATCGTGGCCTGGGCCTGCTGCAAAAACCACCGATCGCCATAGACCGACAGGGCCACCGGGAACTGCATAAATGTCAGCTCATGCGGGACCTCCTCGGCGGGCACATACCACGCCCCCGCGCCCCGTTCTGCACCCCGTTCTGCGGCCTTTGCCGCTGCGGTCTTCATCCTTGCAAACCCGCCGGTCAGACCAGCCCCCAACCCGCCGATCATCTGAGCCAAAACGCTGCGACGCTGCATCTCATCCTCCGCCCTTTTGCCTTGCGGCTGTGGCCCCATTTTAAGCACGCGACAGTTCGGCACAAATTCTTTTGTGATCCTTTGATGACAGGCGCGCCCTCAGGTCCTATACGGGGGCCAACTGCCAGCAAACGGATTCGGAGCCTTTACCTTGTCCATGCCCAACTGCCCCACCCCGTCCCATGATGATGATGACAAACTGAAGGAGGAGTGCGGGATCTTCGGCGCCATTGGCGTAAAAGACGCAGCCAACTTCGTTGCCTTGGGGCTGCACGCCCTGCAACACCGCGGCCAGGAGGCCGGAGGCATTGTTGCTCATGATCCCGAAGACGGGTTCAACAGCGCCCGCCGGTTCGGCTATGTGCGCGATAACTTCACCAGCCAGTCCCTGATGAAAACCCTGCCGGGGCCGCTGTCCATCGGGCATGTGCGCTACTCGACCTCAGGCAAGAAAGGCGCGGTGATCCGCGACGTTCAGCCCTTCTTTGGTGAGTTTTCCATGGGCGGCGCGGCGATTGCCCACAACGGCAACCTGACCAATGCCGTACATCTGCGCAAAGAGCTGATCGAACGCGGCGCGATTTTCCAAAGCTCCAGCGACAGCGAATGTATCATCCACCTGATGGCCCGTTCCATGGGCCGCTCGATCCCGGACCGGATGAAAGAGGCGCTGCGCCAGGTCGAAGGTGCGTTTTCGGTGGTTGCCATGACGCGCTCCAAGCTGATCGGTGTGCGCGATGCCCTCGGCATCCGTCCACTGGTGATGGGCAAACTGGGCGAAGGCACGGTGCTGGCCTCTGAAACCTGCGCGCTGGACATCATCGGCGCCGAGTTTGTGCGTGAGATTGAACCAGGCGAAATGGTTGTCATCTCCGAAGAGGGCATCGAAAGCTACCGCCCGTTTGAGCCGACCGAGCCACGGCCTTGTATCTTTGAATATGTCTACTTCTCGCGCCCTGACAGCATCATCGGCGGCAAATCCGTCTATGAGGTCCGCCGTGAGATCGGCCGCCAGCTGGCGCTGGAAAACCCGATTGAGGCCGATATGGTCTGCCCGGTGCCCGACAGCGGCACCCCGGCGGCCATTGGCTACAGCCAGGAAAGCGGCATCCCGTTTGAAATGGGCATTGTGCGCAACCAATATGTCGGCCGGACCTTCATTGAGCCGACCGAACAGATCCGCAACATGGGTGTACGCCTGAAGCTCAACGTCAACAAATCGCTGATGAAGGGCAAACGGGTCATCCTGATTGACGACTCGATTGTGCGCGGCACCACCAGCCGCAAGATCAAGGATATGGTGCTGGAAGCGGGCGCGAAGGAAGTGCACTTCCGCGTTGCTTCCCCGCCGACCATCTGGCCGGATTTCTACGGCGTTGATATGCCCACGCAGGAGGAACTGCTGGCGGCGAAAATGACCGAGGAAGAGATGCGCGTTTACCTTGGCGTATCCTCGCTGAAGTTTGTCTCCATCGATGGTCTCTACCGCGCGGTTGGCGAAAAGGCCGGCCGCAACCCCGAGGCCCCGGCCTATCACGATGCGGTCTTCACCGGCGATTACCCAATCGCCCCCAAGGACATGATCGCCAAAGGCTTCAAGATGAAAGCCGCTGAATAAGCGCAATTTGATCTAAATACGATGCATTCAGGGGGCCGCGTGCCCCCTGTTTTTTTGTCTGCTGCAAGACAATCACAACACTTCTGAGGCACCGTTTCCCAGTTCGGCACAGTTCTTGCCAAGCTTTCCTGGTGTATTGGAGTAACCCGTGATGTCTGTTCGTGGCCGGCTGGAGCGCAGCCTAACAATTGACACTGCCGCAACCGAGCGGTCAGCGCTGCCGATGGGCCATGCCAGCCTGCTCGGCACGATCCTGACGCCTGAGGGCCCGCGCGCCTATGTGCATCTGGGGGCCGGACGCATTCACAAGGTCCGACCCGGTGACATGCTGGAGGGCGCGGAGGTGACCGCCATCCACAGCGGCGCGCTGACCCTGACTCGCGGGGATGACCAACGCCAGATGCGCCTGCCTGCCACCACCTAGGCACCGCCTAAGCCCTGCCCCCCCTTTCATCGTTCCAACAATACTCCCGCCGGAGGCTCCGACCTTTCGGCCCGTGCAGGCTTCCCCCTTGCAGCGCCCAGCCCCGCCCCATACCGTGGCGCCAACAGAAGACAGCAACGGTGTGCCCGATGGCCCTACTTGATCTTGATGCCCGCTGGCGGCGTTTCAATGACCCCAACCGCGTGATGCCGGGCTCCGATCAGGGGTTTTCCGGTGTCTTTGACATTGGCTTTGATCACCCCGGCCCCTGGCCGCATGAGGCGCGCGAGGACCAACCTTTTGTTAAACAGGGCGAGGATCAGTTGACCGCCGACCTGTGCCGGGCGGGTGAGCAGCGCTTTGTCCGCGTGGTCATGAGTTTCCCCATCCAAGGCGCCGACGATGAGGCGCTGCATATTACGCCCTGGGTCGAAGTGTCACCAGCGGCCTTCTATGCCTATCTCGACACCTTTGATGGCGCGGATGCCCCGGCGGTGGATGATGCACCGGCGACGCTGGTCAACCAGCTGCCCGGCTTTGAAGGGGAAACCGAAGATCCCCTGCCGGTCCTGCTGCATTTCCCCGGCCCCGAGGCCCGCCCGATCGCGCTTGCCCAATCCGGTAAGCTGGCGGAGGCGCAGAAAAACGGGATCAGCTTTGATCAGCTTCTGGATATCTACGCCGCCTTCGGTCAGGACATCCGCCCCCATCTGCTACACGACTAAGCAGCGCAGGGCAGCGCTTTGCCCTTGACCTCTTGCCCATTAGGCCGCACATCCCCGTCATGACACAGAAAATCGCACTCATCACCGGCGCATCGCGTGGCCTCGGCGCAGGCCTGGCCGAAGCGCTCTGCCAAAGCCACCACATCGTTGCCGTGGCGCGCACCACCGGCGCGCTGGAAGAGCTGGATGACCGCATTCAGGCCGCAGGCGGACAGGCCACCCTGGCCCCGATGGACATCACCAATCCCGATGCCATGGCGCAGCTTTGCCGCTCGATCTATGACCGCTGGGGCACGATTGATCTGTGGGCCCATGCCGCAGTGCATGCCCCGCCGCTGTCGCCGGCGCAGTTCATCGACGCCAAGGATTGGGACAAGTCGGTCAACATCAACGTCACCGCCACCGGCCGCCTGATCACCTATGTTGCCCCGCTTCTGGGTGAAGACGGCACCGCACTGTTCTTTGAGGACGCGCGCGGCGGGCAGAAGTTCTTTGGTGCCTATGGCGCGACCAAATCCGCGCAGATCGATATGGCCCGGTCCTGGGCGGCGGAAACAGCCGCAACCGGCCCCAAGGTCCACATCCTGCAGCCCAAGCCCCTGGCCACTGCCAACCGCGCCCGTTTTTTCCCCGGCGAAGACCGCGACGCATTGGCCAAACCCGCTGAGGAGGCCAAGCGACTGCTGGCCGAACTGGGTGATCAGGCCGATCCGGGCGTCGCTTAAGAACAACACAGCGCCCACACCAATGGCGGGTGCCCCTTGCGGGCGCTTGCCCCATTCACGCCGCTCCCCTACTAAGAGCCTGAAGACATAAGGCAGATCGCCCCATCGGGGCTGAGGGTAAGGGGCACAGCCATGCGTATTCTGGTCACCAACGATGATGGCATCAACGCCCCCGGCCTAAAGGTGCTGGAAACAATCGCGGCTGAACTGGCCGGCCCAGACGGTGAGGTTTGGGTGGTTGCCCCGGCCTTTGAACAATCCGGTGTTGGCCATTGCATCAGCTACACCCACCCGATGATGGTCGCCAAACTGGGCGAACGCCGGTTTGCCGCCGAAGGCAGCCCTGCCGACTGTGTGCTGGTCGGTCTGCATGACGTGATGAAAGACACGCCACCGGATCTGATCCTGTCCGGCGTGAACCGCGGCAACAACTCGGCCGAAAACGCGCTCTACTCCGGCACGCTGGGCGGCGCAATGGAGGGCGCGTTGCAGGGCGTGCGCGCCATTGCTCTCAGCCAATATCTAGGGCCAAAGACCTTTAATGCGGAAAACCCGTTTGAGGCTGCGGCGGAACATGCCGTGCCCCTGTTGCGCCAGATCCTGGAACAGATGCCGGAACAGGAAGAGGACTATCGCCTGTTCTTCAATGTGAACTTCCCGCCCTGCCCCGCCGCCGAGGTGAAAGGCGTGCGTGTGGCGCCGCAGGGCTATCGCCGTGGCCCCGGCTTTGCGGTGGAACCACATACCTCGCCTACCGGCCGGCGCTACCTATGGGTCCGTGGGGGCGATCAGCGCCGCCCCACTCTGCCCGGCACCGATGCGGCGGTGAACCTTGATGACTATATTTCCGTCACCCCAATGCGCGCGGACCTGACCGCAAATGACGCGCTGGAGCGGCTGAAATCTCTGGAAAGCGACAGATGAGCGAAGACGACATCGCCACACGCAAGATGCAGTTCCTCTTTGCGCTCCGCTCCAAGGGCGTAACGGATCAGCGTGTCTTGAGCGCGATGGAGAAAATTGATCGCGGGCTGTTCATCAAGGGGCTGTTCGCCGAACGTTCTTACGAGGATATGCCGCTGCCGATCGCCTGCGGGCAGACCATCAGCCAGCCTTCGGTGGTTGGGCTGATGAGCCAGGCACTGCAGATCAGCCCGCGCGATAAGGTGCTGGAGGTGGGCACCGGGTCTGGCTATCAGGCCGCGGTCCTCAGCCAGCTGGCGCGCCGGGTCTATACCGTGGACCGTCATCGCCGACTGGTCGCAGAAGCCCGCGAAGTCTTTGAAGCGCTTGATCTTTCCAATGTCACCAGCATCCTGGGCGACGGCAGCTTTGGCCTGCCTGATCAGGCGCCTTTTGACCGTATTCTGGTCACCGCCGCCGCCGAGGATCCGCCGCCACCGCTCCTGGCACAGCTGAAGGTCGGCGGCATCATGGTCTTGCCGGTGGGACAATCAGATCACGTGCAAAGCCTAATCCGTGTCACCCGCACCGAAGATGGATTTGACTACGACGAATTGATGCCCGTGCGCTTCGTTCCACTGGTTGAAGGTCTGGGCCGAGACGCATAAATAGGCAAAAAGGCGCGCAAATTTGCGTGAAGTTGGCCGTTTTGCGCGCAATCGCGTAAAATGGGCGTTAAAGACCAATAAAAGCACGCGTTCTAAGATCGCTTGATGATCAACTGGCAAGGCCCCGGCAAACAGGGGTATCGCCTGAGGCAGACCTGAGAGGCAGAGGAAATCGAGATGTCCACACTTCGCCAAAGTCCCCGGACATGGCTTGTCGCGGCCAGCGGGCTGGCGCTTCTCAGCGCTTGTAGCCAACCGTTGGACTTTGACATGCGCGGCAATTTTGGCGGTGCCTTCAACACCGCGGACGCCGCCCAGAACATCACCGCAGATCGCCCCCGCCCCGATGATCGCGGCATAATCTCTTACCCGAACTATCAGGTTGCTGTCGCCAAACGCGGTGACTCGGTCCAGGACGTGGCCAACCGCATCGGCTTCGATGCGCAGGAACTGGCCAGCTACAACGGGCTGGAGACCAAATCGCTGCTGCGCAACAATGAAGTGCTGGCCCTGCCGCGCCGGGTTTCGGAAACCGGTGAAGGGCCGATCCAGCCGCCCTCAGGCGTGGATATCGCCGCGCTGGCAGGCAATGCGATCGACAATGCCACGCCGCAGTCAGTGGAAACCACCACCCTGGAACCGCTTGCCAGCAGCAAAGAGGACAACGCCCAGACCGGTGTTGAACCGCTGCGCCATAAGGTGGCCCGCGGCGAAACCGTCTACACCATTTCGCGCCTCTATGGCGTCAGCGTGAAGTCTCTGTCTGAATGGAACGGCCTGGGCCCCGATTTTGCCATCCGCGAAGGCCAGTACCTGCTGGTGCCGGTGCCCGCCTCGACCGAGATCAAGACCGCGCGCAGCAGCGATACGGTTCCGGGCCAAGGTACCCCGACGCCCACACCGCCCTCGGCCTCCAAACCGCTGCCGAATGAGAAGACCCCAACCGCAAAAGAAGCCGAAGCGCAGGCCAAGGCACAGGCCAAAGCCAACACCCCTGATCTGAGCAAAGCCCCGTCAGGTGGGCGTTTGGCGATGCCGGTGAACGGTTCGATCTTCCGCGAGTTTTCCAAGGGTAAAAATGAGGGCATCGATTTCTCCGCCACCCCCGGTACCCCGATCAAAGCGGCTGAGGCCGGCACCGTCGCCGCGATCATTACCAACGCTGAAAAAGTGCCAATCGTGGTGGTCAAACACCCCGACAACCTGCTGACCGTTTACGCCAATGTCGCTGACATTTCGGTCGCCAAAGGGGATAGCGTCAGCCGTGGCCAGTCGATTGCCAAGATCCGGTCAGGGGAATCGAACTACCTGCACTTTGAGGTGCGCAAAGGCATCAACAGCGTTGATCCGATGCCCTATCTGAACTGACGCCGAGTGCATCGCTCAGAGCAACTGATTGACAGCCGTCCAACTGAGCGGCTGTTTTCGTTTAGGTCCCCTTCAGCCCCTACCCCAAGGCATGAAAAAGCTCCCGAAGGGACCTTCGGGAGCTTTTTTAAGTCAATGCAGCGTCAGGCTTAGCCGGCGCGGCGCTCATCAAAGCTGAGCGCGATAAAGCTAGGCAGGTGATCGCCCATGCCCACAACGTTGTTGCGGCCGCCTTTGCCGTGTTTGCCACGGTTGCTGCGCTCATTACGGTCACCGCGTTCGTTACGGTTATCGTCCCGGCGGTTGTCGTCACGACGCTCTTCACGGCGGTCATCGCGGCGGCCCCGCTTGGGCTTCTCTGCCGCTTTTTCTTCCGCCTTAGGCTGTTCCTGCGCACCGTCTTTCGTGGCGTCGGCCTCAACCTTGTCTTTGCGACGGCGGGTCGGCTTCACATCCTTGATCGGGTTGTCCAGACGCGGGATTTCCTGTTTCACCAGCGCCTCAACATCGCCGAGGTTCTTTTCATCGCGCGGCACACACAGGGTGATCGCGGTGCCTTCACGTCCCGCACGACCGGTCCGGCCGATGCGGTGCACGTAATCCTCAGCGTGGCCAGGCACGTCGAAGTTAAACACGTGGCTGACGCTGGGAATATCCAGACCACGGGCCGCCACATCCGAGGCGATCAGGAACTTCAACTCACCCGAACGGTAGGCAT
Organism: Thalassovita sp.; assembly: GCF_963691685.1. Lineage (GTDB taxonomy): Bacteria > Pseudomonadota > Alphaproteobacteria > Rhodobacterales > Rhodobacteraceae > Thalassobius. The sequence continues at coordinate 2,825,699 of NZ_OY829290.1, forward strand.
CCAGGGTTTTCATCCGCTGGCTCTGGTCCAGATCGCCGTGGATCGCAGCCGCATCATAGCCGTATTTGCGCATCGATTTGGCGGTGATGTCCACATCGGTCTTGCGGTTACAGAAGATGATCGCGTTGGTCAGCTTCTCGCCTTCACCGTCAATCAGCGCCCGCAGCAGCCGGCGTTTTTCGCTGCCCTCACGGTCCTTGCGGCTGGCCTTAAACATCACCACACCCTGGGTGATGGTTTCCGAGGTGGTTGCCTGACGGGCAATCTCAATCCGCTCAGGGGCGGACAGGAAGGTGTTGGTGATCCGCTCAATCTCAGGTGCCATGGTGGCCGAGAAGAACAGCGTCTGACGGGTGAAAGGTGTCAGCGAGAAGATGCGTTCGATATCGGGGATGAAGCCCATGTCCAGCATCCGGTCCGCTTCGTCCACCACCATGATCTGCACCCCGGTGAGCAGCAGCTTGCCGCGCTCAAAATGGTCCAGCAGACGGCCGGGGGTGGCGATCAGCACGTCAACACCACGGTCGATCAGCGCTTCTTGTTCCTTGAACGAGACACCACCGATCAGTAGCGCCTTGGTCAGTTTCAGGTGTTTGGAATAGGTGTCGAAGTTTTCCGCCACCTGTGCCGCCAATTCGCGGGTTGGGCAGAGCACCAGCGAACGCGGCATCCGTGCCCGGGCGCGACCACGCGCCAGAAGCGAAATCATCGGCAGGGTGAAGCTGGCCGTCTTACCGGTGCCGGTCTGGGCAATACCCAGAACATCACGTCCCTCAAGCGCAGGCGGAATCGCTCCGGCTTGAATCGGTGTCGGACTTTCGTAACCGGCCTCCGCAATCGCTTTGAGAACTTTGGGGGCGAGCTTCAGATCACTAAATTTTGTCATACGTATCCGTTTATTGCGGACACTTCGGGCCCGCAGCAGCAGCAGTGGATCGGCCCGGATGGCCTGGCGGTTTCCCGCAACTGGATCCTTGATGGGGCGCGGTTTAACGCAAACCCCGCGCTTGGTCAACGAAAGCGCATTTTTCGCCAGTTTTCTGACATTTGAGGAGGTGTGGCGCGGCGTATTTGCCACAGAAATTGACGCCCGGGTCAATTTCTTGGCGTTTTTCCTGCGTGATGAGGGGCTTAGCTGGCGGCGAAGTGGCGCTGTCGTTTGTCCGCCAGCATCAGATCCGCCGCGAAATGCAGCCCATGGGTGCTCAGCCGCTGGATCAGTTCGGGCGAGGCAGCACAAACCTGCTGATAAAACCGCCGCAGCGCCTCCGGCCCGCCGTCATCATCTAGCATCTGAAACAACTCATGCAGGCTCAACCCACCCTCTTCACGCGGCTTGTTCGGCTTTAACTCACTGCGGTAGCTGCCCTTTTCCATGCGGAACTGATAGGCGGCATAGAACTGTTCCCAGCTTTTGGCGTGCATATGCAGCAGTTTCACATTAGCCAGTTCCTGCTGACCGGGGTTCATCTCGTCGCCAACCCAGACGTTGTGGATCTGCACCTTCAGCCGATCCACCCCGGTGCGATAGATCATCTTGCCCGCAACATGGCTGAGGAAGCCGCCGTTCAGATGTGCGCCATAGTCTGGGTAGATCGCCTCAGTCTGCTGGCGCCGCTGCGGCTGTGCCACAGTGAACCCTTTGAACTGAACCATATCCGTCTGCGCCGCGTCCTCAGGCGCCAGCGCCTCCCACGGGCGGATACGGGCGCATTGGCAGGATGCGGGCAGCTCGGCCAGCACATCGCCCAAAGGTCGTTCAGGCCACAGGAATTCATCAACATCGATGTGGGTCAGCCAATCCACCTGGCCCGAGGCCTTGTTGTAGGCTTGTTTGGCATTCTCAAACTGGCGGGACTGATGCTTTTCCCGCCGTTTGAACCCGCGTTTTTGCCAATAGGCATCATCGGTCAGCACGGGGCGGATCTTCGGGTGATCAGACAGCAGGCGAAAGGCCTCCTGATTGTCGTCATCCAGATAGATGAACAACCGGTGCGCCCCAAGGTCCAGATGATGGGCGCAGAACTCCAGCACCTCATCAACAGGTGCTTTGATGGTTGAAACAACGCCCCATTTCACCGCCATCTACCGCCCCTCACAGATAGGCTTTGGCGTCATTGCCAAATACCCGCACCACCCGTGCGCTGAGATGCAGCGGGTAGTCGACCAGCATGCCGTGTTTCGCCAAGGCTTTCCGCTGCGCATCGCCGCCGCCATTCATTTCCTCATAGAAACGGCGCAGCGCATCCTCACCGCCCTCCTCCAGCAGCAGATCGACCACATCGCCCATTTGCAGGCGGTCGTTGTCCTCCTGCCGCTGGTACGACCCGCGGGTCATCCGGAAATCCAAATGTTTGCGGAACTGCGCCCAATCCGGCGCATGGGCGTGGCCCAAATAACTGCCTGAGAGCACTTCGATGTTTTCGACCTGCGCGGCCTGCCAGTGACAGGCGTGAATGCCAAACCGCAAGCCATCAAGGCCGGTGCGCAGACACAGCTTGCCCGAGATATGGCCAATGAAACCGCCCGGCAGATGGGTGCCGAAATTCGGGTAAATTTCATTCAGAACTGCCCGTTTGTGGCCAGCGGCCAGATGAGTCAGCTTAAACACCTCCCCCTCCGCAGACGCGCCGGTTTGCAGCATTTCAGCAGGCTGCAACAGCGCCCCCAGCTGATCCCCCGGCACCGCAGCCAACATATCGGCCACCGACACCCCTGATGCCGGCAGCAGGAACTCATCCACATCGATGTGGCACAGCCAGTCACAGTCTGTCGTGTTATAGGCATGGGTCGCCACCCAGACCTGCCGCATCCGGTGGGTTTTCATCCGGGGCTTTTTCTGCGCGTCCCAATAAGCATCATCGCAGACGGTCAGGGTGATACGCGGATGACGCGCCAGAATGGCCTCGGCCTCCGGATCGGGCTGGTCCAGATAGATATGCAGCTGATGCGCGCCGCGATCGATGTGGTAGGCGGCAAACTCCAGTATCTCGCGCACCGGGGCCTTGATCAGCGACACAACACCCCAATGCAGCGGCCTGCCTGCCCGGTCGGCCCGACGTTGCGGCACCGGCGCGATGATCTTCTGCCGGTCCGCAGGCACCGAACGCCCCGGCTTGGCCTTGCCCTCTTTACCCTCGGCCTGACGCTGTTTTTCCTTGCGCGCCCGCATGATGTGAAGGCGGCGAAACACCGTTTTGTCGTCATCCACCAGCAACGTCAGAAGCCGCTGCACCAATGGCGCGATCACCGAATCTTCGCTGCCCTGCTGCCAGAGGCGCCCCAACATATTGACATCCAGCCCCCCGGCCCCGCCAACAGCAAAAGCATCCATCTGCATCGCCAGATGTTTGCTGGATTTCTTGCGCCAGGGGTGTGGCTGTTCCGGGGGCACGGCGGAATAAAGACGCTCGGTCTCATAAAGCTTCATCATGCCAAAGAGGACCGACAGCGCATGGCCAACCGAACGCTGCACCTCATTTGCCCCGTGATCGCCCAAAGTCGTCGCCGCGGAGACCAGCCAACGCGCATCAAGCCGCCCCAGCAGATACTCTGCCTCCTCCGCCCAGAGGCGTTGAAACAGCGCTGCGGTGTGATCTGGTTGCGCGCGGCGGCGCAGATGGGCCACCAACAGCCCGTGCAGGTGCAACAGGGCTGGCTGCCCGTCAAACTCTTCGGCAAGGGCGCGGTATTTCCGGGCATAGCCACTGCGGCTGTCGCCCAATTCAGGGGCGGCGGCCTGCATCGTGATGTGTTTCAGCGCCTCCAGATCCTGATCCAGCGGCGCCAAAGCCTCGCCCTCGTAATAGGTGAACGGATCGCGCCGCCCCTCCATCTGGGTCAGGATGGCCGGAAAGCCCCCGGGATAGGTTGTTTTGCGCTGCTCACTCATGGGCAGAGCATGGCCTGAGTTGCCCAGCCTTGCAAGCCATTCACCACCTGCTACGCCAGGACAGAGGGATGCAACATCGGCCGGTAACCCGCTGAAAGCACATCAAGGATTGGTTTCGGCGTCAGAACGGTCACATCCCCCTGCGGGATCGGCTGGGCAGCGCCATATCCCGCCGGGTTATAGTCATAGGCCTGCCCTTGCCAGATCAGTGCCGCCTGACCACCCCGCAGGATAAACGCGCCATCAGGCAGCCCTGCCGCGACCCTCGTTAAGCGAACCTGTTGGCGTTGCCGCGTCACCCGCGCCGGGTGCAGGATGCGGTCCATTTCAGGGGCTGTGGCGGGGCCACTGGCATCGGCCCAAGCCGCCTTGAACCGCATGGCATCCGCGTGGCGGCAGAAATGACAGGGCCGATGCCCCGCCGCCAGCGCCACCGCCTCATCCAGGAAAAACAGCGCCGTCCAGCCGCGATTGGGCATGGGGCCGTGGTAGCGGCCGCGAAACTGCAGCTGGCAACAGACCCAATGCGGATGCTGCCAGCGGCTGACCCCAAGGGTGCCATCATCGCGGTGCAAAATGCCCCGGTTGCCGGTCATCAGCCCCCGTTCAGGCGTGGCGAGGATCTCACCCGTTGGCAAAACGCGGTTCTGCAAGGTCATGGGCCGCCCCTTTCCTGAGGTTCCGACGCCAGAGGTGACGTTCCCAGCGCCAGCGCAGCATCTTGGCCGGGGCCGCACTGCGGCGCCAGCGCCACCAGGTTTTCCACGGTTTGCGCGGCCCCGCGTAGTGATACACAGCCGCCTCATCCGGCAGGTCATGCGCCGCCAGATAGCGGCGATACATGCCCTCAGACACATTGCCAGCCAAACGGTTCCAGCGCAGCGGCAGTTTGATGATATCTTCACCGTAGGTGCGGTTGATATGGTCTTGATCCAGCAGCGGATATTGCGCCGCCTGCGCCACATCGCGCAGCCGTACATAACGTTCGGCGTCCTGACGCATCGCTGCGCAATCCATCAGCAACACGCCCGTGTTCACATAATGCTCAGGATTTCCCCAAGGCAAAAAGGTGCGAAAGCCATGGACGCCCTTCTCAGCCCGCCGCAGATCCCGTGGCAGTACCGCATCGCCTTTCGCCGATCGCGCCAGGATATCGTAATGCACCTGTTGTGGCAGATCCCGCGCCGCCGCAAGGGACCGCCCCGCCATATCGCTGTGAAACAGGGGCCCCAGATCGCCCAGAACCAGAATATCCGCATCCAGATACAGAACCCGCCCCGCCACATAATCAGGCAGGAAAATCCGCGCCAAGGAAGTCGCGGTCAAATGACCTGAGGACATCGACGCCAAATCGGCATCCTCCAGTTCAAACGGTTGCACGGTGAGGCTGGCCAGTGGGAACAGCGCCACCGTCTGCCGGATCGGCTTTAGCTGCACCTCGCTCAAGTCAGTGGCCAGCAGCAGCACCTCGGTCGGGCCAGATCGGTGCCGTAACAGCGAATGCAGCGTGACACAGAGCGGTTCAATCAATCCCTGATCAATGGCAAAGGCGACCTGAATGGAATCTGTCTTGGTCATCAAAGTTCTTAAAATCTCTAGATAATTTGCACAAAAAAGCCGGGGAATTCCCCGGCTTACCCTTCACAACGCGACCCTGTTTTTCAACTTATTTCGTTGGTGCCAGCACCGAAGCCTTGGTCAAAATCGCCGCCTGCCAGGTTTCCGGGTCACGCACCGCCTGCAGATCGCCGCGCAGGGTGATCTTGCTGGGCGCCTCAAAACCAGGAATAGGGTCTTCCAGCATCACCTGCAGGGTGGCACCGTGATCCCCACTGCCACAGAGCGGGCACAGCCCCATGTCTGAAACCAGCAGCAGTTCCGTCACCGTTTCGCCGGGATAGGTCGGTACCGCAAAGCCGGTGATTTCAACCCCTTGCAGGCCTTTGTCGATTTCAGCAGGCAGGGATTTCTTCACCTCATAGGTGGTTTCAGTCACCACCTCTTCGATCTCGATCTGATCCAGCAACTGCCAGACATCCACCTGCGCCAGCGCGGGCGGTGCGGTGAAAGCGGCGCTGGTGGCGCCAAAGGCACTCATCAGGGCGAAACGGCTGCTTTGCATTTTGGAAACTCCTGCCTCTTTTGCGGCAGATGTTATAGTATACGCTTTGCAAGGGAAGCAAAAAATGCAGCATGAAAAAAGGTCAGGCAATTTCTTGCCTGACCTTTTGATTTTAGACCATCATTTCCTTGGTCGCCGACAGTGTGATGTCGGGATAATCCCGCTCCACCCGGTCGATATCCCATTGCAGGCGGGTCAGGTAAACAACGTCACCGTCGTTATCCAGCGCGATATGCTGTTTGTTGGCGTTGACGAATTTTTCCACTGCATCCTTGTCCCCATGCACCCAGCGGGCCGAGGTAAACTGCGACTGGTCAAACCGCACCGGCAGGCCGTATTCCAGCTCAATCCGGCTGGCCAGAACCTCAAACTGCAGCGCGCCCACAACGCCCACCACAAAGCCTGAGCCGAAGCTTGGTTTGAACACTTTGGCGGCACCTTCTTCGGCAAATTGCATCAGCGCTTTTTCAAGGTGTTTGGCCTTCAGCGGATCGCCCGCACGCACGCCTTGCAGCAGTTCCGGCGCAAAGGACGGGATGCCCGTGACGCGCAGCGCCTCGCCTTCGGTCAGCGTGTCACCAATGCGCAGCTGGCCGTGGTTGGGGATGCCAATGATGTCACCGGCCCAGGCCTCCTCGGCCAGTTCCCGGTCCGAGGCCAGGAACAGCACCGGGTTGGAAATCGCCATCGGCTTTTTGGTGCGGACATGAGTGAGTTTCATGCCACGTTTAAAATGGCCGGAGGCCATGCGCACAAAGGCCACGCGGTCACGGTGTTTGGGGTCCATGTTGGCCTGCACCTTGAAGACAAAGCCCGCGACCTTTTTCTCTTCCGGCATCATTTCACGGGGCTGGGCGCTTTGCGGCTGCGGCTCTGGCCCGTATTTGCCGATGCCCTGCATCAGTTCCTGCACCCCGAAGGAGTTGATCGCAGAGCCAAACCAGATCGGGGTCATATGCCCCTCCAGCACCGCCTGTGGGTCCAGCGCGGGCAGCAACTCGCGCGCCATCTCCACCTCTTCGCGCAACTGGTCGATCAGCTCGGCGGGCACGTGTTCTTCGATCTTGGGATCATCCAGACCTTCGATCGAGATCGACTCGGCCACTTTGTTCCGGTCGGCCCGGTCCATCAGCTCCAGCCGGTCGTTCAACAGGTCATAACAGCCGATGAAATCGCGGCCCACACCGATCGGCCAGGAGGCCGGGGTGACGTCAATCGCCAGGTTCTCCTGAATCTCATCAATGATTTCAAAGGTGTCGCGGCTTTCGCGGTCCATCTTGTTACAGAAGGTCAGGATCGGCAGATCGCGCAGGCGGCAGACCTCAAACAGTTTCTGCGTCTGGCTTTCCACACCTTTTGCGCCATCGATCACCATAACCGCCGCATCCACCGCTGTCAGCGTCCGGTAAGTATCTTCCGAGAAGTCCGAGTGACCGGGGGTGTCCACCAGATTGAAGCGGAACTTGCCAAAATCAAACGACATCGCCGAGGCCGAGACCGAGATCCCGCGATCCTTTTCCATCTGCATGAAGTCCGAACGGGTCCGGCGGGCCTCCCCTTTGGCACGCACCTGCCCCGCCATCTGAATCGCGCCACCATAAAGGAGGAACTTTTCCGTCAGCGTCGTTTTACCTGCGTCCGGATGCGAGATGATCGCAAAGGTACGGCGGCGCGCAATCTCAGGCGGCAATTCGGGGCGGTTTGTAGCGGTGTCCAACATGAAGGCGCATATAGCCGGGGTTGGCTGCTCTGGCAATGGAGGACGCTCCTGGGGGCCGCACAGGCCGCCCCCTTGGTGCGCGATTTCTCGCGTGCAGTTGGTGAATGCAGGTTACTGCGGGCGACAGACCAGCAGATCACAGGGCGGATAGCGCATCAGGCTGGTGACCAGCGAGCCCAGCAAAGCCCGATGCGCCCCGACCCGGCCATGGGCCCCGATGGCGATCAGCGGCACGTGTTTGGACTGCACGATCTGGTTAAACAGCGCCTCTGCCGATCCGGTCTGAATATCGGTGTCAGACAGATTGGCCGGGGCTTCAAAACTACCCCGCCAATTGGCATCTGCGGTTTTCGCATCCGCGCGGAAGCTGGCCTCAATACTGTTGTCTGCCCCCCCGCCCGAGGCACGGCCCATGTACCCATAGGGCACATGCAACGCGTGCAGCGCATGTAGATCAGCGTCTGGCGCCACCTCATTGGCCAGCAGGGCCGCCGCAGTCGAGGCGGGCGAGAAATCCGTGGCCAGCAAGACCGAATTGTATTTGGTTTCCGCTGGCTCAACCACCAGCAAAACCGCCACATGGGTCATCCGCGCAATCCGCTGCCCGGTGGTTTCATAGAGCATGTCCCACAGGTTGCGTTCGCGGTGAGGGCCGAGCACCATCAGATCCGGGTCATCATTGCGCGCGTGGGTCAGCACCAGATCAGTTGGGTCGCCCTGCTCAACCAGCACGGTGCACTCAATGCCCTGACACAGGGCCTCACGGCTGGCGTTCAGCTGGCGATGGGCATGGTTCATTTGATCTTCCCGCATGTCGTCTGGCTGCTCATCATCGACCACGGTCAGGATGGTCAATTTCGCCCCAGATTGACGCGCCAGCGCCACCGCACGATGCAACGCCCGATCCGAGCGCTGGGATAAGTCGGTGGCCATAAGAATAGACTTCAACATGGATCACTCCCCTCTAAACAGCTTACATCTAGGCCAGTTAAAAGGGGTTTCAATCACCTCGATATGCGCCACATCAAGCTGCGTGCAAATGCCTCAGGGGCTTTGGGAAATCTGGGGATAGTCGGTCAATCCCGACTAGCGAAAGTGCGCGGAAAGCCACCATTTAACGCCCCAACGCCCCCTGCGCAAAACACGTCTTGGCCAGCGTCGCAGGCGATGTTGCGACAACAGCTTCAGGGCCTGCGCTTCGTCCGTCAGGTAGGTGAAGTCCCCGTTGTGAGCGTAGACAAACTGATAGGGCACCCCCGCAGCGCAGAGTTCTTGCAACCAGATCTGGTAGTAAGAAGTCAGAGGGAAGAAATTGAGCAATGCCAGTTTACGGCCCGCTGCATATCGACTGCCACTGTTGTCCCGACCAAAATCCACACCGACTGTTTTACGGGATCCAATCCGCTGGCGCAGCTCATCCTCAGAGGCCACAAGGACAAAAGCCTTGCTGAAATGCCCCGATCTTATCAACTGGCGCAGATAGGGATTACGCGACACCGCAGGCGGGCGGTTGGGACGGCGCGTGAACTCGTAATTTGTCGACAAATCAGCATGCAACAGATCCCCCGCCTGGGGAAAACCATCTGGGCTAGCTCTAAAATCACGCGCAAAGCTCTGACGTGCTTTTTGATAAGAGGGGTCTGTCTGCATCAGATGTTTGATGAAGCTGGACTTGCCAACGCTAGAGAACCCCATGACCAACTGGGCTTGGGGACCATCAAGCGGTTCCTGCCCCGCGGTCGAAACACCACGGATTTCGTTGCAATCATCTTTCATAATGGGTCAACCGCAAGCAATTTCGGCGTCCCTGCATGGTGCAGTCTCAGGGTAGGACCGTGCTTAAGTTTGCCCAGCAATATGGTCAAGTCTGCGCAGTCAATCGCTGCTTGCAGAACAATCAGATAAAGACGGCTTCAGCTTGGTGGATCGTGAAGGCGCAGCCTACCCCGTCGAGGCGCGGCGCAGGACGGAGGTCATATCGACCTCGCCTGTTTCGACCTTGGACAGGGAAAACTCCAGATAGCTGCGGTCAGAATGGCGCAGGGTGCCGGAGCGCAGGCGTTCCGCCACTTCCGGCGGCAGCGCGGGTGAGGTGCGCAGATCCGCCAGCAGCGTTTCCGCAGCGATGCCTTCGGCGTAGATGATCTGGTGGTCATCAAACAGCAGTTGGTAATATTCGACAAAGCCGCCGTCCAGCTGGGTGACGGTGCTGCCGTTGATCAGGTCACGCGCTTTGATCAGCACCTCAGAGCGACCCGCGCCCAATTCATCGGTGCGCTGGTAGACAAACAGCCGGTGTTCGGGGCTGACAACAAGGTCATTGGCGTTATGCAGGGTGCCGGCGGCGATCAGCACCGGGGCAAATTCGCCCAGCGCCCGCACGGTGGACTGCCCAATCCAGCGCAGCTCCTGTGGGCCATCATCGCGGGTCAGAACCCTGTCGCCGACCTGCAAATCCTCAATCCGGCGCTGTTCGCCAGAGGCCATGGTGATATGGGTGCCGGCAGTGAAGCTGACACAGGCCACCTCGGCCAGTTTGGTTTGCGGGTTTTCGGTATCCACGCCCACCAGCGTCAATTCGGTTTTGGGCCGCAGCGGCGACAGCGGCAGCGCATAGACCTCCAGCACATCACCGGCGTCATCCACCTCAACCAGCACCAGCGCTTCGGTGGTGATCCCGTCGGGCGACATAAAGGTCAGGCAGCTGTCCAGATGCAGCTGACATCCCGGCGTGCCCATCTCGGTGGCTGGCGCAATGGTAAAGGCGCCCGAACGTCCCGGCACCACGGCCAGTCGCGCCGATCGTGCGCCGCCTTTCAGGAAATAGGTGTCATCCAGAACCAGCTCTTCTGCGAAAGACAGCGCATCGCCCAGATTCGCCCCATGGCTGACCCGTAACGCCGAAGACGCATAGGCTGGCAGGGTAAATACCGAACTGGGGGCAAAATCTTGCATATCGCTCTACTTTCACTGACCGGCGGGACACCGGATCAGGCCGCGATCATCGCCGCAGCCCTTACTTTTATAGCCTTTGACGCGTCCCACAGGGGGACGCAGCGCCAAGAGGGCCGAAACACCTCCTGACAGCGTTACGTCAGGAATGCGGCGCAAATCGTGCAACCCCACGGCCTTTTGCTGGCACTTTCCTTTTGGAGGCTTCACTATACTTAACGGTACCACGAAACGCCATTTTATTGGCACAAGGGAGAATACTTTATGAATCTTGGCATTGCAGGCAAAAGTGCGCTGGTCTGCGCGTCCTCCAAAGGTCTGGGGCGCGGCTGTGCCGAAGCGCTGGCCGAAGCTGGTGTCAACCTGGTGATGAACGCCCGCGGCAGTGAGGCCCTGGAGGCCACCGCCGCAGAGATCCGCGCCAAATATGGCGTTGAGGTCGAGACCTGCGCAACCGACGTCACCACCTCTGAAGGTCAGGCGCAGCTGCTGGAGGTGGCCGGTCAGGTCGACATTCTGGTGACCAACGCCGGTGGCCCGCCCCCCGGCATGTGGACGGATTGGGACCGCGAAGATTTCATCAAAGCGCTGGATGCCAACATGTTGACACCGATTGCGCTGATCAAAGCGCTGGTGCCCGGCATGATGGAGCGGGGCTGGGGCCGTGTGGTCAACATCACCTCGGTTTCAGTCAAGGCGCCGATCCCTGTTTTGGGCCTGTCGAACTCGGCACGCGCCGGTCTGACCGGCTATGTGGCTGGCACCGCCCGTCAGGTCGCAGGCAAAGGCGTGACCATCAACAACCTGCTGCCCGGCATCCATGCCACCGACCGCGCCGTGGCGCTGGATTCTGGCGTCAGCCAGCAACAGGGCATTTCGATGGATGAGGCGAAGGCCCAGCGCGCCGCAACCATTCCGGCCGGCCGTTACGGCACCTCGGAAGAGTTTGGTCAGACCTGTGCCTTCATGTGTTCGCAGCACGCGGGCTTCATGATTGGTCAGAACATCCTGCTGGATGGCGGCGCTGCCAACCAGGTGATGTAAGCCACCCAAAACGGAGGAGGGCCAAATGGCCGAAGCGTTTTCGCTGAAAGACCATTTGTTCAACGCCGAAAAGGTCGCCTATCTGGGCGACCTTTTTGCCAGAGCCTGGGACGGGTTTGACCGGGACGGCTTCGTGGCGGACGTTATGGCAGACTTATTGCCGCTGGAGCTGAAGCAACGCCAACAGCTGATTGCACGGGTGCTGGGCGCCAAACTGCCCGCGGACCTGCAACACAGCTACGATATCATCGCCGCCGCCCTGCCCGCGCCCTGCGATCCCACATTGTCTGATGATGATTTTGGCGATTTCATCTTTGCCCCCATCGGGGATTTCATTGCCGAACGCGGCCTAGAGGCGCCGCAGACCTCACTGCCGATGTTGGCGGAGGTCACAACACGTTTCTCGATGGAATTTGCGATCCGCCCCTTCCTGAACACGTGGGAGGATCAGGTGATCGCCGCGATGGAGGGCTGGGTCACCTCAGACCACTATCACCTGCGCCGCTTGGTCAGCGAAGGCACCCGGCCGCGTCTGCCCTGGGGCCAGAAGGTGGCAATGGATCCTCTGCGGCCCCTGCCGTTTCTGGATCAGCTGCACAGCGATCCCACCCGCTATGTGACCCGGTCGGTTGCCAATCACCTGAACGATCTGGCGGCCCTGCATCCTGCAGAAATGATGGATCAGCTTGAGGCCTGGGATGGCCAAGCTGCTCAACAGCCGAAAGAACGCGAATGGCTGACCAAACATGCGCTGCGTAACCTGATCAAGGCTGGCGATCCGCGGGCCATGGCACTGCTGGGGTTTCGCGCTGACGCCCCGGTCACGGGTCAGATCACGGCCACACCGGATCCGGTCAAAATTGACACGGCGGTCACGCTGGAGGTCACGCTCAACAGTCCGGAAACGGTGCCGGTCCTTGTGGACTACGTGCTGCACTTCCACCGCCCCGGCGGCAAAACCGGGCGCAAGGTGCATAAGTTGAAGCAGGCCAAATTGCAGGCGGGCAAACCGCTGGTGCTAAAAAAGGCCCACAAGCTGAAAGGCAATGCCTCCACCTTCACCCTGCATCCCGGGCCGCATCGGGTGGAGTTGCAGGTGAACGGTCGCATAATCGCAGAAACCGGGTTTGAGCTGATCGCCTAATCCCCCGCCCCCCGTCTGACATTTCCCCACAATCGCGTGAGGCGCGGCAACAGGTGATTGCCCGCCTCAAGTCCCCGCTTTATCCCCTTCTGAGCACAAGACTTTCGGGGGAGCACCATGAAACACGAAAACGTTCAGGACTATTACGGCAAAGTCCTGCAGGGCAGCGATGATCTGCAGACCAACGCCTGCTGCAGCCCGGCCGAAATGCCGCAATACGTCAAAGATGTGCTGCGCAACGTGCATGATGAGGTGCTGACCCGCTACTATGGCTGCGGTCTGGTGATGCCCGAAGGTCTGGAAGGCGCGCGGGTGCTGGATCTGGGCTGCGGTGCGGGCCGCGATGTCTACGCGCTGGCCCAGCTGGTCGGCCCCAAGGGTGAGGTTGTCGGCGTCGATATGACGGCAGAACAGCTGGCCGTCGCCCGAGACCATCAGGACTGGCACGCTGAGCGTTTTGGCTATGCCAATGTCGATTTCCGCGAAGGCTTCATTGAAAAATTGGATCAGCTGGGGCTGGAGCCAGGCAGCTTTGACGTGATCGTCTCAAACTGTGTGGTCAATCTGGCGACCGACAAACAGGCGGTGCTGAACGGCGCCTATCACCTGCTAAAACCCGGTGGGGAGATGTATTTTGCCGATGTCTATGCGGATCGTCGCGTTCCCAAAGCTATGGCCGAGGATGAGGTGCTTTATGGCGAATGCCTGTCCGGCGCCCTTTACTGGAACGATTTCCTCAGCTTTGCCCGCCGTGCAGGCTTTGACGATCCCCGTCTGGTGACACATCGCCCGCTGACCATTGAAAACCCGGTTCTGGAGGAGCGAGTTGCCCCGCTTTCCTTCACCTCAGCCACCTACCGTCTGTTCAAACTCGACGGGCTGGAAACCGCCTGCGAAGACTACGGTCAGGCGGTGATCTACAAAGGCACCCTGCCCCACGCGCCCCATCAGTTCGTCCTGGATGACCACCATGTGATTGAGGCCGGCAAGGTCTTCCCCGTCTGTGGCAACACGTGGAAAATGCTGGCCGAAACCCGACTGGCTGAACATTTCACCTTCATCGGGGATTTCTCAACCCATTACGGAATCTTCGAAGGTTGTGGCGGTGAAAGCCCGTTTGAACGCGATCTGGCCCAAGGCGCCGCACCCTGCTGCTGATCCCTTGTGCCAAGCCGTGCGGGTTGCTAAGGGTCGAAAAACGCCGATCTATTTGATCCGATCGCCACTGTGCCTCACGCTATTGCCCAAGGAACTGCCTTGTCCGCCGCCACGCCCCGCCTCGAAGTTCGCAATTTCATTCGCAGTTTCGGCGGGACCCGCGTGGTGGATGACGTTTCGCTGTCGGTGATGCCGGGTCAGGTGACCTGCCTGCTGGGCCCTTCGGGGTGCGGGAAATCCACCACGCTGCGGATGATCGCTGGCGTGGAGATGCAGGACAGCGGGGAGATCTACGTCGATGGTGAGCTGATCTGCGACACGGTGTTCCGCATCCCACCAGAACGGCGCAACATCGGGTTGATGTTTCAGGACTTCGCGCTGTTTCCGCATCTGACCGTCGGCGACAACGTTGCCTTTGGCCTGTCAGGCAGCAAAGCGGAAAAGCGCGCCCGTGTTGAGGAACTCTTGGACAAGGTCGGGCTGCGCCGCTTCATCGATGGCTATCCCTACCTGCTGTCCGGCGGTGAGCAACAGCGTGTGGCACTGGCCCGGGCGCTGGCCCCACGTCCCAAGATCATGTTGATGGATGAACCCTTCTCGGGCCTTGATAACCGGCTGCGCGATGACATCCGCGACCAGACGCTGGAGCTGCTGAAAGCCGAAGACGCGGCGGTTCTGCTGGTGACTCATGAGCCGGAAGAAGCGATGCGCATGGCAGATGAAATTGCACTGATGCGCGGCGGTCGCATCGTGCAGCAGGGCGCGCCCTATAACATCTACAACGCCCCCAAGGACCGTCAGGCCGTTTCTTTCTTCAGCGATATCAACGTGATCTGCGGCAAGGTGCAGGGCGCGCTTTGTGAAACGCCCTTTGGCCAGTTTCTGGCCCCCGGTGTGGCCGATGGCGGCGAGGTGGACATCGTGATCCGCCCCCAGCACCTGAAAATCGAATTTGATCGCAATGGCACCGGCCCGGATCCGGACCCGCAAAACGGTGTCGCGGCCCGTGGCGAGGTGGTGCGCGCCCGTTTCATGGGATCGGAAAGCCTGGTGGAAATCCGCATGGATTACGATGGCTCCATCCTGAAAGCGACGGTGCCAAACGTGTTCCTGCCGCAACCGGGGCGCCCCTTGTGGCTGATGTTCCGCCGCGACCGCTGCTTTGTCTTTCCGCACCAAAACGCCTGACGGGCCATACTGACCCCGATTTCCTACGCAGTTCTGGGTAGCGCCACAGGCGTTTTGGCCGCGCATTTGCGCTGTTCTAGGAAAAATCCGCCCATGCGGCGCATTGGTCCTTCCAACAGAGGGGTTGAGCCATTAGATACGGAAGGTGAATTTCGACGGGGCCGATCAGCGCGGACCCGTAGCAAGGGAGAGACACTATGCTGAACAATATCGGCCTTCCCGGCCTTCTTCTGATCGCCGTTGTGGTGCTGGTGCTTTTCGGTCGCGGCAAGATCAGCTCGCTGATGGGTGAAGTTGGCAAAGGCATCACCTCGTTCAAGCGCGGCGTCAACGAAGGCAAAGCGGAACTGGAAGACCAGGCCGAAGCTGCCAAAGACGTGACCCCGGAGACCGAAAAAGACAAGGCCTAAGCCATGTTCGATCTGGGCATGACCGAACTCCTGGTGATCGGCATTGTGGCGCTGATCGTCGTCGGACCCAAAGACCTGCCGATGTTGTTCCGTTCAGTCGGGCGTTTCGTCGGCAAAGCCAAAGGCATGGCGCGTGAGTTTAGCCGCGCGATGGATCAGGCCGCAGATGAATCCGGAATGAAAGAGGTCAGTCAAAGCCTGAAGGCGGCGACCAACCCCACTCAATTCGGCATGGATAAGGTCAAGGAAGCCACCGACAGTTTCACCAAATGGGAACCTGACGCCGAGGGCACCCTGTCTGATGAGCGCGCCGATGCGGCCCGCAAGATCCACGACGCCACCGCCAAAAAGGCACAAGAACGTCAGGAAGCTGCCGCCGCTGAGGCTGCCGCAGATGCCGAAGCCGCCAAACCGGCCGACGCAGACCCTGACACCAAGGCCTAAGGATAAGCCATGAGCAACTCTAACGAGCTGGAGGATTCCAGCGCCCCGCTGATCGAGCATCTGGCCGAGCTGCGCACCCGGTTGATCCGGTCTGTGCTGGCCTTCCTCGTTGGTATGGTGATCTGCTTTGCCTTTGGCGGGCAGCTGCTGGACTTCCTGCTGGATCCGATTGAGAAAACCATGCGGGATCTGGGCAACCCCAATCCGGTGATGCAATACACCGCCCCGCAGGAATACTTCTTTACCCTGATCCGCATCTCGATGGTGGGTGGTCTGGCGCTGGCCTTCCCGGTGATCGGCTACCAGCTGTGGCGCTTTGTGGCGCCAGGTCTCTACAAGAATGAGAAAAACGCCTTCCTGCCCTTCCTCATCGCATCGCCTGCGTTGTTCCTGTTGGGCGCGGCCTTTTCGCATTATGTGGTGATCCCGCTGGCGATGGCCTTCTTCCTGGGCTTTGCAGATTTCCCCTCCTTTGTGTCGGCCATTTTGGTTGGCGAAGAGGTTGAAGGTTCCATGGAAGCTGCCAAAGAAGGCATCGACATTGTCTTTAACGGCAAGGTTAACGAAAGCCTCGACATCACCTTGAAGATGATCGTGGCCTTTGGCCTGTGTTTCCAGCTGCCGGTTCTGCTGACCCTGATGGGCAAGGCCGGTCTGGCCTCGGCCGCCGGTCTGCGCAACACGCGCAAATATGCGGTTGTGGGCATCCTGACCGTCGCCGCGCTGGTGACCCCGCCGGATGTGACCACACAGCTGATCCTGTTCACCGTTGTTTACGGCCTCTATGAGATTTCGATCTTCCTGGTGGCCCGGGTGGAAACCAAACGCGAAGCGCAGCTGCGGGCGGAGGGTTACTATGATGACGAAGAAGAGTTTGACGATCCGCTGATGGCTGAGTTTGACGCCGATGAGGCAGAAAACGCTAAGGAAAGCGACAAGTGAAAAAGACCGTAAAACGTATTGCAGAGGCGCTGGAGCGAATGGCTCCGGCGCCTCTTTCTGCACCTGACTTTGCCTCTGCGGATGCTTTTGTCTGGCATGTGGACCCTGACCGCCTGGAACCAGTGACCAAGGTCAACCGGGTGGATCTGTCGCTGCTGGTTGGTGTCGATCGCACCCGCGAAACCCTGCTGGCCAACACGTTGCAGTTTGCCAAAGGTCTGCCTGCCAACAACGCCCTCCTCTGGGGGTCGCGCGGCATGGGCAAATCTTCGATCGTGAAGGCCATTCACGCCGAGGTGCTGCGTCAGGGACATGACCTGAAAATCGTGGAGCTTCAACGCGAGGATCTGCCGTCTGTGTCGCGGCTGATGAACCTGCTGCGCACTTCAGAGGCGCGTTTCCTGCTGTTCTGTGACGACCTCAGCTTTGGCCATGACGACCAGCATTACAAATCGCTGAAGGCGGTTCTGGATGGCGGCATCGAAGGGCGGCCAGACAATGTGGTGTTCTACGCCACCTCCAACCGCCGCCACCTGATGCCACGTGATATGATCGAGAACGAGCGCTCCAGCGCCATCAACCCCTCTGAGGCGGTTGAGGAGAAGGTATCGCTGTCGGATCGCTTTGGCCTCTGGCTGGGCTTCCACCCCTGTTCGCAGGATGACTACCTCGACATGATCCGTGGCTACTGCAAGGCCTATGGGGTGGAGATCGACGAAGAGACACTCTGGGCGGAAGCCATCGAATGGCAGGCCACCCGCGGGGCCCGGTCAGGTCGTGTGGCATGGCAATATTTCACCGACCTCGCAGGTCGGCGTGGTGTGGCAATCAACGGGTAGAGCCCAACGAAGCCCGCTTGGTCACTTGCGATCACCTGCGCCTGAACCGAGGGGCGAAGCAAAGCGCCCGCCCCGTGGGGGCGGTTCGGGCGCTGCCAAATCAGAGATTTGGCATTGTTGTGATTGCTCCACCCAAACAAAAAAGGCGCCCCGTTCGGAGCGCCTTTCTTTTCCTCAGGGTATTCGCCTCACGCCGACAGGCGCGAGATGACCACGGTGACCTCTGGCTTCTTGCCGATCTCTCCCATGGCGGAACGGCGGGTGATCTTGCGCAGCTCATCTTCCAGCTTGTCGTCATCATCCAGCGTCCGCTGCGCGGCACGGCCCATGAACTGATTGAGGTCCTCCTCCAGCACATCGACCAGCGGCGCGTTGGACTTGCCGGTTTCCGCGAGGCCTTTCAGCTCACACCATGGATCGCCCAGCGGCTCATTGTCTTCATCCAGGATAACAGTGACCAGCACGTGGCCGTTCAGCGCCATGCGGATCCGGTCCCGCACGATGCCATCCAGCGCGCCATATTGCACAGAGCCGTCCAGATAAGTGCGCCCAGTTTCCACATAGTCGCAAACCTTAGGCTCCGGCCCCGACAGGTCCAGCATGGTGCCGTTGACCGCGATGGTGGCAGGGTAGCCGTTGCTTTGGGCCAGTTTGGTATGTTCCCGCAGGTGACGGTGTTCGCCATGCATCGGCACGATCATCTCAGGATGCACCAGCTTGTGCATCTCAATCAGATCGGGGCGGTTGGCGTGGCCGGAAACGTGATAGCGCCCGCCGTGATCATCCACCACATCAACACCCATCTCCGAGAATTGGTTCATGATGCGGATCACGCCGCGTTCATTGCCCGGAATGGTCTTGGAGGAGAACAGGAACATATCCCCCTCTTTCAGGCTGATGCCATTGTATTTGCCATTGGCCAGCTGGGCCGAGGCCGCGCGACGTTCGCCCTGTGACCCGGTCACCAAGAGCATCAGGTTTTCCCGCGGGATATCGCGGGCCTCTTCGGCGGACACCACTTTGGGGAAGTCAGCCAGCACACCCGTAGTGATTGCCGCCTCAATCATCCGGCGCATGGCCCGGCCCATCAGGCAGATCGACCGCCCTGCCCGCACCCCGGCCTCAGCCAGGGTTTTCACCCGTGCGACGTTAGAGGCAAATGTGGTCGCTACCACCATGCCCGGCGCCTCAGCCACCAGCGCAGTGATCTCATCGCCGATGGAGGCTTCCGAGCGACCGGGCTGCGGGCTGAACACGTTGGTGCTGTCACAGATCAGCGCTTTCACACCTTTCTTGGCCACCGTCGCCCAGAGGTCAGGATCATAAGGCTCACCCACGATGGGGGTCTTATCCAGTTTGAAATCGCCGGTGTGGATCAACCGCCCCTTGGGTGTGTCGATGATCAAGGCCGAGCTTTCGGGGATCGAATGTGACATCGGCAGGAAGGCCACCTCAAAATCACCCACCTTCACACTTTCCGGCAAGGGCGAGACGGTGCGCAGCACGCTGTCCGAAAAGCCATATTCTGCCAGCTTGTGGCGCGCGATATTTGCGGTGAAAGCCCGGGCATAGATCGGGGCGCCCAGACGCTCATAAAGATGGCCCACAGCGCCGACATGGTCTTCGTGGGCATGGGTGATGAAGATCGCGTCAAGGCGATCCTTGCGCTCTTCCAGCCAGGCGATATCCGGCAGGATCAGGTCCACGCCCGGCGTGCCGTCCATATCCGGGAAGGTCACGCCTAGATCCACAAGGATCAGGCGTTCCTGATCCTTGGGGCCGTAGCCATAGACGTAACAGTTCATTCCAATCTCCCCCGCGCCGCCGAGGGGAAGATAGATCAGGCGCTGGCTGCTCATATGTTGCCTTGGTCCTTATTGTATTTGTGGATCACGGTCAGGCCGTGCATGGTCAGGTCATCCTCGATGGTGTCAAATAGGTGATCGCCCTTCTCAAACAAGGGGGCCAGACCACCAGTGCCAATGACTTTCATCGGATGACCGTATTCTGACTTGATTCGCGTAATGATGCCTTCGATCAGGCCGGTATAGCCCCAAAAGACCCCGGATTGAATGCAGCCGACCGTATTGGTGCCAATGACCTTCTCTGGCTGGCTGACATCCACATGCGGCAACGCCGCCGCACCGGAGTGCAGCGCCTCAAGGCTGAGGTTCACCCCCGGTGCAATCACGCCGCCGACATAGGCGCCATCCTCGGCCACCACGTCAAAGTTGGTGGCGGTGCCGAAATCAACCACAACCACATTGCCGCCATGGCGCTCATAAGCTGCCACCGCATTGGCCAGACGATCTGGCCCCGGCTGGGTGCCCTGATCCACTCGTGGCGTTTGCGGCAACAGGCAATCGGGCTTGCCCACCACCAGCGGGCGACAGCCAAAGAACCGGTCGGCAAAGACACGCAGGTTCCACACCACCCGTGGCACGGTTGAAGAAATCACCACATCGGTGATCTTGGCTTTGATGCCGTAGTGATTGATCAGCGTCGAATACCAGGTGAAATAGGCATCCGCGGTGCGGGCATGGTGGGTTGAGGTGCGCAGGGTGCACAGGAATTTTTCCCCGTCCCAGATTGAGAACACCGTATTTGTATTGCCGCAGTCGATGGCCAGAAGCATGAACGCCCCCCGTGGATGCTTCAGAAGAAAATGTCAGCGGCCGCGATGGTTTCGCGACCTTTTGCGGTGGATAGGACAAGATTGCCCGCCGCGTCTACCGTCTCGAAGGTGCCGGTGCGTTCATCGCGCATGCTGCGTGCTGTTATCACCTCACCCAGACGGGCCGCACGATCCAGCCACAGGGCGCGGATCGGCTCAAACCCGTAGATGCGGAACTGCGCCTCATGATGGGCATAGGCCGGGGCCAGCGCGTCCAGAAACTCCTCCGGTGACACCGCGATCCCGGTTTCTGACAACAGTGAAACCGGCCGCAAGGCGCCCTCCTCGACCTGATCGGCGCCGGGGGCTTCTTTCAGGTTCACCCCGATCCCGATGCCGATGTGGCGGATATCGCGCGCCATGCCGACGCTTTCCAGCAGAATGCCCGCCACCTTGCCACCGTTCAGCAACACGTCATTGGGCCATTTCAGGCTCAGCCCCTGTGGCCGCCCTGTGACGGCAACAAAGGCATCATAAAGCGCCAGGGAGGCCACGAAACTGCGCAGCGCCACCACCTCGGGCGGTTCTGTCGGGTGCAGCACCAGCGTGGCGGCAAAGTTGCCCACCGGATTGACCCAAGCCCGGCCGCGCCGGCCACGTCCTGCGGTCTGCTCCAGCGCCAAAATCCACTCCGGCCCCGCCAGATGATCAGCGATCCGTGCCGCCTCTGCGTTGGTGCTGTCGATGCTTTCCAGCACCCGTTTTCCGTAACCGTCCGGCCAATCCTGCATGAGGTCTGCCTTTCATCGTTCCCAAAATACTCCCCCCGGAGGCATGCCGCGCCAGCGGCAATAAACCCAGCGAAAATGACGCGGCGCGCCCGAGTGTCCCCGCGCGCGCCCGTAAATCTTGCAAGTCCGGGGCCATCTTGACCCTGCGGCTTAAGGCTGCAGCGCTTAGTTGACCAGCGTCGCGGCGGCGGCTTCGGCCCAGGCTTCAACCCCCAGCAGGTTCACACCGGGCAGCCAGGCCAGACCGATGATCACGGCCGAGGCCATCAACAGCCCCCAGAGCACCGGCTGCGCACCGCTGTCGAGGCTCTCCTCGCTCTCATCACCAAAGTACATGTAGTAGACGATCCGCAGGTAGTAGAAGGCGCCGATGACCGAGGCCACAACACCCAGCACCGCCAGCCAGATCAGACCGGCCTCATAAGCGGCCTGCAGCACGTAGAACTTGCCGAAGAAACCCACCATCGGCGGCACACCCGCAAGCGAGAACAGAAGGACCAGCATCGCCAAGGCTTTGCCCGGCTCACGTTTGGCATACATGTTCAGCGCGTTGATATCGGTGACCGGTTGGCCGTCTTTCTCCATCGTCAGGATAAAGGCGAAGGTGCCGATGTTCATGGTGACATAGATCACCATGTAAATCAGCAGCGCCTGCACACCAAAGGCCGTGCCTGCCGCCAGACCCATCATCGCATAGCCCATATGAGCGATCGAGGAATAGGCCATCAGGCGTTTGATGTTGGTCTGTCCAATCGCAGCCACAGCGCCCAGGAACATCGACAAGAGCGACAGAAGCGCCACAACCTGTTGCCAGTCCTTGGTCACACCTCCAAAGGCGTCATGCAGCACCCGGGCAAACAGCGCCATCGCGGCGATCTTGGGGGCGGTGGCAAAAAACGCAGTCACCGGGGTCGGCGCGCCTTCGTAAACGTCCGGTGTCCACATGTGGAACGGCACGGCCGAGATCTTGAAGGCCAGGCCCGAGATCACCAGCACCAGACCAAACAGCAGCCCCAGCGAGGCATGCCCGCCCGAAGCGGCCTCAATGATGCCCGAGAACAGCGTTGTGCCCGAGAAACCATAGACCAGCGACGAGCCGAACAGCAGCAGGCCCGAGCTGAGCGAACCCAGCACAAAATACTTCAGACCCGCCTCAGTGGATTTCACGCTGTCACGGCGCAGCGAGGCGATCACGTAGAGCGCCAGCGACTGCAGTTCCAGCCCCAGATACAGCGCCATCAGATCACCGGCAGACACCATGACCATCATGCCGACAACGGCCAGCGCCATCAGCATCGGATATTCAAACCGCAGCATATCGCGGCGGCTCATATACTCCTGGCTCATCACCAGAATAGCCGCAGCGCTCAGCAGGATGGCAACCTTGGCAAAGCGGGCAAAGGCATCGTCATTGTACATGCCGTCAAAGGCCACGTGGCTGCCGCTGCCCGACATGCCAATCCATGCCGCCAGCAACACAAAGACCAATGCGGTGGTCCATGTCAGCAGCGGGCCCAGCTTGTCCTTGCCGGTGTAGACCGCAAAAACCAGCCCCAGCATCGCGTAAACAGACAGCAGGATTTCCGGCAGGATAATGTTCAGATCAGCCTGGATCATCTCTCAGGGCTCCCGTTAGTGCGATACGGCCACGGCGGTGGCGCTTGGCGCCTCCGCGAGGGCCAGTTGGTAGTTGTTGATCAGCGCCTCAACCGACGGGCCGATGATATCGGTGACCAGTGGCGGGTAGACCCCCAAGAGCAGCGTCATGACAACCAGCGGCGTAAAGATCGCGCGTTCGCGGACGGTCATGTCGCTGATGGTCTTGAGGCTTTCCTTGATCAGGTCGCCCATCACCACGCGGCGGTAAAGCCACAGCGCATAGGCCGCCGACAGGATCACACCCGAGGTGGCGATCATGGCCACCCAGGTGTTGACCTGGAAGACACCCATCAGGGTCAGGAATTCGCCGACGAAGCCCGAGGTGCCCGGCAGGCCGACGTTGGCCATGGTGAAGAACATGAAGATCAGCGCATAGGCCGGCATCCGGTTGACCAGACCACCGTAGGCGTCGATCTCACGGGTGTGCATCCGGTCGTAGATCACACCAACACAGAGGAACAGCGCGCCCGAGATGAAACCGTGGCTGATCATCTGGAAGATCGCGCCATCAATGCCCTGCTGGTTGGCTGCAAAGATACCCATAGTCACGTACCCCATGTGGGCCACGGAAGAATAGGCGATCAGCTTCTTCATGTCTTCCTGCACCAGCGCCACCAACGAGGTGTAGACGATGGCAATCGCCGACATCCACAGAACAAGCGGTGTCATCACGTCAGCGCCGATGGGGAACATCGGCAGGCTGAACCGCAGGAAGCCGTAGCCGCCCATCTTCAGCAGGATCGCTGCCAGCACCACCGAACCGGCCGTTGGGGCCTGAACGTGGGCATCGGGCAGCCAGGTGTGGACCGGCCACATCGGCATTTTCACCGCGAAGCTGGCAAAGAAGGCCAGGAACAGCAGCGTCTGCATACCGCCGACAACGTAGATGCCCAGCACCTCAAAGCCTTCGGCCTCAAAAGAGTGGGTCATCAGCGAGGTTGCTTCGCCACAGGCTGCGATACAGGTGGTGCCCGCATCCACATACATGCCCACCATCGCCACCAGCATCAGCACCGAGCCAAGGAAGGTGTAGAGGAAGAACTTGAACGAAGCATAGATGCGGTTGGCGCCGCCCCAGATTCCGATGATCAGGAACATCGGGATCAGACCGGCCTCAAAGAACAGGTAGAACAGCACCAGATCCAGCGCCATGAAGACACCCAGCATCAGGGTCTCCAGCAGCAGGAAGGCGATCATGTACTCTTTGACGCGGGTCTTCACATCCCAGCTGGCCCAAATGACCAGCGGCATCATGAAGGTGGTCAGCATGACAAACAGCACGGAAATGCCATCCACACCCAAGCGGTAGCTCAGGCCCAGGATCCATTCGCGGCTTTCGACAAACTGAAACCCGGTGTTGGATGGGTCAAACTCGGCCAGGATGAACAGCGACACCAGGAAGGTGATCGATGTGGTCACCAGCGCCACCCATTTCGCGTTGCGCTGTGCAGGCGCATCGGACCCGCGCAGGAACACGGCCAGAATGACCGCCCCCAGCGCTGGGATAAAGGTGACCAGAGAGAGCAAACTATCAGACATTAGTGCGCCCCTCCGCTGAGCGTCATCCAGGTGATCAGTGCAACGATGCCAAGCACCATCGCAAAGGCATAAGTGAAGATATAGCCAGACTGTGCCTTGCCCGCGAGGCGGGTGAAGAAGGGCACGATGCCCATGGCCACACCATTAAGGAAGCCATCGATGACCACGCCATCACCGCGTTTCCACAGGAAACGACCCAGCGCCTGTGCAGGCTTCACAAAGAGGAAATCGTAGATCTCATCAAAGTACCATTTGTTCAGCAGGAACAGGTACAGCGGACGGTTTGCCGCCGCCACACGTGCGGGCATCGACGGGGTCCAGATGTAGAACCACAGCGCCACAACAAGGCCGATGACCATCGCCACAAACGGGCTCAGCTTGACCCAGGTCGGGACATAGTGAGCTTCGTGCAGCACGGTGTTTTCCGGTGCCATGTAGATCGCCGCCTCACCCGGTGCACCATCCATCACATATTTCAGCTTGGAGGCTTTCGGGTTGGCTTCGGCCACTTCTTTGACCAGCTCTTCTGCCGGGGCGGTGTAATGGCCACCGAAGTATTTCACCACTTCGTTGGTTTTGCCAAAGAAGGAGCCGTACCAGATCATACCAGCAAACATCGCCCCCAGCGCCAGAACGCCCAGCGGGATCAGCATCACGGTTGGGCTTTCATGGGCATGGTCGTGGGTGTGTTTGTTGCCACGTGCGGTGCCAAAGAAAGTCAGGAACATCAGGCGCCAGCTGTAAAACGAGGTGAACAGCGCAGCGATCACCAGCATCCAGAAGGCATAGCCACCAGCGGAGCCGACATAGGCGCTTTCGATCACAGCATCTTTGGAGGCAAAGCCGGCAAAGCCGATCCAGCCGGACAGCGGGATCCCCACACCGGTAATGGCCAGCGTGCCGATCATCATCGCCCAATAGGTCAGGGGCAGCTTCTTCCGCAGGCCGCCGTAGTTCCGCATGTCCTGTTCGTGGTGCATGCCGTGAATTACGGAGCCCGCACCAAGGAACAGCATCGCCTTGAAGAAGGCATGGGTGAACAGGTGGAACATCGCAACCGAATAGACGCCCACACCAGCCGCCACGAACATGTAGCCCAGCTGCGAACAGGTCGAATAGGCGATCACACGTTTGATGTCGTTCTGCACCAGACCAACGGTCGCGGCGAAAAACGCTGTGGTGGCGCCGAGGAAGGTGATGAAGGCCGTGGCCTCAGGCGCAAATTCCATCAGCGGCGACATGCGGCAGACCAGGAACACACCGGCGGTTACCATGGTAGCTGCGTGGATCAGCGCCGACACTGGCGTCGGACCTTCCATCGCGTCGGGCAGCCAGGTGTGCAGGATCAGCTGTGCTGATTTACCCATCGCGCCGATGAACAGCAGGAAGGCCAGAAGGTTGGCCGCGTTCCAGTCGGTCCACAGGAAGGTGATGGTGGTTTCTGCCAGTTCCGGTGCGCGGGCAAAGATCTCGTCAAACGAAATGCTGTCGGTCAGCAGGAACAGGCCAAAGATCCCCAGCGCAAAACCGAAGTCACCGACACGGTTCACCACAAAAGCCTTGATAGCCGCCGCGTTGGCCGAAGGTTTCTTGTAGTAAAAACCAATCAGCAGATACGAAGCGACGCCCACACCTTCCCAGCCAAAGAACATCTGCACCAGGTTGTCCGAGGTGACCAGCATCAGCATGGCAAAGGTAAAGAACGACAGATAGGCAAAGAAGCGGGCCTTGTAATGCTCGCCCTCTTTCCAGGCATGGTCATGCGCCATGTAGCCAAAGCTATAAAGGTGCACCAAGGCCGATACCGAGGTCACAACCACCAGCATAGTCGTGGTCAGACGGTCTACCCGGATCGACCAGGCGGTGTCCAACGAGCCGGACTGGATGAAGTCCAGAATATGTACGGGTTGGTCCAAACTGTCACCGCGAAGGAACACGATCCAGCTGAGCAGCGCGGCCAGAAACAGGAGGCCGGTTGTGACGAACTGCGCGCCCTTCTCACCGATGATACGCCAGCCGAAACCGCCAATGAGCGCCCCAATGAGGGGTGCAAAGAGGATAGTCTGATAGATCATCTGGCTCAGCCTTTCATCACGTTAACGTCTTCCACCGCGATGGTGCCGCGGTTGCGGAAGAAGCAGACCAGGATCGCCAGGCCAATCGCCGCCTCAGCGGCCGCAACGGTCAGCACAAACAATGTGAAGACCTGCCCGACCAAATCGCCAAGGAAGCTGGAGAAGGCCACCAGATTGATGTTCACCGACAGGAGCATCAATTCGATGCTCATCAACAGGATGATGATGTTTTTCCGGTTCAGAAAGAGACCGAAGATGCCGATGACGAATAGCGCCGAGGCCACCGTCAGGTAATGTTCAAGTCCAATCATGTCCGCCCCTCTTTCTTAGCGGTCGTTTTTATCGCGGCGACCAGCGCCACAGTTATTGCAAGCCAACCCCGCCAGGCCATTACAGGCCCTGCCCCGGTTTGATGTCTTTCAGTTCCATCGCCTCGGCCGGGTCACGCCACATCTGATGCAGCACGTTCTGGCGCTTGACGTTGGTGCGGTGGCGCAGGGTCAGCACGATCGCCCCGATCATTGCAACCAGCAGCACCAGACCAGAGAGTTGGAACAGCAGGAAGTATTTGTCGTAGATCAGCACACCCAGTGCGGCGGTGTTCTGCATATCCGCAGGTGCAACTGCGGCGCGGTTGTCCATCGCGTGTTCCGCATAGTCCCAGGCGCCATAGGCCAGGCCGAACTGCATCAGCAGAACCACACCGATCAGCAGCGCGATGGGCATGTATTTCGCCATCTCCGCCTTCAGCTCGGCAAATTCAACGTCCAGCATCATCACCACAAAGAGGAACAGAACCGCGACCGCCCCCACGTAGACGATGATCAACAGCATCGCCACAAACTCGGCCCCGAGCAGCACAAACAGCCCCGCCGAGCTGAGGAAGGCCAGGATCAACCACAACACCGAATGCACCGGGTTGCGGCTGATCACGGTGAACAGCCCGCCGGTGACGGCGCAGATTGCGAACAGGTAGAATGCCAGTGCTGCAATCGTCATGTCTCTTTGTCCTCTTTGTCAGCCATGACTTCGCGGGCACAGTCCATTGCCTTGGTCATGGCGGGTATGCCGGCAAACATCGACATCTGTGCGATGGTCTCGGCGATTTCGTCTTCGGTGGCCCCGGCCGCCAGCGCGTGGCGCACTGTCATCCGCAAGCCTGTTTCGTTTTGCGCGCCCTGCATGGTCAGCCCGGCCAGCGTCAACAGAAGCCGCGTTTTGGCATCCAGACCGTCAGTGCTGATCCCTTTGCCAAAGGTCATCTCCATGAATTCCTTGGGCATCGTGGGCCAAAGCGCCTCAAACCCTTTGAACGCTTCGGTGGGCGAAAAGCTTTCCAGCGCCGGATTCATAGCCTTGGCCATGGTCTGCGCCTGCGCACTCATCTGCGCCATCATCAGCTCAAAAGGGGATTTGCTGTCGCTCATTTGACCCCTTCCAGCCGGGCGGTCAGATCCGCCATGGCGTTTTCCCAACCGCTGCTGTCACCACTATCGGCCCAAAGCTCAGCCAATTCCGAGGCCTCACCACTGATCCGGGCCAGTGCCACCAGCGCCAGCGCCGGCAGATCATCATGTTCGGCAACCTGTTCGGAGTGTTCGCCAACGGTTTCGGCAACGTCTGAGCCCAGCTCCCCACCGGCATCAAAGGCCAAGGCCACAATCTCAGCGGCAGCGCGGGCTGCAGTACCCAGATCCATCTCGATATAGTCACCCGGCTCCAGGTCGATCACATCCTGAAGGGCACTGCGAACAGCTTCGACGCCCGCAGCGGAATACTCCTCTTCGATCCAGTCGAGAGCAGTGTCATCTTCAAATGTGCCTACGCCCCAAGCGCCCATGATCTATACCCCTTACGCAGCGCCCTTAACGGTAGGGCGCATCCAGTTCCAAGTTGCGTGCAATTTCAGCTTCCCACCGCTCACCGTTCTCAAGGAGTTTGGCCTTGTCGTAGAACAGTTCTTCGCGGGTTTCGGTAGCGAACTCAAAGTTCGGACCTTCCACAATGGCATCCACCGGGCAGGCCTCTTGGCAGAAGCCGCAGTAGATGCATTTGGTCATATCGATATCATAGCGGGTGGTCCGGCGCGACCCGTCATCGCGCGGTTCCGCATCGATGGTGATCGCCTGCGCCGGGCAGATCGCTTCGCACAGTTTACAGGCGATGCAGCGCTCTTCCCCGTTGGGGTAGCGGCGCAGCGCATGTTCCCCGCGGAAACGGGGCGACAGCGGCCCTTTTTCATGCGGGTAGTTCAGGGTGGATTTGGGTGCGAAGAAGTACTTCAGCCCCAGTTTGAACCCTTTGATGAAATCCGACAGCAGGAAGTAGCCCGCAGCGCGTTTGTAATCGACGTTTGCCATGTGCTTAGCCCCCAATCGCCCAGCGGGCATAGGCGCCGCCGAAGGCTTCGAATTTTGCTAGGAATGCGACGATCACCACCCAGGCCAGCGACAGCGGCAGGAAGACCTTCCAACCAATGCGCATCAGCTGGTCATAGCGGTAGCGCGGGGTGATCGCCTTCACCATTGCGAAGATGAAGAAGAAGAACGCCATCTTGCCGACCATCCACAACGGGCCATCCGGCAGGAAGGGGATCGGCGACAGCCAGCCGCCGAAGAACAGCAGCGAGACCAGCGCGCACATCAGGAAGATGGCGATATATTCGCCTGCCATGAACAGCAGGAACGGCGTTGCCGAATATTCCACCTGATAGCCGGCCACCAGTTCGGATTCCGCTTCGGGCAGGTCAAACGGCGGACGGTTGGTTTCAGCCAGACAGCTGATGAAGAACAGGAAGACCATCGGGAAATGCGGCAGCCAGTACCAGCTGAAGAAGCCGTAATCGCCATCCTGCGCGCGCACGATATCCCCAAAGTTCATCGAGCCGGTGGAGATGATGATGCCGATGATGATCAGACCCAGCGACACCTCATAGGAAATCATCTGCGCCGCAGAGCGCAGCGAGCCGAGGAACGGGTATTTTGAGTTCGACGCCCAGCCGCCCATGATCACGCCGTAAACCTCAAGCGAAGAGACGGCGAAGACGAAGAGGATCGCGACATTGATGTCGCTCAGCACCCAGCCGTCATTGAACGGGATCACCGCCCAGGCGATCATCGCCAGAACAAAGCTCAGCATCGGCGCCAGGAAGAAGACCGGCTTGTCCGCGCCTGCGGGCACCACCACTTCTTTCACCACATATTTCAGCGCATCCGCCACCGATTGCAGCAAGCCAAAGGCGCCCACCACGTTCGGTCCGCGACGCATCTGCACCGCGGCCCAGATTTTCCGGTCCCCGTAAACCAGGAACAGCAGCGAAATCATCACAAAGGCCACCACGGCCAGGCACTGGGCCACGATGATGATCGCTATTCCGAAGGGGGTGGTAAAAAACTCTGCCATTAGGTCCTCACACCGTCGGTATTCCGTTTTCGACGCAGTGATCGACGACGGTTTCCGCATCGATCGTTTTGGCGCCGCGCGGCAAGTCGGGGGAGATGGTGTAAACCGCATCCGCCCGCCACAGGCCGCCCTGTTGCTCAACATTCGTGCGGACATGCCGCGCGAAACTAAATCCACGGATCAGCGTGTACTGTGCGGCTGCACATTGCGCATAATCCTCAACATCCGCAGGTCCGCGTGCCCCGTCCATCGCGACGAGGAAGCTGACCAGATCGCCTTCCAGCAACCGCGTGTCCACACCCTGATAGTCCGGCACAAACGCCAGTGCGTCGGGCTGCGATGCCTCGCAACCCGCAACGGTCAATGCCGCTGTCAGGGATATGATCGCGGTGCGGATCATCACTCAGCCGCCACCTGCTGCACGCCGCGCGCCTTTGCGCCGGCCGACAGTTCTGCCATCAGGCTGGAGGCGCGTGCAATTGGGTTCGTCAGGTAGAAGTCTTTGACTGCATTGACGAAATCTGCCTTGCCCAGCTTATCTTGCGGCAGCGAGACCCATTCGTTTTCTGCAACCTGATCCACCTTGGCCAGATGCGGCACCGCCGCAACCAGCGCCTGACGCAGCTGGGCCAGGCTGTCCCAGGGCTGGGCCGCGCCCAGTTCTGCCGACAGCGCCCGCAGGATCGCCCAGTTTTCTTTCGCCTCACCCGGTGCAAAGCCAGCGCGCAGTGCCAGCTGCGGGCGGCCTTCGGTGTTCACGAACAGGCCGTTTTCCTCGGTATAGGCGGCGGCGGGCAGGATCACATCGGCGCGGTGAGCGCCGCGATCGCCGTGGCTGCCCTGATAGATCACGAATGCGCCCGCATCGATTTCCACCTCATCGGCGCCAAGGTTGTAGATCACCTCTGCCCCGTTGGTGGCGGCCTCAACCCCACCTTCGGTCACAGCGCCCACATCCATCGCGCCCACACGGGCGGCGGCGGTGTGCAGCACCATCAGCTTGGACCCAGTGTCTTCGGCCAGTTTCTGCGCTGCAGCCAGAACCGCCAGACCATCCGCTTCGCGCAGGGCGCCCTGCCCCACGATCACCACCGAAGGCGCGTCTTTCACTGCGCCGTAATCCCGGCCCACGATGCTGTCCAGCGCCGCGCGGTCGGTGCCCACATGGGCGTATTCATATGTCAGATCAACCGCTTCGCCGACCAGGCCAACATTGGCACCGTTGAGCCAGGCCTTGCGGATCCGCGCATTCAGCACCGGCGCTTCTTCGCGCGGGTTGGTGCCGATCAGTTGGATGAACTTGGCGTCATCAATGTCTTCGATAGTGGCGTTGCCGACATAGCCAAAGCGGCTGTCAATCGGCAGGCGCGCTTTATCGGTGCGGCATTCGACGTTACCGCCCAGACCTTCGATCAGGTTTTTCAGGCCAAAGGCGGCCTCAACAGGCACCAGATCACCGATCAGGCCGGCAACCTTCTTGCCCTTCATCGCTGCAGCGGCGGCAGCCAGCGCTTCGCCCCAGGAGGCTTTGCGCAGCTTGCCGTTTTCACGGATGTAGGGCACGTCCAGACGCTGACGACGCAGACCGTCCCAGACAAAACGGGTTTTGTCCGAAATCCATTCCTCGTTCACGCCATCATGGTTGCGCGGCAGGATCCGCTTCACTTCGCGGCCTTTGGTGTCCACACGGATGTTGGAGCCAAGCGCATCCATCACATCGATGCTTTCGGTTTTGGTCAGCTCCCACGGGCGGGCCGTGAACGCATAGGGTTTCGAGGTCAGCGCCCCCACCGGGCACAGGTCAATGATGTTGCCCTGCAGGTTGCTGTCCAGCGTTTCGTTCAGATAGCTGGTGATCTCAGCATCTTCGCCACGACCGGTCTGGCCCATTTGCGTGATGCCAGCCACCTCAGTGGTGAAACGCACACAACGGGTGCAGCTGATGCAGCGGGTCATCGCGGTCGACACCAGCGGGCCGAGGTTCAGATCGTCCACCGCGCGCTTACCTTCGGTAAAGCGGGTTTCCGAAATACCATAGGCCATCGCCTGATCCTGCAGGTCGCATTCGCCACCCTGGTCGCAGATCGGGCAATCCAGCGGGTGGTTGATGAGCATGAACTCCATCACCCCTTCGCGCGCCTTCTTCACCATCGGCGAGTTGGTTTTGACCACCGGGGGCTGGCCTTCAGGGCCAGGACGCAGGTCACGCACCTGCATCGCACAGGAGGCCGCCGGTTTCGGCGGTCCCCCAACAACTTCGACCAGGCACATGCGGCAGTTGCCCGCAATCGACAGACGTTCATGATAGCAGAACCGCGGGATCTCAACCCCAGCCTGTTCACAGGCCTGGATCAGGGTCATGGCCCCGTCTGCTTCGATTTCCTGATCATCAATGACGATTTTGCGTAGGTCGGACATCTTGCCTCACTTGGCTTTCAACAGGACTCCAATCTGGCTGCTCGCAGCGATCTCGGCATGGCCGAGGCTGCACAGGTCAGCAGATTGGGCGGGGTTCAACCCCTTGGATTTCACATATGCCTCAACGATGGACCGGATCCGGGCCTCTTCGGTGTCGCTGTCGACATAGGCTTTGATTTCATCATTGCTGTAGCCAAGCGCCTTGGCCCGGTTGCGCAATGAATTGAGGAAGGTCAGCCCTTTGAAGGTGCGGGCATCGATCTCATCACATTTGTCCGAGATCTCAATCGCCAGCGCGACCCAGAGCATGTTGTTGTCAATCTCAGCCACATCCCGCAGCGGCGGTTTGGCGGTGGCATGGCTGGCTGCCGCACTCAGAACCAGGGACAGGGCGGCTGCAGTCATCATCATACGCATGGGGCATCTCCTTTGTACTCACGCGAAACCGGGGCGGCCGAAAGGCCTCCCGTCGCGTTAGAGATGCGGGCGCAGGCGCTTGATATGCAATAACACACCGCGCAAAGCCCTGATATGATGGCGAAATCGATCATACGTCGCAGCGCCCTTCGAACTGCAAACGGCCTTCAACGATGCGCAGCTCACTGTCCGGCGCATCCGGGCCGGCAACCCAGGCCACATCCGATTTGCCGTAGGTCGCAACGCAGTATTTGGTGGCCTCATAGCGGCCCGCCTCACGCGCGGGGGCCAGCCCCTGATCGATCCGGTCGACGGAGACGGTGAAGCTCTGCTTGTCGTCACTGTTGGTCGACAGGCGTGCCGGGAAGTAGAGGTTTTCGAAATAGACGCGATTCTTCGAGCTTTGGACGTTTTTCGCCCAGCTGCAGCCGCTCAGCAGAGCCGCCCCCATTACACAAAGGATCACGTTACGCATTTCAAATTACTCCGCTGCAATGGCCGAACGACGGCCGGTTTTCTGAGCCTTAATACGGTCTTCAATTTCATCACGGAAGTTGCGGATCAAGCCCTGGATCGGCCAGGCTGCCGCATCGCCAAGGGCGCAGATGGTGTGGCCTTCGACCTGTTTGGTCACATCCCACAGCATGTCGATCTCTTCGATCTCCGCTTCGCCTTTCACCAGGCGGTCCATCACCCGCATCATCCAGCCGGTGCCTTCGCGGCACGGTGTGCACTGGCCACAGCTTTCGTGTTTGTAGAACTTGGACAGGCGCCAGATCGCTTTGATGATGTCGGTCTGCTTATCCATCACGATGACCGCCGCTGTCCCCAGGCCCGAGCCCAGATCGTTGCGCAGGTAGTCAAAGTCCATGATCGCATCGCGCATGTTTTCACCGCGCACACAAGGCACCGAGGAGCCACCGGGGATCACCGCCAGCAGATTGTCCCAGCCGCCGCGGATGCCGCCGCAATGCTTTTCAATCAGCTCTTCAAAGCTGATGCTCATCGCCTCTTCAACCACACAAGGGTTGTTGACGTGACCTGAGATCGCAAACAGTTTGGTGCCCGCGTTGTTGGGACGGCCGAAACCAGCAAACCATTCCGGGCCACGGCGCAGGATGGTCGGCACAACGGCAATGGATTCCACGTTGTTCACCGTGGTCGGGCAGCCATAAAGGCCCGCGCCTGCCGGGAACGGCGGTTTCATCCGTGGCATGCCCTTCTTGCCCTCAAGGCTTTCGATCAGGGCGGTTTCCTCACCACAGATATAGGCGCCTGCCCCGTGGTGCAGATAAAGGTCAAAGTCCCAGCCCGAGCCAGCAGCGTTTTTACCCAGAAGGCCTGCGTCATAGGCTTCATCAATGGCGGCCTGCAGCGCTTCGCGTTCACGGATGTATTCGCCGCGAATGTAGATATAGGCCGCATGTGCATTCATCGCGAAAGAGGCAACCAGCGCACCCTCAATCAGGGTGTGTGGATCATGGCGCATGATTTCGCGGTCTTTACAGGTGCCGGGTTCGGATTCATCAGCGTTGATGACCAGATAGGCCGGGCGCCCGTCGCTTTCCTTCGGCATGAAGGACCATTTCAAACCGGTCGGGAAGCCCGCACCGCCACGGCCGCGCAGGCCAGAGGCCTTCATCTGGTCCACGATCCAGTCGCGGCCCTTTTGGATAATGCCGGCGGTGCCATCCCAATGGCCCCGTGCCTTTGCACCTGCCAATGTACGGTCATGCATGCCGTACAGGTTGGTAAAGATACGGTCTTGGTCCTTCAGCATCCCGTTACCCTTTGCTGTTCTGGTCGTTGCTTTGACGCAGACGCCAGATTTGGAAAATCATCACAATGGCGTAGATGAACCCCGCCAAAGCGACCAGATCGAACAGGGCGCGCGTGCGGTTGGGCAATTCCAGCCACCCGCCGACAAATGACGCCACAATCCAGAACAGCGCGGTGCCCGCAATCACCAGTGAGGTGATGCGCCCCTTGCGTGCCAGTTCTGCATCTTTCTGTTCGCTCAACGTGTTACCCTCAGTCTTTCTTGGCCAGTTCAGCCGCTTGGCCGATCCAGTCATCCCGCGTGATGCGGCCTTTGAATTTCAGACGGTTGTCGACCCACTGGATCTCAGCCTCGGTCCATTTGGCGATCTGATCAAAGTGGAAGAAGCCCAGCTCATTCAGTGTCTGCTCCAGCTTGGGGCCAACACCGCTGATTTTCTTCAGATCATCTGCGCCTTCTGAACGGGCGGCGGTCAACACCTCAGGCTCAGCCTCATCAACCTCTGCCACGGCTTCGGATTTGGCTTCAGCTTTGGCGGCAGGTTTGGCCGCCTTGGAGTCAGCTTCGGCTTTCTGTGCATGGGCCGGTTTGGCCACAGGCGCCGGATCGGCCACCTTGCCATTTGCGGGCGCGGCCACGTCTGATGCGTCCTTACCCTTCATCCAAGGGGTCAGGATCGGCACCTCAGTGCCGTCAATCCGCTTGACGGTCTCGCCCAGATCCACAGCCAGCTGCGCCGAGGCGTTGTATTTGGTTTTACCGCTGTCGAAATCTTTCAGCGAGGTCAGGCCCGACAGCGGCTCAGAAGCAAAGCGGCCGTTCTGCGGTCCCGGCACCGGCACCTTGCCCGCGCGCAGCTCGGCCAGAATCTCAGCAAAGCGGTCGGCGGTCAGGTCTTCGTAATAGTCTTTGCCGATCTGGATCATCGGCGCGTTGGCGCAGGCGCCAAGGCATTCCACCTCTTCCCAGGTGAAGGCACCGTCTTCAGACAGGGTGAACGGCTTCTCCGCAATCTGTTCCTGGCAGACCTTAATCAGATCTTCGGCACCGCAGATCATGCACGACAGCGTGCCACAGATCTGAACATGCGCGATCGACCCGGTCGGGGTCAGCTGGAACATGAAGTAGAAGGATGCCACCTCAAACGCGCGGATATGGGCCATGCCCAGCATGTCAGCGACATATTCAATCGCCGGGCGGGTCAACCAGCCCTCTTGTTCCTGCGCGCGCCACAACAGCGGGATCACAGCCGATTGCGCTCGGCCAGCCGGGTACTTGGTGATCTGTGCCTCAGCCCATTTCTGGTTTTCGGCAGTGAAAGCAAAGCTTTCTGGCTGTTCGTGGTAAAGACGGCGTAGCATCAGGCACAGGCTCCGGTCGTAAGTTGCACGCCACCGTCTTCCAGCTTCTGGGCTTTGCCAGTGGCGAGTTCATATTCAGTCAGGCCGACAACCTGTTCCCGGGTGAAGCCTGTTTGCAGCTCCACCGGCAGATAGTCAGCTTCGGTCCGCATGACGCAGCCGATCGAGGCCACCGCGGTTTCGTAGGTTTGGACGTCTTGCAGCGACAGCCCTTGCGGCAGGCCGCAGCCCGCCAGCAGTGAAAGAACAGCAGTGGTCAAAACGCCCTTTTTCAACATCAGGAACAAACCTCCGGCTTCAGCATGATGGTGTCATTTTCGCCCATGGTGGCTTCGCCGCCCATGACCATCTTCTGCAATTCCTGCTTGACCAACATCGGCTCCAGCCCGCTTTTCTTGAAAACGGATTTGAATTCCTCAAGGCTGACCTTGCAGTCGTTTTTCTTCAGCACCTGCAGCGCGCCAGCGCGCACCGCCTCCGGGCTCTCGCACTCAGGGCCGGTCAGGTAGATCGTGCGCTTGGCACGGTTCATCCGGCCCTCACCACGCAGATGTTTGACGATGGCACCGGCCTCATCCCGCTCAAACCCGTTCGCGGGGAGCACGTCGGCGGCTTTGTCTTCGGGCAGGACGCAGTCATTTGCGACCATCACCTCAATGAATTCCAGAACACGGTCTTCGCTCACCTCAGCCGCCGCCATGGTGGGCAGCGCCAGAGCAGCGGACAAGAACAGGGCGGAAATTGCCTTCATGATGTCACCTCTTTGAAAAAATGGATTTGGGAAAAGCATAGCCCGAGGCGCAGGGGAAAATTGTCCCTGTTTGCGCGCCTTGGGCGAAGAGTTTGCAGAAAAAACCGCACAGGCAGACGGGACCGGCGCAGAAATTGCGCCAGCCTTATCTGTGTTTGCCTGAAACGG
The DNA here is from genome assembly GCF_963691685.1 of Thalassovita sp. GTDB lineage: Bacteria > Pseudomonadota > Alphaproteobacteria > Rhodobacterales > Rhodobacteraceae > Thalassobius. The sequence goes on from NZ_OY829290.1 coordinate 2,862,529, forward strand.
TGCAAAACGCATCAGCGGTCGATCTCCCCGAACACAACGTCCATGGTGCCGATGATCGCGGCCACATCCGCCAGCTGGTGGCCGGTGGCCACGTGGTCCATCGCCTGCAGATGCAGGAAGCCCGGCGCGCGCAGCTTGGCGCGGTAGGGTTTGTTGGTGCCGTCAGATTTGATGAAAACGCCAAATTCACCCTTCGGAGCTTCAACCGCCGCGTAAACCTCACCTTCCGGCACATGGAAGCCTTCAGTGTAGAGTTTGAAGTGGTGGATCAGCGCCTCCATCGAGGTTTTCATCTCACCACGTTTCGGCGGGGTCAGCTTGCCACGGGCCAGCACGTCACCGGGGGTTTCGCGCAGTTTGACAATAGCCTGACGGATGATCGAAACCGACTGGCGCATCTCTTCCATGCGGCAGAGGTAACGGTCATAGCAGTCGCCGTTTTTGCCAACCGGGATCTGGAACTCAAACTCATCATAGCATTCATAAGGCTGCGCCCGGCGCAGGTCCCATGCCAGGCCCGAGCCGCGTACCATCACGCCTGAGAAGCCCCAATCGAGGATTTCCTGTTCAGTGACCACACCAATATCGGCGTTACGCTGTTTGAAGATCCGGTTTTCGGTCAGCAACCCGTCGATGTCTTCCAGCACGGCAGGAAACTCGATGCACCATTCTTCAATGTCATCGATCAGCTTGTCGGTGATGTCCTGATGCACACCGCCGGGGCGGAAGTAGTTGGCGTGCAGACGTGCACCGCATGCACGTTCATAAAACACCATCAACTTCTCACGCTCTTCGAACCCCCAAAGCGGCGGCGTCAGCGCGCCAACGTCCATCGCTTGGGTGGTCACGTTCAGGAGGTGGTTCAGCACCCGGCCAATTTCGCAGAACAACACGCGGATCAGCTGGGCGCGGCGCGGCACTTCCACGCCGGTCAGCTTCTCAATCGCCAGACACCATGCGTGTTCCTGGTTCATCGGCGCCACATAATCGAGGCGATCGAGATACGGCAGGTTCTGCAGATAGGTGCGGCTTTCCATCAGCTTTTCGGTGCCGCGGTGCAACAGGCCGATATGCGGGTCGCAACGCTCGACAATCTCACCGTCCAGCTCCAGCACCAGACGCAAAACACCGTGCGCCGCAGGGTGCTGCGGGCCGAAGTTGATGTTGAAGTTACGGATCTTCTGTTCGCCGGTCAGGGCGTCATCAAAACCTTTGGAGCCGTCCATCACTTCGCCTCCCCTTTCTCGGAACCTTTTTCGTCACCGGGCAGGATGTAGTTGGCCCCTTCCCACGGCGACATGAAGTCGAACTGGCGGTATTCCTGAACCAGCTTCACCGGTTCATAAACCACGCGCTTCAGCTCTTCGTCGTAGCGCACTTCGGTATAACCGGTGGTCGGGAAATCCTTGCGCAGCGGGTGGCCGCGGAAGCCATAGTCGGTCAGGATCCGGCGCAGGTCGGGATGGCCCGAGAAGATGATGCCGAACATGTCAAAGACTTCGCGTTCAAACCAGTTCGCGGACGGGTGTACATCCACGATCGACGGCACCACATCCTCTTCACGGATCGACACCCGCAGGCGGATCCGGTGGTTCTGATACATCGACAGGAAGTGGTAGATCACATCAAAGCGTTTCGCCCGCTCAGGGTAGTCCACCGCGGTGATGTCCACCAGGGTGGAGAACTTGCAAGTGGCGTCCGATTTCAGGAACTCCACAAAGGCTTTGATGTTGGCAGGCGCCACATCCACGGTCAGCTCACCATAGGCGATATCCCAGCTGAGCACGCAATCCGTGCGCTTCAGCTCAATATGGGTGGCCAGATCTTTCAGAGAGTCAGACATTCGAGCATTTCTCCACAATCAAATTGGCCGAAGCGTCTTGAAAGCCCCAAGTCCCGGAGAGTTCAAAAGGTTTCAATACATCCTGCTCCCATTCTTCAGCTCTTACCTCAGACAGCCAATTGTTCGTTGTAGCAGGCATATTGGGTAGAGAGCTTATATCTAGGGTTTGAAGTTCCTCTGGTACGCGCGACAGCAGCGTAACGTCGGTGATACGGAGGACCTCAACGCCATATCCGCCTGGCGCAATTCCAACTGAGATCATTGGGTCAGGCAAAACAAAGCTTACGGCGTCCGAAGCCGCATTTGCCCCACTCCACATCCAATAATCGGTATGCGACCAGTCTTTGCCGCCACCCTCGCGCTTGCGTTTAAACTTCGATTTCGCGAGCACACGCGCTGCATAGGAGATCTTTATCCCCCCGAGAGTGCAATTGGACGTGTTCGCGACGATTAGACGATCTTGCTCTAGATCGTAACTGACGTTTACGACGCCCTCCCCCGCGTGAACGGGAAAGGTCGACAGACACATCCAAGCGCCCGCGACATATGCCCCCAAAGCTCTCATCGAACGATCGTCCCCGTGCGGCGGATTTTGCGTTGCAGCTGCATGATACCGTACATCAGCGCCTCTGCCGTGGGTGGGCAGCCGGGCACGTAGATGTCGACGGGCACAACACGGTCACAGCCGCGCACAACCGAATAGCTGTAGTGGTAATAGCCACCGCCATTGGCGCAGGACCCCATGGAGATCACATAGCGCGGCTCTGGCATCTGGTCATAAACCTTGCGCAGCGCCGGGGCCATTTTGTTGGTCAGCGTACCTGCAACGATCATCACGTCGGACTGACGCGGGCTGGCGCGCGGGGCAAAGCCGTAGCGTTCCACATCGTAGCGTGGCATCGCGGTGTGCATCATCTCAACCGCGCAGCAGGCCAGACCAAAGGTCATCCAGTGCAGCGAGCCGGTGCGGCCCCAGTTGATCAGATCCTCCGCCGTGGTCAGCAGGAAACCTTTGTCCTGCAGCTCGCGGTTCAGCTCTTGCGTGGCGACCTCGCGGTCGGCACCGGCAGTGTTCTGTCCGGTCATCACTCCCATTCTAAGGCCCCTTTCTTCCACTCATAGGCAAAGCCAATGGTCAGCACGGCCAGGAACACCATCATGGACCAGAAGCCGACCATCGAGATGTCCTTGAACGCGACGGCCCAGGGGAACAGGAAGGCGATTTCCAGATCGAAGATGATGAACAGAATCGAGACCAGGTAGAACCGGACATCGAACTTCATGCGCGCATCGTCGAAAGCGTTAAATCCGCATTCATAGGCCGAGACCTTTTCCGGGTCCGGGTTACGGACGGCCAGAACGACGGCGGCAAGTATCAGGACAAGGCCAAGGGCAATTGCGATGGCCAGAAAGACGAGGATGGGAAGGTATTCCCGCAACATCTCTTCCACGGTGGCTCCTTTCATGCGCAAAGACGCGCAGTCAGTAGGCTGCTTTAGCTGTGCAGGGGTTTACTCCTGTGGCCTAGGGAGGGTCAACCGAGTGCGGCGGCTTTACGGCCACTTCGCTGGGGGTCTCTGTCCGGGGCGCAACACTGTATACCGATGCACACAGCCCTTGTTTACAAGGCGTACCTTGGACAATGTGACCCGCTCACGTCCAATGACAAAAATTTGCGCGGTCAGAATGTCTGAAAATGTATTTCGTGGGAATGTTTCAAACCAGCGCTAACAGGCCGGTTTCCGATTTCCTGACGCGAATCCTAGGGTATTCGCCCCAGCGGGGCCAAAGTGCGCAATCCACCGTGTTTTCTGACGTTTGCGCGCGCCTCCCTGCGACGGGCGAAGGTCGCAGAGAGGTCTGTTTCATAAAATACCACCTGGCGGTTCTGTGCCCGTTCAGCGCCGGTATCTGCGCGTCGAAAGGACGCGCGTTCAGCCCTGCCAGCTGGGTTTGCGTTTGTCGAAAAAGGCGCCGATCCCTTCCGGGGCTTCGCTGCCCTCCCAGCAGGCGGCCAGCTCATCGATGGTATGGGCGATGGTGTCTTCATCAATGCGGGGTCCCAGGCTGCGCAGCAGTGCCTTAGCGCGCGCCACGGCGCCGGGGGCGCAGTCCAGATAGGGGGCCACTTCGGCCTCAACCGCAGCGTCCAGATCTTCGGCTGGCACCGCCTTGGCCAAAAGGCCCAGCGTCACCGCCTCAGCCGCGTCAAACCGGCGGCCCGACATGAAGACACGGCGCGCATTGGCTTCGCCCATGCGGGCACAGACATAAGGCCCGATGGTCGCCGGGATCAGACCCAGACGGGTTTCTGTCAGCCCCATCAGCACGGTGTCGGCGCCAATTGCCACGTCACAGACCGAGGCCATGCCAACCCCGCCGCCAAAGGCATTGCCCTGCACCCGCCCGATCAGCGGTTTCGGCAGGGTGTTCAGCGCCTGCAGCATGGTGGCCAGTTTGGTGGCCTCAACCTTGCGCACCTCGGGGCTGGCCTCGAACTGTTCGCGCATCCATCCCAGATCACCCCCTGCACAAAAGGACCGGCCTTCGGCCGCCAGAACAACCACGCGCACGCTGTCATCGGCGCCCAATTCCTCAGCGGCCTGATGCAGCTCCTCCAGCATCTGCGCCGACATGGCGTTGTGCTTTTCCGCCCGCGCCAGCCAGAGCGTGGCCACACCGCGCTCGTCGCGCTCGATCTTTACTGTGTCATACATGCTATCGTCCCCTTTAGCGCTCAATCCGCATGGCGCGTGCCATATCCGCTGCCTCGGCAATCACCGCCATATCAAGGCCGGTGTCATAGCCCAGCGCCGCCAGCCGTTCGGCCACCGCTTCGGTCGCCACGTTGCCCTTGGCGCCGGGTGCGTAGGGACACCCGCCCAAGCCCCCGACCGCAGCATCAAAGACACGCACCCCTTTGTCGAGCGAGGCCTCGATGTTCACCAACGCCCGTCCCGCGGTGTCGTGATAATGCCCCGCCAGCCGCGCCGCCGGAACCACCTGCAAAACCGCGTCCAACATCGCTGCGATGCTGTCCGGTGTGCCCTGCCCGATGGTGTCGCCCAGACTGATCTCATAACAGCCCATCGCGTCCAGCGCGGCGGCGACGCGGGCGACCTCTGCCGGGTCGACCTTACCGTCATAGGGGCAATCGGTGACGCAGCTGACATAGCCCCGCACCTTGATGCCTGCCGCCAGCGCCGCCTGGGCCACGGGTTTGAACCGTTCCAAGCTTTCGGCGATGGTGGCGTTGATGTTGGCCTTGGAAAACCCTTCTGAGGCAGAGCCAAAGATCGCCACCTCATCGGCTTTGGCAGCCAGGGCCCGTTCCAGACCCTTCATGTTTGGGGTCAGCGCCGCATAGGAAATGCCTTCTGCCCGGGTGATGCCGGCCAGAACCTCACCGCTGTCGGCCATTTGTGGCACCCATTTGGGGCTGACGAAACTGGCAACCTCAATCCGTTTGAACCCGGCGCGGCTGAGGCAGTTGACCAGTGCGATCTTTTCCTCTGTCGGAATCTGACGCTTTTCATTTTGCAGGCCGTCCCGCGGCCCCATTTCAAAGATCTCAACCGTCTCAGACATCAGGAACCTCGTAGAAGTCTTTGGTGTAAATACGTTTTGCCCCTTCAGGCGGCAGCGCCTTTTGCAAGGCAGGCCGTGCCATCAGCCGGTCACGATAGGCCGCCACATGGGGCAGTTTTTCCAGCGACACAAACCGCGGCGCCAGCCAGACACCGTAGCCCACCGCACAATCCGCCGCCGAGAAGCCTGAGGTCAGCAGATACGCCCGCCCGTCCCGCAGCTGCGCCTCAAGCCGGGTCAGCACCTTGGCCAACCGTTTGGTCTCAAGCCCGATTTGGGTGGGTGAGCGCATCCAGTCCTCATAAAGGACGATATGGCCCTGCGTCAGGTTCGCCAGATGCTGGCCGATGGTTTCGGCGTAATGCAGCAGTTCCAGATATTCCATCCGCTCCGGATGATCCGGCCCGCGATGCAGACCGGCGGCGGGCAGCTGTTCGGCCAGATATTCAGCGATCGCGCCACTTTCCAGCATCACCCGGCCATCAACCTCTACCGAGGGCACCCGGCCTGCGGGGTGCATGGTCAGGTAGTCCTCAGACCGCAGCGATTTATTGAAGAAGTCATAGACCCGCAGCGTGTAGTCGGCGCCCAACTCCTCCAGCAGCCAGAGGATCCGCATCGAACGGGCCTCATGCGCGTGGTGTAGCGTGATCTGCATGGCTTATCCCTCTGGCAGTTCGTAGAAGTCCTGCGTGTAGAACTGTTGTGGCCCCTCAGCAGCCTGCGCCGCGCTGTAAGCCGGACGCGCCTCCAACCGGGCCTGATAGGCCGTCAGATGTGGAAAGCCTTCAAAGCGCACGTAGCGCCGGGCCGAGGTGAGGGTGAACCCCATCATCACATCCGCTGCCGAAAACCCGCTGCGCAGCAGGTAATCCCTCCCATCGCTCAGCGCCTTTTCCACGCCCTTGAGCGCTATCGCCAACCGTTTGGTTTCAATCCCCATCACGGTCAGCGACCGCATTTCGGGCTTCGGCAGGAACAGGTGCTGCATGTTGAGGTTCTGAATGCCACCGCCCAGCGTTTCGGCGTAATGCAGCCATTGCAGCCAATCAGCGCGTTCGTCTGCATGCACCGGCGGCATCAGGTCATGGCCTTTGCGCGTTTCGCAGAGGTATTGCACCGTCGCGCCGCTTTCGATCAGCACCCGGCCATCAATTTCCAAGGCTGGCACCCGGCGCGCGGGGGAGATCGCTTTGAACCCCTCCTGCTGCAGGGATCCGTCCATGATCTGATAGGGCACCACCTCAACAGGTTCGCCCAGCTCATGCAGCAGCCAGAGCACCCGGAAGGACCGGCTGCCCGCGATAGAATGCAGTGTCGCGCTCATGCCTCTTCCAGACGGATCAGTGCCGCGCCTGCCTCCACCTGATCGCCATCGGCGGCCAAAACCTCAGCCACAACGCCATCGCGGGCGGCCAGCAGCGAATGCTCCATCTTCATTGCCTCAAGGATCGCCAGACGGTCGCCTTCCTTCACCTCCTGGCCTGCCGTGGCAAAGACCGCCTTAACCAGACCGGGCATCGGCGCCTCAACCACATTGCCGTCGCCGCCAGCGCCGCTGGCCTGATCCAGCAGATCCACCACTTCGAAGTTCAGACCGTAATCTGCAAAGACGGTGATGGTATCGCCATGCTGCACCACGGTGGGCAGGCGGGTGCCGCCGACATCCCAGTGACCGGCCATACGGTTGCAGATCACCTGTTCGCCATCAACCTCCCAGATCTGGCGATCCGGGCTTTCGACCTCAACGGTGGCCACGAAACTGTCATCACGCCATTGAAGCGTGATCGAGCGGTGCAGCGGCGCCCAAAGGCTGAAACCGCTGTCCCAGACCGTGTCAATCAGGCCCATCGCCTGCATGGCAGCGGCCACCTTATGTTCTGCGCTTGCCTCTGGATCGACAACCAGCGTGTCAATCTCACGGGCAATCAACCCGGTGTCCACATCCCCGGAGGCAAAGCCCTGATCCGCGGCCAAGGCCCCAAGAAAGGCAAGGTTGGTCACAGTGCCGCCGACCTGGGTCTGCGCCAAGGCTTCGGACAGACGTGCCAGTGCCACCGCACGGGTGGGACCATGCACAATCACCTTGGATATCATCGGATCATACCAGGGGCTGATCACATCCCCTGCCCGCACACCGCTGTCTGCACGCGCCCCGGCCGGAAACTCCAGATGGGTCAGTGTGCCGGTCGCCGGCAGGAAGCCCTTTGGCACATCCTCGGCGTAAAGGCGGGCCTCAAAGGCATGGCCTATCAACGGAATATCGTCTTGGGTCGAGGTCAACGCCTCACCCGAAGCAACGCGCAGCTGCCATTCCACCAGATCTACACCGGTGACCAATTCGGTCACGGGGTGTTCCACCTGCAGGCGGGTGTTCATTTCCATGAACCAGAACCCATCCGGGCGCAGCCCGTTGGATCCGTCCACGATGAACTCCACCGTGCCCGCACCTTTATAGCCGATCGCCTCCGCCGCGCGCACGGCGGCATCGCCCATCGCTTTGCGCATCTCAGCGGTCATGCCGGGGGCTGGGGCCTCTTCGATCACCTTCTGGTGGCGACGTTGCAGCGAACAGTCACGTTCATAGAGGTGCACCGCACGGGTGCCATCGCCAAAGACCTGCACCTCAATATGGCGTGGTTTCTGGATGTATTTCTCAATCAAGCAGTCGGGATTGCCAAAGGCGGTCTGCGCCTCGCCCTGGGCTGAGGCGAGCGCGTCGGCAAACTCGGCAGGGGCTTCGACCAGACGCATGCCTTTACCGCCGCCACCAGCGACGGCTTTGATAAGCACCGGATAGCCAATGTCATCTGCCTGCTGGGCCAGAAAGGCGGCATCCTGATTGGCGCCGTGATAGCCCGGAACCACCGGCACGCCGGCCTCTTCCATCAGCGCCTTGGCGGCGTCCTTTAGACCCATCGCGCGGATCGCTTTGGCCGAGGGACCGATGAAGGTCAGCCCCGCCGCCTCCACCGCATCGACAAATTCGGGATTTTCGCTGAGGAAACCATAGCCCGGATGAATGCCCTGCGCGCCGGCGCTTTTGGCAACTGCAATGATTTCATCGCCCAACAGATAGCTGTCAGCCGGCGCAGGCCCGATGCCGATATGCCAAGCCTCATCCGCCATGGCAACATGTTTGGCATCACAATCCGCGTCAGAATAAACCGCCACGGTTTTCACCCCCAAGGAGCGGGCGGTTTCCATCACACGGCAGGCAATCTCACCACGGTTGGCGATTAAAATTTTGTCAAACATCAGATCCATCCTCTTTCAGGTTGGCGAATTTTGGTGGGACGCGCCGGGGGCCAGCCCCGCTGCCATTGTCTCTCGGTCCAATGGTGCTTAAAGGGCGGTCCCCGGAGTATTTTTGGAACATTGAAAGCCCCGAGATTTGCATCCGGTGCCTCACATCCTAAAGACGCCGAAGGTGGTGTCTTCAATCGGGGCGTTGAGGGAGGCCGAGAGCGACAGCGCAAGAACTTCACGGGTTTTGCGCGGGTCGATCACGCCGTCATCCCACAGGCGCGCCGAGGCGTAGAGCGGGTGGCTTTGTTCTTCGAACATGTCGATGGTGGGCTGTTTGAAGGCGGCCTCTTCCTCGGCCGACCAATTGCCGCCCTGCCGTTCGATGCCGTCGCGTTTCACCGTCGCCAGCACGCCCGCCGCCTGTTCGCCGCCCATCACCGAGATGCGTGAGTTTGGCCAGGTCCACAGGAACCGCGGGGAATAGGCGCGGCCGGCCATGCCGTAGTTGCCTGCCCCGAACGAGCCGCCCACCAGCATGGTGATTTTCGGCACTTTGGTGGAGGCCACAGCGGTCACCATCTTGGCGCCGTGGCGGGCGATGCCTTCGTTTTCGTATTTGCGTCCCACCATGAAGCCGGTGATGTTCTGCAGGAAGACCAGCGGGATTTTGCGCTGGCTGCAAAGCTCGACAAAATGCGCGCCTTTTTGTGCCGCCTCAGAAAACAGCACGCCGTTGTTGGCGATGATGCCGACCGGGCAGCCTTTGACATGGGCAAAGCCGGTGACCAGCGTTTCACCGAAGCGCGGTTTGAACTCATCAAAGCGCGAGCCATCAACGGTGCGGGCAATCACCTCACGGATGTCATAGGGCGTGCGCAGATCGCCGGGCACCACGCCAAAGATCTCATCGGGATCATAGGCGGGTTCTTCAGGCGTGGCCCACTCCACCGTCACGGGGCGGCGGCGATTGAGATGGCTGACAGAGCGCCGCGCCAGTGCAAGGGCGTGGGCGTCATCCTCGGCCAGATAGTCGGCCACGCCGGAGAGGCGGGTGTGCACATCACCGCCGCCCAGATCCTCGGCACTCACAACCTCACCAGTTGCGGCCTTCACCAAGGGCGGACCAGCCAGGAAGATGGTGCCCTGTTCTTTAACGATGATGGTGACATCCGACATCGCCGGCACATAGGCGCCGCCAGCCGTGCAGGAGCCCATGACAACCGCGATCTGCGGGATGCCTTTGGCCGACATATTGGCCTGATTGTAGAAGATCCGGCCAAAGTGGTCGCGGTCCGGGAACACCTCATCCTGCTGCGGCAGGTTGGCGCCGCCAGAGTCGACCAGATAGATACAAGGCAGATTGTTCTGCTCGGCGATTTCCTGGGCGCGCAGGTGTTTTTTCACCGACATCGGGAAATAGGTGCCGCCTTTGACGGTGGCGTCGTTGCAGACGATCATGCAGTCCACACCGCAAACCCGGCCAATACCGGCGATCACACCCGCCGAGGGCGCGGCATTGTCATACATGTTGAAGGCTGCCGTTGCGCCGATCTCCAGGAAAGGCGAGCCGGGATCGAGCAGGTTCGCCACCCGGCGACGCGGCAGCATCTTGCCACGGCTTTCATGACGGGCGCGGGAGCGTTCGCCGCCGCCCAGACGCGCGGCCTCGGCCGCTTCGTCAATGACCTTCAGCGCCTCTTGGTGGGCCTTCACATTGGCTTTGAAGCCTTCGGAGGAGGGCAAAGCGTTGGATTTCAGTTTCATTGCGGACTCCTATTGGGTGTCGGGGCTGCGCCCATTGTCTGCATGGAAAACAACCCGAGATTTCTGCCAGGTTGAGTGCGCCTGCGTGTAGCGGCACAGGGACGTTTGGGATACGTTGGGAACCTTTTGTTGCGCACAAAGCTCCGCCGGTGTGGGCAGTTCCATCAACTGGAAAGAAACCTTCGGATCTGGCACGGATCCCAGCGCATCTGTTTCTTTTTCCAGCCAATCGCTGACGCGATCCAAACAGGACTCAGTTTGTCTCTGCGCATGGGCGAGGTCACAGAGCCGCTGCGCGGTTGAGACGCAAAGCGTGTCCATGGGCACGTGGTATGGGCCGGGCGTCACACGCGAAGTGCAATTGGTGAGATAGCCTTCAACGTCAAACCGTCCGCTATCTGCGTGAGCTTTGGAGGCCGACCCTGCCACACCGGCAACGAACAGCATAGCTGAAAATCCCATAGCCCGGCAAAGCCGGGCCGCGCCCGACCCTCCCCATGGGAGGGCGCATTGCAGCCTATTGATGATCTCACCCAGTGGTGCGCGCGTTGGTGTGCAGTGATCCTTCGAAGACAGGAAATGCCCTCCCAGGATCGAGCGCCGCCCTATGTTTCGCGCCGCCCTACGACCCACCATGCCCCTCAGCGTCTCTTCATGCGCTTCCACATTGGCTTTGAAACCTTCGAAGGAGGGCAAAGCTTGGGAATTCAGCTTCATTTTGAGTCCTCCAGGGATTGACGCTGCAGTGAGCGCCATTCTGTCCAATCGCTTGCGGTTTGGAGCCAGGTGCACCAGGTAACGGGGGGAAAGTTTTCAATTGGAACGTGGTCGCATAAGGGGGCATCACCAGACATCAAGCGAGCGTAGGTTCGTGCGTAAATCTTGGAACGCACGCCGTCTGCCAAAAGCCGTTCGGGAACAGTGTCACGCAACGCGATGTTGGCTTTCTCAACGTGTTGGGTGATCGCATCCACGCAAGAAACCTGCGCCTCAATGGGCCGCCCGATAGCGCAATAGTCCGTCGCTCGTTCGATGCACTTGATGTCCATAGTCATCGAAAATCCTTGCACCGATTGGGTTTGAGCCGCGCACCCGTCAAACGTCTGTATTGCATCAATTATCGACGCCTCCCCCTCAGAAAATGCAGGAGACGCGAACAGGGAAAAAGTGAGCAGTGCTGCTGAGAGCGTTTGCGTGGTTTTCATCGCAACTCCTCCGCCGCGCGCGCTTTCAGCGCTTTGCGGATCACCTTGCCGGTGACGGTCATCGGCAATTCGTCGAGAAAGCCAATCTCACGCGGATAGGCGTGTTTGGCGATGCGGGCTTTGGCAAAATCCTGCAGCTCACGCGCCAGGGTATCGGAGGCCTCATAGCCGGGTTTCAACACCACATAGGCCTTCACAATTTCGGTACGCAGATCATCGGGTTTGCCAACCACGCCCACCGTCGCAACGGCAGGGTGTTTCAGCAAGCCATCCTCAATCTCGCTTGGCCCGATGCGGTAGCCGGCGGAGGTGATCACATCATCCTCACGGCCCACAAAACGCAGGAAGTCACCGTCCCAGATGCCGCGATCGCCGGTGATCAGCCAATCGCCATGGAATTTCGCCGCCGTCTCCTCGGGACGGTTCCAGTATTCCAGCATCATCGAGGCCGCGCCGCGTTTGATCGCCACATCGCCCTCGCCCATTGTCAGCTGGCCCTTGCCATCCAGAACCCCGATCTCAAACCCCGGCGCAGGTTTGCCGATGCAGCCAGGGCGCGCCTCAAACAGGCTGGAGGCAGAGGAGGCCGCCATGTTGCATTCGGTCTGACCGTAGAATTCGTTGATCGCCACGCCAAAGGCCGCCCGGCCCCAGTCCAGCATTTCCGCGCCCAGCGGCTCGCCACCGCTGGCAACGGTGCGCAGGCCTGCAATCACCGCGCCTTCGGCTTTCAGCATGCGCAGCGCTGTGGGCGGGAAAAAGATATTGCGCACGCCGCCTTCGGCGATGATGCGCTGGCATTCGTCCGGGGTGAATTTGGCCATACGGGCCGCCGCCACCGGCACGCCCAGCGCCAGCCCCGGCATCAGCACGTCAAACAGCCCACCGATCCAGGCCCAGTCCGCCGGCGTCCAGAGGCAATCGCCCTCTTGGCCCAGAAAATCATGGCTCATCTCAACGCCGGGCAGATGCCCCATCAGCACGCGGTGGCCATGCAACGCGCCCTTCGGGGCACCGGTGGTGCCCGAGGTGTAGATCAAAACGGCGGGATCTTCGGGCCCGGTGTCAACGGTCTGAAACGGCTCGGTCGCAAAGGCCTCAGCTTCTGGCACCAGCTGCTGGCGGCCTGCGCCTTTCAGCCATTCGCTTAAGCCCTCGGTGCCCTCTTCATCCGCAATGACCAGCGCCACACCGGCATCTTCCAGCCGGGTGATCAGCGCCTCCACCCCAAAGAGTTTGAACAGCGGGATGGAGATCGCACCGATCTTCCAGCAGGCGATATGCGCCGCGGCGGTCCAGGCCGATTGGGTGCGCAGAATGCCCACCCGATCACCGCGGGCCACCCCACGCGCCACCAGCGCATGGGCCAACCCATCCGCCATCTGTCGCAGGCGGCCATAGCTGATATGTTCGGCCGCCCCGTTGGAGACATCGCGGATCGCCACCCGGTCCGGGGCCCGCGCCGCCCAGTCATCACAGACCTGCACCGCCATGTTCAGCGCTGCCGGGATTTCCCACTGGAAATCCCGGATCAACGCGCCGTAGCTGTCCGCCGCCGTCAACATGATCAGCGCATCGCGCTCATCAACTCGCGACCCACCAGCATGCGGCGGATCTCAGAGGTGCCGGCACCGATTTCCATCAGCTTTGCATCGCGGAAGATCCGCGCCACCGGCGCATCCGCCAGGAAGCCCGCACCGCCAAAGGCCTGCACCGCCTGATGGGCAACGTTCATGGCTTCTTCTGAGGCATAGAGACAGCAGGCCGCCGCATCCTGACGGGTCACCTCACCACGGTCACAGGCTTTGGCCACCTCATAAACGTAGGCCCGGGCCGAGTTCATTTTTGTGTACATATCGGCGATCTTGCCCTGCATCAGCTGGAAGTCCCCGATCGACTGGCCGAACTGTTTACGCTCCACCATATAGGGCATCACCTCATCCATGGCGCCCGCCATGATGCCGGTGCCAATGCCAGCCAGAACCACCCGTTCGTAATCCAGGCCCGACATCAGAACGCGCACGCCTTTGCCCTCTTCGCCCAGAACGTTTTCAAACGGCACTTCGACATTGTCAAAGATCAGCTCAGCCGTGTTGGAGCCGCGCATGCCCAGCTTGTCAAAATGCGGGCTGGTGGAGAAACCGGTCATCTCTTTTTCAACGATAAAGGCGGTGATCCCCTTGGATCCCCCCTCCGGATCGGTCTTGGCGTAAACCACCAGCGTGTCAGCATCCGGACCGTTGGTGATCCAGTATTTGTTGCCGTTCAGCACATAGTAGCCGTTGCGCTTTTCCGCTTTCAGCTTCATTGACACAACGTCCGACCCGGCCGAGGGTTCTGACATGGCCAGCGCTCCGACATGTTCGCCCGAGGTCAGCCGCGGCAGGTATTTGGCGCGCTGCTCGTCACTGCCGTTCAACTTGATCTGGTTCACGCAGAGGTTCGAATGCGCCCCATATGACAGCGAAACCGAGGCCGAAGCGCGCGCGATCTCTTCCACCACAACAGTGTGGGCCAGATAGGACATGCCCGCGCCGCCAAATTCCTCGGGCACGGTGACGCCCAACAGGCCCAACTCGCCCATTTCCTGCCACAGCTCGTTAGGAAATTCGTTTTTCGCGTCGATCTCAGCCGCCATCGGCTTGATCCGTTCCTGTGCAAACCGGTGCACCATGTCGCGCAGCGCGTTTACATCTTCGCCCAGATCAAAATTCATCACCGCATTGAACATGTGCCGGCTCCTCCATCGAATTTAATGAACACTTGTTCAATAAATGCCGAACAAAGTGAGTCGCGTCAAGCGCGCGCAACTCCGCGCCACGCCAAACCGACGCCACGTCCTTTCAACGTTTCAAAAATACTCTGGGGGAATTGGCCGAAGGGCCAAGGGGGCGAAGCCTCCCAATAAACCTGCGGGCGAAGCCCCAAACAAACCTGTGAGCAACGCCCCAAAAAACACTAGGGCAACGCCCGGCTCGCTCCAGCCCTCAGCCAGCTTGAAAGACGGCAGACACCTCAGCCCGGATGATCCGCGCGATCAGGGCGCAATCCTCCAGCGAAAATGTCAGCGGCAGCCGCATGTCCACGATGCCTTTCAGCACCCGGTCACTGTCAGGCATTGGCGCAGCGTCAACATAGCGCCAACTGTCATAGCGGCTGGTAAACCCGCTGGGTTCCGCGCCACCGAACCATTTCAACTCGACCCCGCGCGTCAGACAGCGTTTCAGCACCGCGTCGATCTGATCCTCGCGCCAATCCAGCAGCAGAAACTGGATGGAGGACCCCACATAGCGCTCCGCCTCAGGCCGCTCGATCACGGTCAGCCCGGGCGTTTCGCGCAGCCCGACCTCAACCACCTCATAGCGTTCATTCCAGCGCGCCACCTGCCGGTCCAGATCGCGCAGCTGCGGCCGCAGGATCGCCGCGCGCAGATGGTCCATGCGACCCGACACATTGGGCGTGTCGTATTTCACCGACTCAAACACCTCGGGCGCGGGGGCGGCAAGGTGACGATCATAAAGCATATAGGACCCTGACAGCATCACCGCGCGCGCCATGACCTGCGGGTCATCGGTGATCAGAAAACCGCCCTCGCCCGAATTCATGTGCTTGTAGGTCTGCGTCGAATAACAGCCGATCACCCCGTCAGTGCCGCTCAACCGCCCGTTCCAGCGCGCGCCCATTGTATGGGCGCAATCCTCAATGACCTGAATGTCATGGGCATCACAGATTGCCATCAGCCGATCCATATCGCAGAGGTGACCGCGCATATGGCTCAGCATCAGGACCGAAGCCTGATCCGCCTTGGCCTCCAGATCCGCCAAATCGATTACCAGATCCTCGGTCACGCCGACAAACACCGGCACCGCGCCGACAGCGGCAATGGCGCCGGGTACAGGGGCCAATGTGAAGGCATTGGTCAGCACCTTATCGCCCGGCTGCACATCCAGCGCCCGCAGCGCACAGCCCAGCGCATAACCGCCTGAGGCCAGCGCTAGCGCATAGGAACTGCCCATCGCGGCGGCAAATTCCTGCTCCAGCAGCGCAACCTCCCCCACTTCGCCCTCCGCCACGTTGTAACGGTGCAGCCGCCCGCTGCGCATCACAGCTACAGCGGCCTCGATCGCCTCTTCCGGGATCGGTTCCTGTTGGGTGAAAGTGCCGGTAAATCTCTCAGTCATGATCCTGTTCTGACCGTTTGATCAAATCAGGTCAATTGGCAACCACATCCGGCAGGCCAATCAGCCGCGCCACCTCTGCGTCCAACGCATCATAATGGGCGATCAGACCTTCCGGATTCAGCGCCTCAACCCCCTGCCCCGCAGGACCGAAGGTGACCAGAATACAAGGCACACCCAGCGCCTCGGCGGTTTTGCGGTCCGTGACGGTATCACCGATCAGCACACACTGTGCCGGATCGCCGCCAGCGCGTTTGACCGCCTCCACCAATGGCGCCGGATCGGGTTTGCGCACAGGCAATGTATCGGCCCCGATGAGGGAGGCAAATTCGCCGCGCACACCCAGCCGTGTCATCAGCTCCTCCGCCAATGCAGCAGGTTTGTTGGTGCAAATCCCCACCTTGTATCCGGCTGCTTTCAAACGCCCCACGGCGGCCATGGTGCCGGGATAGAGCGTGGTGTGCACATCAATCGCCTCACGGTATGCGTCAATAAACGGAAGGTAGTTGGCTTCGACCCCGGCGGCGATATCGGCCAGTCCGACACGGCTGAACCCCAGCTTCAACATCGCCCGCCCGCCATGAAACGCGGTTTCTGCATCTTTCACCGGATCCAGCAGGTCGCCATGACCCAGGGCGCGAAACCGGCTGTTGGCCGCCGCAATCAGATCGCCGCTGGTGTCTGCCAAAGTGCCATCCAGATCAAAGATCACCGTTTTCATTTCTGGTCCCTCAAATTAATACCAATTGGCGAATATCCGCGCAGGCAACGCCCCGTCATGTTGCAGGGCGCAATCACAAGTGACCAGAGCCGGTCTTGCGCCACTTGTGCAAGCGGATAAAACCTGATCAAGGCAATTACAAAGAAGAAATATTGGATGAGGACAGCATGAGCACGGCACTTGTTATTTTGGCCGCAGGCATGGGCACCCGCATGAACTCGGACCTGCCGAAGGTTCTGCACAAGATCGCAGGCGCACCATTGCTGGTGCACGCCATGAAATCCGGTGCCGCGGTGGAGCCTGAAAAACTGGTTGTTGTGGCCGGACACGGCGCGGAACTGGTCAGCAAGGCCGCCAAGGCCTGGGACGACCGCGCTGAGGTGGTGCTGCAGGAAGAGCAGAAAGGCACCGGTCATGCGGTGCTGATGGCCCGCGAGGCATTGGCCGATTTTGAGGGCGGTGTGATCGTGCTTTACGGCGACACGCCCTTCATTCAGCCCGAAACCATCGAACGTATGGCCGAAGCGCGCGCCAAACATGATGTGGTCATCCTTGGCTTTGAGCCCGAAGATCCCGCCCGGTATGGCCGGTTGATCATGGAGGGTGACCAGCTGCAGCGGATCGTCGAATATAAAGACGCCAGCGCGGCGGAGCGTGCGATCACGCTGTGCAACTCCGGTCTGGTGGCGGCGGATGCCAAGGTCCTGTTTGAGCTGCTGGATCAGGTCGGCAATGACAATGCGGCGGGGGAATACTACCTGCCCGATATCGTGGCCATTGCGCAGGAGCGTGGTCTGTCAGCCACCGCGGTCACCTGTGATCCGGCCGAAACGCTGGGCGTCAATGCCCGCGCTGAACTGGCCGAGGCGGAGGCGCTGTTTCAGGCACGCGCCCGCACTGAGGCGCTGGAAAACGGTGTGACCCTGCAAGCGCCCGAAACCGTCTTTTTCGCACATGATACTTATGTGGGCCGCGACACGGTGATTGAACCCAATGTGGTCTTCGGCCCCGGTGTCACCATTGAATCCGGTGCAGAAATCCGCGCCTTTTCCCATCTGGAGGGCTGCCACGTCAGCCAAGGCGCCCAAGTTGGCCCCTATGCCCGTCTGCGCCCCGGTGCCGAGCTGGCCGAGAAGGTGCGCATCGGCAACTTTGTTGAGGTGAAAAACGCCGTGCTGGACGAAGGCGCCAAGGTCAACCACTTGAGCTATATCGGCGATGCCACCGTCGGGGCGGCCACCAACATCGGCGCCGGCACCATCACCTGCAACTATGACGGCGTGCTGAAACACCGGACCGAGATTGGCAACCACGCCTTCATCGGCTCCAACACCATGCTGGTGGCCCCGGTGAAGGTCGGCAACCGTGCGATGACCGGCTCGGGCTCCGTCATCACCAAAGACGTGGAAGCGGACGCGCTGGCCGTGGCCCGCGCCCGTCAGGAAAACAAACCCGGCTTTGCCAGCAAGCTGTACGATATGCTGCTGGCCAAAAAGGCCAAACGCGACGCAGCCAAAGCGGCAGAAAAATCCGAAGGGAACCAATAAGATGTGCGGTATTGTTGGAGTCCTCGGCAGCCATGAAGCTGCGCCGATCCTTGTCGATGCGCTGAAACGTCTGGAATATCGTGGCTATGACAGTGCGGGTATTGCCACCGTAAACGGCGGCACGCTGGATCGCCGCCGCGCGGTGGGCAAGCTGGTGAACCTGTCGGACCTGCTGGTGCATGAACCGCTGGCCGGGAAATCCGGCATCGGCCATACCCGCTGGGCCACCCATGGCGCGCCGACCATTGGCAACGCCCACCCACATCAGGCCGGCCCTGTCGCCGTGGTCCACAACGGGATCATCGAAAACTTCCGCGAATTGCGGGCGGAACTGGCCGCGAAGGGCATCAGCTTCACGACTGAGACCGACACAGAAACCATCGCCCTGATGACCCAGGCCTTTATGGCGGACGGGCTGTCACCGGTGGATGCGGCCGAGGCCACTTTGGCGCAGTTGGATGGAGCATTTGCACTGGCTTTCCTGTTTGAAGGAGAAGAGGACCTGATGGTCGCCGCCCGCAAAGGCTCCCCCCTAGCGATCGGCCATGGAGAGGGGGAGATGTTCGTCGGCTCCGACGCCATCGCCTTGGCCCCGATGACCGATAAAATCACCTATCTGGAAGAGGGTGACTGGGCCGTCCTGACCCGCACATCACTGGTGATCCGCGATGCCCAAGGTGAATTGGCCAACCGCGAAATGCGCACCATCCGCATGGATGACGCCCGCGTGGACAAGGGTGGCCACAAACACTTCATGTCCAAGGAAATCGCCGAACAGCCCCGCGTGATCGGTGAAGCGGTGCGCCATTACCTCAGCGATGACGGCAATGCTGTGGCCCTGCCCGGTGATCTGGACTTCACCCAAATCGACCGGATGACCATGGTGGCCTGTGGCACCGCTTACTACGCCTGTCTGACCGCGAAATACTGGTTTGAACAGCTGGCGCAGATGCCGGTTGAGGTCGATATCGCGTCCGAGTTCCGCTACCGCGAACCGCCGATCCCCGCCCGCACCGTGGCGGTGTTTGTCAGCCAGTCGGGCGAAACCGCCGACACGCTGGCGGCGCTGCGCTATTGCGACGGCAAGGCCGACAAGATCCTGTCCGTGGTGAACGTCCCCGAAAGCTCCATCGCGCGGGAAAGCGATCTGGCCCTGCCGATTCTGGCCGGTGCTGAAATTGGCGTCGCCTCCACCAAGGCCTTCACCTGCCAGCTGACGGTTCTGTTGATGATGGCCCTGAAAGCGGCCGAGCAGCGCGGCACCCTGACATCGGAACGGCTGAGCGATCTGCTGTCTGGCCTCCGCGCCCTGCCCAACACGCTGAACACCGCGTTGGAGCAGGACGGCAACATCGCCAATGCCGCGCGCAAACTGTCCGAGGCCAGCGATGTCTTGTTCCTGGGCCGTGGGTTGATGTACCCGCTGGCGCTGGAAGGCGCATTGAAACTGAAGGAAATCAGCTACATCCACGCCGAGGCCTATGCCTCAGGCGAGCTGAAGCACGGCCCCATCGCGCTGATCGACAAACACCTGCCGGTGGTTGTCATGGCACCGCGCGACGGGCTGTTTGATAAGACCGTGTCGAACATGCAGGAGGTTCTGGCCCGCGGTGGCAAGGTGATGCTGGTCACTGACGCCGAGGGTACAGTTGAAGCCGCAGGCGACGCCTGGCAGACCATTACCTTGCCCGCCATTGACCCCGTGCTGTCGCCCATTCTATACGCAGTGCCTGCACAGCTGCTGGCCTATCACACCGCCGTTGCCAAGGGCACCGATGTGGACCAGCCGCGCAACCTCGCAAAATCGGTGACTGTAGAATGACCTATGAAGAGGCGCTGGCCGCGCTAAAGGCCCATGTTGAACCCGGCCGCGCCGAAGGCATGGCCGAGTATCACAAGGTGCCACGCGAATATCTGGGCGTGCCCAACCCGGCGATCAATGACCTGGCCAAAGAGTGGCGCAAAGGTCTGGATGTGCAGGGCCGCGTCGATCTGGCCCGCGCGCTTTGGGACAGCAACATCTTTGAATGCCGTTTAGCGGCTGCGAAACTGCTGACACAGGCGCGGATCAAGGGCGATCAGCCGGTGTGGGAGTTGATCACCTCCTGGGTCGCTGACTTTGACAGCTGGGCAATTGCCGATCACGCCATGATGGCCGGTCAGAAACGTGTGGTTGCCGATCCGTCCCGTCTGGATGAGGTGGAGGCCTGGACCTCTTCCCCCGATCACTGGACGCGGCGCGCGGCGATGGTCATCACCCTGCCCTGGACCAAACAGAACAACCCCAAACCGCAGGATCTGGAGATCCGTGAACGGGTGCTGACCTGGGCAGCGGGCTATGTGCAGGATCCTGAGTGGTTCATCCAGAAATCCGTGGCCTGGTGGCTGCGCGATCTCAGCAAACATGACGCCGACCGTGTCATCACCTTCCTGCGTGAACATGGCAAAGCGATGAAGCCTTTTGCCCGCAAGGAGGCCGGCAAACATCTGCCCCCGAAACCCGAAGGCGCCGCCGCCAAACAGCCGCGGCCTGAATGGCAGGATGGGGATGGATACGATGGCCCGGATATCACCGACCTGCCGGATGAGCTGGCCTGATGAATTGGCCTGAGTAACGCGCCTGATCAATGACAAAGCCCCGCCAATCCAGCGGGGCTTTTGCTTTTGTGACCTCTGACAAACTGTACTCAAGCGCTCATGGCCACATAGCCAGCACAGAGCAGCATCACCGTGGTGATTGGCCCCCAAAGGCGACGTTCCGGGGCGGATGGGGTGATCCAATTGGCCAGCGCAGACAGCGCCTGCACCACCAGCGCCACCCAAGCCGTCCATTTCGGCCAGTCCACGACCAACCCGGCGGCTGACAGAACCGACAGGGCCATAAAGGCCAAGATAAAGATCGAAACCGCGGCAAGGACCCGGCCCCGACGCGGCAGCGGGCCATCGACCTGCCCGCCCTGCGTGATACGCCCCCAGGGGGCACCGGCGATCAGTGCGATCTGAAACCCGATCACGCAGCAGCAGATTAAAGCGTAGGCATAGGCCACAGTCGTCAGCATCAGCCCCTCCGGCAGGTCATAACAGCCTTAGAGCTGGAACACCTCAACCTCAGCCAACCCGGTCAGCGGCACATCCAGCAGACGCATCGCCCCCAGTGACAGCGACGAGCCCGCTGAGACCGCACCCGCCCGTGGGATCAGGTCCACCTTCACCTCCCGGCCGGTTTTGGGATAGCGCACTTTGCCTTTGGTTGCAGTGTCCACCAGCGGGGTTTCCATCCAGAAGCCTTCGCGTGTGGCATCCCCCAGTGAGGCAACCGTGGTGCCCAACAGACCGCTGGCCGCCGGTTCCGGGCGCGCGGCCTCGGGATCAGGATCCGGTAATGCAGCCACCTCAATATCGCCCGTATCCGGCAGCGACTGCGCGGTTTGCGTATTGCTGCCCGGCGCCTCACGCAGCCAGGGACGATCGGTGAGGTTTTCCATCAGCGGCAGATCGGAACAGGCGCTGAGGACAAAGGCGAGCAAAAGGATCAAGGCAATCTGTTTCATGCCCCAAGGCTACGCCCATTCTGACCCCCAATCAACAAAGCTCGGGCACGAAATCGGACAATCTTACCCTTGCCGCGCCGGGGGCGGCGTCATAGGTTCTTGTCCATGAGCATCAAGACCCTGCCCCCACTGATCGATCCCTTTGCGCGTGCGATCACCTACCTGCGCATTTCGGTGACCGACCGCTGCGATTTCCGCTGCGTCTATTGCATGTCCGAAGACATGAAGTTCCTGCCGAAAAAGGAATTGCTGACGCTGGAAGAACTGGACCGGATGTGTTCGGCCTTTATCAACCTTGGTGTTGAAAAGCTGCGGATCACCGGCGGTGAACCTCTGGTGCGCCGGGGCATCATGACATTTTTTGACGCGATGTCGCGCCATCTGGACAGCGGCGCGCTGAAAGAGCTGACGATGACCACCAACGGATCGCAGCTGGCGCGCTTTGCCGATGACCTTTATGCCGCTGGCGTACGACGCGTGAACATCTCGCTCGACACATTGGACGATCAGAAATTCGCGGACATCACCCGCTGGGGCCGTTTGCCGCAAGTGATCAAAGGCATCGATGCCGCGCAGAAGGCCGGGATGCGGGTCAAGATCAACGCGGTGGCCCTCAAGGGCTTCAACGATGTTGAGCTGTTCGACATGGTCGAATGGTGCAATGAGCGTGACATGGACATCACCTTCATTGAGGTGATGCCAATGGGCGATATCGGCAATGAGGATCGTCTGGACCAATATTGGCCGCTGACCGATCTGCGCGCTCAGCTGGGCGAACGCTATCAGATCACCGATCTGGCCGAACGTTCCGGCGGCCCTGCACGCTACATCCGGTTGGAAGAAACCGGCCAGAAGGTGGGGTTGATCACCCCGATGACCCATAACTTCTGCGAAAGCTGCAACCGGGTGCGGCTGACCTGCACCGGTGAGATCTACACCTGTCTGGGTCAGGAAGGCTGGCAAGACCTGCGCCCTGCCCTTCGCAACAACCCTGATCACGAAGAGCCACTCTATGAGGCGATCCGCGCCGCAATCGGGCTGAAACCCAAGGGCCACGACTTTGACTATTCCCGTCAGGAAGTGGGCGGGAAGATGTCGCGCCACATGAGCCACACCGGCGGCTAAGGACGGACCATGCCCGCAGATCGGGGCCCCCTGTCCGGGCCCACACTGACCTATCGCATTTACTCTGGCGTCGCCAATCTGGCGGCGCCTTTGGCCTATCGTAAAGTGGCGAAAAAACTTGCAGCGGCGGGTGTCACCCCGGATCGTCTGCGCGAACGGCTGGGCCATGCCACCCTGTCCCGCCCGGCGGGTCAGCTGATGTGGTGCCATGCGGCCTCCGTCGGGGAGAGCCTGTCGGCCCTGACCCTGATTGAGGCGATGGGTGCGCGCCACCCCGAGCTGCAGTTCCTACTAACCTCGGGCACAGCCACCTCGGCCGAGATCGTGGCCAAACGCCTGCCCGCGCGCTGTCATCACCAGTTTGCCCCGCTCGACAGTGCCGGGGCCCTGCGCCGGTTCCTGAACCATTGGAGCCCGGATCTGATCGCCTTTGTCGAAAGTGAGCTGTGGCCGCAGATGATCAGGCGCGCAGGTGCTGTGGCGCCGCTGGCCCTGCTGAATGCCCGCATGTCGAAAGGGTCCTTGCGCAATTGGGGGAAATTCCCCGCCTCAGCCAGGATGTTGCTGGATCGCTTCGCGCTGATCCGCACCCAAGATCAGGCCACGCTGAACGGGTTGCTGGCGCTCGGCGCAGAGCCATCGCACTGCGCCAAAGGGCAGAACCTGAAATCCGCCGCAGGCCCGCTGCCGGTCCCGACCGAAGCGCTGAGCCAGCTGCAAAAGCAGATCGGTGCGCGCCCGATCTGGATCGCCGCCTCGACCCATCCGGGCGAGGAACTGGCGGTGCTGGAAGCGCACAAAGCGCTCTTGAGTGACCACCCGGACCTGTTGCTGGTTCTGGTGCCGCGTCACCCGGAACGCGCACCTGAGATTGAGCAGATGATCGCCAATGCCGGGCTGCGCCACAGCCTGCGCAGCCGCGGTGAGGCCCCCACCGCGCAGGTCTATCTGGCCGACACCCTGGGGGAGATGGGTCTGTTTTACAGCCTGTCACCGCTGGTGTTTCTGGGCGGGTCCCTGACACCAGTAGGCGGTCATAACCCGTTTGAGCCGGCCCATGCCGGCGCGGTGGTTTTGCACGGCCCGCTTTATGCCAATTTCGCGGAAAGCTACGCCGAGTTTGCCAAGGCCGGCGGATCAGTTGAAGTGTCCGACAGTGCTGAGCTGGCAAAGGCCATCACCATCCTGCTGAACGATCCCGATCACCGCGCCGCCGAAAGCGCCGCCGCGCAGGACTTCGCCCGCGGCCAGATGCAGGGGTTGGATCAGATGATTTCAGAGCTTTCCGCACTGCTGAAAGACGGCTAGACAGGGCCGAAGAGACGTGGGCCGCAGTAACTTGAGGCCGCAACGCCCGAACTGATGCGCAAGGATACCCGGATGCCACAGCCAAAAACCGCGACGCTGGATGTGCTGGCCCCCAATTTCAAACGCCGTCTGTCCGGTGTGACGTCAACGGTGATCCGTCTGGTGCCCCTGCAGGCCGAAACCCTGCCCATTGCCGCCGTGGGGCCTGTGATCCCCGATCACGTGCCACATGTGCCGCTGTCCGCGCTGCTGACCATGTCACGCAAAGGGCCTTCTGGCGCCCGGGTCTGGCACGCCCGGCGCAACATCGAGATGCTGGGCGGTCTGGCGCTGAAACATATCCTGCGCAAAGAGCTGAAGCTGATGTTCACCTCCGCCTCGCAGCGCCACCACACCGGGCTGACCAAATGGCTGATCAAACAAATGGATGCAGTTGTCGCCACCTCGGCCAAAACCGCCGCCTATCTGGACCGCCCCGCCACTGTCATCCACCACGGCATTGACGCAGAACAGTTCAGCCCCACCGCGGATAAACCTGCCCTGCGCGCGGAGTTGAACCTGCCTGAGGCCGGCACGCTCATCGGCTGCTACGGTCGTATTCGCGCCCAGAAGGGCACCGATGTCTTTGTCGACGCGATGATCGCAACCCTGCCCAATCACCCAGGGGCCTACGGTCTGGTGATGGGCCGCGCCACCGATCAGCACAAGGATTTCGAACAGGGCCTGAAAGACAAGGTTGCCGCCGCCGGCCTCAGCGACCGGATCCTGTTCCTGCCCGAGGTGCCTGTCTGGGAAATGGCGAAATACTATCAGGTGCTGGACCTCTACATCGCGCCGCAACGCTGGGAAGGTTTCGGCCTTACCCCGCTGGAGGCCATGGCCTGCGGCACCCCCTCCATCGCAACCCGCGTCGGCGCCTTTGAAGAGCTGATCGCCGAAGGGGAAACCGGCACGCTGGTGGATCCCGGCGATCTGGACCAGATGATTGCCGCGACAGAAGCGATCCTGTCGGACCCCGCCCGCCTGAGCGCATGGTCTGAAAATGCCCGCCAAAGGGTGCTGGACCAGTTCCAACTGCACCAAGAAGCCGACGCGCTGATCAAGATCTACCGGGACCTGCTGGCGGGGTAAGACCCATGGGCTCATTCGTTGGGGAGGTTTTGCGAGGAACAACGGACTGCAAGCACATCTTGGGGGACATGCGGTAACGCTGGGGACTGCATTGAGCCCATTCTTACTGATGCAGCAATGTCAGCGAATGACTGCTATGAGACTGCTATGAGACTGCTAACTAGATGTGAGGGTTAGCTTTGACAAAAAATATACGATCCGTTCCTCTTCAACAATACATCGCTGAAAGAACCGGCATTCTGTCTTCAGAACAAGTCTCTCGGTACATCGAAGAGTTATCGACGAACGAAGAAGTCGTGGAATCTGTTCTTGTTGGCGCGGACCGCGATGCATCTATGCTGCTGTCGCCGCAAGTGCAAATCGATCATGCGCATGTTGCGTCTGGGCATGCATTGAATTTTCTGCAACGTAACGCGTTGCCGGATAAGGGCTTACAGGACTTACAAGACGCGCAATACAAATTTGCAAAGGCCAAGTTGGAATGGGATAGAAAGAACACTTTGAACTGGTTTCAACGACTCGTCAGAAGGTATCGGTAGCAGACATCCATAGAAGGGAAGTGGAAGTCGGGATTGTCCGCTAAGGAACCTTCGAACAAAACGGAGAAGGGTCTTAGTGCCCCCCCGGTAAAACGGCCCAAAGCCCCTCACCAGCCGCAAAAAGCCGGACAGGTTCCCCTGCCCGGCTTTCTCATCTCATACCGAACCCGGCGTATTAGGCGGCGGGCATGCGCTGTTCGACGATCTCGGCCCACCAGCTGCAGCCGGCAGGGATGGCTTCGTCGTTGAAGTTATATTCCGGGTGGTGCACGGCGGCGGTGTCACCGTTGCCGACCAGAATATAGGCGCCGGGGCGCTCTTCCAGCATGAAGGCGAAGTCTTCGCCGCCCATGACCAGCGGGGCTTCGTCACACTGGCCGGTGATCGACTTGGCAACATCGGCGGCAAACTGGGTCTGCTCATCGTGGTTCACCATCACCGGATAGCCGCGCATGTAGTTCACATCCGCCGTGCCGCCAAAAGTGGCCGCAACGCCATTGCAGATCTCATTGATCCGCTTTTCGGCCAGATCACGCATCTCTTTGGACATGGTGCGCACGGTGCCGCGAATGGTGACGCGCTGCGGGATCACGTTGAACGCCTTGGAGGAGCTTTCCATCGAGGTGACCGACACAACGATCTGATCCACCGGGTCTGCGTTGCGCGACGCGATCGACTGCAGCGTGGTCACGGCCGTGGCGGTCATCACGTTGGTGTCGATCACTTCCTGCGGCTTGGCGGCGTGGCCACCGCGGCCTTCAAAAACGATCTCATAGGTGTCGGTGGCCGCAAAGAAGGCGCCCGGACGGATGGCGAAGCTGCCCAGCGGGCGGCCCGGCCAGTTGTGCATGCCGTAGACTTCCTGAATGCCCCAGCGGTCCATCATACCGTCTTCGCACATTTCACGACCGCCGCCGCCACCTTCTTCGGCGGGCTGGAAGATCACCACAACAGTGCCGTCGAAGTTACGGGTTTCGCTGAGGTATTTCGCAGCCCCCAGCAGCATGGCGGTGTGACCATCGTGACCACAGGCATGCATCGCACCGGGGGTTTTCGAGGCATAGTCCAGACCGGTCTGTTCGTGGATCGGCAGCGCGTCCATATCGGCGCGCAGGCCAATGACCTTGCCCGAGCCGGTCTTGTTGCCTTTGATCACGCCAACAACGCCGGTGCGGCCGATGCCGGTGACGATCTCATCGCAGCCGAACTCTTTCAGCTTGTCGGCCACAATGGCGCTGGTGCGGTGGGTTTCGAACAGGATCTCAGGGTTTTCGTGCAGATCACGGCGCCATTCGGTGATCTCATTCTGCAGTTCAGCAAAGCGGTTCTTGGTGGGCATCTTACGTCCTTCCAGATGGTGTTGGCCGCGCTCAGGCGCGCGGCAGTCGTCGTTCGATCAATTCGGCAAAGAAGCTGGTGCCATACGGCGCGGCTTCGTCTGCGAAATCATATGCGGGGTGGTGGCAGGCCTGGCTATCCCCATTACCGAGGAAGATATAGGCGCCGGGACGCGCTTCCAGCATGTAGGAGAAATCTTCTGCCGGCATGATGGGGGCGGTGTTGGCCTCCACCTTGGTGCCAACGGCGCGCGCGGCCTCAACCGCATGGGCGGTTTCGGCGTCGCTGTTGACGGTGGGCGGGTAGCCGCGGATGTAGTCGACCCGCGCGGTGGCGCCATATGCGGCGGCGGTAGCTTCGGCCACGGCTTTGACCCGCGCCTCCATCAGGTCACGCACCTCAGGTTCAAAGCAGCGTACCGTGCCGCGCAGCTTGGCGGTCTGCGGGATCACGTTCTGGGTGTCGCTTTCGGTCAGGAAGGTGGCGATGGTCAAAACCGCCTGTTTCACCGGATCAACGTTGCGCGACACGATCGAGTTCAGCGCAACCACCACATGGGCCGCCGCAAGGGTGGTGTCGATGGTCTGATGCGGCTCAGCGGCGTGACCGCCCTTGCCTTCAATCACGATCTCCAACTCATCCGCGGAGGCCATCAGCGGTCCAGGACGGATGGCAAATTCGCCCACCGGCACGCCAGGGGCGTTGTGCAGGCCGTAGACCTCATCCACGTTCCAGCGGTCCATACAGCCGTCTTCAACCATTTTGAGGCCCCCGCCCCCGCCCTCTTCGGCGGGTTGGAACAGCAGCACCACGGTGCCATCAAAATTGCGGGTCTCGGCCAGGTATTTCGCCGCACCCAGCAGCATGGCGGTGTGACCGTCATGACCGCAGGCATGCATCGCGCCCGGAGTTTTGGAGGCATAGTCCAGACCGGTGATCTCATCCATCGGCAGCGCATCCATATCGGCGCGCAGGGCAATCACCCGGTCCGAAGTGCCGGCCTTGATGGTGCCCACAACGCCGGTGATGCCAATGCCCTCAACCACTTCATCGCAGCCAAAGGAGCGCAGTTTTTCGGCCACCACGCCGGCAGTGCGATGCACATCGAACATCACCTCAGGATGCTGGTGGAAGTCGTGGCGCCATTCGGTGATCTCACCGTGTAGTTCTGCCACGCGGTTCTTAATCGGCATTTCAGGTCTCCCTCTTCTCAACCCGGCCTTAGAGGCCCGGCCCCAATTCCAGTTTTGATCCGTCGCTGAAGCGCGACAGGCGGAAGCGGCTGAGGTCATGCCCCAGTGCGCCCCCGGTGATCAGATCGGCCATGATGCGACCAAAGGCCGGACCAATGCCGAAGCCATGACCGCACATGCCGGTACAGATGCTTAGTCCCTCAAGCGGCGCGTGATCGACCACCGGCACAACATCCGGCATTGCATCAATCATACCGGACCAAACGGCCTTGATCCGCGGCGTGCCCAGCTGCGGGAACAACGCCCCAAAGGCGGCCAGCGTTTTTTCATGCAAGCCCATAGTGGGTTGCGGGTTCAGCACCCGCATGCGTTCAAACGGGCTTTCGTCCTGTGACGACCAGCGCCGTTTGGTGCCCCAGGCATCGGGGAAGCCCTTGGGCGCGGCCGGGTGGTACTTTGCCCCGAAAGGATGCGCCTTAATTTGCGGCATATAGGCCCCCAGATGGCGGAAGGCATCGGGGCCGATAAACAGCCGGTGCCAGCCCCCTGCGGCCAGGGTAAAGCCCCCGTCCGCGCGGCGACGGAACGCCAGCGCATTGTTGCCGGCGGCTGGCAGATCAAGCGCAGGCAGGGGTTCGGTGGCCAGCACCTGCGCCTGCACCGAAAGCTGCGGCAGGTTTACACCGTGCTGGCGCAGGAACAGCGCCGACCAGGCACCGCCCGAGACCATGACATGATCCGCCTTGATCCGGCCCTTTTCGGTCACCACACCTGCCACCTTGCCCGCGGCGATGTCCAAGGCCCGTACGGCGCAGTTTTCACGGATCACCACACCGGCCTTAGCTGCCGCGCGGGCAAAGATCGGCACGGCCACCCAAGGCTCTGCCTTCATGTCGGATGGTGTGTGCAGCGCGCCTGCAAAACGTTTTGTGGCACCGGGCAGCAGATCAGCGGTCTGATCGGCGGTCAAAATCCGGCTGTCGACGCCATGGGCGCTGGCCTTTTGCAGCCAATCCTCATAGCCGGCGACCTCTTTTTCACTTTCGGCCAGATAGGCCACACCCAGACGGGCCAGGCCCAGATCTTCCTCCACCTCACCCTGCAGCTGGGTCCAGAGGTGATTGGCCTCAGTCGCGATGGGCAATTCTGCCATGTCGCGCCCGGTCTGGCGGATCCAGCCCCAATTGCGTGAGGATTGTTCGGCTGCAACCCGACCCTTTTCCAGCACCGCAACCTTCAGACCTTTGCGGGCCAAGAACAGCGCGCTCATCACACCGATGACGCCGCCGCCAACGATGGCCACATCCACCGCATCGGGCAAGGGACCGTCATGTTCTACCGGGCACTGAAGGCCCAATGGAAATGGCGTCATGCAAGCACCTCTTGCACCAGTTTCACCATGAACCGCTGACCGGCCTCCAGCTGGGCAACCTCCAGAAACTCATCCGGCTGATGCGCCTGAGCGATGTCGCCCGGGCCGCAGACAACGGTGGAATAGCCATCGTTCTGGAAATGACCGGCCTCGGTGCCGTAACTCACCACATTCTGCGAATTGTCCCCGGTCAGGCGGCGCACCAGCGCTTCGGCTTCGCCGTCAACCTCAGGCGCCAGCCCGGTCAGGTCATAGGTTGGGGTCACTTCGATCCAGGTGTCCGGCACGATGGCCTTCATCTCAGCCTCAACCTCGGCCACTTTGGCGCGCAGCCGCGCCTCCCAGTCGTCGTTGTTTTCATCAGGCACATTGCGGAAATCGATTTCGAAGGTGCAGTCCTTGGCCGTGATATTGCCTGCCGTACCGCCGGAAATCGTGCCCACATGGGTCGAGGTCCAGGGCGGCACAAACAGCGCCGCCGTTTCCGACGGGGTGCCGGCGGCCTGCGCCGCGTTCATCTCATTGGCCCATTCGATCAGCTTGGCGCCAAACATGATGGCATTGACCCCGGTGTGGATCAGCGAGGAATGCACCTCAAACCCATGCACATGAATGTCAAACGCGCGCCCGCCTTTATGGGCGGTGACCGCCTTCATCATCGAAGGCTCCCCCACAATCACGGCGGAGGCGCGCGGCAGATGTTTCTGCATTTCCTCAATCAGCGGCACCACCTCTTCGCAGCCCACTTCTTCGTCATAGGACAGCGCAATTTGTAGCGGACGTGTGACGCCCTGACGCTTGGCTTCCACCAGCGCCCAGATGGCCAGCGCGTCAAAGCCTTTCATGTCGCAGGTTCCGCGCCCGAAAAGCTTGCCGTCTTTTTCCACCACGGTGAAAGGGTCGGTGGTCCAGGGCTGGCCGTCCACCGGCACAACATCCGTGTGACCCGACAGCACGATGCCACCAGCAACCTCAGGGCCCACATGGGCGCAGAGCCCGGCCTTATCCCCGGCCTCATTATACTGGCGGTGGCAGGTGATCCCGTGACCGTTCAGATAATCCTCAACCCAATCGATAAGGTCCAAGTTGCTGTCCCGGCTTACGGTCGGGAACGACACCAGCTTGTCCAAAATCTCACGGGGGGTCAGGAGGGTGGTCATGGGGATCCTTTTCAGTGCTTTACCAATATCGGCATCGGAGCCGGCAACGCATTGACACCGCCACCCCAAAAGCACCGGTGAAGGCCGGTGCCAAATCGGAAGCTGAGCGGTCAATCAGGGCAGACATGTAAAAACGCCAAACTGTGCAGAAGGCCAAAACCGACCACAGGGACCGGCAAAGGTCAATCAAGTGAAACTACGGGGGTCGCGCAGGGCACTGCCGATCAGCCGCAGGGCCAGCCCCCAAAGGCTTGGCGGCCCGAAGGCCGCCAAGGTGTTGATCAGTAACCGCTTTCCGAGGTGAGCACGAAGTGGCCGGGGCTCACTTCCTTGTACTCAGACGGGCCCGGCTCATATCCAACGGGGTGGATCGGCGATGGGATCGGCTTGAAGTTAAGCTCACGCTCAGACTTGCGCTGGTTCGGATCCGCAATTGGAACCGCCTTCATCAGCGCCTGAGTGTAGGGGTGCTGCGGATCTTCGAACACGGCCTGACGCGGCCCCAGTTCGACGATCCGACCCAGATACATCACGCCCACATCGTGGCTGACCCGTTCCACCACGGCCATGTCGTGGCTGATGAACAGGAAGGACAGGCCCAGTTCCGCCTGCAATTCCATCATCAGGTTCAAAACCTGCGCCTGTACCGAAACGTCCAGCGCCGATACTGCCTCATCAGCGATGATCAGCTTGGGGTTCAACGCCAAAGCACGGGCGATCGCCACACGCTGACGCTGACCGCCGGACAGTTCGTGCGGGTAGCGGCGCAGGAAGCTGCGCGGCAGTTCGACCCGGTCAAACAGCATCTCAACCCGTTTCTGCATCTCACCGCTGGAATGGGTGCCGTAGTTACGCATCGGCTCGGCCACCTGATCGCCCAGCATCATCTGCGGGTTCAGCGAGGCAAAGGGATCCTGGAAGATCATCTGCATGTCCAGACGGGCGGCGCGCAGTTCATTGTGATCCAGCGCCATGATGTCTTTGCCATCGATGTTGATATGGCCCGCCTGCGGTTCCACCAGACGCAGGATCGACCGGCCAGCAGTGGATTTACCACAGCCCGATTCCCCCACCAGCGACAGAGTGCGCCCTTTGTTGAGGGTGAAGCTCACATCCTCAACCGCGTGCACATTGGCAACGGTGCGGCGGAAGAAGCCACCCTTCACCGGGAAACGGGTGATGAGGTTCTTCACTTCCAGCAGCGGCTCATCAGTGCCGGCGATTGGGTCAAGGTTCTGGTTCTCACGGCCCAGAAGCTTCATCGGCTCCGGCAGCGCCTTGCCTTTCATCTCACCCAGTTTCGGAACCGCGGCCAGCAGCGCCTTGGTGTAGTCGTGCTGCGGGTTCTCAAAGATTTCCTTAACCGTGCCCTCTTCGACCTTATTGCCGCGGAACATGACAACCACGCGGTCCGCCATCTGCGCCACAACCGCCATGTCGTGGGTGATGAACATCACGGCCGTGCCGGTTTCACGTTTCAGACGATCCATCAGGGCCAGGATCTCTGCCTGAATGGTCACATCCAGCGCGGTGGTCGGCTCATCCGCAATCAACAGACGCGGCTCACAGGCCAGCGCCATGGCGATCACAACACGCTGACGCATGCCGCCGGACAGTTCGTGGGGGTATTGTTTCAGCCGACGCTCCGGTTCCGGGATGCGGACCTGCTTCAACAGATCCAACGCGCGGGCCTCTGCCTCTTTTTTAGACAGACCCTTGTGCAGGCGCAGACCCTCAGTCAGCTGACGGCCCACGGTGAACACCGGATTCAGCGCGGTCATTGGTTCCTGGAATATCATACCAATCTCATTGCCGCGAATCGTCCGCATGAGATCCTGATCGGTGTCAGCCAGGTTGATCTGCTCACCTTCTTTGCGATCAAACAGCAGTCGGCCGCCGGCAATTTCGCCGCCGCCAAATTCAACCAGACGCATCAAGGAGAGGCTGGAGACCGATTTACCGGAGCCAGATTCCCCAACGATACAAACGGTTTCACCCGGATTTACGTCAAATGAGACATCTTCCACACCAACGACGGGCCCGTCCTTGGTCTGAAATTCAACCCGAAGGTTTTCGATCTTTGCAATCGGTTGATCCAGCATTCCCCTGATCCATTTTTGGTATCGTTGTTTCAGGCGACGCTATAGACAGCCCAAAGCCAGTGTCAAATCCGTATATCATTAGGTGATTAAACAGGCGCATTTCTACTTTAGCGACGCCCAAGAAATGCATGACTTTATGCAAAATTTGCATATGGCCCGCTAACCCTATGCAGATACCGTATATCTACCGTGCCGAGCGGTAAAAGACCCGCGTACTACCCCTTGCTTTTTCGAATTAATCAGTTTGAGATGCGGCCAGCCGTGGGGCTTTCGGGGATAATCACCAACGAAATTAACCGGAATCTGACGATCAGGTTGCACCCGCGGATAGAATCATGGCCCGGCGAAGGGTCTTAATCCCCCCGTATGGGGAACTTGAGACACTTAACTGGGTGTCCAACAAGGAGTGGAAAATGAAAATTAAAACTCTCATGCTAGGTGCCGTCGCTGCGACCGCCCTGGCACCGGCTGCAATCGCTGAGCGCGGTTCCGACGGCCACGTCAACATCATCTACTGGCAGGCGCCTTCGATCCTGAACCCGTATCTGTCGAGCGGCACCAAGGACATCGAGTCCGCCTCGCTCGTCATCGAGCCGCTGGGCCGTTACGACCCGACCGGCGCGCTGGTTCCTTACCTGGCCGAAGAAATCCCGACCCTGGAAAACGGCGGTGTTTCGGAAGACCTGAAAACCATCACCTGGAAACTGAAGTCGGGCCTGAAATGGTCGGACGGTTCCGCTCTGACCTCGGCTGACGTTAAGTTCACCGCCGACTACTGCATGCACCCCGAGGGTGGCTGCGCACAGCTGGCGAAATTCGAAGGTGTTGAGTCGGTTGACGTTATTGACGACCTGACCGTGAAAGTGACCTTCGGCGAACCCAAGCCGAACCCCTATGGCCCGTTCATGGGTGGTCAGTCTCCGATCATTCAGGCGGCTCAGTTCGCGGACTGCATGGGCGCCAAAGCCCCTGAGTGCACCACCGCCAACTTTGGCCCGATCGGCACCGGCCCGTTTGTTGTCACCGAGTTCAAGCCGAACGACGTGATCTCGATGGAAGCCAACCAGAACTACCGTGACGCAGCCAAGCCTGCATTCGCGACCCTGACCTTCAAAGGTGGCGGCGACGCAACCGCAGCTGGTCGTGCCGTTCTGGAAACCGGTGAATTTGACTACGCCTGGAACCTGCAGCTGGCCCCTGAGGTCATCGCGAACATGGAAAAAGGCGGCAAGGGTAAAACCGTTGCAGCATTCGGTTCGCTGGTTGAGCGTATCGAAATGAACATGACCAACCCGTCGCCCGATCTGCCCGAAGGCGAGCGTTCGACCGCAGCCCACCCCCACCCGTTCCTGTCGGACCTGAGCGTGCGTAAAGCACTGTCGATGGCCATCGACCGCGAACTGCTGGTGGAAATCGGCTACGGCAAAGCAGGTCGTCCGACCTGTAACCTGGTGCCTGCACCGGCGATCTACGCGTCCGACAACACCGACTGTCTGACCCAGGACATCGCTGGCGCCAACGCACTGCTGGACGAAGCTGGCTGGGTTAAAGGTGCTGACGGCATCCGCGCCAAAGACGGCGTTAAACTGTCGATCCTGTACCAGACCTCGACCAACGCCGTTCGTCAGGACTTCCAGGCTCTGATCAAACAGTGGTGGAGCGAAATCGGTGTTGAAACCGAACTGCGCAACATCTCGGCATCGGTCTTCTTCGGTGGTGACCCGGGTTCGCCTGACACCTTCCAGAAGTTCTACGCTGACGCTGAAATGTACGCCAACAACTTCGACGGTACCGACCCTGAGTCGTATCTGGCACAGAACACCTGTGATAAGGCACCTAAGCCTGAATCGCAGTGGCAGGGTGAGAACATCAACCGTTTCTGCAACCCAGAATTCGACGCGCTGGTTGCTGAACTGGCCAAAACCGGTTCGCTGGCCAAGCGTGGTGAGCTGGGTCGTAAGCTAAACGACATGCTGACCAAAGACAGCTACGTGAAGATCCCGCTGGTTGACCGTGGTCGCGTCTCGGCCCACGCAAACACCCTGGGTGGTGTTGTGCTGAACACCTGGGACTCTGAGCTGTGGAATGTCGCTGACTGGCACCGCGTGAAGTAATCCCGCGTGATTATTGCCCCGGCCCACCTCGGGCCGGGGCTTTTTCTTGAGTGCGTGAGAGTGTATGACCGCGCGCAGAAACAAGAATAGCCGCAAAGGCCTCCGTATATGCTGACTTTTACTGTTCGACGATTGGTGTTGGCCGTGCCAACCCTGTTGTTCATCAGCCTTGTCATCTTCCTATTGCTCGAGCTGGCGCCGGGCGATCCGATGGCACAGGTCCCGCTCACCGTACCGCCAGAGGTAAAGGAAAAGATGCGCGAAGCGCTGGGTCTCGGCCAGCCAGTGCACATCCGTTTCGTCAAATGGCTGGTGCAATTCTTCTGGATTGAACCCCAGGTTCTCTTTGACCACGTCTTTGGCACCACCTTCGCCGAAGGCAAGCTGCGCGTGCTCAGCTGGCAGACCCGTTCGCCGGTTATGGACATCGTTGTGCAGCGTATGCCGCAGACCCTGTGGGTGGTGGGCATGTCCTATATCATCGGTGTGCTGATCGCGCTGCCGATCGGGATCTACTCGGCCTACCGCCAGTATTCGATCTTCGATCAGGTTGGTACTTTCATCTCGATGATCGGCTTCTCGGTGCCCACCTTCTTCACCGGCGTTCTGTTGATCGTGATCTTCTCGGTGAACCTTGGCTGGTTCCCCTCGATCTATGACACCACCCATAAGGTGACCGATTGGGACAGCTTCGTTGTGCAGCTGCGACAGCTGGCGATGCCGGTCTTTGTACTGGCGCTTTACAACGCCGCACAGATCAGCCGCTTCATGCGGGCCTCGATGCTGGACAACCTCAATCAGGACTATGTGCGCACCGCACGGGCCAAAGGCCTGGGTGAAAAGGCCGTGGTGCTGGTACACGTGCTGCGCAACTCGATGATCCCGGTTGTGACCGTGATTGCCCTGGGGGCGCCGCAGGTCTTTGGGGGTGCGATCATCACCGAACAGGTGTTCAAGGTGAACGGTCTGGGCCATCTGCTGATCGGCGCGATTGAGGCCAACGACCTGCCGACCGTGCAGACGCTGACCTTTATCTTTGCGCTGCTGATCGTGGTCTTCAACATCATTGCCGATGTCCTCTACGGCATCCTGGACCCGAGGATTCGCTATGACTGATGAAAAGCAAACCGCACCGATCGGCGCCCTGTCCGATCCGATGCCCTCTGCCCCGCCGCGCAGCCAATGGCGTGCCGTGTGGGAGCAGTTCAAAACCCACAAAGGGGCTTTGCTGGGCGGTATCATCTTCCTGGTGATCGTTCTGACGGTGTTTGTTGGTCCCTGGATCTGGCCGTATGACCCGACCTACATCGACATCCGCGCCCGGAACCAGGGCCCGAGTTTTGCCCACCCGCTGGGCACCGATCAGCTGGGCCGCGATACGCTGGCGCGTATGATGGCCGGCGGTCAGGTTTCGGTTGCCGTGGGCATCACCGCGATGCTGCTGGCGCTGTTCCTGGGCTCGCTGGTGGGCGTGCTGGCCGGCTTCTTCAAGAAGCTCGACGGCCCGCTGATGCGTCTCACTGACCTGTTCCTGGCGCTGCCGCTACTGCCGCTTCTCTTGGTTATGGTGCTGTTGTTCCGCGACACGCTGAACCAGGCCTTTGGACCTGAGACCGGGATCTTCATCCTTATCGTTCTGGCCATCGGTGTGACCAGCTGGATGCCGACCGCACGGATCGTGCGCGGTGACGTTCTGGCGCTGAAGGAGCGTGAGTTCGTTCTGGCCGCCCGTTCCATCGGGACCAAAAACGGCAAGATGATCACCCGCCACATCCTGCCCAACGTGCTGTCGCCCATCATGGTGTCGGCCACGCTGGGGATCGCCAACGCGATCATCACGGAATCGGCGCTGTCCTTCCTTGGCCTTGGCTTCCCGCCGGACTTCCCGACCTGGGGCCGCCTGCTGTTTGATGCCACCGACTACCTACAGCAATACCCTGAGCGGGTGTTCTGGCCGGGTCTGGCCATCTCGCTGACGGTGCTGAGTGTGAACTACCTTGGCGACGGTCTGCGCGACGCATTGGATCCCCGGATCCGCGGCCGCTAAAGGCACAAATAAGAACACTGGAACGGCCCGCTGCCCCCGCAGCGGGCCGTTTTCTTTGCCCAAGCTTGCTGCACAAACGTCCGTTCTGGCAGCGGCGCCCCGATCGGGAAACCGTTCCCCTTAGAGCCACCAATCCAGCCGGCAGAGAGATTGATTTCCCTCAATCATATTGGCATTCGTGCATTTGTTCGCATGTGAGGTGACGAAATGTACGAAGCTCTGTTGGAAACTCTCTCCGTCATCCCCGGTCTGGAAGACAAGACCGCACCCGAGGTGGCCGTCTATGCCGGTCTGATCCTTGGCGTGCTGTTTGGCGCTGTGGCGCAGGTGACCCGCCTCTGTTTCCGCCGCGCGGTTGTCAGCGGCCCGGATCAACGTCAAGCCGCAGGTGTCTGGCTGACCGCGCTGGCGCTGGCCATCCTCGCCACGCAGTTTGCGGTCATGTACGAACTGATCTCCTTCGACGATCACCGCTTCATGGTCACTGACCTGCCCGTTGCCGCCATTGCCCTTGGAGGTCTGATGTTTGGCGCCGGCATGGTGCTGACCCGCGGCTGTGTCTCCCGCCTGACCGTGCTTTGTGGCTCTGGCAACCTGCGGGCCCTAACCGTGCTGGTGGTCTTCGCCATCGTCGCCCATGCCACGCTGAAAGGTGTGTTGGCGCCGCTGCGTACAGCACTCGGCAGCTATACGGTCCCGCTTGAAAGCGCTGCCCTCCCCGGCGCGGGACCGATCCTGGCAGGGCTTATCGCCTTTGCGCTTCTCACCGTTGCCGCCCGATCGGGTGCCCGCCCCTCACATCTGATCGGCGGCGCGGTGATTGGCCTGCTGGCGGCGGCGGGCTGGGTCACCACCGGCTATGTGCTCTATGATGATTTTGACCCGGTGGCGCTGGAAAGCCTCAGCTTCACCCTGCCCGCCTCGGAAACGCTATTCTGGACCATCGCTTCCTCCTCGATCTCGGCTACCTTCGGCACCGGCCTGTTGGGTGGCGTGCTGGCAGGCGCCGCTGTGGCTGCGCTGATCCGGCGCGAGTTCACATGGCAAAGCTTCGACAGCCCCGCCCAAACCGGCCGTTACCTCAGCGGTGGCGCCTTGATGGGGGTGGGTGGTGTTCTGGCCGGCGGCTGCACCTTGGGTGCGGGCCTGTCGGGCGTGCCGACGCTTTCGGTCGCCGCTGTGCTGGCCATCCTGGCCATTGCAGCCGGTGGCGCGCTGACCGACCGGTTGTTGCGGGTCAGTGCATCTTCTTCTGGATCCGCCGGATAATCCACCAAACCAGCGCTACAACCGGCAGAGTAAGCGCTGCTGTCAGCTCGGCCTTGCTGAGGCCGAGCCACTTTGCCACCGGATAGCCGCCGTAAGAGGCGAGCGAAACCGCATAGTAGCTGATCGCCACCACCGACAGGCCTTCGACGGTTTTCTGTAGCTTCAATTGCATGTCGGCGCGCCGATCCATGCTTTCCAGCAGCATCTGGTTCTGCGCCGAGCGTTCCACATCCACCCGTGTGCGCAGCAATTCACCCGCACGCATCGCCCGGTCTGACAGATCGGCCAAGCGGCCTTCGGTGGATTTCACCGTCCGCATCGCCGGATCATAGCGCCGCATCATAAACTCCGCGAAGGTCTGGCGGCCCTGAAACCGCTCCTCCCGCAGGACTGAGATCCGCTGGTTCACAATCGCCTCATAGGCCCCCGTCGCGCCAAACCGAAAGGCATTGCGGGTGACCATCTGTTCCAAGGCGGCAGAGGTTGAGAGCAACCGCCCCAGCGTTTCCTCAGCCGGCAGGGTTTCATCGCCCAGCTGATCCACCAACTGCGACAGGGTCTTTTCAACCTCCCCCAAGGGGGCAGACAGCTGTTTCACACGGGCAAAGCCCAGCATCGACATGCTTTTGTAGATCTCAATCTCACACAGGCGCTGCACGATGCGCCCCACCCGCCGGGTGCCTGTTTCGGTGTTGGCAAAAACCGCAAACCGGGTGTGGCCCGCGGGATCGATCCGAAAATCACCGGCAAGGATCGCGTCATCATCCAGCACCCGGCTGACCGCCAGGCTTTCGGGCACAAACCAATCGCTGAGCAGCGTATCAACCGCCTCACTCTCAGGTCGTTTCTGCACCCGGATATGACAGGCCGCCACCCGGACACCCGGCGCTTCGGCCAGCCAATCCTTGGGAAAGACCTCAAAATCTGCCGGGTCAAAGGCGCGATCTGACAGGGTGGAGGTGAAGGCAGTATAGGTCACAAATTCCGTGTGGCTTTCCCATTTCACCTCATGGCGGCCAATGCGGCCCGAATAATGCGTGGCCCCCGGTTGCGGATGTGGCGCGCCGTGGCGATCCAAGAGGGCAATCAGATGCTGCAGATCCGCCTGCCGGTCGCGTCCCACCGCCTGTTCAGGCCGCTTGATGGCGACGTAAACGGCCGTGCAGGGCACATCCAGGGTTGGGAACGGACGGGCGTGCAATTCATTGGCCAATTCGTACCGCAGCGGGTGATCTGTGATCGACATCTTGGGGGCCCTCAAATCTCAGTGTGTCTTTGATGGCAGATCAGAATGTAAAAACAAGTTATTTTTCAGTATGTTGAAGGAATACTTCGGCATACAATTCCGCACTCCCCCACGCAAACGGCCGCGGAATGCCCCGGGGAATGCGGGCAGCACAACACAGGGTCAGGGTTGTTTTTCGCCCGTACAACTCTACGTCTAAGGGATCACGGAGGATTGCAATGAACGAGGCCTGCCCCCCTCAGACCTACCATGGCCCCGATGCCTATGCGCTGGCCGATTGGCGGCGCCGGATCAATGACCTATATGCTGCGGTGCGCGCCACCCGGGACGCCCGTGCCGGCTGGGCGCTCTGGCATGAAACCCGCAGCCATATGTTCCAATGTCACCCGATGTCGCCGCTGCCCAAACAGGCGCGGTCCGGCCATTATGACATCCCGGTCTTCCCCTATGATCCCAGCCTGCGGTTTGAGGTGTCTCTGGATCCCGTGACGGGTGCTGCGCCGCTGCAGTTTGATCTGGGCGCGGATGGCCTGATGCAGGCCCGCCCGGTGGCACGAACCCGTGGCCTGCAGCGCCCTGGGGCTGAGCTGACACTCTATTGGATCGAAGGCTACGGTGGCGGGCTGTTCCTGCCGTTTCGCGACGCAACCAACGGGCATGGCAGCTATGGCGGCGGGCGGTATCTGATCGATGCGATCAAAGGCGCAGATCTGGGGCTCAACCGTGATGGCAGGCTGATCTGCGACTTCAACTTTACCTACACGCCGTCGTGTGCCTTTGGCGATGGCTATGTCTGCCCGCTGTCTCCTGCTGAAAACACCCTGCCCCAACCGGTGCGCGCAGGCGAACGGTTTGAGGCAGCAGCAGCCCCTTAACCAGTGACCAGCACCGTGCCCTGGGCAATCGCGCAGAGCTTCTCTTCCCCGTCTTTCAGCGCGTAGACTTTGCAGGAACAAACCGCCTGCCGTTTGCCATGGCTTTCCACCTCGGCCCGGGCGATCAGGCGTTCCCCAATGGCGGGGCGGGAATAGTTGATCTTCATCTCCAGCGTCAGCACCTGGCCCAGAACAGAGGCCCCGGCATAGGTAAGCGCATTGTCCGCCAGGTAGCTGACCGCACCTCCATGCACAAAGCCA
Organism: Thalassovita sp.; assembly: GCF_963691685.1. Lineage (GTDB taxonomy): Bacteria > Pseudomonadota > Alphaproteobacteria > Rhodobacterales > Rhodobacteraceae > Thalassobius. The sequence goes on from NZ_OY829290.1 coordinate 2,903,255, forward strand.
TGCTGCTGCTTCAGCTCATCGCGCACCGGCAGGTGCAGTTCGGCAAAGCCCTGTTCGAATTTCTCCAGCTCCGCACCCAGCAGCACGCTGAACGGCTGTTTCTGCAGAATGCCGCGGCCAAATTCCAGAATATCCATGTCCGATCTCCTCTGCCGCCAGAGGAGAGGTTTTGCGCAGGACTGTCAAAGGCGACCACGGGTCAACAGGGCCCCCTAAGGCGCAAAGAAAAAGCCCCGCCAGATTGGCGGGGCTTCCAATTCTCAACGCATGAGCGGTATCAGCTGATGCGGGTCAGCAGGTCATCCAGCGACTTCTTGGCGTCACCGTAGAACATGCGGGTGTTCTCTTTGTAGAACAGCGGGTTTTCGATACCGGAATAACCGGTGCCCTGACCGCGTTTCGAGACAAACACCTGCTTGGCTTTCCAGCATTCCAGAACCGGCATCCCAGCGATGGGGCTGTTCGGATCTTCCTGCGCGGCCGGGTTCACGATGTCATTCGAACCGATCACGATGGCCACATCGGTTTCGGGGAAGTCATCGTTGATCTCATCCATTTCCAGCACGATGTCATAAGGCACTTTCGCCTCAGCCAGAAGCACGTTCATATGCCCCGGCAGACGACCGGCCACAGGGTGGATTGCGAAACGCACGTTCTTGCCCTTGGCGCGCAGGCGACGGGTCAGTTCCGCCACGTTCTGCTGCGCCTGTGCCACCGCCATGCCGTAACCCGGGATGATCACGATGCTATCTGCCTCTTCCAATGCGGTCGAAACACCGTCAGCGTCGATGGCGATCTGTTCGCCTTCCACTTCCATCGCCGGACCCGCTGCGCCGCCGAAGCCGCCCAGAATAACCGAGATGAACGAACGGTTCATCGCCTTACACATGATGTAGCTGAGGATTGCACCGGAGGAACCAACGAGGGCACCCACCACGATCAACAGGTCGTTGCCCAGCGAGAAACCAATCGCCGCAGCCGCCCAGCCCGAGTAGCTGTTCAGCATCGACACAACCACCGGCATGTCGGCGCCGCCGATGCCCATGATCAGGTGATAGCCGATGAACAGCGACGCGATGGTCATGATGATCAGCGGCAGCAGGCCACCAGTGTTGCAGTACCAGATCAGCGCCACCAGCGACAGGATCGCCGCCGCCGCGTTCAGCACATGGCCGCCGGGCAGCTTGGTTGCTGCCGAGGTCACTTTGCCCGCCAGCTTGCCATAGGCCACCACCGAACCTGTGAAGGTCACTGCACCGATGAAGATACCCAGGAACAGCTCAACCCGCAGGATGCCGATCTCAACAGCGTCCTTCTTGGCCAAAAGCTTGGCAAAGCCTTCCAGCGCTTTTTTCTCATCCGCGCCCATCGCCAGCACACGGCCCAGTTCGATGTGGGCGATGAAGCCCACAAAGACAGCGGCCAAACCCACCAGCGAGTGCATCGCAGCCACCAGTTCCGGCATCTGGGTCATCTGCACCCGGTTGGCCAGCTGGTAGCCGATGATACCGCCCGCCGGGATCAGCAGGATGGAGACCCACCACAGACCAGCACCGGGGCCGATCAGGGTTGCAAATACCGCCAGCCCCATGCCGACGATGCCGTACCAAACGGCGCGTTTGGCGCTTTCCTGACCGGACAGGCCGCCCAGCGACAGGATGAAGAGAACAGCCGCAACAACGTAGGCGGCAGTCGTGAAACCAAAGTCCATAAGTCCTTACTCCTTAGGATTTCTGGAACATGGCGAGCATGCGCCGTGTCACGAGGAAGCCGCCAAAGATGTTGATCCCGGTCATGAAGACCGACAGCGCGGCAAGGAGGATCACCAGGAAGGAGCCCGAGCCGATCTGCATCAGCGCGCCCAGAATGATGATCGAGGAGATCGCGTTGGTCACCGCCATCAGCGGGGTGTGCAGCGAGTGCGCAACGTTCCAGATTACCTGGAAGCCGACAAACACCGCCAGAACAAACACGATGAAGTGCTGCATGAAGCTGGCCGGGGCCACCAGACCAACGCCCAACAGCAGAACCGCGCCAACGGTCAGCAGGGTCACCTGGTTCTTGGTCTGCTTCTTGAACTCAGCCACTTCCTGTGCCCGGATCTCTTCCGGGGTCAGTTCCTTGACCTCTTGTTTCGGCTGGGCCGCAATTGCCTGCACTTTCGGCGGCGGCGGCGGGAAGGTGATCTCACCCTGATGGGTCACGGTCGCGCCGCGGATCACGTCATCTTCCATGTCGTGGTTGATCTGGCCGTCCTTTTCAGGGGTCAGGTCAGCCATCATGTGACGGATGTTGGTGGCATAAAGGCTGGAGGCCTGCGCCGCCATCCGCGACGGGAAGTCGGTGTAACCGATGATGGTCACGCCATTTTCGGTCACGATCTTCTCGTCTGCGACGGTCAGCTTACAGTTGCCGCCCTTTTCCGCCGCAAGGTCCACGATGACCGAACCCGGTTTCATCGCCTCGACCATGTCTTTGGTCCACAGCTCAGGCGCTTCGCGGTTCGGGATCAGCGCGGTGGTGATCACGATGTCCACTTCGGGGGCCAGTTCGCGGAACTTGGCCAGCTGCGCTTCGCGGAACTCATCGGACTGAACCGAGGCATAGCCACCGGTCGCGGCGCCATCGGTGCCCTCTTCTTCGAAGTCCAGATAGACGAACTCAGCGCCCATGGACTCAACCTGCTCAGCCACTTCGGGACGCACGTCGAACGCCAGGGTGATCGCACCCAGCGAGGTGGAGGTGCCGATCGCGGCCAGACCGGCCACACCCGCGCCCACAACCAGCACTTTGGCTGGCGGCACTTTACCCGCAGCGGTCACCTGACCGGTGAAGAAACGGCCAAAGTTGTTGCCCGCCTCGATCACCGCGCGGTAGCCGGCGATATTGGCCATGGAGGACAGCGCATCCATTTTCTGGGCGCGGCTGATCCGTGGCACCATTTCCATGGCGATCACATTGGCGCCTTTGGATTTGGCCAGTTCCATGCCCTCTTCGTTCCCACCGGGGTTGAAGAAGGAGATCAGCGTCTTTTCTTTGTTCAGACGCTTCAGCTCGGTTTCATTGGGCTGACGGACCTTGGCAATGATGTCGGCGCCTTTCCACAAAGCGGCAGCGGTTTTGACGATCTCAACACCGGCCTCCTCATAGGTGGCATCCGAGAAGCCCGCGGCCAGACCGGCCCCGCTCTCGATGGCACATTCATAGCCGAGTTTCTGTAGCTGACGCGCCGAGTCCGGCGTCATCGCGACACGGTTTTCGCCGTCAAAGATTTCCTTTGGCGTTCCGATTTTCAACTGTCACGTCCCCCTTCAGAACTGTGTTCGTTGCTTCGTTTAGAACGAAGATGTTAACTCATTCGGGCGCGCAATAATATTGCGCAGAACTACGCACCCTTGTGATACCTATTTCGCACCCATGTCAAACCTAACGTAAAGCCAAGGCTTAGACCCAACGCCGCGTCTTTTGACAATAGCGCGCAAAATCTAAGCGAAATTTCTTTCGCAGGGCGTTTTCTTCTGGGATGACAAAACGTTTCTCGATGAACCAAAGAAAAATAGGCACCAATGGCAAGGACAAAATTGTATCGAAACACAAAATCACCCCGGCCAGGATCAGCACATAGCCAAGATAAATAGGGTTTCGGGACCATTTAAAGACGCCGCCCGTGACCAGCCGCGCGGCCTCCTCTCGGGGGTGAAACGTGGTCTGCATCCGCCGCATTTGACTGACCGCCATCGCGATCAGGATCACCCCACCGCCCAAGAAAACGGCACTGAGGAGGTCAATTATTGGGCTCTTCAGGCTGAGGCCCGCCGGCACCACCTGCGGCAGGGCTAAGGCCAGCAAAACAGTCAGCAAAAGCCACACCGGAGGGATATCAAATGTCTTCATTTTGCTCTCCTGACACCAATGGTCCCCCGCGCCGCACCCATGCCGATCGTGGGCGTTCATCCCGGGCGGTCTGATCTCACTGACAGGCCCAGACCCGGCCGTTATCGGCGGGACGGCCGGAGCCATCCCGCCTGCGGGGTCAAACTGCCCGCCCGGAACCAAGACCGACAAGGGCTTTTATGCGGGGAAGCCGCGGCCTTGTGTCCCGAAGGAGCCTCGGAGTGACAATTTGGACCTGTCCCCATCCCGGGATCGGCCAAATTGTCCAATAGAATCGACTGCTTGGTTGGCAGTGATGCTTATTCCCATTCCATTTCTTCAAAGACACGACCGGCGTTTTTCGTCGCCAGCTCCTCAAAGGTGTCCAGATTCGCCCAAGCGCTTTGATCCACATAGTAGGCGCCCGCCAGATCACCGCCCTCATCGATATGCGCCCCCACCTTGGCGCGCAGATCGCTCAGATAGTCGTAGGTGTAGCGGCGCACCTGCGCCAGATTGGTCGGGTGACCATGACCGGGGATCACATAGGTGGGCGCCAAAGGCTCCATCTCGGCCTCCCATGTTTCCAGCCAGCAGGAGGTGCAGATGCCCTCAAAGATCGGCAGCATCCGCTCATGAAACGCGATATCGCCCGCGATCAGCATGCCCCAATCCGGCAGCCAGACCTGCGTGTCGCCCGGATCATGGGCCGGCCCCATATGCATCACCTCAATCTGCACCCCGCCGAGGGTCAGGCTGTAGCTGTCGTCAAAGCTGAGGTTCGGCGTCACCGTTCGGGTGCCTTCGGCCTTATCGCGGTTGTAGCGCTCCATCCCCTGCAGGATGAAATCCGCTTCTGAGGTGAAGGCCTCGATCGCATCCACATGGGCCAGAATATCGACGCCCAGATCCATCCAATAGGCGTTGCCCAGCATCGCATGGCCCTGGCCGTTTTCATTGACCACCAGAACCACCGGCTGATCGGTGACCGCCTTGATCTCCTCATGCAGGGCGGCGGCCAGCCGGACCGAGGCGCCACCGTTCACCACAACAACGCCTTCCTCGGTCACGATGAAGGACAGGTTGTTGTTGTGGCCTGAGTTCTCATAGGTCGGCGGTGCGGTGGCCCCGATGGCCGAAAACACATGCGGGATCACCTCAACCGGTTTGGAATACAGTTCCGACCCCGGATATTGATCCGCAATGTCTTCGCTGGCCAAAGCAACAGATGCAGTGGCAGCGGCAATAACGCCCAGTAGCGGTGCATTCAGTTTCATAGTGATCCTCCCGACCTCAAATCACGATCAAATTCACTCATGCGAATGTAATTGTAAAGACCGTAACACACACATGTGCAGAAATGACCCAGCGGAAGATCGCCTCTGACTTGCACCGGGGGCTGGCGTGGCTATCGTCATCCCCAACACGGGAGGACTGAATATGCATCTGAAGGGAAAACACGCGCTGGTCACTGGCGGCGGCACCGGAATTGGGCTGGGCATCGCAAAAGCCCTGGCGGCACAGGGCGCTGAGGTGACTATCACCGGTCGTCGCCTCGACGTGCTGGAGGCTGAGGCCGGCAATGGCCTGCACGCACTACAGATGGATGTGGCCGAGGAGGCATCGGTGGTTGACGGCGTTGCTGCAGCGGTGGCGGCGCGTGGCCCGATCCAGATCTGTGTGCCCAACGCAGGCATTGCCGAAGGCCGCGCCCTACATAAGACTGAAATGGAGTTCTGGCGCCAGATGATGGCGATCAACGTCGATGGCTGTTTCCTGACCATCCGCGAATGCCTGAAGTCGATGCATGGCACCGATTGGGGCCGGGTGATCGCGGTCAGTTCCATCGCGGGTCTGCGCGGGTTGAAAGGTGGCGCCTGCTACACTGCCACCAAACACGCCATGGTCGGCATGATCCGGGCACTGGCGGCAGATTACGCCGGCAAACCCTATACGTTCAACGCGCTCTGCCCGGCCTATGTGGACACAAACATCGTGCCGCAAAACGTTGAAAGCATCATGAAACGCACCGGCATGAGTGAAGAAGAGGCACTGCAGGTGATGGTCGGCGCCAACCCACATGGCCGCTTGATCACAGTGGAAGAGGTGGCCGAGGCCGCGATGTTCCTTTGCGGTGAACACTCCGGTTCCATGAACGGGCAGACCGTGCAGATCTCTGGCGGCGAAATGTAAGGGGGGCGGCGATGACCCGGGATGAGTTCAATCAGTTCTGTGCCGGCCTCACTGCCACCAGCCATGTGGTGCAGTGGGGTGATTCCGACGTCTGGAAAGTGGCCGATAAGGTCTTTGCGATCTGTGGCTGGGCCGAGGGGCACGATGCCTTCACCTTCAAGGTGACCCAGCTGAGGTTTGAGGTTCTCTCAGACATGCCGGGCCTGCGTCCGGCCCCTTATCTGGCCTCACGCGGGATGAGCTGGATCCAGCAATATGAGGCCCCAGGCCTCAGTGATAGTGAATTAAAACAACATCTTATCGCGTCCTATGAATTGGTTGCCGAAGGCCTCTCCAAAAAGAAACGCCGCGCCTTGGGCATCCCGATCCCGGGCGAAGACGGCTAAGACATTTCCAGCAACACATCACGAAACGTGATGTAAATTCGCACAAGAATTGTTGGTGCATCGCAAAAATCCTTCCGCTAAGCACAGGACAACAAGAGGCCAGCCTGGGCCAGCAGACGTGCCACACTACGTGCCAGCGGGAGGAAAAGATGACCGATTTCAGCGCCACCAAAGAGATGTTCTATCTGCCAGAGGGCATGATCTATCTGGACGGCAACTCGCTCGGCCCGCTGCCCAAAGCGGCCCCTGCCAAGATGGCGGGCGTGATGCAGGACGAATGGGGCGAATATCTGATCACGGGCTGGAACAAAGCCGGCTGGATGGCGCGCCCAACCGAAATCGGCAACCGGATCGCCCGTCTGATCGGCGCCGAAGAAAACCACGTGATGATTGGCGACACCCTGTCGATCAAGGTCTTCCAGGCCGTCGCCTCCGCAATGTCGCTGCAACACGCCAAAGGCGGTGCCGCCGCGGCGCGCAAGGTGATCCTCAGCGACAATGGCAACTTCCCCTCGGACCTCTATATGGCCGAAGGGCTGATCAAGACACTGGACCGCGATGGCACCCTGGGTCTGGAACTGCGTGTCGTCGACCCCGAAGCGGTGGCAGAAAACCTCACCGATGAGGTGGCGGTGATGATGATCACCGAGGTGGATTACCGCACCGGGCGCAAACACGACATGAAGGCGCTGACCGAAAAGGCCCATGCCCATGGCATCGTCACCGTGTGGGATCTGGCCCATAGCGCCGGTGCACTGCCGGTGGATCTGGCGGGCTGTCAGGCGGATTTCGCGGTGGGCTGCACCTATAAATACCTCAACGGTGGCCCCGGCGCCCCGGCCTTCATCTATGTGAACCCGAAACACGCCGATGTGGCCGAGCCTGCGCTGTCGGGCTGGCTGGGCCATGATGCGCCTTTTGCCTTTGAACAAAGCTACCGCGCCGGTGCTGGCGTGGAACGTATGCGCGTCGGCACCCCGCCGGTTCTGGCCAATGCGGCGCTGGCGGCGGCGCTGGATATCTGGGATCTGACCGATATGGAAACGATCCGCGCCCGCTCCAATGAGCTCTGCGATCTCTTCATCAAAGAGGTTGAAGCGCGCTGCCCCATGCTGGAGCTGGCCACCCCACGTGACGCCAGCGTGCGCGGCAGTCAGGTCTCCTTCCGCTTCAAAGAAGGCTACGCAGCCATGCAAGCCGTGATCGCCCGCGGCGTGATTGGTGACTTCCGCGCGCCGGACATCATGCGCTTTGGCTTCACCCCGCTTTATGTGGACGAACAGGACGTGATCAAAGCGGCCGAGATCATTGAGGACGTGATGGTTAACGATCTGTGGGATCAGCCGGAATACAAGGTGCGCAACCGCGTCACCTGACCCCGGATGCCAGAACCCACCCAGCATATCCCTTTGTGCCGCCCGTGTTTCTGGGCGGCCTTCTGGCGGGCCAAGGCCCGCCTCACCACTATTGCCACCTGACAGCCGGATAAATCGCGCCCCCGCAGCGCCTTCATCTTGCTATAAATACTCAAATTCCCCCGCTGCCGCCTGATGCGCCAGTGGATGTTCCAGGTGACACAGATGACCAAAGAAACCCCGAACACCCCCTATAACCCCGCCAAAGACGGCGCCCAGATGAGCTTTGACGGGCGGATGTCCTATGGCGATTATCTGGGGCTGGATGCGATCCTGAGCGCGCAGCACCCGCTGTCCTCGGCCCATGATGAGCTGTTGTTTATCATCCAGCACCAGACATCTGAGCTGTGGATGAAGCTGGCCGTGCATGAGCTGCACGCCGCCCGTGATCTGCTGAAAGACGGCCAATACCGCCCCGCCTTCAAGATGCTGGCGCGGGTCAGTCGGATTTTTGAACAACTTAACTCCACCTGGGACGTGCTGCGCACCATGACGCCGTCTGACTACACGCGCTTCCGTGAGGATCTGGGCCAAAGCTCGGGCTTTCAAAGCTACCAGTACCGTCAGATCGAGTTTATGCTGGGCAACCGCAATCAGGCGATGCTGAAACCGCATGCTCATCGCGCAGACCTGACAGAACTGCTGACAGCTGAACTGGCGCAGCCGTCACTCTATGATGTGGCCCTTGCGGCGCTGGCCCAAGCCGTTGGCCTGCCGGATGAGGTGCTGAACCGCGCCCCAGACACCCCCTATCAGACCAGTGAAGCTGTGACCGCGGCCTGGACCAAGATCTATCAGGATCCAGAGGCCCATTGGGAGCTGTATGAGCTGGCCGAAAAACTGGTGGATCTGGAGGATTACTTCCGCCGCTGGCGGTTCAACCATGTCACCACGGTGGAACGGGTGATCGGCTTCAAACGCGGCACCGGCGGCACCGGTGGGGTCAGCTATCTGCGCCGCATGTTGGAGGTTGAGCTTTTCCCGGAACTCTGGCATTTGCGCACCGCACTCTGAGCTGAGCCCTTCGACCAGTTCTATATGCGATGACACTAAGGTCGTTGCCCTATCAGGGGCTGCGGCCGCAAATCTGGAAACAACCGCTGCGCATTGCGTCGACTCGTTTCCCAATAAGAAACAATAAGACCTTACCGCGCCGATGTGTTGCCGGGAAATAAGGCCAAAGGATGACACAAATCAGCCCCAGCCCCCAGCGCAGAACCACCCTGCCCCCGTGCGGTGCCTTAACCCAAACTTAGCACAGCCCCTTTAAACACAGCGCTTCCTGCCCCTGTTCCCTCCTGGCGGATCAGACAGACGTGGTGGATGCGCTGCGTTTGGCCTGCCTCATTTCCCTCAGGCCTTGCGCAGATATGCCGCGATGTCGCCCCTTTCCGCCCCAAACCCTGCCGCAGCCCGGCACTAATCTTGCTTTTAGTCAAACACTTACGCGCGCTCGCGCCTTATTGGAGCCCATGACATGCCGTCTGGATATCTGGTCACACTCGGAGATGGATCGCTGGATGCAGGCGATGTGATCAGCGGCAGCCTGGTCACCTTCACCACAGATCAGACCATCGGGTCGGGTCAGTGGACCTGGACCGGCACCTACAACGGCACCCCCTACACCGATGAGCTGGAGCCGGGCACCTATTATCTGGCCACAGACGGCAACGTCTACTTTGAACCCAGCCTTGGCCCGGTGACCACGCTGACCGACTCTTCCGTTGTGTCAGCGCCCAGCTTCACCCTGCCCGGCAACGGTGTGGTCGATGGCACCGGTGAGGCTGAGGTGATCGATGGCAGCTACACCGACAGCGAAGGAGAAAGCGTCAGCTCGGGCGCCGATAGCATCGCCGCAGGTGGCGGTGATGACACCATCACGGCACAGGGCGGCAACGACACGATCGAGGCTGGCGCAGGCAATGATGTTGTGTCCGGCAACGGCGGCGCTGATCTGATCTATGGGGACAGCCAAAGCGCCAGCTCCGGCAGTTCCGAAACGCTCAGCTGGACGGCACAGGGCAGCAACGGTGACAGCATCGCCAGCGGCCTAACCGTGACCACCGGCGAAATGCAGGTCACTGCCAGCTTCACCGCCACCGGCAACAACAACCCGCGCATCGAAATTGACACCAATGACACAGGCTATGTCGGGTCAGGCGAACCCTTTGACGCCGATAGCCTGGTCTATCTGCGTGGTGACGGCGATGGCGACACGCTGCGCGCCAATTTCAGCTTTGCCGCCGTGGCCGGTTCGGAAATGCAGGATGAGGTGGAAAACCTCACCTTCCGCATCAATGACATCGACTGGGGTGACAACAACCATACCGATATCGTTACCGTCACCGCGCTGAATGCGGCGGGCGATCCGGTCACAGTGACCTTCACCCTTGGCGGTGGGGACACGCTGGTTGGCAATACGATCACCGCAGATGAGGTGGGCGAGAACCCGCAGGATCTGGGCGGTTCGGTCCTGATCACCATCGCCGGGCCGGTCAGTTCATTCGAGATTGAATACAGCAACGGCCAAAACGGCGCGCAGGCCGTGTGGCTGTCTGACCTGCACTTTGACACCCTGCCACAAGAGCCGGGCGATGACAGCATTTCCGGCGGCGGCGGTGCCGACACGATCTTTGGTCAGGAAGGCGATGACACGCTGTCCGGCGATGGCGGCTCTGACAGCCTGTCGGGCGGTGAAGGCGATGACAGCCTGTCCGGGGGCAACGCCACTGACACGCTGGATGGCGGCACCGGCAATGACACCCTGGCTGGCGGCGCTGGTGGCGACAGCCTGAGCGCCGGATCGGGGATGGACTTCCTCGACTACACCGCGTCCGACGCCGGGGTCAGCATCGACCTTGCCAACAGCACCGCCAGCGGCGGCCATGCCGATGGCGATACGCTGGGCAGCGGCCTGGATGGCATCCTCGGCTCGGACTGGAATGACACGCTGACCGGCTATGACGGTCAGGGCGTGGATGATGGTGTGGTTTGGACCAACGTCTTTTACGGCAATGACGGCGATGACCTTCTGGATGGGGCCGGCGGCGATGATGAGCTTTATGGCGGCGCCGACAACGACACGATCATCGGCGGCACCGGTGCCGACCTCATGGATGGCGGCGAAGGCAATGACCGTCTGCTGGTTGGTTCGGGTGATACCGTCACCGGGGGCGGCGGCGATGACATCTTCATCATCGACGACACCGCCCTTGGCGGCGGCACGATCACCATTGATGGCGGCGAAACCGACGAACCGGGCGGCGACACGCTGGACTTCGCAGGCCAGATCGGCTGGGGCGATATCACCTTCACAGACACCAACCCGGATGCGCTGGCAGGCTCGGCAACGCTGGGCGATGGCACTGTGGTCAACTTCTCAAACATTGAGAACTTGGTCATCTGTTTCACCACTGGCACCCGGATCTGGACGCCACAGGGCGCCCGACTGATTGAGACCCTGCAGCCCGGCGATCTGGTGCTGACCCGCGATCACGGTGTGCAGCCGGTGCGCTGGATTGGTCAGCGCACGGTCAAAGGGGCCGGTCGTTTTGCGCCCATCCGCTTTGCCCAAGGGGTGATTGGCAACGAACGTGAGCTGCTGGTGTCACCGCAGCACAGGATGCTGCATCAGTCCACCGCCGCGAATCTCTACTTCAACGACAGCGAAGTGCTGATCCCGGCCAAACACATGGTCAACGGAGGCTCGATTCAGCAGATTGAGACCGAAGAGGTGACCTATGTGCACATGCTCTTTGACAGTCACGAAATGGTCTTTGCCGAAGGCGCTGTGAGCGAAAGCTTCCACCCCGGTCAGATGGGCCTGTCGGCCATTGACGCGCCTGCGCGCGAGGAGCTGTTTGCGCTGTTCCCAGAGCTGCGTTCCAACCCCAATGGCTATGGTGAAACCGCCCGGATCTGCCTGCGCGCGCATGAGGCGCAGCTGTTGCAGGCGGCGTAATTGCGGCAATTTTGCTAGACATTCGCCCCAATCTGGCCTCAATGCTGCATTTTTGCCAGCATATCCAAAAGCCGCGTGGTCAGCGGATTGGCCACCGCCCCGGCGGGCCACACCGCATAGACCGGGATCGGCGTAACCTGCCATTCCTGCAAAACCTCCACCAGCCGACCTGCCGCCAGATCCGCTGCCACGAAATGGGTGGGCGGTGAGGCTAAAGCCATGCCCAGAAACGCAAAATCCGACATGGCTTCGATATTATTCACGGTGATATTGCCGGCCTGCTGCACCTGCGCCTCTTGCCCGTTCGGGCTGATCAGGACGCGCTGATCACTCATTTTTGCAAATCGCACCCATGGGATTTGGCCTAGATCCGCAGGCGCCGCAATCGGCGGATGTTTCGCCAGAAAGTCAGGACTGGCGACCAGCACCCGCGGCATATCCCACAGCTTGCGGCACATCAGGCTGCTGTCGGTCATCTCGCCAGAGCGCAGCGCCAGATCATAGCGGTCCCCCACCAGATCCTCCCATATGTCGGAGTAGTGCAGATCCAGCGCAACCTGCGGATTTTCCGCATGAAACCGCGACAGCGTGGCCGCAATGGGCGATCCCGCCATGGCCGAGGTCAGGGTGATCCGCAACATGCCGCTGAGCGCCGCCTCAGGATCGCGCGCCTGCATCAACCCGGTTTCTGCCAGCCCCAGCATCGCCTCAGCCGAGGCCGCCAGTCGTTCCCCCGCATCCGTAAGGCTCAACCGACGGGTCGAACGATAGAGCAAGGGGCGGCCCAGCTCCTCCTCCAGCTGTTTGACGTGATAGCTGACGACCGAAGGCGTCAGGCCCAGCGTGCGCCCAGCGCCCCGGAACGATCCCTGCCGCACACATTCGGCAAAGATACCCAGCGATTTCAAACGATCCACCAGCATTAGTCCACTTTTCCGCACAATCTGTTCAATTACGCCACTCTACCGAACAGTTGCCCCCCGGGCTAGCTCTGATCGGAAAGGAGACCCCATGCCTGCCCTCACAATCCCCTTCCTGCCGATGGCGCTTTTCGCTGCCTCCCTGTCACTGGCGCCCGGACCGGTGAACCTGATTATCCTGTCCACCGCGCTGAACCACGGTGTCAGCGCGCCGTTGCGCTTCATCACCGGCGCGACGGTGGGTTTTACCGCGCTGCTGATCCTGACCGGTCTGGGCCTCAGCGCCACACAGGCGCTGCCCGACGGCGCGGTCGATGTGATCAGCTGCCTGGGCGCCTTGGTGATCCTCTATTTCGGCTACGGCCTGCTGCGCGCCGAGGGCACGCTGGACACCCGCCAGATCCCGGTGCCCGGATTCTGGCAGGGGGCGGCGCTGCAGTGGATGAACCCCAAGGCCTGGATTGCCTGCCTGAGCGGCGTCGCCCTGTTCAATCTACAGGGCAAAACGTTGGAATTGATGCAGTTCTCCGCCCTGTACTTCATCGTATGTTTCTGCGGTATCGGCGCCTGGGCGGTGCTGGGTCACAATTTGACACGGCTGCTGCACACCGCACGCCGGCGGCGGATGCTGAACATCGGGCTTGGCCTGTGCCTGATGGTGCTGGCCCTCAGCCTATCCGCCCCGGCATTGCTGCGGCTGATAGGTCTGGATTAAGCGCTTTGGCGCAGCGGATGGGCCCGCCGGGCCTCCGCATAGGCGCGGGTGGCGGTGCCGAAGGCTTCGAACAGCGGGCGCGAGACGGGGTCATTGGCGCTGTCCCATTCGGGATGCCATTGTACCGAATAGGTGAAGCCCGGCGCGTCCTTGACAAAGATCGCCTCGGGCGTGCCATCGGGTGCATAGCCGTCAATCACGATGCGCGCGCCCGGCTCCTTGATGCCCTGCCCGTGCAACGTGTTGGTCATCACCTCCTGCGCGCCCATCATCTGATGGAAGGGGCCGGCGGCGGAAAACTTCACCGTATGGCGCAGGGCAAACTTCTCTTCCAGGGTGCCGTCCGGCGGCATCCGGTGGTTCATCCGCCCGGGCAGATCACGAATTTCCGGGTAGAGCGATCCGCCCATCGCCACGTTCACCTCTTGAAACCCGCGACAGATCCCCATGAAGGGCTGGCCGCGTTCCACACAGGCCCGCACCAGCGGCAGGGTGATCGCATCGCGGCAGCGGTCAAAATCGCCATGCGCCTCGGTCGCGGCCTCACCGTATTCTTCGGGATGCACATTGGGGCGACCACCGGTCAGGATGAAGCCATCGCAGGCCTCCAGCAGTTCCTCAACCGTGACCAGCCGCGGATCTGGCGCAATCAGCATCGGCAGACAGTTGGACACGGTCGCCACCGCTTCTGAATTCATATGCCCCACCGCATGTACGGGGTAGCTGTCATTGATCAGATGCTGGTTGCCGATGATGCCGACAATGGGACGTGTCATATTAGGCCTGTCAAAGCTGTTGTGCGATGGCGTCACATTAGCGTTACCCACCCGCTCCGCCCAAGTGTTTTGCTGCGCACCAGCGCGCAATGGGCTGTGCGGTCTCCTTTCCGGTGGATAATTCAGCAAACCTGAATTCCACGGCATTGAAGCCCTGCTAAAACCGCCCTACCCTCCGCCACAACCAAACGTGAAACCCGTACTCGGAGACAGTCGATGAAAGACGCCGCCCCGCAGAAGATCTACCTCAGCGATTATCAGGTGCCGAATTATCTGGTGGAGGATGTGCATCTGACCTTCCGTCTGGCGCCTGAGGCGACGCGGGTGTTGTCGCGCATCACTTTCCGCCCCAATCCTGACGCCAGCAGCAAGGATTTCTTCCTGCATGGGGAGGATTTGCAGCTGATCTCGACCAAGATCGATGGCGCGGAGGTCACCCCGGATCTGGTGGTCGGCGGCCTGACCTGTGCTGTGCCGGATGCGCCCTTTGTCTGGGAAGCGGAGGTGGAAATCAGCCCTACCACCAACACCGCGCTGGAAGGGCTTTACATGTCAAACGGCATGTATTGCACCCAATGCGAGGCCGAGGGCTTTCGCAAAATCACCTATTACCCCGACCGCCCCGATGTGATGTCGGTCTTTACGGTCAGGATCGAAAGTGACCTGCCGGTGCTTTTGTCCAACGGCAATCCGGTTGCCTCTGGCGAGGGCTTTGCAGAATGGCATGATCCTTGGCCGAAACCAGCATACCTTTTTGCGCTGGTGGGCGGGGAGCTGATCAACCACCCTGACACATTCACCACCAAATCCGGCAAAGAGGTCGAGCTGAACATCTACGTCCGTCCCGGTGATGAGGGCAAATGCGCCTTCGGGATGGAGGCGCTGAAAAAGTCGATGGTCTGGGATGAAGAGGTCTATGGCCGTGAATATGACCTCGACATCTTCAACATCGTGGCGGTGGATGACTTCAACATGGGGGCGATGGAAAACAAGGGGCTGAACATCTTCAACTCCTCCTGTGTTCTGGCCTCGGCGGAAACCTCCACCGATATGAACTTCGAACGGATCGAAGCGATCATTGCGCATGAGTATTTCCACAACTGGACTGGCAACCGCATCACCTGCCGCGACTGGTTCCAACTGTGCCTGAAAGAGGGGCTGACGGTTTACCGTGACGCCCAGTTCACCGCAGACATGCGCTCGGAACCGGTGAAGCGGATCGAAGACGTCATCGCCCTGCGCGCCCGCCAATTCCGCGAAGACAACGGCCCGCTGGCCCATCCCGTGCGCCCTGACAGCTTTGTGGAGATCAACAACTTCTACACCGCCACCGTCTATGAAAAGGGTGCCGAGCTGATCGGCATGTTGAAAACCCTTGTGGGTGATGACGCCTATTATAAGGCGCTGGACCTCTATTTTGAGCGTCATGACGGCGATGCGGCCACCATTGAGGATTGGCTGACCGTGTTTGAGGAAAGCACCGGCCGCGACCTCACCCAGTTCAAACGCTGGTATGAACAGGCCGGCACCCCCAGACTGGCGGTGGAGGAAGCCTATGAAGATGGCACCTTCACACTGACCTTCAGCCAGTCCACGCCCCCCACTCCCGGTCAGGATCAGAAAGACCCGCGGGTGATCCCCATTGCGGTGGGGCTGCTCAATCCCAATGGCGATGAGGTGGTGCCGACAACGGTGCTGGAAATGACCGAGGCAACCCAAAGCTTCCGCTTTGAGGGGCTGACCGCACGGCCAACGCCGTCAATCCTGCGCGGCTTCTCGTCGCCGGTCATTCTGGAACGCGCCAGCAGCAACGCTGAGCGCGCCTTCCTGCTGGCCCATGATACCGACCCCTTCAACAAATGGGAGGCCGGGCGCGCCTTGGCCCGCGCCGGCCTGGTGGAGATGATCCTGAACGGCGCCGCACCTGACGGGGCTTATCTGGATGCGGTGCTGCAGGTGCTGCGTGATGACAGCCTGGACCCCGCCTTCCGCGCGCTGGCGCTGGGGCTGCCCAGTCAGGATGATCTGGCCCAGACGCTGGTGGATCAGGGCCACACGCCGGATCCGCAGGCCATCTATGAGGCACTGGAAACCCTGAAAATGGCGATGGCCACCCATATGCAGGACGTGCTACCGCGCATCTATGCCCAGTATCAGGTGACCGAGGCCTATAAGCCCGATGCCGAACAATCCGGTGCACGGTCCTTGGCCAATGCCGCCCTGTCGCTGATTTCCCGTGTCGATGGCGGCACGGCGGCGCAGGCGCAGTACGACAGCGCCGACAATATGACCCAGCAACTGGCCGCGCTGGCCGCGCTGTTGACGGCAGGCAAAGGCGAACAGGCCGTTGCCGCCTTCTATAAGCAATGGAAAGAGGACCGTCTGGTCATCGACAAATGGTTTGGCCTGCAAATCAGCATGGCCGATCCGGCGCAGGCCGCTGAGGTGGCATCGGCGCTGACCCAGCATCCCGACTTCACCATGAAAAACCCCAACCGGTTCCGCGCCACCCTGGGGGCGCTGGCCATGTCACCCGCCGGGTTCCACCGTGCGGATGGGGCGGGCTACAAGCTGTTGGCGGACTGGCTGATCAAACTGGATCCGCTGAACCCGCAGACCACCGCGCGGATGTGTTCCGCCTTTGAAACCTGGAAACGCTATGACAGTGACCGTCAGGCGCTGATCGCCGCCCAGCTGGACCGCATTCTGGCGCAGGACGGCCTCAGCCGCGACACCACCGAAATGCTGACCCGCATTCGCGGCAGCTAACGGCTTATCAATATCGGCGGCCCCGGCGCATTTCTCACGCCGGGGCCGCTGCACACAACGCGGCCGCGAATCCTGCGATCTGCCGCCGCCAAGGCGCCTCAGCCACTGATCCTGCAAAAGGCGTCAGCGGCCGCCGGACGCGTAAGAATCCTGACAATTGTCGAAATATCGACAGTAAAACCGTCGTTTCAGGCGCAATCCGTCAGCCACCTGACGGTTGTTTCCATATCTGACCCAATTGCCGCCAAACCCTCCGCAGTTTCTGCCCGAAAGCTCCTTCGGGCTGCCTTCTTTCCGCCCGAAAGCGGCGCGACATTGGTGGGGTAACAAGTGATCCAGTACCCGTTGCCAAGTAAAAGAAGAGCCCCATGATCAAAGCCACGTTTGCACGCCCCACTCTGCTCAGCAAATTGCGACCGACATGGCGGAATGCCGCCGCCCCCAAACGCCCCCTTTCGACCGACCTGTCGACCCCCGGGGCGCAAACCCGTCGCCTGGACCTGCCAGAAAAACCCACCAGCGCCGAAGACAGCCTGCGTCAGCAGATCGAAGCACGCGGCCAGTTTCTGGCCCGTCAGGACCGTTGGGATGAGCTGGCTGAGGAAATCCGCGCGGCAGATCAAAGCCGGGACTGCACCCCCGGCGGCATGGGTCTGGCCGATCTGTTGTCCCGCGGTGCCCGCCTGGATGTGGTGCAGCCGGTGGAACAGATCCTCAGCGATCCCGCGCTTTTGCCGCAACATGCCCCCCGCGAAGGCATCTCTGCCCTCGAAGAGGTGCTGGAAGATCACCCCGAAGATTTTGGTGTCGCCCTTGTGCTGATCCAAGCCCATATTGATTTCGCCTGGGCCTGGCGCGGTGAGGGCTGGCACGATGCTTTGCCGCCACAGCGGCAACAATCCTTCCTGCGCCATATGGCGCGCGCAGAAGCCCTGCTGGACCGTTTCAGCCCCTTCGAACATGACAGCCCCGCTCTGGCGGCCTGCCGCTGCGCCCTGCTCGCTGCGGCGGTGGAACCGGATGCCAGACTGGCGGATGACTACGAAGACCTGATCGATCTGGACCCGGGCAATCCGCGCCATATGCGGGCCTTTGGCAACCACCTGCTGCCCCGGTGGTTTGGCTCTTATCAGATGCTTGAGGTTGAGGCGCGCCGTGTCGCGCTGATGACCGAGGATCTGTGGGGCGCCGGCGGCTACGCCTGGGTCTATCTGGACGCATTGTCCGTGGATCCCGGGGCGCTGGAGCTTCTTGATGCGGATTTCTTCCTGGATGGAATGCGCGATATTCTGGAGCGGGCCCCGGACCAGCATGTGGTCAACACCTGGGCTGCCTTCTGCGCCGTGACCCTGCCCGCCCTGCCCGCCCATCGCCGTGCCACCCGCGAAGGGCTGAGCCGCCTGCGCGCCGCGCTGGACTGGATCCAGCGCGACCACCTGCAGGAATTGCACCCGCTGATCTGGGGCCAGGCCAAACTGGGTCTCGGCGCCTATGCCAGCCTGCCCTCCATCGAAGAGCTGACCGAAATGGGCCGCACCGCCGCCCAAAACGCACTGGCCCCACAGCCGGCCTAACGGCCCCGTGTCCGGGCTATCCCAAAACACCGACCTGCCTGACTGCGCCCCCTTCGGGGGGCGTTTTTTTTGGCCATGTTGCTAAGTCGTGTTGGGCCCCTTCCCGCTGAGAAAAATGCTTGAAGGGGGTGAATAGGCCGTTGACGGCAGGTCCCGCACGAACCAACCTCAATCGAATTTCAGTTTTAGGTGTCCCATGCGCATTGTCTTGGCTTTTTTCTCAACGGTGGCCCTTTTGGCTGGCTGCAATAGCGCGCATCAGGCTTCTGTTAATCTGGACGGCGGCGTGCGGGTGTCTCTGACGGTCAGCGGAATGTTCAGCCTCCAGAGCGATTGGCGGCGGACACTGACCGTGGAGCATCGTGGTGAGATAATATCACGCGAGCTGTTCGAAGACACAGGCTGGTGGAGAGGGTCAAACTTGTATCTCGCAGAGGCCGGCCTCTTTGTTCTGGATGAAGGACAAATTGGATGTATTGCGTTTCGGTTGGATCCTGTGCGCTTCGACGACAAGGCAGCAAGATGCCACAAAAGACCCCAAACGCTGACCAATGAAGAGATTTCTGGCAGAGACGACAACACAAAATCTGATGTTTATCCCGGAATGCGCTATTTGGGCCGCTTCGCTGAAACCTTGGATGATCGTGCGCGTGTCGAATTCATTTCCCCTGAAGAGGCCCCAGAAATCAGATTGCCCGACCCGCTGTAGTCGCCGTCCAG
The DNA here is from genome assembly GCF_963691685.1 of Thalassovita sp. Lineage (GTDB taxonomy): Bacteria > Pseudomonadota > Alphaproteobacteria > Rhodobacterales > Rhodobacteraceae > Thalassobius. The sequence continues at coordinate 2,922,557 of NZ_OY829290.1, forward strand.
CATCCAGGTCGCCACGGGTTGGCATTCTGATCGCAACATTCCCGCCAAATACTTGAAACTCCGATCAACTGCCCAACCTGCTCCCTATAACTTTTTTGTTTGCCAACACGGTTTGAGGACATGGCTTTTTTGGGGGGACAACGCTCATCCCCGCAGAAACACCGGCCTCACAAGGCGTTCTGACGCTCAATCAAACCACCAGCAAACGCTGATCGCCGCATGGATGACCGCGGCAAGCCGTGCAAAAGACTACAGACAATTTCTCCACAGCCGCCGTCTCATTCATCGGGTGGCTCGAACCCTTTGTCACGATACAGTTGATCAATGAAAAGCTTTACCTCTTCCGCAGAGGGGCGACTGGCGCCGGATAGGTTTTGGACCAACTCACGGTAAAGATCTGCCTGCTTTTCTATTTCCGCTAGCAGTGCCGCATCCCGCTCGTTCTGCGAAATCTCTTTCAGCGTTGCATATAGATTTACTGCATCACTGACCTGAGCGCGGGCGTCCTCATCATCCTGAGTGCACCACGCTGCCCAAACCTCCTTCGCCGTATCGCTGCCTGTTTTGGCCCCAGCGGACTGCAGCAAAGCTTGAACCTTGGGATAGGGCTGACGAACCTCATAATATGGCAAAGTCACGTAGTAGGGCACCAGAACGAAAGGATTTTCGGCCCTCGGATGACATGCCAATAGGTTTTCCTTCATCGCCAAAAGCGCGTGTTCAAAAGCGGTCAGACTGTCCTGGTCCTGCCTATCAAGCAAAGCCAGAAGCCTGTCGTCCTGAAGCATAACTTCAACAAGATGACCAAATCCCAGGGCCGAGGCTTCATGAAGCGGCGTGCGACCTTTGGCGTTCAATAAGTCCGCATCTTGATCCATCCCCGCCAAAGCCAGTTTCAACTTGTCAGCAGAGGACTGTTCCAGCTGCGTCCACTCAGCCTCACTGCCCCCGGTCAACTCACCGAGGGTATAAAGGTCGCCACTGAATTTGGAGATCACGCCAAAAACGTCATCTGACGATTGCGCAAAACCCGACTGGGCCAGAAGGAGAAGGCCCAGCAACGAACTCAACACATATCTTAAGGCCAAATATCTGCCCTCCACACTTCGAAAACATCTGAGGCGAGGCTCAAATAGCGCGCCTCTAACCCTAATGCCTTACCAATACTAAACCCTAGGATGCATTTCCAGCGCGCGCTATTCGGTTAAGAAAATGGTGTTGCGCGATGCACTGGCGCCCGTCATCGCCTTGATCCGCCAAAGCTGTTCCCGCACACCAAACCCCCTTGCCCCTCAACCGCCCCTGTCCTAGAAGGCAAGCTGATGCTTTCGAAGGACATGAAACCATGCTGGACCTGACCTATGAGACCCCGAAACCCAAGGTGATTGCCGGGGCCAAACATGACTGGGAACTTGTGATCGGCATGGAGGTCCATGCGCAGGTCAGCTCAAACGCCAAGCTGTTCTCGGGTGCCTCGACCAAATTCGGCGCCGAGCCGAACGCCAATGTGGCCTTTGTGGACGCCGCCATGCCCGGGATGCTGCCGGTCATCAACGAATACTGCGTGGAACAGGCGGTGCGCACCGGCCTGGGTCTGAAGGCAGACATCAACCTGTTCTCGGCCTTTGACCGCAAGAACTACTTCTACCCCGACCTGCCGCAGGGCTATCAGATCTCGCAGCTCTATCATCCGATCGTGGGTGAGGGCGAAATCCTCGTGGACATGGGCCCAGGTGTGGCCCGTCTGGTGCGGGTGGAACGCATCCACCTGGAACAGGACGCTGGCAAGTCGATCCACGACATGGATCCCAACATGTCCTTCGTGGACCTGAACCGCACCGGTGTGGCGCTGATGGAAATCGTCTCGCGCCCTGACATTCGTGGCCCGGAAGAGGCCGCCGCCTATGTGACCAAGCTGCGTCAGATCCTGCGCTATCTGGGCACCTGTGACGGCAACATGCAAAACGGCAACCTGCGCGCGGACGTGAACGTCTCGATCTGCCGCCCGGGCCAGTATGAGAAGTATCAGGAAACCCAGGACTTCTCGCATCTGGGCACCCGCTGCGAAATCAAGAACATGAACTCGATGCGCTTTATCCAGGCCGCTATCGAGGTTGAGGCACGTCGCCAGATCGCCATCGTGGAGGCCGGCGGCACCGTCGATCAGGAAACCCGCCTTTACGACCCGGACAAGAATGAAACCCGTTCGATGCGCTCCAAGGAAGAGGCGCATGATTACCGCTACTTCCCCTGCCCTGACCTCCTGCCGCTGGAGATTGAACAGGCTTGGGTTGATGACATCGCCGCCTCCCTGCCGGAACTGCCCGACGCCAAGAAAGCGCGTTTCATGGGCGACTATGGCCTGACTGAATATGACGCCTCGGTTCTGACCGCCGACACAACCTCGGCCGGCTTCTTCGAAGGTGTGGTTGCGGCCTGTGAGGACGGCAAACTGGCCGCCAACTGGGTCATCAACGAATTGTTCGGTCGCCTGAAAGCGGATGAAAAAGACATCAGCGACAGCCCGCTGTCACCCGCCGCCCTGGGCGGCATCATCAAGCTGATCAAGGCCGACACCATCTCGGGCAAGATCGCCAAGGACGTCTTTGAAATCGCCTATACCTCGGGCCGCGATCCGGAAGAGATTGTGGAAACCGAAGGCATGAAACAGGTGACGGACACCGGCGCGATTGAGGCCGCACTGGATGAAATCATCGCCGCCAACCCCGCGCAGGTGGAAAAGGCCAAGGTGAACCCGAAACTGGCCGGCTGGTTTGTGGGTCAGGTGATGAAAGCCACCGGCGGCAAGGCCAACCCGAAAGCGGTGAACCAGCTGGTGGCGCAAAAGCTCGGCAGCTGAGCCACGCCACAGATCTGACAGACAGAACGCGCCTTCGGGCGCGTTTTTCTTTGCGCAGCGCCCCCCTTTCAATGTTCTAAAAATACTCCCGCCGGAGGCATCCGCCCTTTCCTTTTCGCGGCCAGCTTGGCAGCGTAAGCGGCACGTGATCCAAACCGAGGCGCCGCCGATGTCAAACCACCCGCACGACCAAATCCCCTTCCTCTCAGAGGTGAAAACCGTTCTGCCGGAATGGATTGACTACAACGGCCACCTCAACATGGCCTATTACAACGTGTTGTTTGACACCGGCGCGGATGAGGCGTTTGCCGAAATGGGTTTTGGTCCCGACTATGCCAGCAGCCGTCAGATGACGACCTATAGCGCCGATTTCCGGCTGCGCTACCTGCGCGAGATTCACGAAGGCGACCGAGTGCGCGTGGGGTTCCAATTGCTCGACAGCACCGACAAGAGCTTCCATTTCTGCCAGTGGCTCCTGCACGAAGATGGCTGGCTCTCGGCCACCGGTGAAGGTGTTGGGCTGCACATCGACATGTCTGGCCCCAAGGTTGCGCCCTACCCGGCGGATGTGGCTGAAAAGGTTGCCGCGATGAAGGCGGCACATGCCGCCTTCCCGAAACCGGATTTTGTTGGCTTGCCCCTTGGGCTGCGACGGGGATAAGAGGGCGCAACGGATTGAACCGGGGCGCCGCTGCTGTTAGCCTGCGCCGCGTTTAAAACAGGGATCTCTTTGATGACGCAGTATGATTACAAGGTTGTGCCCGCCCCGGCGCGTGGGGTGAAGGCCAAGGGGATCAAAGGGGCTGAGGCCCGTTTTGCCAATGCCGTGGAATTGCAGCTGAATGAACTGGCCGCTGAGGGCTGGGAATATCAGCGTGCCGAAACCCTGCCCAGCGAAGAGCGTTCGGGCATTGCCTCCTCGGTCACAGCCTACCGCTCAATCCTGATTTTCCGCCGTCCCAAACCCGCACAGGACGATGGGTTCCAGCCGATGCCGGAACGCTTTGAGGCTGAGGCGCATATCCCTGCGGATGGTGAGGTGGACACTGCTGAGCCAGAAACAGTCCCTGAGGCCCCGCGTGGCGAAGGGGATGTTCTGCGTGACCGTGTGGCGCAGCTGATGGAACAGGGTGATACGCAGGCTGCAGAACGTTCGGACACCTCAAAAGACGGCTGACACCCTCGTGCTGCGCCTTGATCCGGGCGCGATCTGTGACCTGCACAAGCGGCGACAGAATTTCTGCCCTGCGGCAAGTTTGCCCTTCAACTTGACCTGATTTGGTCTATTATCGGCGGTCCGAGTCGAAAAGGTGATCTCATGGATAAATCAGACCCCTTCGGGTTCGATATGTCGATCAAATCGGCAAAGAAAAAGAACCCCCGTGGCCGCCGTACCATGTCCGGTGCGTCGGAAACCTCTACCCGGCAGTGCGAACATGAAGGCTGCACCGAAGCCGGGGCATACCGCGCACCGAAAGCGCCGGATGTGTTGGATGAATTCCGCTGGTTCTGCAAGGATCACGTGAAGGAATATAACGCGAAGTGGAGCTTCTTTGACGGCAAGACCGAGGCTGAGATGAACGCCCAGCGTTCCTCGGATAAGGTTTGGGAACGTGAGACCAAAAAGGCCACCGATCCCGAAGCCCGCGCCTGGGCCCGTCTGGGCATTGAGGATCCGCATCAGGTCCTGGGTGGCAATGCCACACAGAACCCTGGCCGCAACGCCGGCGCAGGCCGCCGCCTGCCCGCGGTGGAGCGCAAAGCGGTGGAGATTTTGGCCGTGCAGGACACCATGTCCAAGGCTGAGATCCGCAAAGCCTACAAGAAGCTCATCAAGGTGCTGCACCCCGATATGAACGGGGGCGACCGGAGCCAGGAAGAACAGCTGCAAGAGGTCATGTGGGCCTGGGACCAGCTGAAGGACAGCCGCAACTTCCTGTGATATTTGCAGTAAGTAGAAATACCAGCCGCGCCCCTTTGGGCGCGGTTTTTGTTTGTCCCCCTGCCTGCCAAAGGCCATGCTGGCGGCAGGAGGACACATCATGCAGAGCATACTGGCGACCCGTCTGGGCCTTAAAACCCCGATCATTCAGGCCCCGATGGCCGGTGTGTCCACCCCCGCCCTTGCGGCGGAGGTGTGCAAGGCGGGTGGCATGGGGGCGCTGGGGCTGGGCTCCGTTGATGCCGAAGGCGGGCGCAAGGCGATCCGCGCCGCGCGCGATCTGGGGGCGAACTGTCTGAATGCCAATTTCTTCTGCCACCACCCGGAACAGGTGGCAGCCGACAAGGCAGCGCGCTGGTGCGCTGCGCTGGCGCCGGAATTTGCCCGATTTGGTGCTACGCCGCCTGATCAGCTGCGCGAAATTTACCTGTCCTTTGTCGCCGATCCCGAACGGCCCGCCATGCTGCTGCAGGAACGGCCCGAAGTGGTCTCCTTCCACTTTGGCCTGCCCTCCGCCAGCGTGATTGCCGCCTTGAAAGAGGCGGGCATCCTGCTGCTGGCGTCGGCCACCAATGTCGCCGAGGCGCAGGCCTGCGTCAGCGCAGGCATGGACGGGATTGTTGTGCAAGGGATTGAGGCTGGCGGCCATCGCGGCATTTTTGACCCCCTGGCCCCGGATGAGGCGCTGCCAACGCTGGACCTGCTGGCCCGGATCAAATCGCGCACCGATCTGCCCTTGATCGCCGCTGGCGGATTGATGGACGGGGCGGATTGCGCGCGCGCCCTTCAGGCCGGGGCGGATATGGTGCAGCTGGGCACCGCCTTTGTCCTGTGCCCCGAAACCTCCGCCGATGAAGGCTACCGCGCGGCCATGGCATCGGATGCGGCCAATCATACCGGCTTCACCAGCGCGATTTCCGGTCGCCCGGCCCGCGCACTGCCCAATGCCTTCACCGCATGGGGGGCAGATCGACAGCAGGACAGCCCCGGCTACCCGCACACCTATGATGCGGGTAAGGCGCTGCATGCCGCTGCCAAGGCCAAAGGCGATCACAGCTATGGCGCCCATTGGGCCGGATCCGGGGCCGCCCGCGCCCAAAGCCTGCCCGCCGTGGAGCTGATGGCCCAGCTGATTGCGCAGCTTACAGCAGAAATACGGCAGCCCACGTAACGTAGTGTCACTTTTCCCCTATCCCTGTCGCTTTTCGCCTTTTCCTTCGCGTTTCCGTCGATATGTTGCTGCGTGAGATGCATTTCGGGTGGCACCCCACCCTGACCGAAGAGGAATGACCATGGCCGAGGGCATGATGGACCAGAACGCAAAACCCACCGAAGATATCTCGGTTCGCGATGTTTTTGGCATTGACACCGACATGACCGTGAAGGGCTTTGCCGAAGCCAGCGACCGCGTGCCGGAAATCGATCCGACCTATAAGTTTGACCCGGACACCACGCTGGCCATTCTGGCCGGTTTCTCGCGCAACCGTCGTGTGATGGTGCAGGGCTACCACGGCACCGGTAAATCGACCCACATCGAACAGGTCGCGGCGCGCCTGAACTGGCCGTGTGTACGTGTGAACCTCGACAGTCACATCAGCCGGATCGACCTGATCGGTAAAGACGCGATCAAACTGCGCGACGGCAAGCAGGTCACCGAATTCCACGAAGGCATCCTGCCCTGGGCGCTGCGTAACCCGACCGCGATTGTGTTCGACGAATATGATGCGGGCCGCGCGGACGTGATGTTTGTGATCCAGCGTATTCTGGAAGCCGACGGCAAGCTGACGCTGCTGGACCAGAACGAAGTGATCACCCCGAACCCCTATTTCCGCCTGTTTGCCACTGCAAATACCGTGGGTCTGGGCGACACCACCGGCCTTTACCATGGTGTGCAGCAGATCAACCAGGCGCAGATGGACCGTTGGTCGCTGGTCGCGACGCTGAACTACCTCAGCCATGACGCGGAAACCAACATCATCCTGTCGAAAAACCCGCATTACAACACCGAGGCCGGTCGTAAGACCATCGGCCAGATGGTGACGCTGGCGGATCTGACCCGCACCGCGTTTATGAACGGTGATCTGTCCACCGTGATGAGCCCGCGAACCGTGATCAACTGGGCCCAAAACGCTGAGATCTTCCGCAACGTGGGTTATGCTTTCCGTCTGAGCTTCCTCAACAAATGTGATGAGCTGGAGCGCCAGACCGTGGCCGAGTTCTACCAGCGCTGCTTTGATGAAGAACTGCCCGAAAGCGCAGCCAGCATGAGCCTCGGCTAAGCAATACCGCCCGGCGACCCGCCGGGCAGCGCCCGCCCCGCCCCCAAGGCGGGCGCTTTGCACCCGCCCGGGATCGGGCGCTGCCCTTGGGGGATCAACGCGCAATTCCGCGCGTCCCCGCATCCGCAGGCGAAGACAAGATGAAAAAACCGACCGACAACCCAGCCGATCCGTTCAAAAAGGCCCTTGCTGAGGCCACCAAGGTCATGGCCGATGACCCGGAATTGAACGTCGCCTACACGGTTGATCCGGCAGGCATGGCGGGCGACACCATTCGCCTGCCCCAGGTCAGCCGCCGGATGACGCGGGATGAGGTTCTTCTGGCCCGCGGCACCGCTGATGCTTTGGCGATGCAGCGCAAGTATCACGATATGAACACCCATGCCCGCTATGCGCCCCCCGGCGACATGGCGCGCTCAATCTACGAAGCGATGGAAGTGGCCCGCTGCGAGGCGATGGGCGCACGTGACATGCCCGGCACCGCCGGCAACATCGACGCCAAGATTGAATCCGAGGCCCGCCGCGCCGGCTATGACCAGATCAAACAGAGCGCCGATGCCCCACTTTCTGTGGCCGCCGGCTATCTGATCCGCCATCTGGCCACCGGGCGCGACCTGCCGCCTGCGGCCGCCAATGTGATGGATCTGTGGCGCGGCTTCATTGAAAATCAGGCAGGCGGCACGCTGGAGGATCTGCAGGAACGCCTGTCAGATCAGGCGGCCTTTGCCAAGTTTGCCCGCCAGATCATCGAGGATCTTGGCTACGGCGATCAGCTGGGCGATGATCCTGATGAGGAAAACGAAGATCAGGAAGACGACGCCAGCGACGATCAGGATGATCAGCAGGAGCCCGACAGCTCCGGCCAGGATGATCAGGAAGATCAGGAGGCTGAGGCCGATCCTGAACGCAGTCAGGAAGAACAGCAGGACAGCTCCGAGGCGCAGGTCTCGATGGATGACATGGCCGAAGAGGAAATGTCGGACGAGAGCGAACTGCCCGATGGCGAAGCGCCGCTGGAACCGCCTGCCCCGCCGCCTGCCTCTGAGGCGGATCCGAATTACACCGTCTACAATGACGCATTTGACGAAGAGATCATGGCCGAGGAGCTGGCCGAACCGGCCGAGCTGGAACGTCTGCGCGCCTATCTGGATCAGCAGCTGGAGCCGCTGAAAGGTGCGGTCAGCCGTCTGGCTAACAAACTGCAGCGTCGCCTGCAGGCGCAGCAGAACCGCAGCTGGCTGTTTGACATGGAAGAGGGCATTCTGGACGCTGGCCGTCTGGCCCGCGTGGTCGCCAACCCCACGACACCGCTGTCGTTCAAGGTGGAAAAAGACACTGAGTTCCGCGACACCGTGGTGACCCTGCTGCTGGATAACTCCGGCTCCATGCGGGGGCGCCCGATCTCAATCGCGGCGATCTGCGCGGATGTTCTGGCCTCGACGCTGGAACGCTGTGACGTGAAGGTTGAGGTTCTGGGCTTCACCACCCGGGCGTGGAAAGGCGGTCAGAGCCGTGAAAAATGGTTGGCCGAGGGGCGCCCGCAACAGCCGGGCCGCCTGAACGACCTGCGCCACATCATTTATAAAAAGGCCGACGCGCCGATGCGCCGGATCAAGGCCAATCTGGGCCTGATGATGAAAGAGGGGCTGCTGAAGGAAAACATCGATGGTGAGGCGCTGGAATGGGCCCACCGCCGTATGCTGGCCCGCCCTGAGCAGCGCAAAATCCTGATGGTGATTTCTGACGGGGCGCCGGTGGACGATTCCACATTGGCGATGAACCCGCAGAACTTCCTTGAAAAGCACCTGCGCGACGTGATCGCCATGGTCGAAAAGCGCAAACAGGTGGAACTGATCGCCATCGGCATCGGCCATGACGTGACCCGCTACTACCAGCACGCGGTGACCATCACCGACGCGGAGCAGCTGGCCGGCGCCATGACGGAACAACTGGCGGGCCTGTTTGATCACGATCCACGCGCCCGGGCCCGCACCATGGGCATGAAAAAGGCCGGATTGTAAGATCCGACCGCAGATCTGAGAGCTAAGCAGAGCGCGCCAACCGGCGCGCGCTGTGGTTTTGGGCACGGCTTTGCCTCTGGCCGGGATATTTGTACAAACGGACAAAGCGCTGGCGATACGGCCAGCCGCACATAGGAGACAGGGATGTTTCAGAGTTTTGCAGAAAGCGCCTCACCCGCCGCAGGGCCCGGACGTCTGGCCAAACTGCGCGATGTGCTGCGTGCCGAAGCGCTCAGTGGGTTTCTGGTGCCGCGCGCCGATGTCCATCAGGGCGAATATGTCGCCCCGCGCGATGATCGGCTGGCCTGGCTGACCGGCTTCACCGGCTCGGCCGGGTTCTGCGCCGCGCTGCTGGATCAGGCGGGGGTCTTCATTGACGGGCGCTACCGCACCCAGGTGAAGGCGCAGGTGGACCTCGGGCATTTCACCCCGGTGCCCTGGCCCGAAACCCAATTGGCGGACTGGCTGAAGGAACAGCTGCCCGAGGGCGGCGTGATCGGCATTGATCCTTGGCTCCATACCGTGGGCGAGGTGGCCACCTTGGTGCAGCGCCTGCACGGCAGCGGCATCACCCTGCGGGAGGTCGATAGTCTGCTGGACCCTGTCTGGTCGGATCAGCCTGCTGCACCGCTTGGGGCCGTGACGATCCAGCCGGAGGAACAGGCCGGCGAAAGCCACGCAGACAAACGCGCCCGACTGGCCGCTGGGCTGCGTCAGGCGGGGCAGTCAGCGGCGGTGATCACCTTGCCCGACTCGCTCGCATGGCTGTTGAACATCCGCGGCAGTGACATCGCCCGCAATCCAGTGCCGCATGGGTTTGCCATCCTGCATGACAGCGGCGCGGTGGATCTGTTTATGGCCGCCGAAAAACTGCCCGCGGATGTGCGGACCCATCTGGGACCTGAGGTGACCCTGAACGCACCCGATGAACTGGCCGCTGCCGCCACCGCCCTGACCGGACGGGTGCTGCTGGACAAAGGATCGGCCCCGCTGGCGCTGCAACGCGCGCTGGACGCTGGCGCGGCTGAGGTCGTGCTGGGCCGTGATCCGGTGATCCTGCCGAAAGCCTGCAAAAACCCGGCGGAGGTCGCGGGCGCCCGTGCCGCCCATCTGCGAGATGGTGCCGCCATGTGCGAATTTCTGGCCTGGTATGATGAACAGCCCGTCGGCGCCCTGACTGAGATCGACGTCGTCACCCAGCTGGAGGCCTGCCGCCGGGATACCGGGGCGTTGTTGGAAATCAGTTTTGACACCATCTCTGGCACCGGCCCAAATGGCGCGGTGATCCATTACCGGGTGACCGAGGCCAGCAATGCTAGACTGGAAAACGGCCACCTTCTGGTGCTGGATTCCGGGGGGCAGTATCAGGACGGCACCACGGATATCACCCGCACACTGGCAGTGGGAGACGTCGGCCAGGAAGAGCGCGCCTGTTTCACCCGGGTGCTGCAGGGCATGATCGCGGTATCGCAGCTGCGGTTCCCGGCCGGTCTGTCGGGGCGTGACATTGATGGCTTTGCCCGCGCGCCGCTTTGGGCTGCGGGGCTGGACTATAACCATGGCACCGGCCACGGGGTTGGCGCCTATCTGTCGGTGCATGAGGGCCCGCAAGGCATCAGTCGCCGCAATATGGAACCGCTGCAGCCGGGGATGATTCTGTCCAATGAACCGGGCTATTACCGCGAAGGCGCCTTTGGCATCCGCATTGAAAACCTGATTGTGGTCGAACAGGCCGCTGCCCTCAGCGGGGCGGATGATCGTGCGATGCTCAGCTTTGAAACATTGACCTTTGTGCCCATCGATCGCCGCCTGATCGCCGCAGAAATGCTGAGTGAGAGCGAGCGCGAATGGCTCAACAGCTACCATAAAGCGTGCCGCGACAAAATCGGCCCTCGGCTTAGCGCCAAAGCCAAGCTATGGTTAGCGCAATCAACCGCGCCGATCTGAGAAAAGATCAGCCAGGAGTGGATGCCGGGGGCCGCTGATCGGCCCCCCGCGCATGTCTGGCCTTGGGAAAGGCCCGCAGGTGTGACTGTTCACGTCAATGGAACGTCGCGTTCCGTCGCCCTCAGGAGGCAGGGGCCGACATATTGATGTAACAATCGCCATGCAAAGCGAAGCGAACAAGAAACGAGGGGAGAAGACCATGACCGATATCACCATCCGCAAGGCCGAAGGCACCTGGGTTGTCCGTGCAGGCGGCGCCGTTTTGGGCGAAAGCCAAAACGCGCTGGAACTGACCGAGGGCACACTGGCGCCGGTGATCTACTTCCCACGTGAAGACATTGCGATGGCGTTTCTCGATGCCACCGATCACAGCACGCATTGCCCGCACAAGGGTGATGCCAGCTATTTCTCCATCGTGACCAAATCGACCACGCTGGAAAATGCGGCCTGGTCTTATGAAACCCCGCATGAAGCCGTGGCCCGGATCAAGGATCACCTGGGCTTTTACGTCAGTGACACGCTGGCCGTCGAACGGATCTGAACCACAGCACATTAGATGACTGCCCCTGCCCCCACCCCACCGCGCGCCCTGGTTCTGGGCGGCTATGGGTTGATCGGTGCTGCCGCGATGCGGGCACTGATGGAGGCCGGGTTTGACGTCACAGGCATCGGGCGGTCGGAATCGGCCGCCCGTCGTGTTTTGCCACAGGCTGCGTGGCATTTTGCCGATGTCACAGCGCTCAGCACCACAGACTGGCAGGCGCTTTGCGCGGATGTAGATGTGGTGGTGAACGCTGCCGGGGCGTTGCAAGACGGTGGCGGCACCGATCTGGCAGCGATCCACACCACGATGCCTGCGCGGCTAAGCGCGGCGCTAGTGGGCAGCGACACGCGGTTGATCCAGATCTCCGCCGCGGGTGTGTCCGAGGAGGCCAGCACCGCCTTTTTCCGCACCAAGGCGCGGGGGGACGCAGCAATCGTTGCAGCTGGCATCGACCATGTGATCCTGCGCCCGACGTTGGTAATCGGCGCGGCAGCCTATGGTGGGACTGCCTTGCTGCGCGCGGTGGCGGCTATGCCCCTGATCGACTGGCGCCTGCTTGAGGATACGCCGGTGCAAACAGTTGCCCTGAGCGATCTGGCAGCGGCCATTGTCACGGCGGCCAAAGGCGATATCGCCTCTGGCACCATTGCCGACCTGACCGAGGCCGAGGCCCGCCCCTTTCCTGAACTGATCCGCGCGTTGCGCCACTGGCTGGGCCTGCCCGCGCCAAAGCTGCCCCTGCCGCTGCCCGGATTTATGCTGTCACTGGTGGGGAAAGGGGCTGATCTGCTGGGCCTGTTCGGCTGGCGCTCGCCGCTGCGCAGCACCGCACTTACCGCGCTGTCAGATGGGATCACCGGGGATCCTGCAAACTGGCAGGCCGCAGGTGGCCAGCCCTGCCGCGCGTTAACCGAAACACTAGCCGATCTGCCCGCAACGGTGCAGGAACGCTGGTTTTCACGCCTCTTTCTGCTGTTCCCGCTGGTGATTGCAACACTGTCGCTGTTTTGGCTGGCCTCTGGCCTGATCGGTCTGGCGCAGTTTCCGGCGGCGGTTGAGGTTCTGACCTCCCGCGGTAGCAGCGCCGGGCTGGCGGCAGTGGCGGTGGCGGCTGGTATTTTTCTGGATCTGGCGCTTGGCCTCATAGTGCTGTGGCGGCGATGGCTGCGGCCTGCCTGCCTGGGCATGATCGCGGTCACATTTGGGTATCTGGGCGCAGGCACGCTGGTGGCGCCCGACCTTTGGGCGGATCCGCTGGGGCCGTTTGTGAAGACCCTGCCCGCTGCGATGCTGGCGCTGATCCCCTTGGCGCTGGAGGACACGCGATGAGCTATGAGCTGCTGCGTTTCCTGCATGTGATCGGCGCGACCGTCCTCTTGGGCACCGGCGCGGGCATTGCGTTTTTTATGGTCATCTCACACCGGTCGGGGGAGCCGCGCTTGATCGCCCATGTTGCTGGTATCGTTGTACTGGCCGATACGGTCTTTACCGCCACGGCAGCTATTTTCCAGCCGATCACCGGATATCTGCTGATCCGTGAGATCGGCTATGATCTGATGGAGCCCTGGGTGGTGCTGTCGCTGGTGCTTTATGTGTTTGTGGGGATGTTCTGGCTGCCGGTGGTCTGGATCCAGATCAAGATGCGCGACCTGGCCCGGCAGGCTGTTGCCGACAATTCCGCCCTGCCGGCGCGATACCTGCGGCTTTACCGGATCTGGTTTGCTTGCGGGTTTCCGGCGTTTTTTGCCGTGCTGGCGATCCTGTGGCTGATGCTGACGCGGCCGGTGTTTTGACCGCGCGGGCGTTGTAGCTGCCGAGATGTCTGCGATGTGAGTATTTTTGGAACGTTGAAAGCGATCAGCTGTGTTCCTCAGCCGCGGTGGCCGCCAGCGCACGGTTGAAGGTTTTCAGCGCATCCACATGGAACAATGCGCCATGGACCGGGCGCTGGCCATCCTCCTCCGCGTCGCCCACGACAGGGATAAAGGGCACGCCGGCCTTGTCAAACAGCGGCATCGCCTCTTGCAGGGTGGCCTCCGGCGTCAGGAAGATCCCATCCTCAACCATTTCCGCACAGCGCGCCGGATCCGCCGCGCCGGGATCTTCGGGTGCGCGCATCACGGACGCGGCGCGGAACATCGCCAGCAGATAGGCCTGCGGTCCCGCCGCCACACAGGCGCCGCGCCGTTCCAGCTGGGTCAGGAAGAAAGAACGGTCCACCAGACGGGACGCCAAAGCGGTGGAGAGGGACACCGCCACCATCACCGCCAAACCGGTCTGCCAGTCGCCGGTCAGCTCAAACACAATCATCGTGGTGGAAATTGGCGCACCCAAAACGGCGGCGGCGACCGCCCCCATGCCAGCCAAGGCGTATAGCGTATGGGCGCCGGAAACCTCAGGGAAGACGCTGGTCGCCACCAATCCGAAGGCCAGCCCGGTGAGCGCCCCGATCATCAGCGAGGGGGAGAACATGCCGCCGCCCATACGCCCCGCCATGGTGATCGCCACGGCGATCACCTTGATCACCGCAAAAAGCACCGCCTGCCACAGGAGGATCTGGCCGGTCAGCGTTGCCGATGTGGTTTCATAGCCAACCCCGATGATATGTGGAAAGGCGATGGCCAGAAGACCCAAAAGCGCCCCGGCAATGGTGGGGCGCAGCCAGCGGGGCATGCCGGTGCGTTGCTGCACGAGGTTGCCAAAATCCTCGGCATAAAAGACCGAGCGCATCAGCACGGTTGCCACCAAACCGCAGAGCAGGCCCAAAAGGATAAAGGCGGGCAGCTCGATGTAGAACTCGAGCACATTGGCCTTGGGCAACAAAAATTCGGTCACGCCGCCATATTCCAGCCGGTTGATGATGGTGCCTGCAACCGAGGCGATCACAATCGGGGCAAAGGCATGCACCGCGAAATGGCGCAGCACCACCTCCAACGCAAAAAGCGCCCCGGCGATGGGCGCGTTGAACGAGGCTGAAACCGCCGCCGCCACGGCGCAGCCCAGGAGGTCACGGCCCGTGATACCATCGGCGCGGATCTCATCGCTGACACGTGAGGCAATCATCCCCGCCATATGCACCACCGGGCCTTCGCGCCCCGTTGAGCCGCCGGAGGACAGCGTGATCAGCGAGGCAAAGGCCGAGGCAAAGCCGGCCTTATATTCCACCCGACCGTTGTGCATGGCCGAGCCTTCGATCACATCGGCCACCGAACGCACCCGCCCGTCCGGCGTAAAAAGGTGCAGGATCCAGCCGGTCAGAAACCCGCCCACGATGGGCAGCATCAGGATCCAGTACCACGGCAGGGTTTCGGCAAAGCTATGCAGCCGTGCCACATCATCGGTGCCATAGAGGAAGGCCTGCAGGCTTTCGATCCCTTTGCGAAAGCCCAGGGCGGCAAAGCCTGCACCGGTGCCGATGGCCGCAGCGATCAGCCAGAACTGCACCTGCGAGGGCCCCTGACGGCGCATCAGCTGATAGGCCTCCACAAAGGAGTGCAGCCAATCCCGGGTCAGCCGGATCAGATGGGTGCGCATGCCATTGGACAATGTGATCTCCTGCCGCAGGGCCTGTCTCTGGCTCCTCCTTGCCGGATCGCATAGGGTGCGCGCAATTCAGGGCATTTCGGCCACGGCGGGATACGCCGGACCGCGCAGGATGCCCCACACACGACGGAGGACCCCATGTCGATAGACGCGGCAATCGAAGAGCTTTCTACCCTTCTAGGACAACGGCTTAGCCGCTCCAAGTCTGATCTTGACCAACATGGCACCTCTGAGACGCATTTTGCCCTGACACCGCCCGATGCGGTGGCCTATCCGGCAAACACCGAAGAGGTGAGCGCGATTGTGAAGATCTGCGCCCGTCACCACTGCCCTGTCGTGGGCTTTGGCGCTGGCACCTCGCTGGAGGGGCAGACATTGGCGGTTCAGGGCGGCGTGGTTGTGGATTTCCGCGATATGGCGGCGGTGCTGCATGTCGGGGCGGAGGATATGGATGTGACCGTCCAGCCCGGCATCACCCGCGAAGTGCTGAACGAAGAGCTGCGCGCCACCGGGCTGATGTTCCCGGTGGATCCCGGCGCCAATGCCTCGATCGGTGGCATGGCCTCAACCCGGGCCAGCGGCACAACGGCAGTGCGCTACGGCACCATGCGTGACAATGTTCTGGGGCTGGAGGTGGTGCTGGCCGATGGGCGCATCATCCAGACCGGCACGCGGGCGCGCAAATCCTCGGCCGGCTATGATCTGACGGCGCTGTTTGTCGGCGCGGAGGGCACGCTAGGCCTGATCACCGCCCTGACCCTGCGCCTACATGGCCAGCCTGAGGCGGTGACCTCGGCCGTTTGTGCCTTTGACGATATTGAGGCGGCAGTCAGCGCGGTGCAGATGACCATCCAGATGGGCATCCCCATGGCGCGGATCGAATTTGTGGATGCGGCCACGGTGGCTGCGGTGAATGCTTATTCCAAAATGGATCTGCCGCTTTGCCCGCATCTGTTGATCGAATTCAACGGCTCGGACTCTGCGGTGGAAGAGCAGGCAACGCTGTTTGGCGAAGTGGTTGAGGAGTTCGGCGCTAAAGGCTTTGAATGGGCCAAGAAGGCGGAGGAGCGCAAGGCGCTCTGGACCATGCGCCACCATGCCTATTGGGCGATTGTGCAATCCCGGCAGGGCTGTAAGGCGCTGGTGACCGACATCTGTGTGCCGATCTCAAACCTGGCCGAAGCGGTGGAGCAGACCCGCGCCGATATCGCGGCCTCGCCCATCGAAGGGCCCATTCTGGGCCATGTAGGCGACGGCAACTTCCACGCGATCCTGCTGTTTGATGAAGCCAATGAGGCGGAGGTTCAGGCCGCCAATGATCTGTCGCACCGCATGGTCGAACGGGCACTGGCGCTTGGCGGCACCGCCACCGGTGAACATGGCATCGGCATGGGCAAGAAGAAGTATATGCAGGCCGAACATGGCGCCGGCTGGGATGTGATGGGGGATATCAAACAGGCGCTGGATCCGCAGAACCTGATGAACCCCGGCAAACTGGTGCGCGGCAACTGATCTGGTAATGGTGCTCAGCAGGGCCGGATCCGGCCCTGCACCTGCACCTAGCGCGCGGCCAATAGGGATTTCGCGGCGGCGCGGGCCTCTTCGGTGATGCGATCACCGGAAACCATACGGGCAATCTCATCCACCCGTTCGCCATCATCCAGCGGCACAACCCGTGAGGTGGTGACGTTGTTTTCAACCTGCTTTTCCACCCGCCAGTGATGCGCGCCAAGGGCGGCCACCTGCGGCGAATGGGTCACGACCAGAACCTGACCGCCCTCAGACAGCGCAGACAAACGACGGCCCACAGCATCTGCAGTTGCCCCGCCAACGCCGCGGTCAATCTCATCAAAGATCATGGTGATCCCCGATTGGGTCTGGCTGAGGCAGACCTTCAACGCCAGCAGGAAACGGCTCAGCTCCCCGCCCGAAGCAATCTTGCCCAAGGGGCCCGCCGGTGCGCCGGGGTTGGTGGCTACGGTAAAGGCCACCTCATCGCGTCCCTCAGGACCGGGGTCGCCCATTTCCACACCGGTGCAGAACACCGCGCGCTCCATCTTCAAGGGCGCCAGTTCGGCAGAAACGGCCTTGTCCAGTTTGGCGGCGGCTTTCTTGCGGGCCTCGGTCAGGGCGGTGGCGGCGCTGTCATAAGCGGCCTCGGCCTCTTTCACGGCGACGGTCAGATCGGCGAGGTCGCCCTCCCCCTGATCCAGGGTTTTCAGACGCAGGCGCAGATCGTCGCCAAATTTGGCCAGATCATCCGGCACGATGCTGTGCTTGCGGGCCAAGCCGCGCATGGCAAACAGGCGCTCTTCGCAGGTCTCCAGCTCATGCGGGTCAAAACGCAGCTGATCCAGCGCGCCCTCAACCCCCTGCACCGCATCGCCCAACTCGGCGAAGGCGCGGCCAAGCGCATCGATCGGCGCATCCAGCAGCCCCTCAACCTGCTGCGCGGCATCTTCCAGCCAACGCATGGCATCACCCATCGCACCTTCGGCCCCGTCACCAGACAGCGCCTGAAACGCGCGGGCCACATCTTCGCGGACTTTTTCGGCCCCCTGCATCTGACGTCGTTTGACATCCAGCGCCGCCTCTTCGCCGGGTTGCGGATCCATCGCGTCAAATTCAGCCACCGAATGGCGCAGAAACTCTTCTTCGGCGCGGATTTCGGCAATCGCGGCTTCGGCCTTGGCCAGATCCCGACGGGCGGCGGACAGGGCGCGCCAGCTGCTGCGGGTTTTCTCCTGCAGGCGCTCATAGCCGCCAAAGGCATCCAACAACCCGCGGTGCCCCTTGGCATCCAACAGGCCACGGTCATCATGCTGACCATGCAGCTCAATCAGGGTTTCTGACAGCTGCCGCAGCACCTCACCCGAGCACCGGCGGTCATTGACCCACGCGGTCTTGCGGCCATCTTTGCGGTTCACCCGGCGCAGGATCAGCTCCTCCCCGTCAGAGGGCAGTCCGGCCTCTTCCAGCACCTGATGGGCGGCATGATCAGCGGGCAGGTCAAAGACGGCAACCACCTCACCCTGTTCTGCGCCGGCGCGCACCAATTCGGCGCGTCCCCGCCAGCCAAGGACGAACCCCAGCGAATCCAACAGGATAGATTTACCGGCCCCGGTTTCCCCGGTCAGCACGTTCAAACCCGGCTGGAAGTCGAGATCCAACCGGTCGATGATCAGCATGTCGCGGATTTCCAGCGCGCGCAGCATCAGTGGCCCCTACCCGATCTGACCTGCGTCAGATCCATTTGCCCTGCAGGGTCTGACGATAGATCTGGTTCAGCCAACCATCGCCTGCCGCTTCCAATTCCAGCCCGCGACCGGTCAGCAGCTTGTAGCTGTCTTCATACCAATCGGTGGAGCGGAAGTTATGCCCCAGGATCGCGCCCGCTGTCTGTGCCTGTTCGTTCAGGCCCAGAGACAGGTAGGCTTCGACCAGACGGTGCAGCGCCTCGGCAGCATGGGTGGTGGTCTGGAACTCTTCAACAACCACGCGGAAGCGGTTGATCGCAGCAGGGTAATGTTCGCGGCGCAGATAGTAACGGCCGACCTCCATTTCCTTGCCAGCGAGGTGGTCAAAGGCCAGATCAAATTTCAGGATCGCCGAACGGGCATATTCACTGTCAGGATAGCGTTCAATCACCACCCGCAGCGCCTGCAACGCATCAAAGGTCACCCCTTGGTCGCGGCCCACTTCGTCAATCTGATCGTAATAGCTGAGCGCCAGCAGATACTGCGCATAGGCTGCGTCTTCTTCCAGCGGATAGAAGTCGATGTAGCGCTGCGCCGCACCGCGGCTGTTCTCATAGTCTTTGTCTTTGTGATAGGCAAAGGCCTGCATGATCAGGCCACGTTTTGCCCATTCCGAATAAGGGTAAAGCCGTTCAATTTCAGAGAAGTAGAAGGCGGCCTGGTCCGGCTTGCGCCGTTCCAGTTCATATTCGGCCCGGCCAAAGATCTGTTCGGCCGTGTAGTTTTCCAGAGGCACCTCACCACGTTCCAATGCGGCGTTGGTCCCGCAGGCGGCCAAAGCTGTAGCAAAAAGAAGACCCGCGATCCCCCGTTTACGCGACCCGATGCCTGTCATGTGCTGTCTCACCCTTGTCTGGACTTCCACCGCATTGATAACGCGGTGCTTCCTGAGGTCCTAGCACAGAATAATCCAAGGCAAAACGTCTTTGGCAGGTTTTCGCCCGTCAGCTGCACAGAAACGTAAAAAGGGCACCGAAGTGCCCCTGCGCGTTGTTTCCACAAGTGTCAGAACTCTGATCAGGCGACCGCCGGAATCTCATTCAAATGCACGCCAACGCCGGGCAAACGGGCTAGCATGCTGTCATCGCAGGTCACCAGACGATAGGCATCAGGCTGGGCAAACAGCGCCCGCAGCAGATCGTTGGTGATCGCATGTCCGGCGCGGTAGCCGGTGTAATGGCCCAAAATCGGGGCCCCTGCCAGTGCCAGATCGCCTAGCGCATCCAGCATCTTGTGGCGCACGGGCTCATCTGCGTGACGCAGACCTTTGCCGCTTTCGACCAGCGCCCCGTCAAACACCACGGCGTTTTCCCCCGGCACACCGCCAAGGGCCAGACCGTTGGCCTGCATCCACTCCACATCGGAACGGCGGCAGAAGGTGCGGCTGTCGCTCAACTCACGCACAAAGGCGCCATTGGCCATTTGCAGGCCTTTTTCCTGAACGCCAATCGCGGCGTCGACAAAATCGATGTGGAAATCGATCCGCAACTCATCGGCCGGGGTCAGTCGCGCCCAGGCTTCGCCCTTGCGCACTTCAACCGGTTTCAGGATCTGCAGAACCCGCACCGGTTCGCCCTGCTGGCGCAGACCGCGAGACAAGAGAGCCTTCACAAACTGGGCCGAGCTGCCATCAAGGATCGGCACTTCGGGACCGTCGATGTCAATCAGCGCATTGTGGATGCCACAGCCCGCCAGAGCGGCCATGATATGTTCCACGGTCGACACATCGGTGCCGGCCTCATTCAGCAGTTTGGTGCACAGCGGCGATTGGTTCACAACGTCAAAACGGGCAGGAATAAGCGCATCCCGATCGGTGACATCGGTTCGACGGAACCAAATGCCATGATCCGGCGTTGCCGGCAGTACGGTCATCCGTACTGGTTTACCAGAATGCAGTCCTACACCAGTGAATTTCACCGGCCCATTAACAGTTGTCTGCAAGATCGTCCCCAGATGCTTGACACCACGTCAGCGGCAGTGCGCGATCTTGGTACAACCGGGTGTTCACATTCACAACTCAATCTTTGTAACGCTCTGAAACATGGCTGTTAGAAATGCGCCGAAATCCGCTCACAGCCATTACAAACAATTGTAATAAAAAGAAAAGAACCGCCCGAAGGCGGTTCCAAACTATGATTTCTGACCTAGCGTCACGCCGTGTGTCTCACACGGATTGCAACAATTATTGCAGGCTTAGTTGGCCTGACGGCGCAGGAAGGCAGGGATTTCGATGCGGTCCTGTTCGACCTCATCCTCATATTCCTGCGGCACCTGCTGTGCCTGCTGTTGCCCGTGCATTGGCTGCTGCATCGGCGGCTGCTGACGCGGTGCGGGCTGCTGCTCATGGCCGCTGCCGGACATCCGATTGATCAGCGACCCCAGACCGAAGCGCGAACGCTCCTGCTCAGGCGCGGGCTGTTGCTGCTGCATCGGCTGTGCCGCGGGCTGTGCCTTTGGTTGGTTCTCAACAGCGGCGCGCAGACGGGCCTGCGCCTCTGGCGAAGGCTGACCGGCAGGGCGCGGCTGTGGCGGCAGGAAGTTGGCGGCGGCCTCCTCCGGCTGTGCCTGATAGGCATCGGGCTGCGGCTGGAACTGCTGTTGTGCCTGCTGCGGCTGATAGGCCGGGGGCGGCACATCGCTGCCTGCTTCTTCTTCGAAGATATCTTCCATCTGATCCTGAGCCGCCGCTTCCTGCGCGTCGAACTCACCAAACAGGCTGGGTTCGGCTGGGCCTTCGGCCTGAACCGGTGCGGCAGGGGCTGCGGCAACGGGTGCAACGGTTTCGATGGTCGGCGCAACCGGGGCTGCCGCGGCAGGGGCCGGAGCAGGCGCCGGTGCGGCTTTGGCCTCTTCCACGCTGGTGGTCTGGGTCAGCGGCGCAGCCATCGAACGGCGCGGCACTGGGATGTCCTGAACCATTTCCGAGGCGTCGATGCCGGTGGCAACAACACTGACGCGCATGCCGCCGTCCAGCTCGGTGTCCAGCGTCGAGCCGACGATGATGTTGGCTTCCGGATCCACCTCTTCGCGGATGCGGTTGGCAGCTTCGTCCAGTTCAAACAGAGTCAGGTCATGACCGCCGGTGATGTTGATCAGAACGCCCTTCGCACCGCGCAGGCTGATTTCATCCAGGAGCGGGTTGGCAATGGCCTTCTCAGCAGCCTGAATGGCGCGATCTTCGCCCATGGCCTCGCCGGTGCCCATCATCGCTTTGCCCATCTCGTCCATCACGGCGCGCACATCGGCAAAGTCGAGGTTGATTAGGCCAGGACGGACCATCAAATCGGTCACACCTTTGACGCCTTGGTACAGAACGTCATCCGCCATCGAGAAGGCCTCGGTGAAGGTGGTCTTTTCATTGGCCAGACGGAACAGGTTCTGGTTTGGAATGATGATCAGCGTGTCGACCATCTTCTGAAGGGTCTCAACGCCCTCTTCCGCCTGACGCATGCGTTTTGCGCCTTCGAACTGGAAGGGTTTGGTCACCACGCCCACAGTCAGCACGCCCAACTCGCGGGCGGCCTGTGCGATGATCGGGGCTGCACCAGTGCCGGTGCCGCCGCCCATACCGGCGGTGATGAAGCACATATGTGCGCCCGCCAGGTGATCTACGATCTGTTCGATGCTTTCTTCGGCAGCGGCGGCGCCAACCGTAGCACGGGCCCCTGCGCCCAGTCCTTCGGTCACTTTCACACCCAGCTGGATGCGGGCCTGCGCGCTGGACTGCTGCAGCGCCTGAGCGTCCGTGTTGGCCACCACGAAATCGACCCCGGTGAGGTCTTTTTCGATCATGTTATTCACAGCGTTGCCGCCGGCCCCACCGACGCCAAAGACAGTGATACGGGGTTTCAAATCGTCGTGCCCGGGCACCGATAGGTTCAATGTCATGGAACTGTCCGCCTGATATCGTTGACCCGCATTTCGCGGATGTTTTTCTGCCTATTACCTTCGATGGTAGCGAGAACCAACCCATGCGTCATCAAAAAAACGCAAAAAAGCCACGAAATATGGGGCAAACACAGATCAAACCTGCGGGATCTTGCCGATCCGCGCAGATCTAGCGGGCTGATAGCACGCCACACCTATGGCCATGCGATCCGCGCCCTGTCCCGGCACGTGCATGTGGCTTTCGCAATATGGAAGGGCGCTGCCCCGATCCTCAAATCTCCGCCATGTTGCGCCTGAGCACCCAGCGGTTATCCACAGTTTATCCCCAAAGTTCTCCCGCGTCACCCTGCTTCTTGCGGAGGGCGCGGCAAATCACCCGAAATTCACCGGGCGTTTCGCCTCACCAGTTTTCCTTGAACCAGCGCACCGCACGCTTGAAAGTGCGGGCGGAACTGCGATCGACCGGCAGCTCAAAGTCCCACCATTCGTCCTGCGGATGGGCGGCAAACAGGCACATCCCCACCGCCGAGGCAAAGCCCGGACCGGTGGCCGCCTGCGGTAGGCCATGCACCCGCAAGGGGCGGCCCAGACGCACCTGCTGGCCCAGAATGCGGCTGGCCAGCCCATCAAGGCCGGGGATCTGACTGCCACCACCGGTCAGCACGATCTGCTGGCTGGGCATATGGTCAAACCCTGCCGCATCCAGACGTTCGCGCACCTCTTCCAGAATTTCCTCAACCCGCGGCCGCATAATGCCGATGAGCTCGGCCCGGCTGACCGACCGGCGGTCATGCTCCCAATCGCCGGTGTCGCCACCGATGTCGATCATTTCGCGGTCATCCATGCCGGTGGCCACAACGCCCCCGTAGAAGGTCTTGATCCGCTCCGCCGTGGCATGGGGCACCGAAAGGCCCATGGAAATGTCGCCGGTCACATGTTCGCCGCCCATCCGCACCGCGTCGGCATAGATCATGTGTTTCTTCATGAAGATCGAAATCGAAGTAGACCCGCCACCCAGGTCAATACAGGCGGCCCCCAGCTCCTGCTCATCCTCAACCAGCGCGGAGATGCCGCTGACATAGGCCGAGGAGGCCACACCGGCCAGTTCCATATCGCAGCGCTTCACACAATGCGCCAGGTTCTGCACCACAGCGGCATCCACCGTCAGCATATGCAGATCGGTCGACAGCCGGTTGCCCAGCTGGCCGCGTGGATCGCCCAGACCCGAACGGTGATCCAGCGCAAAGTTCACGGGCTGAGCATGCAGCACCTCGCGGCCATGGCCATAATCGGGCACATCACAGGCCGCCAGAACCTGACTGATATCCTGTTCGGTCACGATCTGCCCCTGCAGATCAATGGCACCCGTCAGCCCATAGCTGCGCGGTTCTGCGCCGGAGAAACAGGCAATCACATGATCAACACGGATGTTGGCCATCTTCTGCGCCTGCTGCAGCACAGTACGGATGGCACGCTCGGTTTCGCCCATGGCGGTGATTTCGCCAAACTTCACCCCGCGCGACCGCGTGGTTGCCGCGCCAATCACCCGGAACCCCGCCTGCCCCGCCATGGAGCCGACGCCTTCGGCCTCAAAGCTGCCCGAAGTGCCATCAAAGCGCAGCACCAGACAGGCCATCTTGGAACTGCCTACATCAAGAATGGCCACCACGCCGCGTTGCATTGCGGCTTTGCGCATGCCGCGCATGGCGCGCTGGCTGTCATACAAATCAAACATACCCTAGTCCCCGAAACCGCTTTTGATTTTCCGCCACCAATGGTCGACGGCCGCTTCGTTCATTCGAATGGTGGGCCGCTGGCCCAGCCGCATGTCCACATGCGCCAGATCCCGGTCCATCACATATTGTGCCTGATGCAGCACGATCACCCGCTCCAGCGCCTGTACCGCGCCGGTTTCCGGCAGCAGGATCCGCTGACCGCGATCCAGCACCACATCCCAGCGCCGCTCGCCCATGCGCACGATCCCATGGGTGCGCGGCGCCAATGGGCCTAGCGCCGCAATCAGCTGCAGCGCCTCCGGCACCGCCATATCGGCGCCATCGCCCACAATCAGCGGCAGGCGCAGATGATCTGCGCCCTTCTCTGCCTGACCAACGTAGTTGCCATGTTCATCAAGCAGCGCCAGCCCATCCCGCGTCCGCCACAGGATCACCGGCACTCGTTCCGTCACATTGACCTGCAGCACGCCTTTTGGCGTCACCCGCAGGGTCACATCCTTAACCGCTGGCAGCTCCGCGATGGTGCGGCGCATGTCATCAAGGTTCAGATCAAAGGAGCTGACAGGGAAATCGATCGGCAGGATTTCACGAATGTCTTCCGAGACACTTTGCGCGGCGCCGTCGATCCGCATCAGGTTGACCATGAACTCGGGCCGGGTCTGGATCTCATTCTTGATCTCGACGACCCACAGACGCAGCGCATCGCGGTTGTCCTGATCCGAGAAGTAAAGCATCCCGCCGGCAAAGGCGGCGCCCATCGGCAGGCCGACCTTCAGCAACAGACGGAAGATCGGCGTCAGCATCAGGCGCTGGAACCGGTAGGCCCAGCGGGACGGCGCCGGATCGGCCTTTGTGCGCGGTTCTTCCCGGCGGGGTGCGGCCAGTCCGGGGATCTGTTCGATCGGCGGCTCCATTTCCGGATAGGTGCTCATCTGTTGCATGAGGCATCCTCCACCAGCCAGGCGCAGAGCTGTCCAAAGCTCATGCCCTGCAACGCAGCTTGTTCCGGGCTGAGCGACGTCGGCGTCATCCCAGGCTGGGTGTTGGTTTCCAGCAGGATCAACCCCTCCAGCCCCTTGGCCTCATCCCAACGGAAATCGGTGCGGCTGAGCCCACGACAGCCCAGGGCCTGATGGGCACGCAGGGCAAAATCTTCGCAGGCGGCATAAATCTCAGCCGGGATATCGGCGGGCACCACATGGCGGGAGCCCCCGGTTTTGTATTTCGCATCGTAGTCATACCAGCCATCGGTCAGGATATCGGTCACCCCTAGGCAACGATCCCCCAGGACCGAGGCGGTCATTTCACGCCCGGGCACAAAGGCTTCGACCATCACGGTCTGCGGCATCTCAGCAGACAGTTTCGGCGGGCCGTTGGCGGCCTCATGCACCAGATAGACCCCAACCGATGAGCCCTCATTGTAGGGTTTCACCACATAGGGCGGCGGCAGAACATGATCCGCCTCTAGTGCGTCTTTATCGGCAAGTTTGCTGTCTGCGATGGGCAACCCGGCGGCGGCGTAAACCTGTTTCGAGCGTTCCTTGTCCATCGCCAAGGCCGAGGCCAAGACGCCAGAGTGGGTATAGGGGATCTGCATCCATTCCAGAATGCCCTGCACACAGCCATCTTCGCCCCAGCGACCGTGGAGCGCATTGAAGACAACATCTGGCTTAATCTCGGCAAGACGCGCGGCCAGATCGGGGCCGGCATCGACCTCAACCACCTGGAATCCCTCGCCCTCTAGCGCTCTTGCGCATTCATGCCCCGAACTAAGCGACACCTCGCGTTCCGCAGAGGGGCCACCTTTCAGGACCATGACCAGAGGGGTTGCCCTGCTCGACATACCCACGCTGTGCCTCAAAATCTCGACCATCTTTGCGGTCGCTTACATGTAATAAGGGCCAGTTTGCCCTGCCTGCTGGCGCGTTTTAGCGCTCTTACTCAGCCGCCGGTTCGCCGACGCGCATGATTTCCCACTGTAGCGTGATACCGCTATTTTCGTAAACCTTTTTTCTGACCTCTTCACCAAGCCCTTCGAGGTCCGCTGCGGTGGCATTTTCCGCATTGATGAGGAAGTTTGAATGCTTCTCACTCATCTGTGCGCCGCCCTTTCGCGCGCCCCGCATGCCGGCATCATCAATGACTTTCCAGGCCTTTAGATCATGCACATCGTCGGCCTGCCCGGTTGAAGAAAAGCCGGCCGGATTGCGGAAGGTGCTGCCTGCACTGCGGTCTTTGGTGGGCTGGGTTTCATCACGCTTGGCCAATTGCGCCGCCATGCGATCGGCAAGCTCTTGCGCATCGCCCGCGGGCCCTTCCAGCGTCGCCTCCACGATCACCCAGCCTTCGGGCAGCTCAGTCTGGCGATATTGGAACTGCAGATCTTCGGCGCTCAGCGTCACCAGTTGACCCTCCCGGGTCACTGCCTTGGCGCTGACAAACACATCGGCCACATAGGAGCCATAACAGCCCGCATTCATCCGCACGGCCCCACCGATGGAACCGGGAATCGTCCGCAGGAAGGTCAGATCAACGCCTGCCTGCGCCGCCTTGCGTGCCACATGGGCGTCCAATGCGGCAACACCGGCGGTCACCCGGTTGCCGTCAATCTCAATATGGTTGAAGCCACGCCCCATGCGGATCACCGCCGCACGCAGCCCCCCATCCCGCACGATCAGGTTGCTGCCAACCCCCATCGGGAACACCGGCACATCTGCGGGCAGCGCCTGCAAAAACGCTTGCAGATCCGCCACATCCGCCGGCTGGAAGAACAGATCCGCCGGGCCACCCACCCGTAGCCAGGTTAGGCCGCTCAGGTCTTTGGCATGGCTCAACCGGCCACGCAATTCAGGCAGGGTCTCAGCCAGAGTCTCAGGCAGTTCCATCGTGTCGTCTCACCATTTTCTTCACACGTCGCAGCAGGTGGATCACCGGCCAGCGCAGCATCGACATGGCGCCTGCCATGATCAGCAAGCCCAGCCAAGGCCCGTGTTCATAGACCACATACCCCAGAATGGGAATTCCGATTGTGATCAGCGCCCAGGCCTGCGGCCAGTGGCGGCGTTTGGAGGGCATCATGGCAAGGATATTGGCCAGCACAAACCAGCTGCAGGCCAAAAGGATTGATAGGGTCATAGCGGGCCTCCCGGGGCCTCGGTCAGGAACGCAAGCGCCCCGAAGTTGATCGCCAGCGCTGCAAGTGCAGCCAGTAAACCAAAGACTGGCACCGCCATGGGCACCCTGAACGGGGCCTCCGGCACGCTGGTTTTCAGCCGAATAAGGGCAATATTGACGATCACGAAGATGGTCAACAGCAAGGTTGATGCGCCTTCGGCCAACGTGGCCACCGGCAGGGTCAGCGCGCCGATCACCACCGCGGTGCCAATCAGCACCGTGGCCAGCGTTGGGGTGCCGAACCGGGCGCTGCTGTGATGAAACGCGGCCAGCCCGGCGTTGCGCCGGCCCAGACCAAACAGCACCCGCGCCGCCATCACGATCTGCGCCAGCACACCGTTCAGGGCTGCGGCCACCGCAATCACAGACAAAAACGCCACCGATCCGCCCTGCGCCTGCTGCCAGACCAGAACCAGGGGCTGTTTGCTGCTGGTCAGCTCGGCCAGCGGCACAACCCGCACCGCGGCATAAGACACCAGCGCATAGATCACCGAGGTGATCATCAGCGAATAAAGGATAGCGCGCGGCAGGGTCTTTTCCGGTGTTGTCACCTCTTCGGCCATGTTGACGATGTCTTCAAACCCGATGAAGGCGAAAAACGCCAAAACCGCACCAGCCCCGATCCCCGCCCAAACCGGCGGCGCCACAACCGTCAGATCCGGCGACGGATCCGCGGCCAGCCCGGCCCAAACCACCAAGGCAAGGCCGATCAGTTCCACCGCGGTGAAAATCGCGGCCAGCGTCAGGCTTTCCAATACACCGATGATGGCAACCGCGATCAGGCTCAGCCCCATGACGACAATGGTCGCCGCCATCGGCAAAGGCACCACGCTGGTCAGATAGCCCGCACCACCGCGCAGCACCGCCGCGGCCGAGATGGTGCCGGTCACAACGATGGCCAGCCCCACCAAAACGCCCAGCCATTGCAGCCCCAACCCTTCGGAGACATAAACCGCTTCACCGCCAGCTTCGGGCAGGCGCGTAGAAAACTCGGCATAAGACAGGGCGGTCGGGGCGGCCACAAGCCCGGCAAACAGAAACGCCAGAGGCGCCCAGATCCCGGCATCCGCCGCAACCGCGCCCACCAGCACATAGATGCCAGCGCCCACCATCACCCCCACGCCATAGGCGGTGAGCAATGGCAACCCAATCCGTCGTTTCAAAGCGTCAGCCATCGCCGGCCTCCCGCTGCAATTTCACTGTTTCTTAAATACTCAAAACACGTCTCACCCAAAGATTGGGCGCGCCAGTACCAGTTTCGCGCGACAGAGCAGCCAAAATAGACCGCCCTGTCAATTGTTTAGTCATCCCAGGCGCCTCAATCGGCCCTGCAATCAGCCCTGCAAACGGGCCGGCAGACCATTGGCCCAGGCGGAAATCGTACCGGCGCCAAGGCAGACAACCATATCACCCGGCTGGGTCTGTTCGCGCACCAGACGTTCCAGATCATCCTCAGACAAGACGCTGCGGGCATGACGGTGGCCGTGGCGGATCAGACCGGCGACTAGATCCTCATGATTGGCCCCTTCGATCGGCTGTTCACCGGCGGCAAAGACCTCGGCAATGCCGACCACATCCGCCTCATTGAAGCAGGAGCAGAACTCCTCAAAGTGATGGCTCAGCCGGGTGTAGCGATGCGGCTGATGAACCGCGATCACACGGCCCTCGGTCGCCTGCCGGGCAGCTTTCAAAACGGCCGCGATTTCGGTCGGGTGATGGCCATAGTCGTCAATGACAGTGACCCCGTTCACCTCACCCACGCGAGTGAAGCGGCGGTTCACACCTTTGAACCCGGCCAGCGCCTCGCGGATCTCATCGCCCTTCATGCCCAGATGGCGGGCCACAGCGATGGCAGACAAGGCATTGGACACATTGTGATCGCCCGGCATCGGTAGGGTGCAGCCCTCAATGACCACATCCTCAGCCTGCAGCGCCACATCAAAAATCGCAGCGCCTTTTTCATAGCGCAGGTTGATCGCACGCACATCGGCCTGGGCGTTGAAGCCATAGGTCACAACGCGGCGGTCGGTGATCTTGCCCACCAGCGCCTGCACATCCACATCATCGGTGCAGCAGATCGCCAGCCCGTAAAAAGGAATGCCCGAGACAAATTCATAGAACCCCTGATGCAGCGCCTCTTCGGTGCCCCAGTGTTCCATATGTTCCGGGTCGATGTTGGTGACGATGGCGATGGTTGCGGGCAGACGATTGAAGGTGCCGTCGCTTTCATCCGCCTCAACCACCATCCAGTCCGAAGTGCCGACACGCGCGTTTGAGCCATAGGCGTGAATGATGCCGCCATTGATCACGGTCGGATCCACCCCGCCCGCATCCAGCAGCGTCGCCACCATGGTGGTGGTTGTGGTCTTGCCGTGGGTGCCGGCAACTGCAACGTTGGATTTCAGACGCATCAGCTCGGCCAGCATTTCAGCGCGGCGCACCACCGGCAGGCCCAGACGGCGGGCCTCATCCAGTTCAGGATTGCCCGGCTTGATCGCTGAGGAGATCACAATGACCTCCGCGCCCACCAGGTTTTCCGCCTTCTGCCCAACAAAGATCTTTGCGCCCATCTCAGACAGGCGGTCGGTGATTTTTGAGGCTTTCAGGTCACTGCCCTGCACTGTGTAGCCATGGTTCAGCAACACCTCGGCAATGCCCGACATGCCAATGCCGCCGATGCCAACAAAATGGATCGCGCCCACATCAACGGGGAGTTTGGTTGCTGCATTCATGACGTGCCTTTCCGTGCCTTCCCGGCCTCAGCCAGCGCTTCGACCATTTCGCTCAGCTCTTGTGCGGCATCCGGCTTGCCCTGCGACAGCGCCGCCTGCGCCATCAGCGAGGCGCCTTTTGCATCGCCAAGAACCAAGGTTATCTGCTCGGAAAGCGCGGCAACTTCAAGCCGGTTTTCCGGCACCAGGATCGCGGCGCCCGCATCCACCAGCCCACGGGCATTGGCGGTTTGGTGATCGCCGGTTGCCGCGGCAAAGGGGATCAGCACCGAGGGGCGGCCAATCACGCTGATATCCGCCACCGAGGAGGCCCCCGAGCGTGAGATCACCAGCTGCGCCTCACTCATCCGGCGCGGCACGTCGTTGAAAAACGTCTGCACATCCGCCGCGATGCCATGGTCGGCGTAAAAGGTGCTGACCCGTTCCAGATCCTCTTCGCGCGCCTGATGCGCCACACGGATGTTGCGCAGGATCTCCACCGGCAGTTCCGCAATGGCCGCGGGCACCACATCCGACAGGATCCGTGCACCCTGGCTGCCGCCAATGACCAAGAGCTCCATCGGGTAATCCCCCGGCGCGATATAGCCGGCCCCTGCCCGCTCCATCACCGCGCCGCGCACCGGATTGCCCACGTGGTGGCCCTCCACCCCTTCAGGCAGCGCGGTCGGCCAGGTGCCGCAGGCCACCGCATCAACGCGTTTGGCAAACAGCTGATTGACCCGGCCCAGCACACCGTTTTGTTCATGGATCATCCGGGGCCGCCGCAACAGGGTGGCCGCCGCCAGCGCCGGGATCGACGGGTAGCCGCCAAAGCCCACCACCACATCCGGCTTGTCGCGCAGCATCCGGGCCGACATACCCAAAACCCCACCAAGAATCCGAAACGGCACCAGCGCCTTGGCCAGCACGCCACCACGCGCAAAGGTGGCCGAGGACACCTGTTCAATCTCAACCGTATGCGGGAAGCCCCCGGTATAGCGCGCCCCACGCGCATCGGTCGACAGTTTCACCCGCCAGCCCCTGCGCAGCATCACCTCTGCCAGGGCCTGTGCCGGGAACATGTGCCCGCCGGTGCCCCCTGCCGCAATCACCAAAAGCGGTGCCGCCATCTTCTGCCTCCTGCCCGGCCCATCACGGGGCCAGATATTCCGTCACATTCCGTTTGGGGCCGTGCCAAACCGGACGGCAGGCCCCGAAGCATTGTCTTTAGAAGAAAAGCCGCGCCTTTGGGAAGCGCCCTCTCCCCTTAGCGGCGATGGCCACGCAGAATGTCGCCGATCTGCCCCTGTGGCCGCGTCCGGGTGAAGGCCAGCAACATGCCAACCGCAATCCCTCCCGCAATGATCGATGACCCGCCATAGCTGACAAACGGCAGGGTCATCCCCTTGGAGGGCAAAAGCCGCACCGCCACCCCCATGTTGATCAGCGCCTGTACCGAAAACATCGCCGCCAGCCCGGTGCCGGCCAGGCGAATGAACGGATCACGCTCCTTAATCAGTCGGTAGAAGGACCGCATCACGATCAGCGCGTAAAGCGCGATCACAATCAGCACCAGCACCAGCCCGTATTCCTCAGCCGCGACCGCAATGATGAAATCGGTATGGGCATCCGGCAGCGACCATTTCACCTGGCCTTCACCAACGCCCACGCCAAAGAAGCCGCCTTCGCGGATCGCATTGGTGGCATAGCCAATCTGGGTTGTGGGATCGATGTCGGGGTTCATGAACCCGTCGATGCGACGGGCAAAGTGTTCTGAGTTGTGATAGGCAAAGGTACCGCCCAAAGTGACCAGCCCCGCCATGCCGACCAGCAGCAGCATCGGCGCCCCGGCGACGAAATACATCACCCCCCAACCAAACAGGATCAGGGAGGCCTGGCCAAAATCAGGCTGCTGCGCCAGCACCACAGCGATGCCAAAGGTCAGCAAAAACGACCAGAGCCGCCCTGGCGGGCCATTGATTTCCTGACTGGCCGCCAGGAGCCAGGCGGCCACCACAATGAAGCCGGGTTTCAGAAATTCCGACGGCTGCAGGGACGCAAAGCCAAGCGAATACCAGCGCACCGCGCCTTTGCCAAAATCAGTGCCAAAAAACGGCAATCCCAACACCGCGATCAACGCGCAAACAAAGCCGATCACCGCCAGCCGCCGCACCAGCTGCGGTGACATCATTGAGGTGACAAACATCACCAGCAGGGCCAGCCCGCCAAAAAACGCCTGCCGCTCAACATAATGAAAGGGCTGAAACCCGTTCTTTTCCGCCAGCGGCGGCGAGGCCGCAAACCCCAGAAGCAACCCGATCCCAAACAGGATCAGAATGCAGGAGACGGTCAGTTTATCCAGCGTCCGCCACCACTTCGGAAGAACCGGTTCGCCTTCCCGCACGGGGGTGGAACCATGCACCATTGCTGTCATGGGATACTACTCTTACTGCCTCGATCACTGCCCCTTTTCGGGGTCTGGCTGCATGATACCGCGAAAGCCGCAATCAGGCTAGGGATATTCCCGCGCGCCTCACAGGCTGTGCTGTAGCCGCAAGATGCGCCTTTCAATGTTTCGATAAATACTCATATCCCAACCTCCCCAGGCGTCAGATCGCTTGCAATTTTGCGCCCAGTCAGGCACCCCGCGCCCATGCAGAAATCCAGCCACTATAAAACCGTGATCCTTGGCGCCGGTGCCGCCGGCATGATGTGTGCGATCCACGCAGGCCCTGACACGCTGGTGCTGGACCATGCCAAAGCCCCGGGCGAGAAGATCCGCATCTCGGGCGGTGGACGTTGCAACTTCACCAATATGTACGCAGGCCCGGAAAACTTCCTGGGCGGCAATCCGCATTTCCACAAATCGGCGCTGGCGCGCTACACCCAGTGGGATTTCATCGACATGGTGGCGCGCCACGGCATCGCCTATCATGAAAAAACCCTGGGCCAGTTGTTTTGCGATGACAGCGCCAAACAGATCATCGCCATGCTGCTGGATGAAATGGCCCGCGCAGGCGCCACGCTGTGGCTGAAAACCAACATCACTGAGGTTGCCAAAACCGAAAGCGGCTTCAGCCTCAGGATCGAAAGCGAAGGCAGGCGCAAGACCGTGACCTGTGACGCGCTGGTGCTGGCTACCGGCGGCAAATCGATCCCCAAGATGGGCGCCACGGGCCTCGCCTATGATCTGGCGCGTCAATTCGGCATGGCGGTCACCGACACCCGCGCCGGGCTGGTGCCGCTGACCTTTTCTGACAAACGCTTCGCAGAAATATCAGGCGTTTCACTGCCGGTGCGCGCCACGGCCGGCGGCAAAAGCTTTGATGAGGCGCTGTTGTTCACCCACCGCGGCCTCTCCGGCCCGTCGATCCTGCAGATCTCATCCTATTGGCACGAAGGGGAAGAAATTGCCCTGAACCTGTTGCCAGCGTCTGATCCCTTCACCTTTTTGCGGGACGAGCGACAAAAGGCCGGGCGCAAACAGCTCAGCAGCGCACTCAGCCCGCTGCTGCCCGGACGTTTGATTGACCACCTCAGCGTGGATCTGGGCCTGAAGGCACGTCTGGCTGACCAATCCGATGCCGCCTTACAGACCTTGTGTGACCAGCTAACCAACTGGCGGCTGCTGCCCTCAGGCTCCGAAGGGTATCGCACTGCCGAGGTCACATTGGGCGGCGTCGATACCGACGGGCTGTCCTCAAAAACGATGGAAAGCAAAACCGTCCCCGGCCTCTACGTCATTGGTGAGGCCGCAGATGTCACCGGCTGGCTGGGCGGCTTCAATTTCCAATGGGCCTGGTCGTCGGGCCATGCGGCGGGCACAGCGATCCGGGCGCGCGGGTGAGGTGACACCGCCAACAGGAAACGCCGCCCCTTCACTATTCGGGGTAAACCAATAAACGATTATCTGGCTGGCTGTTGCCCTGTCGAAAACTTAACCAAGCTGCTTTTCAACCTCGGCGATGAAATCCTCACCGCGTTTTTCGAAGCTGTCGTATTGGTCAAAGCTGGCTGCGGCCGGGGCCAGTAGCACGGTATCGCCGGGCACGGCATCCGCGCTGGCGCGGGCCACGGCTTCGGCCATTGTGGTGCAGACCTCAGCCTCACAGCCCTCAAGCTGCAGGGCGAAATTGGCGGCTTCGCGGCCGATGACATAGGCTTTGGTGACATGGCTCAGCGCCGGTTGCAGCGCCTCCAGGCCGCCCTCTTTTTCCAAGCCGCCGCAGATCCAGCGGATGTTGTCAAAGGCCTGCAACGCCTTCAGCGCCGCATCGACATTGGTGGCTTTGGAATCATTCACATAAGACACACCGTCTTTTTCGCCCACCCGCTGGCTGCGGTGCGGCAGACCGGCGAAGGTATGGAATGCATCCTCAATCATGCGCGGCGCCAGCCCCAAGGCGCGGCAGGCGGCATAGGCGGCGCAGGCGTTTTGATGGTTATGCGCGCCGGGCAGCCCCGGCACCTTGCGCAGATCGATGGAACCGGCCTGGCGCCCCTTGCGGTATTCGCTGAGGAAGCCTTTGCGGGCAAAGACGTTCCAGCCCGGCCCTGTCAGTTTCCCCGCCGCAGAGATCCGGATCACCCGATCATCCGCCGCGCCATGGGTCAGCTGGTTGACCATATAGCGCCCCTCCGCCTCATCCACGCCGATAATGGCGCGGTCCGGCCCGCCCTCGGCAAAGAGGCGACGTTTGGCGGCGAAATAGCCGCCCATGCCAGCGTGGCGATCCAGATGGTCGGGGCTGAGGTTGGTAAAGACGGCAATGTCAGGCGTCAGGGCGCGGGCCAGATCTGTCTGGTAGCTGGAAAGTTCAAGCACCACCACGCCACCATCCTCCGGCGGGTCAATGTCCAGCACACCGCGGCCGATGTTGCCGGCCAGCTGCGCGGGTTTGCCTGCCTCGGTCAGCACATGGTGGATCAGCGCCGAGGTGGTGGATTTGCCGTTTGAGCCGGTCACCGCCACAACACGCGGCGGCTGGTCATACATGTCCCATTCGCCAGACCCGAAGGAGCGGAAGAACAACCCGATGTCATTGTCGACCGGCACACCCGCCTCCCAGGCGGCGGCGATCACCTTGTTCGGGTTGGGGTAAAGATGCGGAATACCAGGGCTGACCACCAGCCAGCTGATCCCCTCAAAAGCGCCGTTGCGGCTGAGATCGCGGATTTCAAACCCTTCCCCCTCAGCCCGTTCACGTGCGGCGGCATTGTCATCCCAGCAGACCGGCGTGGCGCCCCCGGCCAGAAGAGCACGCGCCGCCGACAGGCCTGAGCGGCCCAAGCCCAACACCGCAACCGATTTGCCCTCAAAACCCGATACCGGAATCATACGCGCCCCCATAAACTTGCTTTGTTCAGCGCTACCGAATTATGCGCCGTTTTGCCAGTGGGGGAATGTGAGGGGGGGGGAGGATGGATGGGTGGTGGAGAGCTGGAGTGAGCCCAAAAGACATGCTCGCAGCTGTTGCAAGTCATACTCGGAACTCTCGTTTGCTCGATCAACTCGCAGATTGATACGCGTGCCCAAAGCAGACAAAAATCGGATGTGAAGCTATTTGTCTCTTCAACCAAGAAATTTCCAGAGGTTATGAAATGCGAAATCAAACTCTGAAGTGGTGTGCGGTTTTCCTATTTTGGACTTGCGTCTTGCTACTAAGCGCTTTGCCAGCGATCGCCATCGGTTTTGGTTTTCTTTCAGCAATTTTCTTGAGCATTGGAACGTACAGATATCAAGATGAGCAAGTGCGATTGAACAAACCATATGTCAAACAATATAAGGTGATCGGCCTGGCCCTTCGGGAACCGAAGCAAGTTGGACCGCTCAACGCATCTCTAATCTGGATCTTTCATCCTGGTTTCTTTGCTTCTTGTTGCTGCGCATTGGTTTTGCACCTCTCATCATATTCTTGATCCACAGACTACAAAGCCGAGCAACGGCAGCCAGATCCGCTTTCATTGATCATCAAATACTCTTCGTCGTATCCGCAATCCTTGTGTAGCGGGCATGAAAAAAGCGCGCCTTTTTCAGACGCGCTTCTTAATTCTCCACTCAAATAGCGTCTACCGCACTTTCAGCGTGGCCAGTCCGATCATGGCGAGGATCAGGGCGATGATCCAGAAGCGGATCACGATCTGCGGTTCGGCCCAGCCCTTTTTCTCATAGTGGTGGTGGATCGGGGCCATTAGGAACACGCGTTTGCCGGTGCGTTTGAAATAGAGCACCTGAATGATCACACTCAGCGCCTCAACCACAAACAGGCCGCCGATCACGGCCCAGACGATCTCATGCTTGGTGGCCACGGCAATTGCGCCCAAAGCGCCACCCAGCGCCAACGACCCGGTATCGCCCATGAATACGGCCGCCGGCGGGGCGTTGTACCACAGGAAGCCCAGGCCCCCGCCGATGAGGCCCGCGACAAAGATCAGGATCTCCCCGGTGCCCGGCACGTAATGCACATCCAGATAGCTGGTGAAGTCAACGCGGCCCACCGCATAGGCAATCACCCCCAGCGCACCGGCCGCGATCATCACCGGCATGATCGCCAGACCGTCCAGACCATCGGTCAGGTTCACCGCATTGGCGGACCCCACGATGACAATCATCGCAAACGGAATGAAGAAATACCCCAGATAGAGCAGCGTGTCCTTGAACACTGGCAGCGCCAGCTGGTTCTGCAGCGTTTCGGGATGATACATCGTGGCCCAGTAGCCCGCGATGCCCGAGATCAGGAAGCCCAACAAGAGCCGCACCTTACCGGGCACACCTGCGGTGTTCTGTTTGGAGACTTTGGCAAAGTCATCAGCAAAGCCGATGGCGGCAAAGCTCATGGTCACAAAGAGCACCAGCCAGACAAAGGGATTGTCCAGACGTGCCCACATCACGGTGGAGGTCAACAGCGCCCCAACGATCAGTAGCCCCCCCATCGTAGGCGTGCCGGCCTTTACAAAATGGCCTTCGGGGCCATCATCACGGATGGGCTGACCTTTGCCCTGTTTGCGGCGCAGCACGTTGATCAGCGGCTTGCCAAAGAGGAAGCCAAAGATCAGCGCTGTCATGAAGGCGCCACCGGCGCGGAAGGTGATGTAGCGAAACAGGTTAAAGAAGTCGCCACCGTCCGAGAGTTCGGTCAACCAATAGAGCATGCTCAGGCCTCTTGTTCAGATTGGGGCGCGGCATGGCCCAGTTTTCTTATCGCGTCAACAACCTTGGAGACTTTTGCCCCCTTAGACCCCTTAACAAGCACAACATCGCCGGCATCGATCAACCTATGGGCGCGTTCGGCCATGGATTCGGCCTCTTCGACCCAATCGCCACGGATGCTGTCCGGCAACCTGGCCCAGAGGCGGTTCATCCGCGGGCCAACACAATGGATAAGGTCAATACCGTCAAGGAAGGGCAGATCCGCCACCGCCTCATGCAGGGCCATTTCCTCGGACCCCAGTTCCAGCATGTCGCCCAGCACCGCGATGCGGCGGCCCTTTTCAATCCGGCCCAAACCGTCCTGCGGTTTGGCTGCGACCAGCACTTCCAGCGCGGCCACCATGGATGTGGGGTTGGCGTTGAAAGCGTCATCGATCAGCTCAATCGCCTGTTCACTCAGCACCGGGTCCAGCTGGATCCGTTCACGTTGCCCACGGCCCGCAGGCGGGGCCCAGCGGGCCAGATCGGCGGCGGCCAGTGCCACATCAAGCTTCAGCGCATCGACCACAGCCAAAACACCCATGCCGTTGACGGCAAAATGGCGGCCAGCGGCCATAATCTTGTAAAGAACCGACAGATCGCCCGCCTGCCCCTCGGCCACGGTGACGGTGTCGATCAGCGACAGTTTGGTGATCTGATAGGCGTTGCACTCAGCTTCGCCAAACAGCAGGGTTTCTGCTGCCCTCTCAGCCGCTTTGGCCTCCAGAATGGCCGCGGTTTCAAGATCGCCGTTGCTGACGGCCACGCCGCCCGGCTCGAGCCCGTCAAAGATCGCCGCCTTTTCATGTGCAATGCCTTCGATGTTCTCAAAGGCCTCCAGATGAGCGGCAGCAACCGTGGTGACCATCGCCACATGCGGCCGCGCCATCTGGGCCAGCGGGGCAATTTCACCGGGATGGTTCATGCCGATCTCAATCACCGCAAATTCAGTGTCGGCGGGCATCCGCGCCAGGGTCAGCGGCACGCCCCAATGATTGTTGTAACTGGCTTCGGCCACATGGGTTTTGCCCTGCGCCGACAGGACATCGCGCAGCATTTCCTTGGTCGAGGTTTTGCCAACGGACCCTGTGACGGCCACCACCTGCGCCGCAGTGCGCAAGCGCGCGGCGCGCCCCAGCGCTTCAAGCCCCGGCAGCACATCATCTACGATCAGCAAAGGCGCATCCTCAGCCACGCCCAGTGGACGGTAACTGACCAATGCGGCGGCGGCACCTTTTTCCAAAGCCTGCGCAACGAAATCATGGCCATCGCGGGCGGCTTTCAATGCGACAAACAGATCGCCCGGCTGGATGGTGCGCGTGTCGATGGACACACCGGTGACCTGCCAGTCCCCAATCGCCTGCCCGCCGGTGGCGGCTGCGGCCTCAGTTGCGGTCCAAAGGGTCATGCCAGACCTCCATCCAGGGCCGAGACCGCAAGGCTGGCCTGTTCCACATCATCAAAGGGGTACACCACATCGCCCACGGTCTGGCCGGTTTCATGGCCTTTGCCGGCAATCAGCAACGCATCGCCCGGGCCCAGCGCATCGATGCCGCGCAGGATCGCCTCGGCCCGGTCGCCGACCTCAATCGCATTGGGGCAGCCCAGGAGCACCTCCTGACGGATGACGGCGGGATCTTCGCTGCGCGGGTTGTCATCACTGACGATGACCAGATCCGCGTTTTCCGCAGCGGCCTGCCCCATCAACGGGCGTTTGGTGCGATCACGATCGCCCCCCGCGCCCACGATCACCACCAGCCGGCCCATCACATGGGGGCGCAGGGCCTTCAGCGCGGTTTCCACCGCATCCGGCGTATGGGCGTAGTCCACAAAAACCGCTGCGTCGTTTTCACGGGTAGCCGCCAGCTGCATCCGCCCACGTACGGTGCCCAGATGCGGCAGGGTTTCAAAGACCGCATCGGGATCTTCGCCGCAGGCAATCACAAGCCCCGCCGCCAGCAAGACGTTTTCGGCCTGAAACCCACCGATGAGCGGCAGGCGGCAATGGTGCACCTTGCCACGGAAGGAAAACCGCAGCTCCTGCGCGGTGGCGTCAAAACGCTGCCCCTGCAGCTGCAGATCACAGCCGGGCGTGCGACCGACGCGGATCACTTTTTGGCCACGCTCCTGAGCCAGTCCCAGAACGTCCTGCCCGCGCGGGTCGTCCACATTGACAACCACGGTGCCCTCTTCAGGTAAAACGCGGGTAAAGAGGCCGGCCTTGGCGTTAAAGTATTCTTCAAAGGTTTCGTGATAATCCAGATGATCCTGGGTGAAGTTCGTGAACCCTGCTGCCTTCAGCTGCACCCCGTCCAGACGGCGCTGCGCCAACCCGTGGGATGAGGCCTCCATCGCGGCATGGGTGATGCCCTCAGCGGCAGCTTTGGCCAGGGTGCGGTGCAGCGTCACCGGCTCAGGCGTGGTGTGGTTGAGCGGCGCGGTCCAGGCGCCCTCTACCCCGGTGGTGCCAAGGTTCACCGCCTCTTCGCCCAGTTCCATCCAGATCTGGCGCGCAAAGGTCGAGACCGAGGTTTTGCCATTGGTGCCGGTAACCGCAATCATCGTGCCCGGTTGGGCGCCGAACCATAGCGCCGCGGTATAGGCCAGCGTCTGGCGCGGGTCTTCCGCAATCACAACGGCGGCTTCGGCGGCATCCAGCGCATCACGGGCCATCGCAGCCCCTTCGGCATCGGTCAAAACCGCAACCGCCCCCTGGTCCAGCGCCATCGGGATGAAGCGGGCACCATGCACCTGCGTGCCGGGCAACGCGACAAACAATGCCCCCTCTGACACGGCGCGGCTGTCCACACAAACATCTGAAATCACTGGATTACGCCCAGCTGCGGCGGTCAGCCCCAGATCTGTCAGCGTTTTGCCCTGCTCTGCCATCGCGTGCCTTTCCCGGCTGATCTCTGGCCCTGCGCCAGTTAGTTCGACGTCAGGGTTATATCAGCCAGCGGGGTGGGTTCAATCTCGGGCCGCATCCCGAGGAGCGGCGCGACGCGACGGATCATTTCAGCCGCCACCGGAACGGCCGTCCAACCGGCGGTGCGGCGGGGTTCCTCGCCCGAGGTTTCCACCGGTTCGTCCAGCGTCACCACCAGCACGTATTTCGGATCATGCGCCGGGAAGATTGAGGCAAAGGTGGCAATCACCTTATCCTCATAATAGCCGCCACCCTGTTCCTTGGGTTTGTCTGCAGTGCCGGTTTTGCCACCCACCGCGTAGCCCGAAACCTCACCAAAGGAGGCGGTGCCTTCGGTCACCACTTTGCGCAGCATGGTCCGGCTGGCGGCGGCCACGGCGGCAGACATCACCCGTTCCCCGTTTTGCGGCCCGTCCTGTTTCAGCAGGGTCGGCTTCACCACCGTGCCGCCATTGGCAATCGCCGCATAAGCGGCGGCCAGATGCATCGGGGTGGCCGAAATGCCGTGACCGTAGGAGATTGTCATGGTCGACAGCTCAGACCAGTTTTTTGGCAACAAGGGCTTACCGCCCGAAGCCTCGGTCAGTTCAACAGGGGTCGCCTGCAACAGCCCCAGACGGCCCAGAAAATCCTTCTGCCGTTCGGTGCCGATCTGCTGTGCCACCCGTGCGGTGCCAATGTTTGAAGATTTCACGATGATCTTGGTCAGCGACAACTCATTGCCGTAGTTGCGGAAATCGCGGATCTTGTGTTTGCCCCAACGCAGCGGGCCTCGGGTGTGAAACACCGTGTCCGGGTTCGCCAGCCCCAGTTCCATCGCCTGCGCGGCAGCAAAAATCTTGTAGGTGGAGCCCAGTTCGTAGACGCCCTGCACCACCCGGTTGAACAGCGGGCTGTCGCTGGCGTTGCCTTCCACCAGCGGACGTGGACGGTCATTGGGATCAAAATCCGGCAGCGACACCATGGAGACGATTTCACCGGTGTGCACATCCAGCAGGATCGATGCCGCCCCTTTGGCGTTCATCAGCTTCATACCGCCGTAAAGCACCCGTTCAGCCGCGGCCTGCACCGTCAGATCCAGCGCCAGTTCCAGCGCCTGCCCGTCATTGGCAAGGCTGCGCAACTCTTTGTCGTAAAGCCGTTCAATCCCCGCGACGCCGACAACTTCGGCTGCCTGCACGCCCTCACGGCCAAAAGTGGTGCCGCCCATGACATGGGCCGCCAGCCGACCGTTGGGATAAAGCCGCATTTCACGCGGGCCAAACAGCAGCCCCGGCTCACCGATATCATGCACCGCCTGCTTTTGTTCGGGGCTGAGCGTCTTGCGCACCCAGAGGAATTTCTTTTTGCCGGTGAATGAGTTGAGCAGCTTTTCTTTTTCCAGCTCAGGAAAGATGCGCGCCAGTTCGGTGGCGGCATGTTCCGGCTCAATCATGTCCGGCGGCACGGCATAAAGCGAAAAGGTTTCCAGATTGGTCGCCAGAATACGGCCCTGCCGGTCCACGATATCGGCCCGTTGCGCCACGATGCTGGACCCCGAGGCATTGGCGCGCGGCTCGCTCGGCTCCGTCGCGGCAAGGGTCGCCATCCGCCCCCCAACCGCCATGAACGCACAGGCAAAGAACAGCCCCAAAACCAAAAGGCGTCCCTCAGCACGGCTGCGGGCGCGGTCACGCATGTCCTCATGGCGCTGGCGGATATTTTCCCGCTCAATCGCGTCGGGGTTTTCCCCCAACCGGCGCGCTTCAAGGATCTGAGCCAGCGGACGCAGCGGCGTGCGGATCATCTGAGCGCCTCCATGTTGGACACTTCGATGGCATCGGAAATGCGCAAAGTGGCCGGTTCGGGCGGGTAGCTGACCTGATCGGCATTGCCAAACTGCTCGGGCGACAGCGGCAACAGGCCCAGACGGTCAAAGTTGATGTCGGCCAGATCACGCAGACGATCGGGGCGGTTCAGATAGGCCCATTCGGCCTTCAGCACCGCAAGGCGCGCCCGCGCCTCCCCGATGGAGCGTTGAATATCTTCGCTTTCGGCCAAGGCGGCCTGGGTGCGGTAATTTTCGCGGTAGGCCCAATAGGCCGAGGCCATCACGGCCAGAGCTGTCAGAATATAAAAAACAGAACGCATTACTTTTGACCCTTCAACATGGGCATGCCCAGACCTTTGCGGTCACAAGGACCGGCCGGGGCGTCGGTGCGGATCCCCACCCGCAGTTTGGCGGAGCGGGATCTTGGATTTTCCGCCATTTCCTGATCATCCGGCCCAATGGCCTTTTTCGATTTCAGCGTAAATTGCGCCGGATCGGCCTCTTGCATCGGGGCGTAGCGGTTGGCCGTCTTTGCCCCGCCAGACCGTTGCTGGAAGAAGCGTTTGACCATCCGGTCCTCAACCGAGTGGAAGGTGACAACGGCCAGCTGCCCACCGGGTTTCAACGCCCGTTCTGCCGCCTCCAGCCCTTTGATCAGCTCACCATATTCGTCGTTTACCGCGATCCGCAGCGCCTGGAACGACCGTGTCGCAGGATGGCTCTGCCCCGGTTTTTTGCGCGGCAGGCAGCCCTCAATGATCTCCGCCAACCGCAACGTGGTGGTGATCGGCGCGGCGGCGCGTTCTTTCAGGATGGCCTTGGCAATCCGGCGACTGGCGCGTTCTTCGCCATACAGGAACAGGATATCGGCCAGCTCCGTCTCACTCGCCTCATTCACGATATCCGCAGCGGATCGCCCGTCCTGCGACATGCGCATATCAAGGGGGCCGTCCTTCATGAAGGAAAAGCCACGTTCGGCCAGATCCAGCTGCATTGAGCTGACCCCAAGGTCCAGCACAACACCGTCCAGATCGCTGGCATAATCATCAAGGCGCGAAAACACTCCCTGAACCAGTTCAATCCGGTCGCCATAGTCGCCGACCCAAGGGGCCGCCAGTTCAAAAGCCAGCGGATCCCGATCCACACCGTAGACCTTATCAGCGCCCGCCTTCAGCAATTCGCGTGTATAGCCACCCGCACCAAAGGTACCGTCCAGCCACAGGCCCGAAACGGGTGACACCGCCGCAATCAAGGGGCGGATCAGAACCGGAATGTGAGGAGCATCATCAGAGGGGTGGACCGCATCGGTCATGGTTTATTCCCCTCCAGCATTATCCAACAGGGTCAATGGGTCGAAGTCATCCGGCATTTCATCCAGGAAGGCGTCGATCTCGGCGTTTTCAACGTCGTCGTAGGTGGCGGCGTTCCAGATCTCAAAGTGATCGCCCATCGCCACCATCACTGCCTCACCTTCCAGACCAATCTGGGTGCGGCGTTCTTTGGGCAGGACGATACGGCCGTCGCGGTCCACTTCGGTTTCCCAGGATTTCCCGAGGATCATCCGACTGGCCATCTGGCGCTCTCGACCACGCGGCATGTTTTTGATGTCGGCTTCGATCTCGGCCATATCCTCGATCGTGTAGGCCTGCAGCTTGTTTTTCAGGTGCTGAC
The DNA here is from genome assembly GCF_963691685.1 of Thalassovita sp. Classification (GTDB taxonomy): domain Bacteria; phylum Pseudomonadota; class Alphaproteobacteria; order Rhodobacterales; family Rhodobacteraceae; genus Thalassobius. The sequence goes on from NZ_OY829290.1 coordinate 2,966,055, forward strand.
CATAAAGGACCACCATCCGCGGATTGGGGTTTTCAGGATGCGCGGGATCACCAGCTTCGAGCACACGACGAAAATCAGCAGGGATCGACATCCGACCCTTGCTGTCAACCTTCTGGCTGAACTCGCCTCTGAAACTCAGACCCACTGTCCTGGCCCGTCCTCTCTGTTGCCTTTCGGCGTTTTGCCCCTGACCTCCCCGAGGCCAGAAAGCGAAACGGCGAATTGAGCTGCTGCCACTGCCCAATTCGCCGCCCTCGTCCCGCTTTGCGGGTTTGTCCAGCTGCGCGCGCCACCTGGGGGGATGTCTGCTCGCCCGCGCGCCGGATCTCAATTTCGATGAAGCGGGTGCCTGTATGAAACCTGACTCGGATCTTTTTATTTAGCGGGGTCTTGTGCCCCTTGATCCCGTCCTCATCGTGTAAACATGAATCGCATGGGAAAGCATGGAACGCAACAGGAATTTTTGGGATTTAGCTGCCGACTTGACTCTCAAAGAGAATCGGCTCACCGGAAAATCACGAAAATGATACTACAAATTGGGATACATGATCACGCAAATCACCATATATAGACAAAACACTCTGCCCAAATTTTTTCCCATTTTTTCCCATTTTGAGTCACGGCAGATGCCGATCCGGGCACGGGATTTCGGCCTCAGATCCGCAAATTCACGAAAAACCCTTAAAAACAGGGCTGAATCCCAATGCAAGTGATTCGGGCGTGGCATGCGCGCAGATGCATTCCCAATCAGATTCCATGTTTTCCCAGACGGGCCATAATTTCCCAGATCCCCCCAGGCCGCGCCCCGTCGGGGCCCCATCTGCACCCTGATCCCTAGATCTGGTGGCGCGCTGTGACGTCGCTGCATGGCTGGTTTGCCCAGAAATCCCTTTCCCTTTGTGGTAAAAGCTTATACCTGCCGGTTCTTCACACGCGCATGCCCGCGCCCGATCTGCCCGATAGCGGGCCAAAGGATGACTTCATGACCCTGCCCTCAGAACTTCACCCGGCGCTGGCCGGCGCGCTCACCGCACGCGGCTATGACACGCTGACACAGGTTCAGCAGGAAATGATGGATCCTGAACGCGCCACCAAAGATATGCTGGTGTCGGCGCAGACCGGTTCGGGCAAAACCGTGGGCTTTGGTCTGGCGCTGGCCCCGACGCTGCTGGAAGAGGGCGACAGCCTGCCACCGGCCAGTGCGCCGCTGGCCCTTATCATCGCCCCCACCCGCGAACTGGCCCTGCAGGTGCGCCGCGAATTTGAATGGCTCTATAGAGAGTGCAACGCGCGTCTGGGATCCTGCGTGGGCGGCATGGATATTCGGACCGAACGACGCAACCTGGAACGTGGCACCCATATTGTGGTCGGCACCCCCGGCCGTCTGCGCGACCATATTGAACGCGGCAGCATCGACCTGACCCAGATCCGCGCCGTGGTTCTGGACGAAGCGGATGAGATGCTGGACATGGGCTTTGCCGAGGACCTGGAACTGATCCTCTCTTCCGCCCCCGAAGAACGCCGCACCCTGATGTTCTCGGCCACTGTGCCGAAGGGCATTGAACGTCTGGCCAAAAACTTCCTGTCTGCGGATGCGGAACGGGTGCGCACCATTTCGAACACACCGCAGCACGCTGACATTACCTATAAGGGCTTCAGCGTCATGCCGCATCAGGTGGACGCGGCGGTGATCAACACCCTGCGCCTGCATGAGGCGGAAAACGCCATTGTCTTCTGCAACACCCGTGTGATGGTCACCCGGCTGACCGCCCGCCTGTCGAACCGTGGGTTCCAGGTGGTGGCGCTCTCGGGCGAGCTGACCCAACAGGAACGCACCAACGCGCTGCAGGCCATGCGTGACGGCCGCGCCCGGGTCTGTGTGGCCACCGATGTGGCGGCGCGTGGTATTGACCTGCCGAAACTGGATCTGGTGGTCCATGCCGAGCTGCCCAGCAACTCGGAAACGCTGCTGCACCGGTCGGGCCGGACCGGTCGTGCGGGCCGCAAAGGTGTGTCGGTGCTGATCGCCACGCCGAAGGTGCGCAAAAAGGCGGAGCGCCTGCTGGGCTGGGCAAAACTCAGCGCGGAATGGGGCGATGCTCCGTCGGCTGAGGCCGTGCGCGCTGCCGATCAGGAGCGTATGCTGCAGGATCCCGTTTGGGAGGTTGCTGAGGAAGACCGCCACGAAGCCGTGGCGCAGCTGACCGAGAGGTTCAGCGCCGCGCAGCTGGCGCAGGCCTATCTGGCCCTGCATGAGGCCCGTCATTCGGCGCCGGAAGAGCTGGCCCCGGTCACCGACCGCAAGGACCGCAAGCGCGAACCGCGCGTTGAACTGGGCCCCTCCGGCTGGGTCAGCCTGTCGGTTGGTCGCAAGGAACGGGCCGAGCCGCGCTGGCTGTTGCCGATGCTGCTGCGGTCGGCCGATCTGACCAAGGATGAGATTGGCGCGATCCGTGTGGCCCGCGATCTGACCTATGTGGAACTGGGCGAAAAGGCGCGTGCGCGGTTCCTCGACCAGATCGGCGATGGTGGTGAGATGGAAAAAGGCGTGCGTGTGGCTGCGGTGGATGAGCTGCCGGACCTGCCGAAGCCCGAACCGCGCAAACGGTTTGACGACGATCGCAAACCCCACCGCAAAGGTCCGCGCCGCGATGATGATCGCGGGGAACGCCGCGACCGCAAACCGCGCGAAGATCGCGGTGAGCGTGAAGATTGGGGCGCGCGCAAGAACCCAAAACAGATGGCGAAAGATTGGGAAGACAACCGCGACGGCGCGCAGAAGCGTGAAAAGCCCCAATACGACAAGCCGAAGTTCGACAAGCCAAAATCGGACAAGCCCAAGTCGGACAAGCCGCGTTTCGAAAAGCCCAAGCGCGACCCCGAGGTGCATGACCACGCCAAAAAGGCCCCGTTCCGCAAGTCTGAGGATGGTGACCGCAAACCCCGCCATAAGAAAGGTGGGGCCGAGGGAAAACCGGCGGGCAAACCTGCCGGCAAGTCCGGCTTCAAAGGCAAGCCCAAGGGCGATTTCCGTGATGGCCCCAAAAGCGATTTCAAAGGCAAGGGTAAGCCCGGCGGCAAACCTGCCGGCAAGTTTGGCAAACCGGGCGGCAAGTCTACTGGCAAACCGGGCGATCGCCCGAAATACAGCGGCCCCAAACGTGGCCCCAACGCAGTGCCGCGCCGCAAACCCTAATTGATCCTGACAAGGCCCCGCTCAGTTCCTGACGGGGCCTTTTCTTTGGCCGTTTCCTAGGGCAGCTGCGGCCCAAGGATCACAGGTTGCATCTGTGCAACCTGTTCGCGGTTCAGACGCTTGAATTTTAGCTAAATTTGACTCACCCTACCGGGAACGGCGCGCCAAAAGCGCCGACTTGGAGGCAGATATTCAGATGGCGGACCGTCCGGCACTATGCTTGACGTTTGACGACAATTTCGTCGACTCTTGGCATGACACCCTTGATCTTTTTGACAAATACGATGCGCGGGCGACGTTTTTCCTGTGTTGGCCGGAACGCATCAGCGCGCCGCAACTTCGCAAGCTGCAAGAGATAGAAGCGCGTGGTCATGAGATCGGGTTTCACACGCGGGAACACGTGCGCCTGCCCAAATATCTGCTGTCGCACACGTTGGAGGACTATCTGGACGACCAGATTGATCGCGGGCTGGACGCGATGGCCGATCTGGGCTTTCACCCCAAAAGCTTCTCATTCCCCTATTTCCGGTTCCGGCCCAAACTGATTGCGCCGCTGCTGGAACGGTTTGAGATCCTGCGCCTGGAAGGCCCCTATGATCAGTTCCACGACTCGCTCAGCGCGCGCTATGGCAGCCGCACCGTGAACACCTATTGCTTCACCGACAAAACTGGCATGGGCCTGTCGAACGGCTATTTTGCTGATCGCTTTGAATGGCTGCAGCAAGAAGGTGGCGCGGCGGTGACCTGCGGCCACTTCATTGGCACCGAGGGCAACAAGTTTCCCAAGATGCGCTGCAGCTCGGACGATCTGGAAGGGATCTTGGCGCTGGCCCGGGCCTATCGCTTTGACTTCGTGACGATGACCGAGCTCAGCCAGTCCCGCCCCGCCTCCGTGGTGCGACCGACGGAGCAGCCCGCCCCTATCGCCGCCTGGGAAGCGGCCTAGGATAAGGCTCAGGCCATACCGCCCTGCACCAGACCTTTGGCAAGCCGGGCGTAGGCCTCGGCCACCGGGCCCTCCCCCAGCGCAACCGGCGCGCCACCATCACCGCCAAGGCGGGTGTCCAGATCAATGGGCAACTGCGCCAAGAGCGGCACGCCCATTTCCTTAGCCTCTTTGGCGACACCACCGTGGCCGAAGATATGCGCCTCATGTCCACATTCAGGGCAATGGAAGGTCGACATGTTTTCCACCAGCCCCAGGATCGGGGTCTTCAGCGTCTTGAACATATCGATCGCTTTGCGCGCATCCAGCAGCGCCACATCCTGCGGCGTTGAGACGATGATCGCCCCGTTCAGCACCGTTTTCTGACAAAGCGTCAGCTGCACATCGCCTGTGCCGGGCGGCAGATCGACGATCAGCACGTCCAATTCGCCCCAGTTCACCTGCCCCAGCATCTGCTGCAGCGCCCCCATCAGCATCGGGCCGCGCCAGACCACCGCCTTGTCCGGATCCAGCATCAGACCAATGGACATCAGTGTGACGCCATGGGCCCGCAGCGGTTCGATGGTTTTGCCATCGGGGCTGGCGGGGCGTTTGCTGACCCCCATCATACGGGGCTGTGACGGCCCATAGATATCTGCATCCAACAGACCAACCTTGCGGCCCTGTTTGGCCAGCGCCACGGCAAGGTTTGAGGAGACAGTGGATTTGCCCACGCCCCCTTTGCCTGAGCCAACGACCAGAATGCGGTCAACACCCGCAGGCCGCATCGGGCCGGCCTGCGGCGTGGGGTGGCCACCGATTTTCAGGCTGGGCGCCGGTTTCGCCGCGGGTGCCGGGCCATGGGCCGTCAACGCGACCGAGACTTTGGTGACCCCCGGCAGCGCAGCAACACAGCGTTCCGCCACGGCGCGCAGCGGTTCCATCATCTTGGCCGCTTCGGGGCTGGGCGCCTCAATCACAAACCGCACCTCAGAGCCGGTGATCTGCATCGCCCGCAACATGTCGCGACTCACCAAAGTGCCGCCATCAGGCAATTCGATCTGTGCCAGCGCATTTTCAATTTCGGTTTTTGTCGGTGCCATGGGTGCCATGTCGGTCTCCACCGTGATTCTTCTGCTAAATTCGCAGGCAAAGGTGACCCAAATTCCAGCACTTACAAGAGGGGTTTTCGATGCACCTTTACCCCCTTTGGTGCCCCTCAAGGGAATTAAGTTGATTATTAACAAAATCTTAATCGAAAAATTGCGATGAAGTGACCCAAGGGAAAATAGGTCAGTATTTCATATGCATCTACTGCATAGCTGCGTTGCGGCATCAGCGATTGTGCAAATGCAGCGTAAGGCACATATTGGCCTCATCAAACGAGACACGGCGCCACGACGGCGCAACAGACGCACGTAAGAAAGATAGACCAATGGCAAACGCATCGATCCTTCGCACTGAGACCTTCGGCATCGCAGACCGCTTCGCGGCGCTGATCCAGGACCTGCAGGAACGCCGTGCACGCCGCAAGCTGTTCCGTGAAACCCTGAACGAAATGTCGGCTCTCGGTGATCGCGAACTGCGCGACCTGGGCCTGAGCCGCAGCCAACTGCGTTCGGTTGCTTGGGAACACGCCTACAAAGGCAAATAAGAGTTAACGGGTTCAGAAGCCTCTCTCCTCCTCCCTGAGGCTTCTGTGATCTGGCGGTGACCTCCTCCTCCTCCCTGAGGTCACCGCACTGAATACGAAGGATCTCTCTCCTCCTCCCTGAGATCTTTCGTTGTCAAGCGCGGCGCTCTCCTCCTCCTCCCTGAGAGCGCCGCAACTGACAGCCCCGCAAGGGGCAACGTTATACGACCGGGTCTTCTCCTCCTCCCTTGACCCAGGTCGTTGTCAAGAGCGGTGGCCTCTCTCCTCCTCCCTGAGGTCACCGCGCCCTTGACCCAGATACGGCACTCTCCTCCTCCTCCCTGAGGGTGCCGCAAAGAAGACGGCGATACCCTCCTCCTCCCTGGGTGTCGCCGTTTTGTTTTTGCGCCCCCCTTTTTGCTTTCCCCGCTTTTTGCTTTCACCGCGTGTCGATGCCTCAATCCTGCACGGCCCCGGTGCAGCTTTGTGATCTGCGCCAGCCGCTGCCGATTTGCCACTCTGACTCCGTCACCAGCGCAAGAGGAGATTGAGATGCTGAGAGTTTTACTGACCGCCCTGACCCTAACCACCGGCGCCGCCTGGGCCGAACCGGTCTATCTGCTGGCCCAAAGTGATGTGACGGATCAGGAGGCCTTCTTTGACACATATGGCCCCGCCGCCTTTGCCACCCTGCAGGAGCATGGCGCGACGGTGCATTTTGGCGCCCAGAGCTATGAGCCCATCGAAGGGATTTGGTCCGGCAACTGGACTGCGCTGGTGTCTTTCCCGTCAGAAGACGCCGCGATGCGCTGGTATCATTCAGAGGGCTATCAAGCTGCACGGCCGCTGCGGATTGCCGCCAGCGCTGGCGGGAGGTTGATCCTGTTCCGGCCTGTGACGGCGGAGTAGGTCCAGGCGCGCGGCTTTCCCACAGGGGGTTGTTTTCTTGCGGCCAGACCTCAGGTTGAGGGCAACGCCGCCCTTCCCGCCGCCGCCCTGCCCGCCCCTGATCGTGAGACCGCACAGATGACAGCCCCCACCCCGCGCCCTGAGGATATCAACTGGGATGATCTAAAATACATCCACGCCCTGGCGCGGGCCGGATCACAACAGGGCGCGGCGGATGCCTTGCGGGTGACCCGCAGCACGGTTGGCCGCCGGCTGGAGGCATTGGAACAGCGTCTGGGCACCCAGCTGTTTGAACGGCGCAGCGATGGCGTCACCCTGACCGCGGCCGGGCACCATCTGCTGCCCCATGCTGAGGCTGTGGCGGATGAAATGGCCGCCCTGTCACGCCGTGTGGCGGGGTTGGATCAACAGATGACGGGCCTGATCCGCCTGTCGATGCCGCACTTTCTGGCGCAGAGCTTTGTGATGGACCTGCTGACCGATTTTGCGCGCACCTGGCCCGAGGTTGAGCTGGCCATCGATCTGAGCGCAGCAAACGCCAATCTGGATCAGCGCGAGGCGGATCTGTCGCTGCGCTACGCAACGGAAGTGGGGGATGCCGTCCTGGGCCGGCGGCTGGTCACCTGCAGCCTGGCGACCTATTGCAGCCCCAAGATGGCCGCGACCCTGAAGCAGCAGGACGACGGGCAAGGGCTGACCTGGATCGGCAGCTTTGAACCCGAAGGGCAAGAGAACGCGGATTGGATCGCCCACAGCCCCTACCCCAAGGCCCGGCTGAAACACCGAATGAGCGAAGGCGCAACACAGATTGCTATGGCGCGTGCCGGGCTGGGGCTGATCCGCCTGCCCTGTTTCATCGGCGATCTGACTGATGGGCTGACCCGCGCGCCCGGATCACAGCCCGTTGCTGGCCGCAGCCTCTGGCTGCTGCGCCACCCTGACCTGCGCCACAGCGCCAAGGTCACCGCACTTGCCGACCATCTGGCAGAAGGCATCCGCGCCAAACGGTCTGAGATCGAAGTGACGGTCTAGCCTGACAGATCCGCCCCCCTGCGGCAGAGCGGCGCAAGCGCCCGATCTTGCTTCCATTTGCGGGGCAAAAGCGTAGCCTCCAAGGCATCTTTTGACCGTAAGGGATTGACCCCATGACCCGGACCTCCAAACAGATTGTCGCCCCACATTTTGCCCGCATGTTTGCGGTTGGGCTGGCGGGTATTTCCGCCGCCGCCCATACGATTTTAGGAACACTGGATACGCTGATGCCGGTGATGCAGACCGATCTGCCGCTGTTTGTGCGCGGCACCATCTGGGCCGCATGGCACATGGTCAGCGGCTTTCTGGTCCTGTCTGCCTATGTGTTCTGGCAGGGTGGTCCGGCTGTACGCTATTTCGGCTGGCTCTACCTGCTGGGGGGCGCGTTGTTCATCGCCATCGCCCTGCATCTTGAAGGGGCCTACGGGCTGATCACCCTGCCACAATGGGTTCTGCTGCTGCCTGCAGGTGGCGCGGCCTTGATGGCCGGGCCACGCCTGCCCCTCAAACCCTAACGGGTGTGACGGGTCAGGCTGCTTTGTTCAAGCGTCGTGAAAATGCGCCTTCAGCGCCGCGATATGGCCTGACCCAATGCCACAGCAGCCGCCGATGATGCTGGCGCCTGCTTTGGCCCAAAGATCCGCCCAAGTGACATAGCTTTCCGGGCTCAGGTCTTTGCGCAGCTCGGTGATCTTATCGTTGGCGCCTTGATCGCCATCATCTTTGTGATCGTCAAAGGCATTGGCATAAACGCCCACCCGCATTGCCGATCCTGCAGTCTGCGCCGCCCCATTGGCGATCGCGATGGCCTGTTCCATCACCTCTGGCTGGGAACAGTTGAACAGAATGGCCTCAGCCCCAACCTCCATCGCCAATGCCGCAGCCGCCGCCACGGTTTCGCCGGACCGCAGCAGCGGGGCCTCCACCGTGTCATCGCGCAGCGTGAAGGAGATCCACAGCGGCCGGGCGTCGCCTTCCAGCGCCTTGGCTGCAGCTGCCGCCTCCTCAAGGCTGGAGGTCGTTTCAACCAGCCACTGATCGACATGCGGCGATTGTGCGGTGATCAGCTGCGCCAGCATCTCGGGCGCGCGGGCCGCATCAAAGGCCTGCGGTTCATAAGAGCCAAAGAGCGGCGGCAGACAACCCGCCACCTTGGCCCCACTGTCGCCCACAGCTTCGCGCGCCAGACGGCCCGCCCGGTCGGCAAGCCCCGCGCCCTGTTCGGCAAACCGGTCTTCGCCGATGTGGAAGGGCACCAAGGCATAGGCGTTGACGGTCACCACCTGCGCGCCTGCATTGATGAAATTGCGATGTGCGGCCACCACGGCCTCGGGGGCGTCGATCACCGCACCGGCCGACCATTCGGGCTGTTTCAACTCAGCACCGCAGGCCACCAGTTCCCGGCTCATCCCGCCATCAAGAAGGGTCATTTTCGTCATGTCTTCAATTCCTTAGAACGGCACATCGCCGCCTGCATCATTGGCCGCGGTGACAAACTTCGCCACCACTTTCTTGGGCCCGGCTTTTTCAAAGTCGATCTCCAGCTTGTCGCCTTCGATCCCGGTTATGCTGCCGTAGCCGAATTTTTGGTGGAACACTCGCTCACCCAGGGTGTAGGCGCTGACCGCCTGCAGATCGATCACCGTTTTCAGGCTTTCCTTGGGCTGGCCGACCGGGCGCTGATGGCTGCGCGCCTGCATGCGTTTCCACCCCGGTGAGTTATAGACATTGGCATCCGCCACGCGGCTGTCGATGGAGGAGGCCACGCCGCCCAATCCCCCCATACCCATACCGCCGCCATAGCCACCGCCCGCATAGCCCGATCCGGTCAGCACCTCGACGTGCTCCTCCGGGATTTCGTCAATGAAGCGCGAGGGCAACTGCGCCTGCCACTGGCCATAGACCCGCCGGTTGCCGGCAAAGGAAATGGTACAGACCTCTTCGGCGCGGGTGATGCCCACATAGGCCAACCGCCGCTCTTCCTCGAGGCCCTTGACTCCGTTTTCATCCATCGAGCGCTGCGAAGGGAACAGCCCATCTTCCCAACCGGGCAGGAAGACCACCGGAAACTCCAACCCTTTGGCCGCATGCAGCGTCATGATGGAGACCTTCTGCTCAGCGTCCTGGCTGTCATTGTCCATGATCAGCGCAACGTGTTCCAGAAAGCCCGAGAGGTTTTCAAACTGCTCCAGCGCCTTCACCAATTCCTTGAGGTTTTCCAGACGGCCCGGCGCCTCGGGCGTTTTGTCATTCTGCCACATCGTGGTGTAGCCGGATTCATCCAGGATCATTTCGGCCAATTCGATATGGCTCAGATCCTCATCCCCGGCCAGACGGCCCCAGCGGTCAATATTGTCGACCAGCAGCGCCAGCTCTTTGGCGCCTTTGCCACCGATCCCCTTGTCCTGCAGCAACAGGCGGGCGCCTTCCACCAAGGGCACGCCGTTCTGACGCGCCGCCATCTGGATCTTCTGCTGTGCCTTGTCGCCAAGGCCGCGCTTGGGCGTGTTCACGATCCGCTCAAACGCCAGGTCATCCGCAGGTGAGGTCACCACACGGAAATAGGCCATGGCATCGCGGATCTCCATCCGCTCATAAAAACGTGGGCCGCCGATGACGCGATACGGCAAGCCGATGGTCAGGAAACGGTCCTCAAAGGCGCGCATCTGATGTGAGGCGCGCACAAGGATCGCCACCTCATCCAACCCATGTGGGCGGACACCGCGCGCACCTTTTTGGCCGGCCTCAATCTCTTCTCCGATCCAGCGCGCCTCTTCCTCACCGTCCCAATGGCCGATGAGCCGCACCTTTTCGCCGTCGCCCTGATCCGTCCAAAGGGTTTTGCCCAAACGGTTTGAGTTGCCCTGAATAACGCCTGAGGCCGCCGCCAGAATATGTGAGGTTGAACGGTAGTTCTGTTCCAGACGGATCACTTCGGCGCCGGGAAAATCCTTTTCAAACCGCAGGATATTGCCCACTTCGGCGCCGCGCCAGCCATAGATCGACTGGTCATCATCGCCCACACAGCAGATGTTTTTATGCCCGCCCGCCAGAAGCCGCAGCCACAGATACTGGGCCACGTTGGTATCCTGATACTCATCCACCAGAATGTATTTGAAGCGGCGGCGATACTGTTCCAGTAGATCCGGGTAGCGCTGGAAGATCGACACCACATGCAAGAGCAGATCGCCGAAATCGCAGGCGTTCAGCTCGATCAATCGGCGCTGATACTGTTTGTAGAGCTCAATGCCCCGATTGTTGAACGCCGCCGCCTCAGAGGTCGGCACCTGTTCCGGCGTCCAGGCGCGGTTTTTCCAGTGATCAATCACCCCCGAAAGCTGCCGCGCCGGCCAGCGTTTGACATCCATGCCCGCCGCTTCGATCAGCTGTTTCAGCAGACGGTTCTGATCGTCGGTGTCCAGAATCGTGAAATTGCTTTTCAGATGGTTCGGGATCGCGGCCGGGGCAAACGGCTGGCCCGTCAGATCTTCCAACACATCATCCTGCTGAGCCGCCGCCTGCGCCGTAGTCTGGGCCGCAGCCAGGGGATCCTCCCCCCCCGCGCCCAGCGCCAGTTCCAGCGTCACCAGTTCCGCATGGCGGCGCAGCAGTTTCACACAGATCGAATGGAAGGTGCCCAGCCAGGGCATCCCCTCCACCGTCTGGCCCAGCAGCCGGCCCACCCGCTCTTTCATTTCGCGTGCGGCCTTGTTGGTAAAGGTGACCGACAGAATCTCATGCGGGCCCGCGCGGCCGGTGTTCAGCAGATGCACAATCCGCGTGGTCAGCGCCTTGGTTTTGCCGGTGCCCGCGCCTGCCAGCATCAGCACCGGACCATCCAGCGCCTCCACCGCGGCGCGCTGCGCCGGGTTCAACTCATCCAGGTAAGGGGCGGGACGCGCGGCCATGGCACGTTGAGACAGCGAAGCGCCTTCGAAGGCATCGAATTCATCATAGTCGGTCATGGTGCGATCCTAACGTGATTCAGCCGCCGCGAAAAGAGGACGTTCGCAGAATGTTCGCATCCCACCGCAAGGGCACAACTGACTAAAATCCGCTGTAGTTTGACGCGAAATCCACACGGTTTCGCGCTGGTGTTAACGGTTTGGAAAGCCCCCCCCAGTCAAGGTGAGGCCGGGGATACCAGGAAGGGGCGGAAGATGGCCAAACCACTCACTTATTATATGCAACAGATCAGGCGTGCGGTCCTGGCACTTGGCTTTGTGGCGCTGATCACCGCGGTGGCGCTGCTGGCGGTGTTGAAAGCGCCCGGCCCGATTGTTGATCGGTTGATTGAGGATGACATCCGCGCCCAATCCGTTTTGTGGCAGCGTCAGGTGATCCTGCAGTTGGACGATGCGGAACACAGTTTTGAAACCGCCACCGTCAGCGAACATGATCGTCATTTCCTGTTGCTGATGGTCGAAGCCTCGGACGTGTTCCGCTTTCATCTTTTTGACAAAACCGGCCATGTTTTCTGGTCCACCGATACCAGCAAGATCGGCCTGGATGAAGAACGCCCCTATTTCCGCGAATTTGTGGCGCAGGGGCAGGTCTATTATGTCGATGAGGTGCAAACTGGCGCGGAGATCCAGGCGGCCCACGCCGGCCATGACGCACATGATCCAAACCATGCCGAACCCCTGATCCACCCCGACGCCTATGAAGAGCGGCATGTCGCCAAAATCTCAGTCCCTTACCTGCACAACGGGCAGTTTGACGGCGCGATTGAGTTCTATTCGGATATTACTGAGCTGCGCAGTTCTTTCATTGCGCGGGTGCGGCTGATGTTGGCGATCATCGCCGCTGTGGTGCTCAGCACCATGACCATCGCCGGTCTGGCCCTGCACCGCGCCAACCGCAGAAATGTCGCCCAGCTGAACCTCAGCAATGCCAAAGAACGAGACATCGTTGACAAACAGCTGCGCCTTGCCCGCGAAGTGCAGCTATTGGGGGAGCTGAACGAATGGCTGCAGTCCAGCCACTCGCTGGAGGAACCGTTCCAGATGGTCGCGCGTTTCATGACCCATATCCTGCCCAATGCGGAGGGCAGCGTTTACGTCTATTCCAACTCCCGCGATGTGTTGGAGGGCTGTGGCAAATGGAACGGCGGTGAGGTCAAAGCGCAGATCCACCCGGAGGAATGCTGGGGCTTGCGCCGCGGCCGCACCTATGAATTTGGCGCCTCAGAGGTGGACTTCACCTGCGATCACGCCGAACCTCATGATGGCCGCCCCTATTACTGCTTTCCCATTCTGGCCCATGGCGAAACCGTCGGGCTGATGCATCTGCGCGCCGTTGCCGGAAAAGAACGGGCTTTCCGAAGCAACAAGAAACTGGCCCAGATGTGTGCAGAACAGCTGTCCATGGCGATCGCCAATGTGCGGATGCGGGATCAGCTGCAGGATCAGTCGGTACGCGACCCGCTGACCGGGCTGTTCAACCGCCGCCATATGACCGAATGCCTGCGCAAGGCAATCAACAACAGCCAGAACACCGGCGTGCCGCTGAGCCTCATCGCGGTGGATGTGGACCACTTCAAAAAGTTCAATGACAACCATGGCCACGACGCAGGTGATATGATCCTGCGCGCCGTGGGCACCGCATTGGAAAAGGCCTGCGATGGCGATCAGGTCGCCTGCCGTATGGGCGGCGAGGAGTTTACGCTGATACTGCCCGGGGTGAAAAACGCTGATGTGTTGCGCAAGGCCGAACATCTGCGCAAAGCGGTCGAAGCGATCTCACTGCGCTACGGCGAGAAAACACTGCCGACGGTCACCATTTCGCTGGGCGTTTCGCACTATCCGCAGCATGGCACCCTGCCGCAGGAGCTGATGCGCTGCGCCGACGAAGCGCTCTACGCCGCCAAGGCCAAAGGTCGCAATCAGGTCCGGCTGGCCAACACGGTGAGCCCCAGCCCCCGCGATCCATCCGCGCAAGTGGCGGAAGAGGACGCCACTGTGGCTGAGTTAAACACCACCCCATCTGCTCAAATGCCTGACCCGTCGAACGAGTCGCTGGCGGAAACTTGGGACAGAGATCTGGCCGCCGATCGTGCCGCCACTTCGGAAGCGTCAAGTGGTGAGGACGCGACGGAGCCAGCCCCGTCGGATCAAGAGGAGGGCCACAAAGCCGGCAATGTGGCGGCCCGTTGAGTTCCACGTACGCGAAACTGGCAACATCCGTCGGGCGTTTGAGGCGCAATCAAGTCTGGACAATCCCCTGCGCAGCTTTGCAAATACCGGCATGGATCTGCATCAACGCTACCCCGCCCTCTCTGACCTGAAAGCAAAGGCGCAAAAACGTCTGCCCTGGTTTGTCTTTGAATACCTCGACAGCGCCACCGGGGAGGAGCGCACGCAGCTGCGCAACCGTCATGGGTTGGATGCGGTGCAGCTGATGCCCTCGATCCTGCATGGCGAACAAGAGGTAGATCTTTCGGTCGATCTCTTTGGGCAACGCCATCCCCTGCCCTTTGGTGTCTCACCCGTTGGCATGTCCGGTCTGTTCTGGCCCAACGCCGAACGGCTGCTGGCCGCCGCCGCCACCCGGCACGGGCTGCCCTATGGGCTGTCGACCGTGGCCAGCCGCACACCTGAGGAGGTAGGCGATTGCCTGAACGGCAATGGTTGGTTCCAGATTTACCCGCCGCGCGATCCTGAGATCCGCGCCGATATGTTGAAACGGGCGCGCGATGCAGGTTTCACCACCTTGGTTCTGACCGTGGATGTGCCGGTGGCCAGTCGCCGTGAACGGCAGGTTCGTTCGGGCCTAACCAGCCCGCCACGGCTGACCCCGCGTCTGCTGGCGCAGGTGGCCCGCTGCCCGGCCTGGGCCATGGGCATGGCGAAAATGGGCATGCCGCGGATGCGGCTGATCGATGGCTATGCGGATAAGGCGACCGGGCTCAGCTCCACCGAACATGTTGGCTACCTGCTGCGTACCTCCCCGGATTGGACCTATCTGCAGGCCCTGCGCGATGCCTGGGACGGCCCGCTTGTGGTCAAAGGTGTGATGGATGCGCGCGACGTGAAACCGCTGGAAGCGGCAGGCGTTGATGGCATCTGGGTCTCAAATCACGCCGGGCGCCAGTTTGACGCCGCCCCGGCCAGCATCGATGTGCTGCCCGCCATCCGCGCGGAAACCAAGCTGCCGGTGATCTTTGACAGCGGCGTCGAAGGCGGCCTCGATATCTGCCGCGCTGTCGCTTTAGGCGCAGATTTTGTCATGTTGGGGCGGGCATGGCATTATGCACTTGGGGCATTAGGGGCAAAAGGACCGGATCATCTGGTGGATCTGCTGCGCCGCGATCTGTTGGCCAACATGGGGCAAATGGGGGCCAAAACACTGACAGACCTGCCGCAACGGCAGCTACGCTGAGGCGCAGCATTTCCCGATAGGTGACTCGCAGATTCGGAATTAGATCATGCATAAATGCAAAACCGGAGGCGCCAAAATGTGTCAACACAAGCAAGTTTATCGCTAACATGATTTTTTTGGTCACCTAAAGTGACCGATAGCGCCCAAAACTGTTGCGCTGCAATGCAGCGACATGCCAAGCACTGTCACAGTAATTTCACGGACCGCGGGAGGTGCGCCATGACCGAGATGACCGACGTCACAGCAACTGAGTTCAACAAGATCCTGATCGCAAACCGGGGCGAGATTGCCATCCGGATCATGCGGGCAGCCAACGAGCTTGGGAAAAAGACCGTGGCGGTCTTTGCCGAAGAGGACAAATTGGGGCTGCATCGCTTCAAGGCGGATGAAGCTTACCGCATCGGTGAAGGCCTGGGCCCTGTGGCCGCCTACCTGTCGATTGATGAGATCATCCGCGTTGCCAAGGAATGCGGCGCGGACGCGATCCACCCGGGTTATGGCCTGCTGTCGGAAAACCCCGACTTCGTCGACGCCTGCGCCGCAAATGGCATCACCTTCATCGGCCCCAAGGCAGAAACCATGCGCGCGCTCGGTGATAAGGCCAGCGCCCGTAAGGTTGCGATCACCGCAGATGTGCCGGTCATCCCCGCCACCGAGGTGCTGGACGACGATATGGAGGCGATCAAGAAAGAGGCCGCTGAAATCGGCTACCCCCTGATGCTGAAAGCCAGCTGGGGCGGCGGCGGACGCGGCATGCGCCCGATCCTCAGCGAGGATGAGCTGGAAGAAAAGGTGCTGGAAGGCCGCCGTGAGGCCGAAGCGGCCTTTGGCAATGGTGAGGGCTATCTGGAAAAGATGATCACCCGTGCCCGCCACGTTGAGGTGCAGATCCTCGGCGACAGCCACGGTGAGATTTACCATCTTTGGGAACGGGATTGTTCGGTCCAGCGCCGCAACCAGAAAGTGGTTGAGCGCGCCCCGGCCCCCTACCTGACAGAAGAACAGCGCACCGAGCTTTGTGATCTGGGCCGCAAGATCTGCGCCCATGTGAACTATGAATGCGCTGGCACCGTTGAGTTCCTGATGGATATGAACACCGGCAAGTTCTATTTCATCGAGGTGAACCCCCGGGTGCAGGTGGAACACACCGTCACCGAAGAAGTCACCGGCATCGACATTGTGCAGGCGCAGATCAAGATCGCCGAAGGCAAGACATTGGCCGAGGCCACCGGCAAGAACAGCCAGGATGAAATCCGTCTGAACGGCCATGCGCTGCAGACCCGGATCACCACCGAGGATCCGCAGAACAACTTCATCCCCGACTATGGCCGTATCACCGCCTATCGCTCGGCCACGGGCATGGGCATCCGTCTGGACGGAGGCACCGCCTATTCGGGCGGGGTGATCACCCGCTACTATGACTCGCTGCTGGTCAAGGTCACCGCCTGGGCCCCAACGCCCGAGGCGGCGATCCACCGGATGGACCGGGCGCTGCGCGAATTCCGTATTCGCGGCGTGTCGACCAACATCGCCTTTGTGGAAAACCTGCTGAAGCACCCGACCTTCCTCAGCAATGAATACACCACCAAGTTCATCGACGAGTCGACCGATCTCTTCAACTTCAAGAAACGGCGCGACCGTGGCACCAAGGTTCTGACCTATATCGCCGACATTTCGGTCAACGGTCACCCTGAGACAGAGGGCCGCCCTGCCCCGGCTGAGGATCTGAAACTGCCAAAACCGCCCGCCCACGGCGATGAGATCCCGGCCGGCACCCGCAACCTGCTGGAAGCCGAAGGCCCGAAAGCCGTTGCCGACTGGATGCTGGCGCAGAAGAAGCTGCTGCTGACCGACACCACCATGCGCGATGGCCACCAGTCGCTGCTGGCGACCCGGATGCGTTCGATCGATATGATCCGTGTGGCGCCCAGCTACGCCGCCAACCTGCCCGAGCTGTTCTCGGTCGAGTGTTGGGGTGGCGCAACCTTTGATGTGGCCTATCGCTTCCTGCAGGAATGCCCGTGGCAGCGTCTGCGCGACCTGCGCAGCCGCATGCCCAACCTGATGACCCAGATGCTGCTGCGCGCCTCAAACGGGGTGGGTTACACCAACTACCCTGACAATGTGGTGCAAAGCTTTGTGGCGGAGGCCGCCAGAGGCATCGACGTGTTCCGCGTGTTTGACAGCCTGAACTGGGTGGAAAACATGCGCGTGGCG
This sequence comes from Thalassovita sp., assembly GCF_963691685.1. GTDB lineage: Bacteria > Pseudomonadota > Alphaproteobacteria > Rhodobacterales > Rhodobacteraceae > Thalassobius. The sequence continues at coordinate 2,983,347 of NZ_OY829290.1, forward strand.
ATGGATGCGGTGAATGAGGCGGGCAAGGTCTGCGAAGGCACGATCTGCTACACCGGCGATATTCTGGATCCGAACCGCGCCAAGTATGACCTGAAATACTACGTCAACATGGGCAAGGAACTGGAAGCCGCCGGCGCCCATGTGCTGGGCCTGAAGGATATGGCAGGCCTGCTGAAACCGGCCGCCGCCCGTCAACTGGTCAAAGCCCTGAAAGAAGAGCTGTCCATACCAGTACATTTCCACACCCATGACACCTCGGGCATTGCCGGGGCCACCATTCTGGCCGCCGCAGATGCGGGTGTTGATGCTGTGGATGCGGCGATGGATGCCTTCTCGGGCGGGACGTCGCAGCCCTGCCTTGGCTCCATCGTGGAAGCGCTGGCCAACACCGACCGGGACACCGGTATCGACATTGGCCGCATCCGTGAGGTCAGCAATTACTGGGAACAGGTGCGCGCGCAATACACCGCCTTTGAAAGCGGTCTGGCGGCCCCGGCGTCTGAGGTTTACCTGCACGAAATGCCCGGCGGTCAGTTCACCAACCTCAAGGCGCAGGCGCGCTCGCTGGGGTTGGAGGAACGCTGGCATGAGGTGGCGCAGATGTATGCTGACGCCAACCAGATGTTTGGTGACATCGTGAAGGTGACGCCTTCGTCCAAGGTGGTCGGCGACATGGCACTGATGATGGTCAGCCAGGGCCTGACCCGCGCCGACGTCGAGGACCCAACCAAAGACGTGGCCTTCCCCGACTCGGTTGTGGATATGATGCGCGGCAATCTGGGCCAGCCTCCGGGTGGTTTTCCCGCCGGCATCGTGGCCAAAGCGCTGAAAGGCGATGCGCCCAACACCGACCGCCCCGGCGCGCATCTGGCGCCCGTGGATCTGGAAGAGGTCCGCGCACAGGTCAGCGCCGATCTGGACGGGTTTGAGGTGGATGATGAGGATCTGAACGGCTACCTGATGTATCCCAAGGTCTTCATGGATTACATGGGCCGTCACCGTCAGTACGGCCCGGTCCGGACCTTGCCGACCAAGACCTTCTTCTACGGGATGGAACCGGGTGATGAGATCACCGCCGAGATCGATCCGGGCAAGACGCTGGAAATCCGCCTGCAGGCCATTGGCGAGACCGATGAAAACGGCGAAGTGAAGGTGTTCTTTGAACTGAACGGCCAGCCGCGGGTGATCCGCGTGCCGAACCGTCTGGTGAAATCCGCCACCGCCGCCCGCCCCAAGGCCGAACTGGGCAACCAGAACCACATCGGCGCACCGATGCCGGGTGTTGTGGCCTCAGTCGGCGTCTCGGTCGGTCAGGAAGTGCATGAGGGCGACCTGTTGCTGACCATCGAGGCGATGAAGATGGAAACCGGCATTCACGCTGAACGCGACGCGGTTGTGAAAGCCGTGCACGTGCAGCCCGGCGGTCAGATTGACGCCAAGGACCTGCTGGTCGAACTGGAGTAATCCACGCGCCTAGCGCGCATTGACATCAGGAAAATCGCGGGTCACGGTGCCCGCGATTTTTTTATGTATTGGATGACCATTATGCTGCGATCTCTTGCGCTGTCCCTCACCCTCTCCCTCAGCTGTGCGCTTAGCCCCCAGGGCGCACTGGCGCTGGATACCACCGTCAACACCAGTTCAGACAACAAGGAGATGGTACAGGCCATCGTGGAGGCCCGCGCGACCCTGGACACGATCCTGGCGCGCGTGCCTGTGGCCAATGGCACCTACCCCGACGCCTTGACCCTGAAGGTTGCGGTGCCTGTGAATGCAGACGGGATTGAGAACGAAAACATCTGGGTCCGCGGCGTGCGGCCCGAAGGCGGCGATGCCTTCACGGCCGTTTACGCCAACCACCCGCGGGACATCAAAGGCGCCCAGATCGGTGACGCGCTGCACTTTGAGCATGCGCAGATCATCGACTGGGCTGTGCCCTCTTACGGCAAGTTCTATGGCCATTACACCACCCGGGTTTTGCTGCCGCAGCTGTCCGAGGAAGATGCCGCCTATATGCGCAATATTCTGCACGCCACCCCCATGCCCTAGGCCCTAGGCCCTAGGCACATGTGGCGGCTCCGGACCGCAGTGGCGAACAGGCTAACCTAAGGGCAGCGCAGCGCCAAAGCGGCCATTAACGCTGGCCTGCCCTGAAACTTTGCGCCACGCTTCGCCCCGATTGAAGTGTTTCACAGCCGGAGAGCCCCATGCCCCTGATCGCCACACCGCTATACGCAGGCCTTGCCGCCCTGTTGTTCCTTTACCTCTCGGTTCGGGTGATCGGCACCCGTCAGTCCGAAAAGGTCAGCGTTGGTGACGGTGCCAACAAGGCGATGATCAAAGCCATGCGCACCCAATCCAACTGCGCGGAATATGCCCCGATCTCGCTGCTGTTGCTGCTGTTGGTCGAACTGCAGGGCGCCCCAACCTGGGCGGTGCATGCCCTTGGTGTGATATTCCTGGCCGGCCGGCTGCTGCACGCCATCGGCTTTGGCCGCACGCCGCAGATCATCCCCCTGCGCAAGTCTGGCATGATCCTGACCTTTGCAATGATGGCCTTTTCCGCTCTCGGCCTGATCGCCCACAGCCTGATCTGACAGGAGCCTTTGGCCTGACCCGATGGCGCGGCTGGACCTGCCCTGCCCCTTGTAAAAAAGGTGCAGTTGGCAGGCCGGACCAATTTAGCCGGTTTTTTTGCTCGCCTTTGGCATTTTCCTCTTGCGGCCCCCGGCCAGTGTTTGTATTCCACGCCACACCTAAGGAAGCGGGCGTAGCTCAGGGGTAGAGCATAACCTTGCCAAGGTTAGGGTCGGGCGTTCGAATCGCCTCGCCCGCTCCAATAGGTTACCCATGACGGTCACCCACCGTCGAAAAGGAAGCGGGCGTAGCTCAGGGGTAGAGCATAACCTTGCCAAGGTTAGGGTCGGGCGTTCGAATCGCCTCGCCCGCTCCAAATCTCCTCCGAACGGGGGCGTCAGAACCGCGTCAGTGTTCACAACGGAGCGGGCGTAGCTCAGGGGTAGAGCATAACCTTGCCAAGGTTAGGGTCGGGCGTTCGAATCGCCTCGCCCGCTCCAATTTACTACCCACACCATGATATCTGTGATCTGACGCGGGCCTCACCGCATCCAGTGTTGCGCTTCCACAGGCTTTGCACCGCACAGCACAACACCCGGAATTTTCCACCGCCAATTCACATTGCCCCCTTGCACCCCCCTGCCCTCTCGGCTAATCCAAGTCCCAGACCAGAACGCTGGTCATGCCCCTATAGCTCAGCTGGTAGAGCAACTGATTTGTAATCAGTAGGTCCGCGGTTCGAGTCCGTGTGGGGGCACCATTTTATCATCCAGTTGCATCCAAGTTGGTCCGCCAATAGCCTGTATTCGCAGGCTTTTCGCTGTGGGTTTGTCCGGTGATGTCCTGCCACGTGCGCTACTATCTACCCCTATGTGGGGTACCGATCTGGGGTACGTGTCATGAGACATCTGGAAGGTCCCCCATCCGGTCCTGAGCGATGCAAGGATTCGGCCTCTAAAACCTAAAGAAAAGCCTTACAAGCAAGCCGACTTCGACGGTCTCTATCTGCTGATCAAGCCGAATGGGTCGAAACTCTGGCATTTCAAATACCGCTTGCTGCGAAAAGAGAGGCTTCTAGCGCTGGGCAAATACCCGGAAGTGACTTTGGCCGATGCGCGACAAAAACGGGATGAGGCCCGTAGTTTGATCGCAAAGGACGAAGATCCCTCGAGCATACGCAAAGATCAGAAAGCCAAGGCGGCAGCTGAGCAAACCGAGACCTTCGCCAAGATTGCCGCAGAACTGCTCGCAAAAAGCGCACAGTAGGCCGGGCAGAAGCTACACCCTGAGCCAGAAAACGGTGCGTAAGCTGTTAAAGAAAGCCAATAAGGACCAGCCTATTGGGATAGCTGCGCCCCTTGATAATATAATCCGCATCGTGAATTCGCGGTCGGACTAAGTGGAACCACCTTGCACAAGACAGCGCTTCGTCAGAGATTTTGGAACCAAGGGCGGCGCAAACTAAGAGGGTGTTCGCGTCACCAAAAACCTCGATTGAAAACAGGCGATGCGCTTGGGGGCTGCCAAATACAGATGGGTCGACTCCACCATTTGATGCCGCAAAGCGATCGGCTGCTTTCCGTAGCTTTTACGAGTCGGTTCCACGAACAAAGTTTGCCATTATGCTATATGCCCGATGCTCTCATGAAGTTTTCTGTCTGCGGCGAATCGAGTTTCGGTATTTTCGACTAGCCCCGTCAGCAGCTCTGATTTCAGACGCAAAAAGGCTGATCGTGAGAAGCAAGCACGCCCCAGGAAAAAGCTCAATCCCCAAAAAGGAAATCTCTCTAAGTGGCTTTGAACTTCTGAGTAAGTCTCCATCTCATAAACCATTCCTCCATCGCCAAAAATACCGGGGAAGGGAACGCTTACAACAGGCCGTCCTAGAGTAGAGTTTTCATAATAAAGCCGGTTCCTAAAAACGCACCAATAAAAGGTTTTTTCCACGGGCTCATTCGCGCTGCTAAAGATTTCAACGGGAAAGAAGTACGCGGTGTCTGGGTCAATGTCTTCAATAACCGATTTGGCGCGTTCGCTAACGATCATAAATGGTGTCCACGGGTGGATATCGGGCAAATGCTCAATCAGATCATCATTGTTTACACGCAGCTTCGGGGCAAATGGTTGAAGCTCCTTTGGGTCGACCGTCAGAACCTTGTGTTCCCAATGCGCTGCCATAACGTCTGGAATAGCAACATCACGAAAGCGCTTCGCATTTGTCGGAATCCAGGATACGTCGCGCACAGGGGGGAAATACGGCGTTTCTCCAATCTCTCTGTAGGACAGATGCCCATCCAACGTTCCCCCCATCATGGGATAAAACTTGGCGTCTTTTCTAACACTCGAACTTGGCACTTCCAAAACAAGTGGTGGTATCGCTTCGACCATTCTTACTAAAGCCTCCATTCGAATTTATCACTTGAGGATGGCATTCGACTCTTGAGTTCATGAGCTGACAAAACCAGCTAATCTAGTTCCAAACAATCACGTAGTAGCACCCCGTATGCGCCGCAACTCGTGATACAGGTTTTCCGGCAAGAGCCGAACATCTGAAGTATGATCAAGTCGATCGACAGAGGGCTTTTGGTCAAAAATTGAAATCCCCCCGAAATTTTGAAGTGTGCGTAAGCAGAGTTTTCTCGAAGATGAAGGAGAAGATTCTCATAGAGAAACCGAAATACGAAAGTAATGGTGGCTCCCCAACTGTTAGCGGGAATCATCCCACACTTGGCGGTTCGGTTAGTTTTCTGGCGAATGACCGGATCGTGTATAGGTGGCAAGCCTACGCCGGGCGCTTCGAAACCGTGACCGTCCGGGCCCACCTGCGTGATCCTCCCCCACTGAAGTGATCCGCCCGTATAGTTAGGTAACGGAGGCAGCGACAAGTCACTGCAAACACATCACTTCCCCCAGGGGCAAAGAGCTTCGACTTGCGGACGGCCCAGTTTTTTCAACGTTTCGATATTGTCCAGGTAGATCTTCTCAGGGTTCGAAACATGGGTGAGGATCCGCGCCATGTGATCCTGACGCAGCAGGTGAATCGTTGGGTAGGGCGCGCGATTGGTGAAGTGGCTGAGATCCTCTGCATCCACCCCCTCAAACTGATAGTGTGGATGAAAGGACGCCAGCTGCACATGATCGGTCAGATCCGCATCCTCCAACAATTGCTGGAACCAATCGAGGAGGTCGAGGTAATCCTCAAACGCCTCCACACCCTGGGTGAACATGAGCAAGCTTGTCGCGACATCATTTTCGTTGGCCCCAAGCAGGCGCTGCAATTCATCCAAAAAAAACTGCCTCAATTCCGCATCCGCGGTGGCGTCACAGACGGCATAATGGACTTGGTTGCGGGCGATGACACTCAGTGAAAACGGACATAGGTTGAGCCCGACGACCATTTGATCAAGCCAAAGACGGGTGGTTTTGACCACGTCCTGATGGGCTTTGGGCAGCGTCTCTGGGTCGAACTTAGTGATACGAAAATTCCTTTCCTGTTTCGCCCGCTTAAACCACGGCGCCTTCGGATTTCCAACTTGTTTGCCGAAGCTCGTCCCTGCGGCTCCGTTTGGTCGGAGGATCCGTTTCTGGCTTTTCTTAAGATTGGTTAACTCAGGCGGGCAAGCAGATCGCGGTTGGCTATACCGGTGATTGCCAGCCCTTGTCGTTTCTGAAAATCGCGAATGGCGGCTTCGGTTTTGGCGCCGATCACACCGTCAACCGTGCCAACGTCGTACCCTTTGGCTTGCAAACCACGTTGGAGTGCCAGCCGATCTGCTTTGGTCAACCCATTGGTATCGGGCGGGAAGGTTCCGCGCAGGGGGCCCGCCCCGCCGAGGCGATCGGCGAGATGGCCCACCCCGAGCGCGTAGAAATCGGAGTTGTTATAGGTCTTCAGCACATTGAAATTGCGGGTGATCACGAAGCTGACGCCGCCCTGTTGCGGCTGGATGGTGCGTCCTAGTGGTGCGCTAGGTCCGGCCTCCGCCCCCCAAGTCAATCCGGATTGCCAGCCGTTGCGCGCCAGATAGCTGGCGGTGGAGGCCAGCGCGTCGCTTGGATCCTGCCCCCAGACATCGCGCCTGCCATCACCGGTGAAATCGACAGCAAATGACTGGTAGGAGGTGGGAATGAACTGCGTGTGCCCCATCGCCCCCGCCCAGCTGCCGGTCAGTTTGGCCGGTGAGATGTCGCCACGCTCAAGAATGCGCAAGGCGGCGATCAGCTGCGTTTCGTAAAAGGCGCCACGGCGGCCTTCAAAGGCAAGCGTCGCTGTGGAGGAGATCACCGGGATCTGTCCACGCTTTTCGCCAAACTGACTTTCCATGCCCCAAATCGCCGCAACGATCTGCGCGCTGACACCGTATTTTCGTTCAATCGCGGCAAGTGTACTTGCATGTTTCGTCAGAGCGGCGCGGCCTTTTGCCAGCCTGTCATCTGACGTGGCAATCGACAGGTATTCTTCCAAAGTGCGCCGGGTTTGAATCTGGGTTTTGTCCCGGGTGATGACCCCGGGCAGGTAGCCAACATTTGCGAAAGCCACCTGCAAGGTACTTTCGGAAATGCCTGCGGCCCGCGCGCGTGGTCTGAAATTCGCGATCCAATTTGCAAATGCCGGGTTGGCTACCGGTTTGAGGTCTGATGGCAGGTTGCTGACACCAGCCCCCGTTGCCGTCGGGGACCTGCCGGCCACGCAGGCGGAAAGGGCCAGCCCAGCGCTACTTGCGAGGAAATGACGTCGGTTCATAATCATGGCTTTGCCAAGAATAGTAGCGTCCAACCAAAAAGGAAGATCGTATCAGGACCGGGGTTGTTATTTTCCTTCCCAACGGTTTTGGGCAAAGGCACTGATCAAGCAGTCCATCCCGGAGGGTTTGGCAGACCCTTTAACGAAAAGCTTTTGAAAGCACCGCAGGAAAAAGCGCTTAGGGCAACCGGTTGCGGTTGATGAATTTTTGCAAGGCAAACCGGGACTTTACGTTGCGCAGGCCGGGAATGCGCATCAGCTTTGACTGCAGGAACATGTCAAATTCCTCCAGGCTTTCGACGGCGACTTCCAACAGGAAATCCTGTGCCCCGGTCATCAGCGTGCCGGTCACCACCTCTTCAAACAGGCTGACCTGGCGTTGGAAATCGGCGATCTGTTCGGCGTCTGTGCGCTCCAACTCGACCGAGACATAGGCGGTGATGCCATGGCCCGCGACCTTGCGATCGAGCGTCACGCCGTAGTGGGCGATCAGCCCGCTGTCCTGCAGCCGCGCCAAACGACGTTTGCAGGGGGTGGCGGAGAGGCCAATGCGTTCAGACAGATGAACCAGTGAAATCCGGCTGTCAGCCTCCAGTGCACGCAAAATCTCTCGATCCAGATGATCTAGGGTGATTTTGGCCATGTTTCTGCGGATCCTTAGTGATTTGGAGCTGATTTAGGTCAGGATAGCTGTCAGAATTGCGTTAAGCAACTACTCTGTTTCCCCTAGAATACTGCGCAGCCGAACCTGCGCCAGCCATGATCTGTTATGCTGGTGGCAGAAGACTCAGACTTACCGCAGGGCATGCCCCTTGCGTTCACCCAGACCGGAGGGGGGTCGGATGACATCTACCTATGAACCGCTTTCACTCAATGTGCCGGAACCGGGGTGCAGACCCGGCGACACGCCTGATTTTTCGGACTTTGAAATTCCACGTGCGGGGGAGGTCCAACGCCCCCCTGTGGATGTGGATCCCGACACGATCCGCGATATGGCGTTTTCCATTGTGCGGGTCCTGAACAAGGACGGTCAGGCCGTTGGGGACTGGGCCGGGGCCCTGACGGCGGAGGAGCTGCGCCAAGGTCTGCGTCACATGATGACGCTGCGGACCTTTGATGCGCGGATGCAGACCGCACAGCGGCAGGGCAAGACCAGTTTCTACATGCAGCATTTGGGTGAAGAGGCGGTGAGCTGCGCCTTTGCCCGCGCCCTGCAGCCGGGGGACATGAACTTCCCCACCTATCGTCAGGCCGGTCTGTTGATCGCCTCGGACTATCCGATGCTGACGATGATGAACCAGATCTATTCCAACGCCGAAGATCCGCTGCACGGGCGCCAGTTGCCGATCATGTATTCGTCGAAGGCGCATGGGTTCTTCTCGATCTCAGGCAACCTTGGCACCCAGTTTGTGCAATCGGTGGGTTGGGCCATGGCCTCTGCCATTTCGGGCGATACCAAGATCGCCACCGGCTGGATCGGGGATGGCTCCACCGCCGAAAGCGATTTCCATTCGGCGATGGTCTTTGCCTCCACCTATAAGGCGCCGGTGGTGTTGAATATCGTCAACAACCAATGGGCCATTTCGACCTTCCAGGGCATCGCACGTGGCGGTGTCGGCACCTTTGCGGCGCGCGGCCATGGCTTTGGCATTGCCTCTATCCGGGTGGACGGCAACGATTATCTGGCGGTGCATGCGGTGGCCAAATGGGCGGCTGAACGGGCCCGTCTGGGCCATGGGCCAACCTTGATCGAACATGTGACCTACCGCGCGGGCGGGCATTCCACCTCGGATGATCCATCGGCTTATCGGTCCGGCAGCGAAGCCGACGCCTGGCCCCTGGGCGATCCGCTGGAACGCCTCAAGGCGCATCTGATCGCCATCGGGGAATGGACTGAGGACCGTCACACACAAGCCGAAGCGGAAATTCTGGATGAGGTCACCACCATTCAAAAACAGGCCGAAGCAGTTGGCACCCTTGGTGACGGTCAGGCCCCCAGCCCCCGCGACATGTTCGAAGGGGTTTATGAAACCATGCCGCCTCATCTGATCCGGCAACGTCAGGAAGCGGGGTATTAATCATGGCACAGATGACAATGATTGAAGCCATCCGGGACGCCCATGACGTGGCGATGGCTGCGGATGACAAAGTGGTGGTCTTTGGCGAAGACGTCGGGTTTTTCGGCGGTGTGTTCCGCTGTACCGCTGGCCTGCAGGAAAAATACGGCAGCGCACGCTGCTTTGATGCCCCGATCAACGAAAGCGGGATCGTGGGCACCGCCATTGGCATGGCGGCCTATGGGCTGAAACCGGTGATCGAAATTCAGTTCGCTGACTATGTCTATCCCGCCTATGACCAGATCGTGTCTGAGGCGGCGCGCTTGCGGCATCGCTCAAACGGGGATTTCACCTGTCCGCTGGTGATCCGCATGCCCACCGGCGGCGGCATCTTTGGCGGCCAGACCCACAGCCAGTCACCCGAGGCGATCTTTACCCATGTGTCGGGCCTGAAGGTGGTGATCCCCTCAAACCCGGCAGATGCCAAGGGGTTGTTCCTATCGGCGGTTGCGGATCCCGATCCGGTGATCTTCCTCGAACCCAAACGGCTTTATAACGGCCCGTTTGACGGCCACCATGACCGCCCCCTGACCTCATGGAAGAAACACCCGCTGGGCGACGTGCCTGATGGCGATGTGTCGGTGCCGCTGGGCAAGGCCAAGATCACCCGTGAAGGTGCGGATGTGACGGTTTTGGCCTACGGGACAATGGTTTACGTTGCCGAGGCCGCCGCGGAAGAGGCTGGCGTCGACGCTGAGGTGATCGACCTGCGCACCCTGATGCCGTTGGATCTGGACACAATCGTCGCCTCGGTTCAAAAAACCGGCCGCTGCGTCATCGTGCATGAGGCTACCCGCACCTCGGGCTTTGGTGCTGAGCTGATGAGCCTTGTGCAGGAAAGCTGTTTTTACCACCTCGAGGCGCCGATGATCCGCGTGACCGGATGGGACACGCCCTATCCGCACGCGCAGGAATGGGAATATTTCCCGGGTCCGGCCCGTGTTGGGGAAGCCTTGAAAAAAGTGATGGAGGGGTAAGCCATGGGTATTCACGCAATCAGACTGCCCGATATCGGTGAAGGCATTGCCGAGGCCGAATTGACCGAATGGCAGGTGAAACCGGGCGATATCGTCAAAGAAGACGACATCCTGGCGGTTGTCATGACCGATAAGGCCGCGGTGGAAGTGCCGTCCTCGGTTGAGGGCAAAGTGGTCGAATTGGGCGGTGAGATTGGCACGCTGATGGCCGTTGGCGCCGTGTTGATCCGGATCGAAGTGGACGGCGAGGGCAACGAAGGCGACATCGCTGAAGACGCCGCACCACCGCCCGCTGCCGCACCGGCCCCCAAGCCGGAGGCGCCGAAGCCGGTGGCTGCACCTGCGCCGAAACCCACGCCGGCGCCTGCGAGTTCTGCAGCCCCTATCGTGGCACGCGCGCAGGGCACCAAACCGCTGGCGTCACCTTCTGTGCGGGGCCGCGCCCGTGACGAAGGCATCGACCTGCGTCAGGTGCCGGGGTCCGGCCCTGCCGGTCGGATCAGCCATGAGGATCTGGATCGCTGGATCGCCTCTGGCGGTATCCAGCAGGGCGGCGTGACCCGCGCTGCCAACACCGGCATCGAAGAAGTGCGCGTCATCGGCATGCGCCGTAAGATCGCCGAGAAGATGCAGATCTCCAAACGGCAGATCCCGCATATCACCATCGTCGAAGAAGTCGAGATGGAGGCGCTTGAAAGCCTCCGCGCGGCGCTCAACGCCAAACACAAGGGCGACCGCCCCAAGCTGACCATCCTGCCGTTCCTGATGCGCGCCATCGTCGAAGCGGTGCGTGAACAGCCCGAACTGAACGCGCACTATGATGATGAGGCCGGTGTGATCCATCGCCACGGCGGGGTGCATGTGGGCATCGCCACGCAAACCCCGAACGGGTTGAACGTGCCGGTGATCCGCCATGCTGAGGCAGGCAGCCTCTGGGACAATGCGACCGAGCTTGGCCGGCTGGCCGATGCCGCCCGTGACGGCACCATCAAGATTGATGAGTTGCAGGGCGGCACGATCACCATCACCTCGCTGGGCCCGCTTGGCGCCCTGGCAACAACGCCGATCATCAACCACCCCGAAGTGGCCATTGTGGGCGTGAACAAAATGCAGATCCGTCCGGTCTGGGACGGCCAGCAGTTCCAGCCGCGCAAGATGATGAACATCTCCTGCTCCTTTGATCACCGGGTGATCGATGGCTGGGATGCGGCAGTGTTCGTGCAGAAACTCAAGACCCTGCTGGAAACCCCAGCGATGCTGTTTGTGGAGGGGTAAATGGCTGATAAGAAATGTAAACTTCTGATCATTGGCGCCGGTCCCGGCGGCTATGTCTGTGCGATCCGTGCCGGCCAGCTGGGCATTGACACGATTGTGGTGGATGAGGCCGCACCGGGCGGCACCTGCCTGAACATCGGCTGCATCCCCTCCAAGGCGCTGATCCATGCGGCGGATGAATTCCACAAGATCACCCATGCCAATGACGGCCCCTTGGGCATCAAAACCGGGGACGCCAACATCGATCTGGCCGAAACCGTGGCCTGGAAAGACGGCATCGTCTCCCGTCTGACGGGAGGTGTTGCCGGGTTGATGAAACGCGCGGGCGCGCAGTATGTGCAAGGGCGGGCCCGCTTCCTTGATGGAAAAACCGTCGCCGTCAGCAATGGCGATGAGGTCACACAGATCCGCGCGGAACATGTGGTGATCGCCTCAGGCTCCGCCCCGGTTGAGCTGCCGTTCCTGCCGTTTGGCGGCGATATCCTCTCCTCGACCGAGGCGCTGTCCCTGGACAGCGTGCCGGACACACTGGCCGTTGTGGGCGGCGGCTATATCGGTCTGGAACTGGGCACGGCCTTTGCCAAACTGGGCACCAAGGTCACTGTGGTTGAGGCGGCGGATCGGATCCTGCCAACCTATGACAAGGCGCTGACCGCGCCGGTGGCCAAACGTCTGGCGGCGCTGGGTGTGACCGTGATGACCGGGGCCAAGGCCGAAGGCTTTGCCGAGGGGCAGCTCACCACCGATCAGGGTGTCGTTCAGGCGGATAAGGTGCTGGTCACCGTCGGCCGCCGTCCACGGACGCAGGGCATCGGCGTGGAAGAACTGGCACTGACGCTGGACGGGCCGTTCATTCGGATCGATCAGACCTGCCAGACCTCAATGCGCGGGATCTATGCGATCGGCGATGTCACCGGGGAGCCGATGCTGGCCCATCGGGCGATGGCGCAGGGCGAAATGGTGGCGGAGCACATCGCTGGCCATGCCGTGGAATGGGACAAACGCGCCATTCCGGCGGTCTGTTTTACTGACCCTGAGATTGTCACCTGCGGCGCCCTGCCGGGCGAGGTTGAGGGCACCAAAGCGTCTGAATTTCCCTTCATGGCCAACGGCCGCGCGATGACCTGCGAACGCGAAGATGGCTTCATCCGGGTGGTCTTCCGTGAGGCAGATCATGCGGTGCTGGGGCTGCAGGCGGTTGGCGCCGGGGTCTCAGAACTCTCCGCAGCCTTCTCGCTCGCCATCGAAATGGGCGCCTGTCTGGAAGACATCGGATCCACAATCCACGCCCATCCAACCCAGTCCGAAGGCCTGCAAGAGGCCTGCCTGCGCGCCTTAGGCCACGCATTGCACATCTAACCCAACCACCGGCCCGCACCTCCGCGGGCCGGTGCGCCATCAGTTGAATGAGATGGCGCATGAAATCCAGGTTGATTGCTGAAGAGGCGATATCCTCACCCCTTTGACTGAAGCAAAGTGGTGGTCAGGGCGTCCCATTGGCGGCGGCGGATGGCGCGTTTGGAGGCGAGGAGCCAATAGGTTTCGCCATGTGGCAGCACCTCGGATCCCAGTTGCACCAGACGGCCCTCTCGCAGGTCTTCGGTGCAGAGCGGCAGTGAGGCCAGCGCGACGCCGAGGCCTGATTTTGCCGCCTCCAGCGCGGCATGGAAGGTGTCAAAGCGCAGCGCCTCGGCACCGGGGGTGGCGGGCAATCCAAAGGCGCGGGTGAAGGCGTGCCAGTCCGGCCTCGGGCCGGTGCAAGCAATGCGAGGCAGGGCGGTCCAGTCCCCCTGCCCTGGCCCCTGCGCCAGCAGCTGCGGGGCAGCAACCGGAGCCAGCTCCTCATCATAAAGCGGCATTTGATAGTGATGCGGCCAGTCGCCGGCGCCATAACGGATCTGGATCACCTCATCCAATGTCGCACTCTGGCCGCCAAGCACATAGGATTGCACGGAAATTGACGCCCCTGTGACGCGCTCAACCTCGGCCAGACGGGGGACGAGAAACAGCGCAATCACCGACTGGCTGGCGGAAAAGGTCAGATGGGTGCGGTCGCGCGCAAACAGCATCTCCGAGCTTTCGCTCAACTCCTGCAGCGCCGCCTGCACATGGGGCAGCCAGGCCTCGCCTTCAACACTCAGCGTAATTGTGCGCGCCTGCCGCAGGAACAGCTGTGCGCCCAGATGCGCCTCCAGCTGGCTGATGCGTTGGCTGATCGCGGGCTGGGTCAACCCGGTTTCGCGGGCAGCGGCGGTAAAACTGCCCAGCCGTGCGGCCGCCTCAAAGGCGCGGATCCATTCCAGTTGCGGCAGTTGAAAGCTGGGCTCTTGCATAAATCAAACCGATACTCAGAGGGCATTTTTCTGATTTGAGTTTATAATGGGAATGGCTGACAAGGAAGCCACAGATGACTGAGCCAGCCTGAAAGGTGCCCCATGCAAGCTCTTCTCGACGCCAGTGGCGATTTCCTCACCCTTGACAGCAATGACGGCGCTTTGCGATTCCACGCCATTTGGCTGCGCGACAATGCGCCGGATCCTGAGACCCGCGCGCCGGGCAATGGCCAGCGGCTGATTGCGCTGCGCGACATTCCCGCCGACACGCGGATCAGCGCCTGCGCGGTCACCGCCGCCGGGCTGGAGGTCAGCTTTGCCCCGGAAGGCAAAACCGTGGTCTTTGATCCTAACTGGCTGATCGCCCATGCCTATGATCGCGCAGCACCCGAGGGGCGCGGCTGGCTGCAACCGGATATCTCCACCTGGGACAGTGGGCTGCAAAACGATGTGCCCACCGGCCAATTCGCCGAACTTTCCACCCGTGGCAGCGCCTTTGATGACTGGATTGACGCCGTCGCGCGCTATGGTTTTGGCAAGATTGAGGGCGGGCCGATCGCCGATGGGGCGCTGTTTCAGGTTGTTGATCTGTTTGGCCATGTGCGCGAAACCAACTATGGCCGCCACTTTGAGGTCCGCACTGAGGTGAACCCCACCAACCTGGCCTTCACCGGGCTGGGGCTGCAGGCCCATACTGATAACCCCTACCGGGATCCCGTGCCCTCCATTCAGGTGCTCTATTGCCTCGAAAGCTCGGCCGCGGGCGGGGAAAACATGGTGGTTGACGGTTTTGCCTGCGCCCGCCGTTTGCAGGCAGAAAACCCGGCCTATTTCGATGCGCTGGCCAACCACTGCGCCCATTTCGAATATGCCGGCGAAGAAGGTGTCTGCCTGACCGCGCGCCGTCCGATGATCGAACTGGCGCCTGATGGCGAACTGGTGGGCGTGCGGTTCAACAACCGCTCCCTCGCGGCGGTGACCGATATTCCGTTTGATCAGATGGCGCTGTGGTATGCGGCCTATCGCCGGCTGGGTGAAATCATCGATGACCCGGCGATGGAGGTGACATTCCGTCTGGAACCGGGGGAAGGGTTTGTTGTCGACAACACCCGTGTGCTGCATGCCCGCAAGGCCTATTCCGGCACCGGCACCCGTTGGCTGCAGGGCTGTTACGCGGATAAGGACGGCCTGCGCTCCACCCGTGATGCCCGCCGTCGTGCATTGCAGGAGGCGGCGGAATGAGCGTCACCGTAAACGATCTGAACGCCGACAACATTGTGGAATTCCTCGCCTCGATCTTTGAACGGCGCGGCGCTGAGGAATATCTGGGCGAGCCTGTAACCATGGGCGAACATATGCTGCAGGGCGCCACAATCGCTGAGCAGAACAACCAACCGGATGAGATCATCGTGGGTGCGCTGCTGCATGACATCGGTCATTTCACGTCCGAGTTTGGCACCTTCACCATGGATGACACCGAAGACCGCCACCACGAAGATGCCGGCGCTGAGGTGCTGGAACAGTTCTTCCCTTCGGTGGTGACCGATTGCTGTCGCTATCACGTTGCCGCCAAACGGTATCTCTGTGCCACCAAGCCCAGCTATTTTGATCGCCTGTCCGAGGCCTCCATCCACTCGCTGAACCTGCAGGGCGGCCCGATGTCCGCCGAAGAGGTGGCCGAGTTCGAAAAGAACCCCAACCTCAAAGAGATCATTGCGGTGCGCTATCTGGATGAGGCGGGTAAAATCGCTGATATGGAGACCCCGGATTTCCGTCACTTTGCCCCACGGGTACAGCGGCTGGTCGATGCCCATATGCGGGGCCAGTCATGAGCGCGCCTGAGTATATGTTTGAAGCCAGCAGCAAACCGTCGCTGCCCTGGCATGAGGTGCCGCTGATCCGCGCCACCAATGACAGCCTCAAGGGCTATGGCCAGCTGGTCGAGGACCCTGCCACCTTTGACATTGAAATCACCCGTTGGCCGCAACAGGGCTGGCGGCCGATTGATGAGGGCACCGGCGATGAAGGTGGCTATGTCGAAGGCACGTTCAAATGCGACTGGCGCGGGGATGTGCTTTATGGCGAAAACGAAGCGGTGAAAGGCAACTATGTTCTGGGCTGGTCGAACGATCCGCAAAAGGCCCGCACCGACAGCCAGACCGCCCCACGGGATCAGGTGCTGTTGTGGCATATGAACTACCACCCCGATGGCGGGCAGCTGTTCTTTCCGCTGGACCGAAAACCCTTCATCGTGCCCGCCGCCCTGCCCGGTGACAATCTGAGCCCGGAAAAGGTTGTGGCCTTCTGGGGCGATGGCAGCGCCGGGATCTACATCCATGCCGGCATCTGGCACGAAGGTGTCTTCCCGGTCGAGGACAGCCAGCGGTTTCTGGACCGTCAGGGCGCGGTTCATGCCCGTGTCAGCGCCGATATCGGCAAGGAATTTGGCGTCTACCTCAGCTGCCCATTGAGCGCTGACAAGGTGAAGGATCTCTAAACGATGACCAAAACCTGTCTGATCATCATCGATGGGCTGCGCGAGGACACCGCGCGCAAATGTTGCGACTGGCTCATGGGCTCGGTGGCCAAGGGCGATGCCCGCCTCTGGACCATGCAGGCCTGCCTGCCCAC